>CAMIYC010000117.1 GCA_946402905.1 uncultured Prevotellaceae bacterium | reverse complement strand
TGGTCTTTGGATAGTTTCACGCTGGAGCCTGCCACGGACAATCCCCGTTGGGCCTAAATTCTTAAATTCTTGATAAACAATTTATTACAAACGCTTTAAGGGTAGGAAACTTCAGTATATAATCTTAGATTAACAACATATTGGACATCTTATATTAGAGAATTAAAGAATTTGACTGTCTAATATTTTTATCAAGAATTATAGAATTTAAGAATTATAGTTACCAAAGTGGCTGATCTCATGGATAATTCTATAATTCTATAATTCTTGATATATAATCATAGATTAACAACATATTGGACACCTTATATTATAGAAGGCACCTTTAAAGTATGGTGCATCCCGACTGTGCGAGCACTTCCTCACACTTCTGGATGTCGGACGGTTTGATCACAAATTTGGCCATCTCCCCCTCAGAGAAAGCATACATGTAATTGATGTCGATGTCGGCACTGGTCAGACTCTCCAGCACGTTGGAGAGCGAACCGGGGCGGTCGGGGCACTGTATGCACACCACGTCGGTAAGCGAGACGGCGAAGTTGGCCTCATTCAGCACCACCACGGCACGCTCCACGTCGGTCACCACGATACGCATGATGCCGAAGTCGGGCGTTTCCGTCATCGAAAAAGCTTTCATATTGATGTCGTTCTCACCCAGCGTCTTGGCCACCTGGGCGATGCGTCCTGTCCTATTTTCCAGGAACAATGATATTTGCTTGGTCATGATTGCTATGTTTTGAGGTGATTTATTTCAGTGTTCTATGGTCGATCACGTGTTTTGACTTGCCCTGGCTGCGCTCGATGCTGCCCGGTTCCATCAGTTTCACGTCGGCTTTGATGGAGATGACGCTCTTGAGCTTGTCGGCCAGTTTCTTGCGCAGTTCAAACATCTGGCCGATGTCGTCGCTGAAGGCCGACTTGCGCACCTCCACCTGCACCTGCATCGAGTCGAGGTTGCCCTTGCGGTCTACCACGATCATATACTGTGGCTCAAACTCCTGCATCGAGAGGATCACACTCTCCACCTGCGACGGGAAGACGTTGATACCCCTGATGATGAGCATGTCGTCGGAGCGGCCCATCACCGGACCCATGCGCACCGAGGAGCGTCCGCACTCACACACGCCGTCCATCAGGTAGCACAGGTCGCGGGTGCGGTAGCGCAGCAGCGGCATGCCTTCCTTGGTCAGTGTGGTGAAGACCAGTTCGCCGGTCTCGCCGATAGGCAGTGCCTCCAGCGTCTCGGGGTTGATGATCTCAGGATAGAAGTGGTCTTCGCAGATGTGCGAACCGTGCTGGGCCTCGCACTCATACGACACGCCGGGACCGCAGATCTCGCTCAGGCCGTAGAGGTTGTAGCCCTTCAGCCCCAGACGCTCCTGTATCTGTTCTCTCATCTTGTTTGTCCACGGTTCGGCGCCGAAGGCACCGATACGCAGGTTGAGGTCTTCTTTCTTGATGCCCAGGCGCTCCATGGTCTCTGCCAGATATAGGGCGTAGGAGGGTGTACAGGCGATGCCGGCCACGCCGAGGTCTTTGATCAACTTCAGGTGTTTCTCCGTGTTGCCGGTCGACGCGGGCACCACGGCGGCTCCGATACGCTCTACGCCATAGTGGGCACCCAGGCCGCCGGTGAACAGGCCGTAGCCGTAGGACACGGAGAAGGTGTCGCCCCGGCGCACGCCGTAGGCAGTGAGTGCGCGGGCCATGCCCTCTGCCCATATCTCAATGTCTCGGCGGGTGTATCCCACGATGGTGGGATTGCCCGTGGTGCCCGAGGAGGCATGCACACGTACGATTTCCGACTGTGCCGCAGCCTGCAGGCCGCACGGGTAGTTGTCACGCAGGTCTTGCTTGGTGGTAAACGGCAGCTTCACGATGTCGTCGATGTCCTGTATGTCGGCAGGGTCGATGTCCATCGCTTGCATTTTCTCCCTGTAGAATGGCACGTTGCGGTATACCAGTGCCACTAATTTCTGTAGCCGCTTGCTCTGCAGATGATGCATCTCATCGCGGCTCATACATTCTTTGTTTTTATTCCAAATCATGTTCTCCACTAATATTTTAGTTTATAACTGATGTTTCACATATCTCAATAAAAAAGCCTCTAAGCGTAGCGACCTAACAACCTAATAACCTAAAAACCTAAAACCTAATAACCTTCAACCCTAATAACCTTCAACCCTAATAACCTTCAACCCTAATAACCTTCAACCCTAATAACCTAATAGTGCTCAGTAACTATCCTCGACGTCTAAGGTAGCATTCCTCTTGCGATAGCCGCTTGCCGTCAGGATGGCGAGGATGTTTCCTGCGTCGTCGCTTACGCGCACTTCCGCATAGGGCAGCGATTTGTGGTTGAAAATCTCATGGGCCTCGGCACGGAGCTTCATCCCCTTCGTGGCAGCGCGCAGAATGGTGATGTTGGCACTGACGGTCACGGTGGGGATGCCGTGGGAGTTGGTGGCGCAGGCGAAGGCCAGGTCGGCAAGGGTGAAGAACACGCCGCCCTGACAGAAACCGGCACCGTTGAGATGCCGGTCTTCGATGGTCATCTCCACGATGGCGTGGCCTGCTTCGAGCAAGGTGATCTCCATGCCGGCGTCAGAGGCAAAGCGGTCGCCTGCAAAATATTCTTTTAATGTCATGTCAATAAATAGGCGTTTGTTGATAAAACGCCGCAAAATTACTTAATTTTATTGACAATCTGACATAAAATCTATAAAAATTGTAACAAATATAATGAAAAAGTGGTGTTATGTGTGCGTAAGCATGTATTGGCTGAACTAAGTGGGATAGGTTCGCAATTAGGGTGTCCTTTGTTTTCTTACACATCCACTCTCTATTTGCAGTTGTAACCAATTCCCCCTCTAAGTTGGGGCTGCTGAAAAAGTTCGTTTTCAAAAACCCAGTTAAA
>CAMIYC010000116.1 GCA_946402905.1 uncultured Prevotellaceae bacterium | reverse complement strand
AAGTGGTACACTTTTCAATTACTAAGTGGTACACTTTTGGATTACCATATACAGAGAGGAGAACACGATTTTGTCCTTAAGCGGACAAAATCTTCAGAATTCATTCATTTTTTATCCCGAGACGAAGTAACTTTCGCTTCGCTTGGGAGCGCGGGCGCCCTCGCCCGCCACTGATTGCGGGCGAGGACGCCCGCGTTCCCAGAATTGACTGCGCTCAAAATCTTTCAAAAACTAATATAAAATCTTCACTTTGCATATATTTTGGTAGATTTTACTATCAATTTTGTTTGATTTTGAGGCCGCAGGCCGACCTTTGGAGGATGACACCGCTCTACAGCTCGTGCGGATTTGCAATCCGCACGCATTGAATATAAGCATTTGCAATGCGATTATCGGATTAAAAATCCTTATAATATATACATCGGGATTACAAATCCCGATGAGCGCCCGGGGGACTGAAGAGTCACAAGTACGAAACATACAAGTTAAAATAAGTTAATCACCCCACCGTGACACCTCCAATCCGCCTAAAAATATGTATTTTTGTAATCCTATACAACACCCAGACCATGACAAGGCTCTTTCTAAAGTATTTTTTTGCCATCATGTCAGTGCTCTTCCCTGCATTCATGAGCGCGACGACAACAGCTGACATCAGAGGTGATGTCAACTCAGATGGCACGGTCGACATCTCCGACGTACTGGCTACTATAGACTACATCCTCGGCAAGCCTGTTGACAAATTCGACAAAAACAAAGCCGACCTCAACAACGACAGCTCCATCGACATCTCTGACGTCTTGCTCATGGTGGATATCATCCTCGGCAAGCCCATCACCGACCCCCAAAACCCCTCACTGCCCGTGGATCATCCTCAAGGAGGCGACCCCGGCGATGGAGTGTGACTCCAGATACCTGCTGTTCTCAGGTTCTCACCCTACATTTTTGCTTGCAATCCCCAACAAAAATTCACGGTCAATTCATGATTAATTCCTGATAATTCACGTGAAAACCCCTTGGATGCTTCAGCATCCACAAAAGTATCCGTATACTTTCGCATTTTACGCATTTTTTTTCGCAATCCAAAACCTCGCGTTCTATCCACGATCATTCACGCCCAACCCCGCCTTGCATATTTATACGGACATTAACGCATAAAAATACCAACTCTACCTCGCCAGTTTGTTGCTTTACGTTCAACAATTTGTATGAATTATGGCGACAACCGTTTTTTGGGTGCACTCTACGGTGCACCCTATTATTTTCAGAATCCACCATTCAGATACCAATATTCGCCACCGATGCGATCAAGTCATAATCACGGTTGAGCTGGGTGATATACGTGCTGATGCTATTGGGGCTCCTTGCCATCAAGCTGGCCAGCGAACTGACGTTCGAGCCCGGCGTCGACAGATAAGCCATGGCAAAAGAATGGCGGATGTTGTAGCAGGAGAGATTCTCCACGTCTATGAGCGGCCGGTGCTGATTGGTGAGCGTATTTCTCACCGTCACCCTTCTGTTGATTTCCCTGCAGACCAGCCTCATCCATTCGAGCGTAATACGTGCCACATACTGCACTGCATTTTTCATACTCTCGTAAGTGTCTTTAGGTTTCAGAGAGTGATCATCATCTTGAATCACCGGGAAGATATAACCGTCGCGCAGATGGCAGGTCTCGATAAAAGGCTGGAAGATAGCCATTGAGAGACGGTCGCAGATGATCCGCGGACGCACGTCAGCACCAGTCTTGGCCCTCTTGAAGTCGAAACAATAATACTGATGGCTGACGCCCTGACTGTCGGCGTAGTGGCGGATGGCGAAATTCTCCTTCTTCAGCAGGGCCACGTCGATAGGCGCACTGCCGTTCAACTTCAGCATAGCGAGCCAGAAGCAGAGCGCAAACTCCTTAGTGGTGCGCTTGCGCAGCAGCGACAGGGCCTCCTCATTAAACTGCCAATGCTCGCCAGTACCCTCCGTCACCAGATCGAGGTAGTATTTCTCTATTCTGAGCAGGTTGTCCTTGTCGATATAAGCCGTCTTGTTGGCCTTACGCACCAGGTTGGAGTATTTCAGCCGTCTGAAACAATAGTCCTCCGGGGAAAGCACCCCCATGAGCATGGCGTGATTGGACACCGCTGCTATCTTTGAGCATACATTGTGCAACGTGCCCTCGCTGAGTTGCTTGAGCTTATCCTTGAGAAACCGCTGCATCTTAAACTCATTGAGGTCATTGATCATGAAGCGCTCATTGCCCATGTAGTCGGCCAGGAGTCTGTAAGAGTAGTCGTAATGCGCCTGCGTGCTATTGCGCAGTTGCTTCTGAGAGAGCAAGTTGTCCATGATTTCCTTATACACGCACGACCGCGCGCTATATTCCGGCCGTGTGTCGTCGAGCAGCATCTCGGGAGTATACCTCTTGTCGTCCATCTCAAACTTGAGTTTGCGGGCCACAATTTTGTTCTTATACTCGGTGATGATCTTGTTGATCTCAGCGGCATTGGCAAAGTCCGACTTCAAGCATTGATTTTTCTTATCCCAATGCGCCACATCACACGCATACCCCGTGGATTTCTCCTTGCGGTAGCCAAAACTCACCCTGAGCATGATCGGGTGATAACCATTTGTCAAGGTCTTGTTGGTGCGGAGCACTAACTTGACCACAGCACTATGCACTTTCATAATGTAAAAGATTTGTAAGTTAAAAATAATAAGAATAAATGCGCATTAGCTAAGCTAACATCTGCAATAATAAACAATTATTTTCATTTTTCAAAATGATACGGCATCCATTTGTATGATTCTTTTACACGACATCCTTCACATCCTCTTTTAGGTTCGGTTTATAACAAAATATATGTACTCAAATACAAATTTGAACGTCGCATATATACATCTTTATTCATTTCATGACAGAGAGACATCTGCCGCAGCACCTCAAATGATGGGTTCAAAGCCCAATATCTAATAAAAAATTTTGTCATATTTATTTACATCTGTCATCTTCTGGTGCCCTCTATGGTGCACCTTTTTCAACCGAAACGCCCTTTTTCGCTTCCAGACACCCTCCAAAAATCCCCATAAAAACTACTTTTTGACTCTGTGTATCATGTTGGCGGCCAAGA
>CAMIYC010000115.1 GCA_946402905.1 uncultured Prevotellaceae bacterium | reverse complement strand
AATGTTGACTGAATCTCTAATAACCGATTTGGGTTTAATTCTTAAATTCTTGATAAAAAGAAATAGGACAGCCTATTATAGAATTATCCATGAGATCAACCACTTCGGTAACTATAATTCTTTAATTCTTTAATTCTTGATAAAAAATGGGCAATTCAGTTTATATCAAGAATTAGAGAATTAAAGAATTTTCCTTCAGACCAGCTACTTTGGTAACTAAAATTCTGTAATTACCTCCCTTCGGTCAGTGGGCCTTCGACAAATCTCTCTAATTCTTGATAAAAAGGTGAGAAGGTTCAGCAAAATAAGGTGACCACACGGATCATCTGAAACTGATAGTAAAGTTGTAGGCCAGTGGCCTACAACTAAAAGTCAATAACCTCGAGGTCGTCGGGCACGAAAATCCTACCTTTGAATGCCTGGGCGGCCTCGCGGCTGTAGTTGGCCTTGCGGGTGGCAAGAGTCTTGTCCTCGGTGTGATAGATGATGAGGTTTTTCACACCCAGCTGCTGGGCCAGCCGGCCGGTGTCGAGCGCTGTGCTGTGGCTCTTCTCATAAGGCTGGAAACGCTCGCGGTCGTTGTAGAGACAGAATGCCTCGCTCAGCAGCCAGTCGGCTCCCTCTACATAGGGACGGGAATGCTCATTGTAGGGCTCGTCGCCCAGACAGGCTACACGCTGACCGTCGGATGTCAGGGCACTGAAACCGAATTGCTTCTCTTTGGTGGAGAGAATGTCGAAACAGCTGATTTCCATCGAGGCAGCACAGAACTGCTGGCCATCGGTCAACTCGTGCATGAGCACCGTCTGGTCGATGTTGGTGTAATATTTTGGGGTCAGCATCGTCTGACACATCATACGCAGGATGCCCAGCACTTTTTCGTGACTGTAGATATGAAACACTCCCTCGTATTTGCCTTTCATCTGCATACTGATAATCTTGCGGATGACCCAGATGACACCGAGGATGTGGTCGGTGTGGGCATGGGTGACAAACATGTGGTGGATGTCGGCGAAACTGACGTGGGCATCCTCCATCTGACGGAGGATACCATTGCCACCACCAGCGTCTACAAGGAGGTTCTGACCATGGTCTTGCAGTATAAAGCACGTGTTGTAGCAGCGGGTGACCATGGCGTTGCCCGTGCCGAGGATGATAAATCGGTTGTGGGTCATTTCAGAATGACGGCGTCGGTTTTTTTGATGAAAAGATAGTCGTGGGCGGTGGTGAGCATGTAGTATTGCTCGTCCTCCTCAAACTGGTCGCCGAGAATGGTGCCTTTGCTCACGCGGGTGAAGACGGGCAGTGCTGCCTCGGAGTCTACGTAGTTTTCCGTATAGATGACGGTGGGCTCTTTGGCGGCCACCAGGCGCGGGGCTCCATTGCCTTTGTACCAGGTCTGATAGCCGAGGTATTTGGTATAGGCCCAGCCGGTGACGTCGCGCACGCTCACCCTGCTCCAGTTGCCTTGTCGCTCGCCGCGGTACACGCCCTGTCCCAGGCCATGATTGAGCATCCACAGCTGGGTGAGGACGCGAGACTTGGTGGTGGGCCGCTCACGGATATTGAGCACGCCGTCGTCGGAGGTGGCATAGACTACGGTGAGCACCTCCTGCGCGTCGATAGATGCGCACAGGCATAGGGCGGTAAGGAAGAAAAGGATTCGTTTCATAAGCTGTAATAGTTTTTTGTGAAAATGAGGGGCGAGACTTTCTGCGGTCTCGCCCCACCATCATCATATTTCAAATCCTGTGTATTGGCGGATTAGAAGAGGGTGAATTTGTAGCCCAGGGTAAGCTGGAATGTGAGGTTCTTGCTGTCGAGGTTGATCTTGTCCTGGTCGAAGACCTTGGTGAGACCAAAGGTATAACGGGCATCGAGTACAAAATTGTAGAACTCATACGACAGACCTACGGGGATGGAGAAATCCAGAGACTTCACATCGTCGTCGATTTTCACATCGCCGGATTTGGTATCCATCTTGGCACTGATGTTGAATCCTGGCTGAATACCTGCCTTCAGGGCCAGACCCTTGAGCACATAGAAGTTGGCTGTGATGGGCACGGTGATGTAGTCGGATTTGTAGGTGACATCGATATTCTCAATCTCTGCACCCTGCTGTGAGTAGTTGATACCAGCGGCGAGGCTGAAGCGGTTGCTCAGCGTGTATTCAAACTCAGGACCTACGATCAAGCCTACGCGTGCTTTGGTGTCGTCGGTGTTGTTGAAGTCGGCAGCGCTGAAACCGATACGGGGCTGTACGGTCAGGCTTCCCGGTTCATGCTGTGCATAAGCACTGATGGTAGCCATCATGATGGCTGCTACAAGAAGTAATTTTTTCATTTTACTTTTTTTTTAGTGAATATTAGTGATATGCTCCCTTGCCGGAGGATGGCTTCCTAATGGGCCTTTCCTGCAGAACAAGGTGTTAATAAATGCAAAGATACACGATTCTCCGCAAAATCGCAAAAAAAATGTAAATATAATGTAACAGAATGCATGAAAATGTATAAAATGAACAAGAAAAGACAAAAAAAGGGCGAGACCACTGCGGTCTCGCCCCATATCTAAATGTTGTGACAGTCACATGAGAGATTAGTCTTCCCAGTTCTCCTGTGTCTTGCGCACGTAGGTCTTGTAGCGGAGCTGTGCCATGCGCTGAGCCTCGGCGAAGAGCTCCTCGGCCTCGTTGGGATAAGCCTTCTTGACAGAGAGATAGCGCACCTCGCCCATGAGGAAGTCGTGGAACTTGTCCCAGTCGGGCTCCTTGGAGTCGAGAGAGAACGGATTCTTGCCTTCCTCGCCGAGAGCGGGATTGTAGCGCCAGAGGTGCCAGTAGCCACACTCCACAGCCTTCTTCTCTTCGGCCTGGCTCTTACCCATACCGCCCTTGGCCTTCAGACCGTGGTTGATACAGGGTGCATAGGCGATGACGACGGATGGGCCGTGCCATGCCTCAGCCTCGCGGATGGCCTTCAGACACTGGGCGTGATCGGCGCCCATGGCAATCTGAGCCACGTATACATAGCCGTAGGTGGTGGCTATCATACCCAGGTCTTTCTTGCGGATGCGCTTGCCCTGAGCGGCAAACTGTGCGATGGCACCGAGTGGGGTGGCCTTTGAGGCCTGACCACCGGTGTTGGAGTACACCTCAGTGTCGAGCACCAGGATGTTGACATCCTCGCCAGAGGCAATCACGTGGTCAAGACCACCGTAGCCGATATCATAGGAGGCACCGTCGCCACCGATGATCCACTGGCTGCGCTTGACGAGATAGTGGTCGAGAGTCTGCAGTTCCTTGCAGATTTCACAACCCTTTGCTGCGCAGGCGGCAATCTCGGCACGGAGTTTCGGAGCGATCTCCTTGGTCTTGTCGGCATCGTTGCAGTTGGCAATCCACTCCTCGGCCAGAGCCTTGTATTCAGGAGTGACGTCGCACTTCTCGCAAGCCTCGCTGAGCAGCTTGGCCACGCGCTCCTTCATCTTCTTGTTGCCGAGGGCCATACCAAGACCGAACTCGCAGAAGTCCTCGAACAGAGAGTTGTTGAAGACAGGACCCTGAC
>CAMIYC010000114.1 GCA_946402905.1 uncultured Prevotellaceae bacterium | reverse complement strand
ATTACAAATCACGTGCTCTGGCCAACTGAGCTAAAGAGGCGGGTGGGCAAGCTACTTACATCGCGCCGCTACAACCAACTACCTTTGCTACGTTCCCGTCCTGGAGGATTCGAAGGGAGCTGGCCGTGCAAGACTTACCCGTTTTGCGGCTGCAAAGTTAGGAATAAAATTCGGAGAAAAGAAAAAACGCGTCAGAATTTTTCGTTTTTTAACGATTTTTGTTAAAGGATTTTAATTTTCTGCCACGAAAAGGAAAAAAAGCGTGCAACATTTCGTTATTCCGAGAAAAAAGAATAATTTTGCAGTCCGAAAGAAGAGAAGTTGCTCTACACAGTCTGGAAAGGTGCTCGAGTGGCTGAAGAGGCACGCCTGGAAAGCGTGTAACCGGCGAAACCGGTTCGTAGGTTCGAATCCTATCCTTTCCGCAGCAAAAGGGGTTATGAAAGAATTCATAACCCCTTATTGTTTTTTAGGTGTGTTCTATTTACTTTTTCCTCGTGGTACACTCATTGACCAGATAGACGATACTCATGTAGGGTATGCCCGTGTTGGTCTGCAGACCGATCTCACAGGTGCGGCTGTTGGAATATCCCACCTCGATATGGTTTTTCTCGATTTGCGGGCGCAACTTGCGCAGTGCATACTTGTTCATCTCCGGGAAGGTGAATCCCCTGTCTCCGGCAAATCCGCAGCACCCCACCCCTTCGGGCAGATATACATGGTTGGAGCAGAGCCGTGCCAGGGCTATCATGTCTTTGTCTACCCCCATCTCCCTTGTGGAGCAGGTGAGATGCAGGGCGATGCGGCGGTCGATGGGATGGAAGTCGAGCCGATCTTTGAGGAAAGTCATGATAAACTCGGCAGGCTCATAGAGCTTCATTTTCTTCATCACCTTCTTCATACGGTGCAGGCACGGACTCTGGGCGCAGAGCACAGGGTAGCGTCCCTGCTCGCTGGCACGCCAGAGGGCATCCTCCAGTTCGCCGCTTTTGCGGTCGGCGATGTCGAGCATTCCCTTGCTCTCCCATATTTGTCCGCAGCACATCTTATCCATATTCTCCGGGAAGATCACCTCGTAGCCGGCCTTGTTGAGCAGATGGCACACCTCGTCGACAAGCGGGTGCTCCACGGGGGCTTCTTTGGAGAGTCCCATCGTCTGGTTGATACAGCTTGGGAAATAGACCACCTTGAGATCTTCCGTCTCAGCCTTTCCCACATGCGAGCCGGGCTTGGGCTGCTTTTTCTTTTTGGGCATGGCCGTGGTCCAGAGCGGCAGTCCCATCTTGTTCATGCCGCGGCATACGCTGGTCATCACCGAGGGTCCGAGGGTGACATGCCCCAGGTGAGCTACGTCGAGCACGAGTCGCAAGCCCGACTTGATGCCGGCCATGTGCTTGGCAGCGAACTCTCCCACCTTGTATCCAAGTTTGTTGTCGAGCATGTCCATCTGCCTGATGAGATGGGTGAGCTCACCCGTATTGATCTTCATGGGGCATGACGTGGAGCACAGTCCGTCGGTGGCGCATGTCTGGTCGCCATAATATTTATACTGCCTCTTCAGAGTGGCCACGCGCTGCGGATTTTCGCCGGTGCTCTCCAGTGCGCGTATCTCACGCTGCACGGCGATACGCATGCGTGAAGACAGGGTGAGTCCGCACGACATGCAGTTGACCTCGCAGAATCCGCACTCGATGCACTTATTGGCACGCTTCACAGCCTCGATGGTCTCCTTGGCGGTAGACACCTTGCCACCCTCCAGCTTGAGATAGACGCCTCCGTCGGGCACCTTGTCGAAATCATAGTCGAGCACGGGGAGCGGTTTGAGGCATTTGATGAAGCATTCGGGGTCGTCGTTGAAGATGACACCCTGGTTGAGCAGGCCGTCAGGATCGAAGATGGCCTTCAGCTCTTTCATCACCTCATAGGCCTTGTCGCGCCACTCATACCTCACAAACGGCGCCATGTTGCGCCCGGTGCCGTGCTCCGCCTTGAGCGACCCGTCATACTCCTCGACGACGAGGCGCGCCACGTCGCGCATCATCTCCTCGTAGCGCTTCACCTCACTCTCGCTCTTGAAACTCTGGTTGAGGATGAAATGATAATTGCCCTCGAAGGCGTGCCCGTAGATACATGCGTCGGAATATCCATGGTCGGCGATGAGTTTCTGCAGCTTGACCGTGGCCTCAGGCAGGTCGTCGATATGGAACGCCACATCCTCTATCAGGCATGAGGTGCCTATGGGGCGCGTGCCGCCCACAGATGGGAAGATGCCGGAGCGTATGGCCCAATACTTGCCATAGACCGCAGGATCCTCGGTGAATTCGGCCGGTATGTAGAGTCTGAATCCCGACAGGCAATCCTGTATGCGCCGTATCTTTTCCGCCAGCTGGTCATGTGTGATACCCTTGGTCTCGGTGAGGATAGCGGTCAGGTTGTGATAGTCGCCAGGCTCCACCCCTTCGATCAGGCCGGCGTCGACATCCTTTTTATATTGCAGGAAGACGGGGTCGTCGACGGCGCTCAGCGACTTATAGTCGAGCATCTCGGCGCTCTTGACCACCAGGTTTTCGGCGCTCATTCTGAGGTCCTCATCGCCCGACTTGAGTTTCTTCATCGCCACGACAGCCTCGCAACTCTCTTTCATGGTGAGGAAATAGACCATGGCTGAAGCCTTGTACTTATAGTCGATGAGAGTCTTCATAGTGACCTCGGAGAGGAAAGCCAGCGTGCCCTCAGAGCCTACCATGCAATGAGCCATGATATCAAACGGATCGTCGTAGGCCAAGAGGGGACGGATATTCAGTCCGGTCACATTTTTTATACTATACTTCAGCCGTATGCGGTCGGAGAGCTCTTTGTCGGCCCTGACCTTGTCTCTGAGGTTTTCGATTTTTTGGATGAAGTCGGGGTGAGACTTCCGGAATTCTGCCTTGCTTTTCTCATCCCCCGTGTCGACCACCGTGCCGTCGGTGAGTATCAGCCTGGCGCTGACCATCATACGGTCGCTGTTGGCATGTACGCCACAGTTCATGCCCGATGCGTTGTTGCACACGATTCCGCCCACCATGGCACTACCGATAGAAGCCGGATCGGGCGGGAAGACACGTCCGAAGGGCTTGAGTATCTCATTGACCCGTGCACCCACGATGCCAGGCTGGAGCCTGATGGTCTCCTGGTTGGGGCCGATCTCATACTGCTCCCAATGCTTTCCTGCCACGATGAGCACGGAGTCGCTGATGCTCTGCCCGGAAAGCGAGGTGCCGGCAGCCCTGAAAGTGAAGGGTATTTTGTGCTTGTTGCAGGCCTTGACGATTTTGGCCACTTCTTGCTCTCCATCACTTCTGATGACGATTTTGGGTATCTGGCGGTAGAAGCTGGCGTCGGTGCCCCAACCAAGAGTGCGCAACTCGTCGGTGTAGATCCGCTCTTCGGGTATAAAACGCTTGATTTCGGACAGGAGCTCATCGTAAAGGCGGGCTTTTTGTCCATCTTTTGTACTTACGGAATTTGTCATAGTATAGTGGATTATATAAGTGAACTTAACAAAGTGTGATTTCAAATAGCAAAGATAAACAAAAAAAAGGAATCATCAAGAAAAAAAAACATTTTTTTCAAAAAAAGCAAAAGCAGAATCCCTGTAAGCCGGGTTCTGTTCTCCCGGTATGAGCCGGGAGTGTCTGTCATTTATCTACGACACCAGTCACCTGATGCCTGAAGCGTTCTACCCTCCATCGGAGTGAGTCGGGCGGGCAACCCTCAGACGATGGTATACGCGAACTTGCAGC
>CAMIYC010000113.1 GCA_946402905.1 uncultured Prevotellaceae bacterium | reverse complement strand
AAATTCTTGATAAACAATTTGTTATAATCGCTTTAAGGGTGGAAAACTTCAGTATTTTATTACTTTTTTCGCACTGCCATCATTTGGAGGAGCGAGATTCTGCCTTCAGCTTAAGCCGAGCCGTGCTCAGCTTGTCGCCACTGACGGTGACTTCAATGCTGCCAGCCTTGCGAGAGCTCTTGACGACCAGAAGCGCGCGGCCCTTCCAGGCCTTGTGAGTGGCGTCGGCATAACTGTCGGTGTCTTTAATATCAGCATTGCCGAAGGCTATAAGTGTTGCGGCTCCCTTTACCTGAACGCGTAGCGAATTGTCGGCAACGGGATTGACTATGCCATGAGCGTCCAGGAGCTCAACAGTGATAAACGCGAGGTCCTGGCCGTCGGCTTTCATATTGAGGTGGTCGGCAGTGAGCCTTATAGTATGAGCCTGCCCTGCAGACTGGAGAGAGGCTGTCTCCGTCACTTGTCCGTCGGCAACACCCTCTGCGCGCAGCACACCATGCTCATAAGGCAGGGAGAAGACGGCCTTGCAAGCCTCTACCTCTTTTTCCTCTACGAGACGGTCATTAAGATAAAGACGCACTTTGGGGTAGACTGAATACACCTCCACGTCGACTGGTTTGCCTTCATGTCCCTGCCAGTTCCAGCTTTCAAAGGTGGGCCATGTGCCCCAGAGAGTCTCCTTCACCTTGCCATGATATCCGTCGGGCTCACGCACGGCGAGATACACGCCACCCTTGCCCTTCAGTGAAGACGAATTGTAGAGCATATCCCTGTAGTAGCTGATGGGTTTTCGTTTTCCAGTGAGATCGATGTCGCCACAATAGGCTCCATGCCAGGGAAAGAGCGGCCGCTCCCAGTGCTCTCCGGGGGCATCACCCTCGTAATACCACCTGCCGATACCCGACTCGCCGAGGTAGTCGATGGCCGTCCAGACGAAATCGCCGATGACATACGAATGGTCTTTGACCTGCCGGTAGTTTCGCCATGCGTCACGGGGAAAGCTCTCAGTCTGCATCATCACCCGGCGGGGGACACGCTCATGGTCGCTCTCCGACTTATGTATCATATAGTTATATCCCACGATATCATGCTCATCAGCCAGCGGATCGTAGATTTCCCAGTCACTGTCCCATGCCGCCAGTGCCGACGTGACGGGTCTTTCCCTGTCGTCGAGTTGGCGGCATAGTTTTGCCATCTTATGAGCGGTGGTGACCACCTCTATCTTTTTCCGCTCAATCACTTCGTTGCCTGTCGACCAGCAGAAGATACTGGGATGGTTGCGGTCACGGCACACCATCGCACGCAGGTCATGCTCCCACCACTGGTCGATGAGCGAGGCATAGTCGTGGTCGGTCTTCTTTTCACGCCATCCATCGAAAGCCTCGTCGACTACCAGCAGGCCCAGTTCGTCGCATGCCTTGAGGAAAGTCTCAGACGGAGGATTGTGTGACGTGCGTACGGCATTGAATCCCGCCTTTTTCATCAGTTCCACCTTGCGATACTCAGCACGGTCATAGGCTGCGGCCCCTAAGATACCGTTGTCGTGATGCAGACAGCCGCCATTGAGCAACACCGTTTTGCCATTGAGCATCAATCCGGATTCAGCATCATATACGATTCTACGGAAACCGACCGGAGTGTCCAGCTCGTCGACCACCTGTCCATCGACGATGAGTTGCGTGTTGAGCCGATAAAGGGCCGGGTGGTCGGGCGACCACAAGTCAGGATTGGTGACAGCCAGCGTCTGTCTGACCTCTGAACTATAGCATCTGGACACCGCATGGCCCTCAGAGTCGTACAACACATGCCGTATGTAAGGAGTCGCCCCGGTCTGTGCTTCGTCCTGATAAGATGCGTCGACTGTCAGTCCCCACGCCGGGTGGCCGAAGACAGAGCGTGCGAAGAGCCCCCACTCATCAAGGTGTATCTTGTTAGTGGTGAGCAGCCACACATGGCGGTAAATACCCGAGCCGGTATACCACCGGCAGTTTTTCTGCTGAGAGTTGTCCACTCTCACCTCAACCATGTTGTTTCCTTGTTTCACATACGGAGTGATGTCGACGAAAAAAGAAGAGTAGCCATAAGGGTGCCCTCCGGAGTGATGTCCGTTGACATACACCTCAGCATTCATATAAACACCCTCAAAATAGAGCCTTAGCTTCTTGTCCCTATATTCCTTTCCCAGAACAAAATTCTTGCGATACCATCCCTTCCCTGTGGGCAGGAAACCTCCTTCACTACCGGCAGGGGCATCCTTGTCAAAGACTGCCTCTATACTCCAGTCATGCGGCAGGTCGACAGAGCGCCATTGCGTACTGTCGTTTAATGCGAACTGCCAGTCAAAATCGAACAACTGCTTACGTTCGATTCCTTTTGCGGAAGCCGTAACCGTCAAGAAAGAAACGGCGAGCATAGTCAAAAATATTCTTTTAAGCTTCATGGGTTAAGATTTTAATATTGAGGATTCAAGATGTTTATTCTCCAGGCAGAGGCCAGTTGACCGACGGAGTATGGGCCTCCTTCATCAGCCGGTCAAACTCTTCTACCATCTCAGGATATTCTGCGGCCAGGTTATGGCTTTCGGTCACATCGTCGCGCAGGTTGTAAAGTTCGAGCGGGGCATTGGGCTTCACGGTGACGCACTTCCAGTCGCCGCGCCGCGCCGCACGCTGCTTGCCGGGAAACTCCCAGTAGAGCATTCGATTGTCTGTGTCTACCTGCCGTCCATAGAAGAGAGGCAGGATATTGATACCGTCGGTATGCTGAGGCAGATGGTCTTCGGCACCCGCAAGAGCAGCGAAGGTAGGCATGATATCAGGGAAAAAAACGATATTGTGCAGGGTCTGCACAGGCACCTTCCCAGGCTGGTTGACAATGAGCGGCACACGGATACCTCCCTCGTAGAGCTGTCCTTTCCGCCCTTTGAATCCTGCATTGCAGTTAAAGAGTTTCAGCGGAGCCTGTACAGCCGCCCCGTTATCTGAAGCGAAAATGACGAGTGTATTCTCACGCAGCCCCATTCGGTCGAGCTGGTCGAGCAGGCGCCCTATGGCGGCATCCATGTGAGTGATGAGCGCGGCATAGCGTTTGGTATTCAGGTCCCAGGTCTCATCGTCATACCACACGGTATTGTCGATGACATAAGGCTCATGGGGCGCGTCGAAAGCCAGATAGAGGAAGAACGGATGATGCCGGTTGCGCTTGATGAACTTGATGGCATCATCGGTAGAGAGATCGGTGTTGTGCTTCACATGGCGGTCGTGCTTATTAGCCTTGATGTGGATGAGTCTGTCGTTGTCGAAACGGTAATAAGGATAGTAATAGGGCGAGTTGGAGTGCACGGTGGAAATAGTCCATCCATGAAATTCGTCAAAGCCCCGGTGATTGGGCGACGCTCCCGGGTCATAGCCGTCGAGGTGCCACTTGTTGACCAGGCAGGTGCGATAGCCCGCGGCTCCCACGACGGTGGCGATGGTAGTGTCCTCTGGCAGCAGATTGGCACGGCGGATATAGGTAGTGTCGCCATGGGCATTGACCTTCACCCCCTTGATCCCTCCTGCCGGGCACTGATTGTCGCGGATGCGCCCATGACCGCTGGTCTTGCCTGTCATCAGTGCGCATCGTGACGGCGAACTGATGCCACTGCCGGCATAGCACTGCGTGAACCGTGTGCCCGTAGCCGCGAGCCGGTCGATATTGGGAGTTTTCACGTACTGACTGCCATAGCACGAAAGGTCGCCATATCCCATGTCGTCAGCAAGGATAAAAATGATATTTGGCCGATCGGGCGTAGCTTTTTGCTCAGGCTGACCAGCCTGAGCAGCCTGTGGGACAAGGATGCCTGCCGCAAGGATGCCACTGTATCTGATGGATTTCTTCATCTTTTCATTTATTTGGTTGACAAAAATAAGCAAAAAAGAGGAGAAAAACAAAACAAATCCGCTGTTAAAATGAAACATTAAAAATTAAACACTGAAGTTTCTCTTTACAGAGATTATAACAAATTATTTATCAAGAATTTAAGAATTTAAGAATTTA
>CAMIYC010000112.1 GCA_946402905.1 uncultured Prevotellaceae bacterium | reverse complement strand
AAAGTGGTACACTTTTCAATTACTAAGTGGTACACTTTTGGATTACCATATACACATATTTTCGCAATTTTCGCAATTAATATTAATATCCCCATGAATGCAGAGCATTCATTATTTTCGCATCTTTTCGCATTTTTCGCATATTTTCGCAATTATTCCGCAATTTTTTCGCAATTTTACCGCAATTTTTCGCAATAATTTGCATTTTTCGCAATTAATATCCCCATGAATGCAGAGCATTCATTCATTCGTAATGCTTTCGTATTTTTGCATTTTTTCGTAATGCTATCACCATGCGGTGTATTACACCCACTCTGGAAAAACAAAAAAACAATGTATTTCTATCTCTTAACCAAAATTTTTAATACCTTTGCATCGAAATGCGGGAAAACGCGTTTCGCCGAGAAAAGAAAGTAAACAAAACTATGATATACAGCATTGACAAGATCACGGCACTCATTGGTGCCCACCGTTATGGAAACACAGAATCTAACATAGAATGGATACTCACCGACAGCCGTTCGCTCAGTTTTCCAGAAGCCTCACTTTTTTTCGCGCTGCGCACCACGCGCAATGACGCCCACCGCTACATCCCCGAACTTTACAGCCGTGGTGTGCACAATTTCGTGGTAGACACGCTGCCGGCAGATTGGGCGGAGCAATACCCCCATTGCAACTTCCTGCGTGTGGAACATACGCTGACAGCCCTGCAGCGACTGGCAGAGCGTCACCGCGACAGTTTCGAGATACCTATCATCGGCATCACCGGCAGCAATGGCAAGACCGTGGTGAAAGAATGGCTCTACCAACTGCTCTCCGCTAAGTTGGCAGTGACGCGCTCACCCCGGAGCTACAACTCACAGATCGGCGTGCCCCTGTCGGTATGGCTGCTCAACGAGCACACCCAGCTGGGCATCTTTGAGGCCGGCATCAGTCAGCCGGGCGAGATGCAGGCTCTG
This sequence comes from uncultured Prevotellaceae bacterium, assembly GCA_946402905.1. Lineage (GTDB taxonomy): Bacteria > Bacteroidota > Bacteroidia > Bacteroidales > Bacteroidaceae > Prevotella. The sequence goes on along the minus strand of CAMIYC010000112.1, from coordinate 3,093 downwards.
CGCGACATCATCCAGCCCACCATCGGCGTGCTGACCAACATCGGCACCGCCCACCAGGAGAATTTCGACAGCACAGAGCACAAATGCCTGGAGAAGCTCCGTCTGTTTAAGGACACGCCACAGTTGATATACCATTCCGACGATGCCTTGGTGAGCCGCATGCTCGACGCCGCCAACTATCAGGGTCAGAGAATAGGCTGGTCGTACAATGACCCGACTGCGGTGATGTACATCAGCCAGGTAGAGAAGTGTGACGACACGACCATCATCCACTACACCTATAACGGCAGAACGTCGGACTATACGATCCCCTTCATCGACGACGCCTCCATCAACGACTCTATCATCTGTGCTACAACAGCCCTCCACCTGGGTGTCAGCACAGAGGCACTATCAGAACGGATGCGAAGTCTGGAGCCAGTGGCCATGCGCCTGGAGGTGAAGGAAGGCCGCAATGGCTGCACAATCATCAACGACTCTTACAACTCCGATATCAAGTCGCTGGACATCGCCCTCGACTTCATGAACCGCCGCCCGGACCACAAGAACCGGAAGCGCACACTCATCCTGAGCGACATCTACCAGAGCGGGGTCAGTGCAGAGCTATTGTATAAAGAGGTGTCTGACCTGGCCATGGAGCGCGGCGTGGAAAAATTTATCGGCATCGGCCCCGAGCTCTCCGCTCATCGCGACCTCATCGCCATCGCCGACAAGGAATTCTTCACCGACAGCGACGAATTCGCCGCCAGCGATGCTTTTGCAGCCCTCCACGACGAGGTCATCCTGCTGAAGGGTGCGCGCCGCTTCAGCTTCGACCGTCTGACGGAACAACTGGAGCAGAAGGTGCATGAGACCATCCTCGAAGTGAATCTCAACGCCGTGGTGGCCAACCTCAACTACTACCGCAGCATGCTGAAACCCACGACCAAGATCGTATGCATGATCAAGGCCAACGGCTACGGCGCCGGCGCGGTGGAGATAGCCAAGACGCTGCAAGACCACCGCGTAGACTATCTGGCCGTGGCGGTGGCCGACGAGGGTGTGACGCTGCGCAAGAACGGCATCACGAGCAACATCATGGTGATGAACCCCGAGATGAGTTCATTCAAGACCCTCTTCGACTACGACCTGGAACCCGAAGTCTACAGTTTCAGACTGCTCGACGCCCTGGTGAATGCCGCCCGCAAAGAGGGCATCACTGGCTATCCCGTACATATCAAACTAGACACGGGCATGCACCGGCTCGGATTCGACCCGGTGCAAGACATCGACCAACTCATAGCGTGCCTGACCCGTCAGGATGCCGTCATTCCGCGCTCGGTCTTCTCGCATTTCGTGGGGTCCGACAGCGACGACTTCGACCAGTTCTCCACCAAACAGTACGAACGTTTCCTCTATGGCAGCGAGCGGTTGCAGGCGGTCTTCACGCACAAGATCATCCGCCATATCGACAACAGCGCCGGCATAGAGCACTTCCCTGAGCGCCAGCTTGAGATGTGCCGTCTGGGTCTGGGACTCTATGGCGTGAGCAGTCGCGACAACCGTATCCTCAATACGGTGAGCACGCTGAAAACCACCATCCTGCAACTGCGCCACGTGCCCAAGGAAGACACCGTGGGATACAGCCGCAAAGGTATCCTCGGTCGCGACAGCGTGATCGCGGCGATACCCATCGGCTATGCCGACGGTCTGAACCGCGGCCTGGGGCGCGGCAAATGCTACTGTCTGGTCAACGGCCGCAAAGCTCCCTATGTGGGCAATATCTGCATGGACGTGGCGATGATCGACGTGACCGGCATCGAATGCCACGAAGGCGACAGCGTGGAGATTTTCGGAGAGCACCTGCCCGTGACCGTACTGTCCGACACTCTGGGCACCATCCCCTACGAGATCTTCACCTCGGTGAGCGACCGGGTAAAACGGGTCTATTTCCAGGATTGAGCCGTCACTCCGCCAACACCAAACACCATTGAATCTTATCACTATGGGAAAATTATTCATCAAGGAGAAGCTGAAGAGCGAGTTCTTAGACTATGTCATGATCATGATCGCCATGATGTCGTATTGCATCGGATGGGTCATCTTCCTTTTGCCCAACGACATCACCACAGGCGGCGTGCCAGGCATCGCCTCCGTGCTCTACTGGGGCACGGGCATCCCCGTGCAGGTTTCCTATTTCGCCATCAATGCCATCCTGCTGCTCATCGCCCTCAAAGTGCTGGGTCTGCGTTTCTGCATCAAGACGATATTCGGCGTAGTGCTGCTCACCATATTCACCTCGGCCATGACGGAAGTGGGAAAGGAGATACACCTGCTGGCCGACCAACCATTCATGGCAAGCATCATCGGTGCCATCTTCTGCGGGTCGGGAGTGGGCCTGGGACTGGCTTTCAACGGCAGCACCGGCGGCACTGACATCGTGGCTGCCATCGTGAACAAGTATCGTGACATCTCCCTGGGCAAGGTGATCCTGATCTGCGACATCATCATCATCACCTCTTCCTACCTGGTGTTTCACGACTGGGAGAAAGTGATTTACGGCTATGTGGTGCTGTGCGTGACGGCTTTCTGCATCGACCAGGTGGTCAACACCCGGCGCAGCAGCGTGCAGTTTTTCATCATTTCAAGTCATTACACCGAGATTGCCCGGCGTATCAACCAGGAGCCCCACCGTGGTGTGACGGTGATCAACGCCCAAGGCTTCTACTCCGGCAATGACGTGAAAATGCTCTTCGTGCTGGCCAAGAAGACTCAGTCGCTGATGATCTTCCGCATCATCAACGAGGTCGACCCTCACGCCTTTGTCAGTCAGAGTCGTGTCATCGGCGTATATGGCGAGGGATTCGACCACTTTAAGTTCAGGAGATAGGGCTTCTTTTATCAAGAATTTAAGAGATTTGTCGAAGGCCCACTGACCAACAGGAGGTAATTGAAGTATTTTAGTTACCAAAGAAGTTGCTTTTAAAGAGAATTCTTTAATTCTATAATTCGTGATACGACTGGCCAATATCTTTTTATCAAGAATTATAGAATTTAAGCTATAAAATCCCAGTTTCTTACGTAATATGTACGCCGATGGCCTCAACCATCTGC
>CAMIYC010000111.1 GCA_946402905.1 uncultured Prevotellaceae bacterium | reverse complement strand
CAAAGGTACGAATAATTTTTATTTTATACAACTTTTAGATGTTACAAAATACTAGGGGGAGTGTGTATGCTTCATAGGAAACATTCACCTGGCATCTATACTACAACAAATTAGACACCCTATGTTGGAAATTATAAGAATTTGAAAAGAAATGTCTGCCATTTCTTTTTCTCATCCTGTAGGATTCCCGTCGCTTGCGACGGAAAATTCTCCATTTTTTTTGAGTCATATATTCTATAATTCTTAAATTCTTGATAAACAATTTGTTATAATCTCTTTAAAGGTGGAAACTTCAGTAAAAAAACAACCCTAACAACCTCATAACCTAACACCCTAACAACCTAACACCCTAACAACCTAAAAACCTAATGCTTCTGTATTTTACGCAGGAGACCGGCTTTGCCCTCGTCGATGAGTTTGAGGATCAGTTCACCGAAGAGCGTATTCTGCCAGGCAAACCAGGAGCGGGTGTAGTTGGCAGCGTTGTCTTTATGAAACGACTCATGCATAAATCCCGTACCATTGTCGGTATCGACCAGCATCTGCACACACTGGGCTATCTCGTCGTCGCTCTGACTGGTGAACGCCCTCATCATGATCGACATGGGCCACACCATGTCGTGCCCGATGTGAGGCCCGCCGATGCCCTCTCCTACCCTGCCACGGAAGAAATAGGGATTGTCCTCGCTCCACACGAAGCGGCGCGTGTTCTGATAGATGGGATCGTCGACGGGCACATCTCCCAAATAGGCCATGGCGAGCAGGCTGGGCACATTGGCATCGTCCATGAGCAGCTGGTTGCCGAAACCGTCGACCTCGAAGGCATAAATGGGTCCGTATTTCGGGTGCTGATAGACGGCATACTGCTTCAACGCACGCTCCACCTCAGCGGCCAGGGCTGTACACTCTGCTGCGGTGGCAGCATCGTGATTGACCTTGGAGAGCACGTCGGCCATCTTGCGCAAGGTGGTCACTGCAAAGAAATTGGAGGGCACGAGATAGAGGAATACGGTGGCATCGTCGGAGGGGCGGAAGACCGAGGCAATCAGCCCGACAGGCTTGACAGGGTTGCCATAGCCGTCGTTGCACACGGTGTCGTACTGCCGGTTGGTGGTCCGCATGAAGCGGTAGGGTCCCTTGTCCTCCTTGCGCTGCTGCTCGCGGAATGTCTTCAGTATCTTGCCGACGGCCTCACGCCACAGATCGCCGAAGATGCTGTCGTCACCGGTCAACTGCCAGTAATAGTACGCCAGCCGGATGGGATAACAGAGCGAGTCGATCTCATATTTGCGCTCATGCAGATAGGGATTCATGTCGGTATAGTCAGACTGCCACTCACTGCCGGTGGGGCCGATGTTGAACGCATTGGCATAGGGGTCGAGGCAGATGCACTTCAACTGTCTGAGGATAGTGCCACGCACCATCCGCCTGATCTTCTCGTCTTTCTTGGCAAACTGCACATAGGGCCACACCTGTGCGCCTGAGTCGCGCAGCCACATGGCATGTATATCGCCAGTGTAGACAAAGGTGTCGTCCTCGCCGTCTTCCGTCACACTGTAATGCACGGTGGTGTCTAACGTGTTGGGGAAACAATTCTCAAACATCCATGCGAGATAGGGGGCGTCTTTGAGTATTTTTTTCACCTCTTTGATTTTTTTCTCGATGGTCTCGGAGAAGAAAAGCCTCTCTTCCAGTGCCGGACGGCGCGACACACTGATGTTGTCAGCCGGGGCTGCTATGGATTGTGCGAACGACTTGGGTTTCGACGTGTCCTGTGCAAAGGAAATGACAGACAGACACATCAGCAAAACAGTGGAAAATACGCGGAATATCATGGTGATTTTTTTTGTTTACAAAAGTACGAAAAGCTTCTCCACACGAATGCCAATCTCTGTTCAAAAAACAGAAAATGCCGTGCAAAACAGCTTGTAGAGCCCATTCCGGGCCTTCAGTCACTCACTTTCAGGTAGAATCCATCGAGCGTGGTGAAGGCTCCGAAACAGTCATATTCCTTGTCGGTGGACGAGGTGGTCCTCACCCTGACAAAGTCGTTATACACCGTCAGCGTGAAAGAATAGCCGCATTCCTCGAGCGTCGTGCTGAAGATATTTCCCTGCGGGATGAGATTTCCCTCATACTCCGCTATCTGCGGGTCGTATTTGGAGATATGCACATACTTCTTGTCCCTGTCGCCCTTAAGGTGGTTGATGACGACAGAGCCGCCCTGGTTGCCCTTGAAATGATGCTGGTAGTTGTAGACATACTTGCCCTGGATGTCGAAGGCCGGGGTGAAGGCGCCGCCCTTGTCCTCGGGGAAGGGGATCCGCGTCAGTCGCATGGTATAGCGGCGCTGGCTGTCATCGTTGCGCATGTCTCCCCATTGTCCGCTGAGAGCGGAGGTGATGGCATCGTGGTCTATCTCGAAATGTCCCGACTGCTCACCGTCGGCCTGATATTCAAAGAGTGTGTGCCTGACGGTGCCCCCGAGGTCGTAGACACGGCCGAACACGCGGATAGGTGTCTGGTGCTTGCTGCTGGTGTAGATGATTTCACCGGAGAGATCGCCGTTTTCATCCTCCTCATACCAGATGAGGGCGGTGATCTTAGATTTCTGAAACTTAGCCGTATAGGCATACCTGATGACGGATGTCGACTGTGCCAGAATGCCCAGTGAGACCGTGGCAGTCAGGAGGATAGTAGTCAATAGTCTTTTCATAAGCTGTTATTTGAATGATTTAAATATCGTATACATGGGGCGCGAGTCCACCTTGACGCAACTGTTCGCTCATCCTGTCCATAAACGGAGCCACATGGGCGAAATACTGCCGGTAGCCCTCGCAGAGATAGTTGAGCCCCGGCATCCCATAAGCATCGCGGACGAAACGGTTTCGGGGGCACTCTCCATGGCAGGCAAACTCCCACCGGCACTCCCGGCACTGCCTTGGCAGGGCATCGTGCTTCAGCCGGCTGAACCGCTGTTGCTGCTCGCCGTAGAGCATCTCGGTCAACGTCTGCCGGCGGATATTGCCGAGCCGGTATTCCGGGAAGACGAAATGGTCGCATGAATAGACATCGCCGTTGAACTCCATCACGCCGGCGTGCCCGCACTCCCTGGCATAGGCACAGATGCCGGGCGGCTCGCCCACCCAGTTGGCCAGCGTGGTGTCAAACAACGTGACGTAATACTCCCCCACATCGTGGCGCACCCACTCGTCGAAGACCATACACAGGAAGCGGCCCCACTGCTGTGGCGTAACAGAATATGCGGCTACGGGGGCCTCCGTGTCCTGCAAGACATGGGCGAGACGATGACGATCCACTCGCTCCACCACGGGCGTGACCTGTATATATCTGCACCCTATCTCCTAGAAGAAACGATAGAACTCCAGAGGATAGCGGGCATTGAGGTGATTGACCGTCGCCATGGCGTTCCACTCCACCCCATGCTGCTGGAGCAGGCGTATGCCGCGCATCACCCGCTCCCACGAGGGCTGCCCCGTGGCCGTGCGCCTGTAATGGTCGTGCAGCGGCTGCGGCCCGTCTATCGACAAGCCCACCAGCCAGCCGTTTTCGCTGAGAAACTCACACCACTCGTCGGTGAGCAGCGTGCCGTTGGTCTGGATCACATTGTCTACCTGCCGCCCGCGGGCATATTTCCGCTGCAGCCGCATGGCCTTCTTATAGAAGTCGAGCGGTCGCAGCATCGGCTCGCCTCCATGCCAGGTGAAGAGCACCTGGGGCATCGTCTGCGACTCGATATAGGTCCTGACAAAGAGCTCCAGCATCTCGTCGGACATCACCTGCCGCGCATCCTGCGGATAGAGCTGCGACTTCTCAAGATAGTAGCAGTATTCGCAAGCCAGGTTGCAGCGTGCTCCCACTGGCTTGGCAAACACATAGAGCGGCCGAGCAAACGGTGACATGGTATTCATACGTGCATCATTTCTGTGACAAAGTTACGAAAAGTTGAGAGGAGAACAAAATGAATTCATTCATTTTTTATCCCGAGACGGAGTAACTTCGGCACATCGTGCCAAAGTTACGAAAAAACGAGAGAAAAGGGAAAGAAAAGTAATACTTTTCTTTCCCTTTTCCGAGTGTCAGTAACTTCGCCGCGAAGCGGCAGAGTTACGAAAAAACGAGAGGAGTGTAGATTGTAACTGAAAAGTGTACCACCCCTAATAATCGAAAAGTGTACCACT
>CAMIYC010000110.1 GCA_946402905.1 uncultured Prevotellaceae bacterium | reverse complement strand
AGGGCACCTATTACCTCTGCGTCGATCGTGGCGGCGGACAGGGCGGCTACACCCTGGCCTACGAACTTGAGCAATGCCCCTACGACACCGACCCCGAACCCAACGACGAGCAGGCACAGGCCGTCGTGCTCGACAAGGGGAAGACCGTCGCAGGACATCTCGGCTATTATTACTGGCAGGACACCGACAAGGTAGACTGGTATGAGGTGAAGGTGGCCAGCAAGGGCACCGTCGACTTCACCATCTCGCCCGCCGACGGCCTGGGCATGAGATACATCGAACTCCTCCAAGGCTCTGCCCAGAAAGGGTATGTCTGGATTGGCGACACCAAGGATGTACACCTCACCGTCAACAATGTGGAGGCCGGCACCTACCAGCTGAAAGTAGACCATGGCAGCGGACAGGGCTACTACTTCTTGGCCTACGACGACAAGATTGGCAGCGTGACACCCCTCGAACCGCTGCCCGACGACAACGACAACGGCGTGCCCGGCGAGCCCTCTCCCGGCAACTCCTGGCCCGAGGCCGAACAGGTGGTCAGCGGACAGACGGTGAGCGGCACCCTGAACGAGCAGGCCAAGGATGCCTGGTACAAGGTGGTGGTGGCCAAGGACGGCACCGCTCACTTCACCATCAGCCTCGACAGCAAGACCGACATCGGATACATGGAACTGTGCTACTTCGAGGCAGGCAAGGTGCAGCGCCGATACAACAACTACATCGATGCCGCTCCGGGAGAGAAGAAGACACTCACCGTCGACGACCTCGCACCCGGCAATTACTACCTCCACATCAGCCGATGGAGCGGCGACGGACAGTTCACACTGGCCTACCGATTCGAGCCCAACGCCTACGACAACGACAAGGAGGACAACGACTCATGGCAAAGTGCCTCTCCGCTGCCACGCAACAGTAGTGTCACAGGGCACATGGGCTACCAATACCACGACGATGCCGACGAGACCGACTGGTTCAAGATCAGCGTCCCGCGCGACGGAAAGGTGACGCTCACGCTCACACAGCACGACGCGCTCGACATCTACTACATGAGCATCAACGCACGCAATGCCGACGGCGACATCACACAGCGCAACTATGTGGACAACGGCACCGACGTGGAGAACAAGATCGAGACCTCAGACATCGCTGCCGGCACCTATTATGTGCGTGTGCAGCGGTATGGCGGCCCGGGGGCCTACACCCTCAACTACCGCTTCGAGCAAAACGAGTATGCCACCGACCAGGAGCCCAACAGCACGTGGCAGGATGCGCAGACGCTCGTCGACGGCGAGCCCACCTCGGGACACCTGGGCTATTTTGCCCTTGCCGACGACAAGGACGTGGACGACTGGTTCGCCATCGACGTGCCCGCCAAGAGCACCGTCGAGCTCACCATCCGCCTCAGCTCGTCGCTCGACATCCATTACATGAGGATGTACAGCCTGGAGGGCGACAACCTGAAGGAATACAGCGGAGGAAGCATCGATGCCTACTTCGGAGAGGAGAAAACGCTTACCCTCACGGGCGTGCCCGCAGGGCGATACTACGTCGACGTGCACCACTTCGCGGGGGCCAGCCACTATCTCATCGGCTACAACTGCAAGGTGGATGGCGTGCAACCGCAAGACGAACCGCCCGTGGAGCCCGGAGAACTGCCTGGCGGAGGCAACGGCAGCAGCACCACACCCTCAGGCTACTTCTTCGCCTGGCTCAACAATGGCATGTATACCGCCTATCCGCTCGCACACCGACCGCAACTCACCATGAGCGGCACCACCTTCACGCTTAAGACCACGCAGACCACCGTCACCTACCAGGCCAAGGATGTGCTGAAGTTCACCATGAGCGACATCAACGGCCATCCGCTCGGCATCGACGTGGTGTTCAGCGGACGGGTGACACCCACCATCCTCCGACAGAGCGACCATCTGCTCGTCAGCGGATGCGTGCCCGGAGCACCCGTCACCATCCTCTCCACCGACGGCAAGACCATGAGCTGGCAGCGCGCCGATGACAGCGGCAGCACCATCGTCGAACTCGGACATCTGCCCAAGGGGGTATATATCGTCAAGTCAGGAAGTGCAACCATCAAAATCACCAGAAAATGAAACGCAACATCTTCACATACATCCTCACCCTGCTGCTGGCCATGGCCGGCAGCCAGGGTCATGCCCAGGGCATCGTCGTCTATGAGCACAACGGCATACAGACCAACATCACGGCGGCGGAGTTCGACTGCATCGTCCCCGATGAAGGTGCCGGACTGAAGGGCGTGGTGGTAAAACGCCTCGACGGCTCCTCGCTCAAGGTGGCGGCCGACCAACTCGACAGCGTCAACACCTATGCGCAGGCCTACGACGAGCGCCTCACCTATTCCATACCCGAGATCTACGTCGACAAGATGGGCAAGCACATGCCCATCTTCAGCGGCAACACGCCACCGGCCATCGAGGGTGTCTATGACTTCAGCCCCAATGTCGCCGTCTACTTCGAGGATCATGCCGACGTTACGGGCCGTGAATACACCTCCTTGGTGATGCGCTTCGACAACCACGACAAGCAGAAGAACACCCTCGACTACATGAGCCACGACGTGGGATCAAGCACATCCTCGTCGGCCAGGGGAGCGGCCATCATCGGCGAGGGCGCCAACTTCACCTGCTTCTTCATCTCCGAGGGCGAGTCCAATGGCATCTACATCAAGTTGGCCACGCTCATCTCGGGCACCATGACGCCCAGTGGCATCCGAAACATGTATCATGGCTTCGTGTTGCTCGACAAGGGCGATGACCCGAACAACACATTGATGAAAAAGGGTGTCTATCGTGTGTTCAAGGATGGCGACGGCATCAGCACCACCACCACATGGGCGAATGTGGCCACCTTCGACGCAGGAGAGGAGCCTCTCGACCTGCCACAGGTCTACGACAAGTGAAATCCCCAAGCATCATACTTGCTCAACATTTTTACATATTTTCCTTTTCCCCATCTCCCGTGTCACGGCGAGGTGGGGAAATTTTTAGTTCATAGTTCATAGTTCATAGTTGGGGAGCATGGCGGGGCATGACGGGGCATGGAGAGACGTATGGGATACGCACCAAAAAGAAGAAGTTGCAAAAGGACAATGCAAAAGGACAATGGCAAAAACCCTGTGCTCACTGTAGGGACGCAACGTGTTGCGTCCACGCGCCAAGAGTTCCAGCCCAAAACCCTGTGCTCACTGTAGGGACGCAACGTGTTGCGTCCACGCGCCAAGAATTCCAGTCCAAAACCCTGTGCTCACTGTAGGGACGCAACGTGTTGCGTCCACGTGCCAAGAATCCGCCCGAACCGGCTAATTACCGCACGGCAGGGAGTTGCTTGCATTCCCGCCACAGGCAAAGCGAGAATGCCGACTATATTCTCTAAATATAGTGCAAACTGAGTGAAATGCAAAATAAAAAAGTGATTTGTTTCGTGAGGAAGGGAAAAATGATTACTTTTGCGGCTTCAAAACATTCTATTGGTCTATATGGCATATTTAGGTGAACTGATTTCCTTGGGAGTGGCCTTCTCCTGGACCGTGGCAGCACTGGCAAGCGAGGTGGCCAGCCGACGGCTGGGCGTCTTCGTGATGAATGTATGGCGCATGGCCATGGCACTCGCATTCTCGGCTCTGCTTCTGTGGATGTTTACCGGGTATGGATATCCCGTCTGGGCCAGTGAAGAGACATGGATGTGGATGTTGCTCAGTGGGGTGGTGGGCTATTTCTTCGGCGACTGGTGCCTCTTCAACAGCTACCTCACCATAGGCTCCCGGTTCGGACAGCTCTTCATGACTCTTGCCCCTGCCTTCACCGCTCTGGCTGCATGGGTGATGATCGGACAGACTTTGTCGGCTAAGAGCCTTCTGGCCATGGCGGTCACACTGTCGGGTATCGCAGTATCGGTTCTCAGCCGTGGCGAGAAACATCATCTCGGAGTGGCACTGCCCACCAAGGGTGTTCTCTTCGGACTCGGAGCTGCTCTGGGGCAGGGCGTCGGACTGGTGCTCAGCAAGATAGGACTCGACCATTATGTGGCTGATGTGCCGGCGGAGGCTTTGCCGCGGATGAACGAATTCCTGCCCTTCGGCGGCAACCTGATCAGGTGCGTGGCCGGTCTTTGTTGTTATTCACTGTGGCTCTATGTGATGAATCGCCGCCGACCCATCAGCGAGCGTCATACCATGCGCGACAGCCTCAGAGACCGCCGTGGACTCGTCGCCATGCTCATCGCTGTCTTCAGCGGGCCGTTTCTCGGCGTGGGCTTCTCCTTGATGGCAGTACAGTATACCGCGGCGGGCATCGCTTCCACCATCATGGCAATGACTCCCATCATCATACTCCTGCCCTCATACTGGCTCTTCCGTCAGCCCATCACGCTGCGCAACGTGGTCGGAGCCGTCATCTCCGTCATAGGTGTGTCGCTCTTCTTTTTGTAAAAGAGGTTGTTCGGTTTTTAGGTTGTTAGGTCGTTAGGTTGTTTAGGTAATAGGGTGTCTATTTTGTTTTCTTACACATCCACTCTCTATTTGCAGTGGTAATCAGTTCCCCCTCT
>CAMIYC010000109.1 GCA_946402905.1 uncultured Prevotellaceae bacterium | reverse complement strand
TTTGAGAGCAGCGTAGAGAAAGACCTGGCGGAGATCAGGAAGTGCAAGGCAGAGATGCAGCAGATAAAGCTCGACGTAGTGGCAGAGCTGCAGAAAGGTCGCTATGTGCGCGACACCCAGCGGCTGGTGCTGTCGGCACCGGAAATCATCATTGGCAATGTCGACCGCAACGGCACCCTCTTTGCGGGAGGCTCCAAGGTCATCGTCCGAGGCACCCAGGTAGGTGTCGAGGGAGCCGGAGAGGGCGGCCGCCTGGAGTTCCGGGCACCCAGCATCCGCGAGATTGCCGAAGACCCGGGCACCGACGGGCGGGAGCATGTCGTAGGATCGCTGTCGGAGGTGGTCAGCCAGGCGCGCAATATCATCATCCAGAGCGACGATGCCGAAGGGGCCTTTTCAGCCCCCACGGCGCCCACGGGCGGCAGCGGGGTGCGCATCCATGCCGACAAGACCATCGACGTGCATGCTGCTATGACGGCGGAAAGCCGAGAAGGACGCCTGACAGACTTGATCAGTGAGACTGAGAAACAGAAAGGCTATCTCAAGGAGCAAGCCAGTGCCCATAAGAAGTCGTTCACGGATCTGAAGAAAGAGATGGAGGAACTGATAGAGAAAAGGGATACGCTGGCAAAAGACTACGAGAATGTTCGTACGAACTATATGGAAATCAGGCAAGTGTCTGAAGAGATAGAGGCTCTCTCCATGTCGATTACTGAGGAGACCTACGCCTATGCAGAGATTCTGTCTATGCTGGCAGAGACCAACCGGAGACTGAAGTGCTTCAAGGACGAGAAGTCGAAAATCAAGAAGGGCGACGACTTCAAGAAAAAACCGACCGGAGCGAGTGTCAATATCACGGGTGAGAACATCAGCTTGACATCTGCCGACGGCGAGAACAATCTGCGCGACAACGAAGAGTCGGGAATCACCATCGCAGCCAACACGGTGAGCGTCGCTTCCCTGGACAAGGAAGGAGCACTGAATAAGGAAGGCAAGGTGAGCGTGGTGGCCATGAACATTGAGATGGCCACGGCAGGCGGTGCCGACCTGAAATTCGACGAAGAAGGAATACTTGAGAAGGCTACCTATACAGCTGAGGGCGAATTCAAGCTGACGTCGAAGAACATCACCATCGAGGGTGTCGATTATGAGGTGGCCGACAAAAAATACAAGGAGAAACAACTTACTGACGATAGCAAGATCAAACTGCGCGCCAAGACCATCGAGGTATCCACAGAAGGCTCCGCCAACGTGGAGGTGGATGACAAAGGCAAGATGACCAAGGTGAACTACACCTCGGAGGGTGACGTCATCGTACACTCGAAGACCTTCACCGTGGAGAGTACCGACACCGACATAGAGAACGGCGAGGCCAAGGAGAAAGCACTCACGGCCGACAGCAAGGTGGCCATCCGTGCCGAGAAGATGGACCTCTCGGCCACTGATACCGAAGGCAAGGCTACGGGCAGCGTGAGCATCAATGCCAAGGCCGTCAGCGTGAAGTCGATGGACGTGGAGAAAGAGAAGCGCACCGACGACAAGTTGGCCGAAGGAAGTACAATGACCATCGTCGCGGAGAAGATGTATGTGGGTGCGAAGTCGAAGGATGTCAAGTCGAAGAAGGTGCAGGTGGTGTCCGAGGAGATCGGTGCCTTTGCCGACAAGACGCTGGAGATCCAGCAGGACGAGGGCAAGGCTCTGGTACAGCTCGAAGGCGGCAACCTCTCTGCGGGCGGCAGCAAGACGGAGATCTACGGCAAGACAGAGGTGAAGGACGAGCTGAAGGTGCCAAAGGCAACCATCGACAACATCGAGGCCAAGAGTTCGTTCAAGTCGCCCAACATCCAGGACGGTATGGCCGTCGGTGCCGGCGGCGGCAGCCTGAGCGCCAAACTCAAGGCGGAAGATTTGAAGGATTGAAAAATTAAAGAATTGAAAAATTGAAGTTATGAACAATTATATTTCATTTGAGACAATCGATTTTGCGAAGAAACTAAAGGGCTATAACATGCTCTTCAACTATCGGATGTCAAACCTCTGCGTCAAGGCAGAACCCACTGCCCTGATGCCCGTAACCGTCTTTGTGGCTGGCACGGAGTATAATCTGGAAGATGTGGCCAATATCCTGAGGCCCGACGATTTCTCCTTTGATGTCTATCCCAAGAACCAGAACAACCTACAGGACATCATCACCGGCGTCCTCGATGCCCATCCAGAATTCAAGATGGAACTCAAGACCGATAAGGCCGAGATGGAGGGAGGGGCTGACACCCAGCATGTCTTCTATACCATGCCGCCAGTAGATAAGGATCGCCGCAAACTGCTGAACGAGACCACCAAGCTCTTCCACAAAGAGTGTCTCGCCAACCTGGATCTCGCCTATGCCGACCTGCAGGCTCGGCTCGTGGAGCCCTATACCCAGATGTCGCCTCAGGATGTCGACGAGGCAAGGAAAGGCTTCAAGAAAGTCTATGATAAAGCGAGGGAAGAGTGTGATAAGATGCTGCAGCAGAAGCAAAACGAGATCGAGGAGGGCTACCAGCGCTACCTTCATGAAGACAATGAGCTGTATGCAGAACAAGATACCGATGACAATGAGATGGAAATCTCTCACGATGCCGAGATCGAGGCACTGTTTAATCAATGAATTAAATACATGACAATATGAATGATTTTAAAATTGCTCAAAATGGCACAGCACTGGTTATCACCCTTGGTAGGAGTCTGAATACGACCAATGCACCTTTATTGCAGGATGAGCTGGCCAAGTTTATGGGTGAAGCTATTGAGAAAGTGGTCTTCGATGCTTCTGAATTGCTGTCGCTTTCAAGTAGTGGCCTTAGGGTGGTTTACTTTGCAAAACAAAGATTGGGCCAGCATCCGGAAATCGTATTCGTGAATTGTGCCAAAGAGATTTATAGCACACTCAAGATGATTGGGCTTGCCTCCTCTATCAAGTTCTTGAAGGTCGAGAATAGAAAAGTGGTACGCAGCAAGGAGTCGCTCGACGAGTATGCCGCTAACAACGATGTGGTGTGCTATTCCATGAGGCTGGGACAAGACGATGATTAACCCATCCGTTTTTGAGGTGAGGCTATGACCAGATTGCATTTTCAACCTATTCAGGGCAAGTCGCTCGATATCCTTGATGCCATCCTCCGGCATGAAGAGGTGGCGTCGGCGGATGACCCTTGGGGAAAACTCAGCGTGGTGATAGAAGAAATTGTGCTGAATATTGTTGATTATTCCAATTCTGATTATCTCGATGTGGAAATCATGCGCGATGAAAAGAGCATCACCCTGCGTTTCCACGATGGCGGTCAGCCTTTTAACCCGCTTGACAAAGAAGAACCCGACTTCACTGTGCCGCTGGAAAACCGTAAGATTGGCGGACTTGGCATCTTCATGGTTATCAAGTATATGGATACAGTGACCTACGACTACTCAGGAGGCGAGAATATCCTGACGGTCGTGAAAAATGTAAAAATGTAACAATTTAAAAATGTAAAAATTAAAATTGCGAAACGATGTCACATCTGAGTAATATTCTTAATGTTATAGCAGGCTCAGCCCTGCTGGCCCTTGGCTATAGCCATTACCGCACCACTCTAAAACTGAAGCAACTCCGTAAGTCAAATTCAGATAAGAGTCGCATGTCCTCCGAGTTGCAACTGGCCAGTCAGATTCAGCAGAATATGATGCCGCTTGGCCATAGGGCCTTCGACAATGTCGATGTCTTCGGAACACTGTTGCCCGCCCGTGAGATGGGAGGTGACCTGTTCGACCACATGATTCGCGACGGGAAGTTCTACTTCTGTATCGGTGACGTCTGTGGCAAGGGGGTCCCCGCCGCCATGTTCATGGCCTATGCCCACTCTTTGTTGTGGACTTTCACGCGCGATGAAAGCAATCCAGCCCGCATCATACGTTCTCTCAACGATGTCGCCAGCAAGGATAACGTTTCTTGTTCATTCCTCACCCTCTTCTACGGAGTGCTCGACCTGCAGTCAGGTCATCTGCAATACTGTAATGCAGGCCACAATCCACCATATATATTAAGTGATAAGCCCGTGAGACTTGCTTGTGATTCCAACCAGCCCGTCGGTCCATTAGAGGATGTCGAATTCACCCTGCAGGAAACCACGCTAAGTCCCGGCAGCACCATTTTCCTCTATACCGACGGACTTACTGAGGCCAATAACACGAAAGAAGAGCAGTTCGGTCATGACCGTACCCAGAAGGTGCTCGAAGATTGCGTGAAGCAGCAGTTGAAACCCGAGGGTATCGTCAATACCGTCAAAGAAGCGGTACATCAATTTGCATTGGGTGCCCAGCAAAGCGATGACCTGACCTTGCTTGCCATCCGTTTTCGGTAATTAAAGCGAGATTTATTTGTTTTTGTTCTTACTTTTTCGTATCTTTGCATCGATGATATAAAATAGTTAGGTATGGTACAAGATTTATACGTATTGATGATTACAGCGGCTGTAGTCAGTATTCTGTTTAAGTTGTTAAAGCAGCCCGTGGTGCTGGGGTATATCGTAGCTGGTGTCTTGGTTGGTCCTTATCTGTTTGGCCAGACCCTTGTGAATGCGG
>CAMIYC010000108.1 GCA_946402905.1 uncultured Prevotellaceae bacterium | reverse complement strand
GCACCTTGCCCTCAGCACCTTCCACGGGCACGGGGATGCCCCAGTCGAGGTCGCGTGTCATGGCGCGGGGCTGCAAGTCCATGTCGAGCCACGACTTGCACTGGCCGTAGACGTTGGAGCGCCATTCCTTGTGCTCTTCGAGGATCCACTGCTTGAGCCAGTCCTGATACTCGTTGAGCGGCAGATACCAGTTCTTGGTCTCCTTCATCACAGGCTGTGAGCCGCTGATGGTGGAGCGGGGGTTGATCAGCTCGGTGGGCGAGAGGTCGCGGCCGCATTTCTCGCACTGGTCGCCATAGGCTCCCTCGTTGTGGCAGTGGGGGCACTCGCCGGTGATGTAGCGGTCGGCCAGGAACTGATGGGCCTCTTCGTCATAGTATTGGGTGGTGGTCTCCTCGGTCAGCTTACCCTCGTCGTAGAGCTTGCGGAAGAAGTCGGCGGCAAACTGATGATGTATCTTCGAGGTGGTGCGGGAGTAGATGTCGAAAGAGATGCCAAACTCGCTGAAGGAGTCTTTGATCATCTGGTGATAGCGGTCTACCACGTCTTGTGGAGTGACGCCCTCCTTGCGGGCGCGGATGGTGATGGGCACGCCGTGCTCGTCGCTGCCGCCGATGAAAATCACATCCTGCTTCTTCAGACGCAGGTATCTCACGTAGATGTCGGCAGGCACATAGACGCCTGCCAGATGACCGATGTGCACACCGCCGTTGGCGTAGGGCAGGGCGGCGGTCACGGTCGTGCGTTTGTAGTGTTTCTGTTCCATGTATGGTGTTTCGCTTTTTTTCCTGCAAAGGTAGTGAAAATCGAGAGCAAAATGAAATAAATGCATTTATTTCTTTTGCCGAGATGCATCCTACCTTGGATTTGGAAGAAATCAACTTTTTCCACGGGTTGTTTTCACTCTTCAAAAGTGCAGGGCAGAGCCAGCAGCTGATACATGACGGTGCGGGCCATGCGAAGATGCCCCAGGTCGTTGGGATGGAGCAGGTCGTTCTCGTTGTGGAAATTGACTATCTGCGAGGCAGCCATGGGATAGAGACCCGACGCGGAGTTCATGTCGATCACGGGCACGGCCCAGATGTTGCCGGCCTCCTTCACGCTCTCCACATAGGGGTCGAGCCACTGGCCGCATTCGTTCTGATATTCCTCTGTGGGCTGGATGTTTTTCTCGTTGCCGTAGAAGTAGCTGCGGTGGATAGGGGTCATCAGCACGATTTGCTTGGTGGGATACATCTCCTTGAGTTGGCTCATGGCGATGTTGATGCGGCCACGGTAGGTGTCTTTGTTCATCGACGGTTGACGGCGGCGGCGCAGCGACACGTTCTTGGGCTTGTGCACGGCGGTGAGCACAGAGTCTTCAGTGATGTTGTACCACTCGCCCACGGGCACGGCAGCGTTGAAGTCGTTGGTGCCGATGAAGATGAGGATGGCGTCGAAGTCGTCGCCATGCTGCTCTTTCAACTGGCGTGCCTGGTTGGGGATGTCATTCCACTGGCGCCCGCTCACGGCATAGACATACGGCTCGATGTTGAGCCATTTTTGCAGGAAACCCCACCATTTCTTATTCGACCCACTGTTGCGGGGGTCGGTGATGCTGTCGCCGAAATAGGCCACTCTCTTGCCTTGCCATGGATGCTGTATCATGGCTTGCGGTGATGCTGTCATCGCACAGACCGTCAGTAATACGGTCAGAAACATTTTTTTTGTCATCATATCTTATCCTTATTTTTAAGTAGTCAAAGAAAACTCTCTGTCACAAATGTAGGGACGCGGCGTGCCGCGTTGCCATCAACTCTCCAACTTGATCATATTGATCTCCGGCCAGGCGAAGAGGCGGAAGGGCAGCCTGCCGGCGATGCCTGCCGAGACATGGAGCATGCGCCCATGGTCGGTGTAGGTGCCGTGCCACTCTTTGTACACACCCCGGGCGGGGGAGAAAGGGCCTATCTTGATCTGCCCGGCATGGGTGTGCCCCGACAGGGTGAGCTGGATGTCGGTCTTGTCGAGCACTTCCAGCCGCCAGTGGGTGGGGTCGTGTGTGAGCAGCACCTTGAACATGCCGTCGGGCAAACCCTTGATGGCGTCCATCAGTCGTCCACGGGTGCCGAAGGGCGGATTGCCCACGTGCTCTACGCCGATGAGGGCAATGGACTGGTCGCCTCTCGTGAGCAGCCGGTGCTCGTTTTTCAGCACCTCCCATCCTGTCTCCTGCTCATAGCGTAGCAGCAGGGGCAGGTCTTCGTAGTCGTGATTGCCCAGGATGGAGTATATGCCGTCTTTTGCATGCAGCTTGCTGAGCGTGGGCAGGAATGGCTCTGCCTCCTGTGGCAGCACGTTGACCAGGTCGCCGGTGAAGACGATAAGGTCGGCGTTGAGGGAGTTGGCGGTCTCCACCATCTCGCTGATGAATTCGGGATGGGTGGCGAAGGTGCCGATATGCAGGTCGGAGATCTGCAGGATGCGGTAGCCGTCGAAGGCGGATGGCAGGTCGGCAGAGTGGCAGCATACCTCTCTGACCACCAGCGTGCGCCATCCCTTGATGAATCCGAAAATCACCAGTCCCATGGTGAGCAGGGCGACCGCCAGACCGCACGGCCAGCCCAGAGCCCAGGCCACCAGTGCAAATACCATCTTGGGCACGGCGATAAGCAGGAAACTGCTGAAAAAGAGGAGCATGCCTCTGCTCATGCCCAGTATGCGTGTCAGGGCAATGATCAGTGTGGCGAAGACAGTGAGCGTGGGGATGGTTCCTGATACCTGCCATGCTAATGGTGCATGCGACAGATATTGATGCCAGATCATGATGTCGGGCACCAATAGTATAGCCGTGATCATCAACAGGTATCCTATCATGCAATTCTTCTCATAGAACGACCGTTGCCCCCAGGGCAACGGTCAGTCCTTACATTAGTATGTTATGAAAAATTTGAGAGAATTGAAACTTCACAGTTTCTTTTTTTTGTTTTACTAAACGGTTGGTTTTATAGAGAAAGCATAGAAATGTTCTATTTGATGAGGGTCACCTCTGTCATCTTCACCGTGCGCATCGAGTCTTGCTTCATGGTGTCGACCTTGGCCACCGACACACCTTCAGTGGTGCTGGTGTATTCGTCGGCGTTGGCGATGTTGACAGGAGCCTTGGGCTGGAAGGCCACTTGTGCCGCATTGCCCAGGGTGAGGATGATGGCCACGATGGCTGCCGCCTTGAAGAGTGGCATGAGCCGCTCGGTGAGATGTATGGTGCGGGCCTTGACGGGAGCAGGCTCGCCTATCAAGTCGAGCATGCGGCGGTCGAAGTCATCTCCCAGCCGGTGCTCCTCCTGGTCTTTCAGACCATAGGTGAACAGGTCTTTGTAGGGGAGCAGGCTTGCCGGAACGCTCTCCTGAGCGAAGAATGTGCGCAGGATGTGCTCCTCCTCCAGGGTGGTTTCGCACTCCCAGTAGCGCTCCATCAGCTGTTCGATGTATTTATAGTCCATAATCTTCAATCTGTTGATACTTTTGCTTAATGGTCTGGCGGGCTCGGTAGATGTTTACTTTCACCTGCTCCTCAGTGATGCCCAGGATGGTGGCGATGTCTTTGTAAGCCTTGCCCTCAAAGTCTCTGAGCTGCATGCAGCTGCGTTGTTTCTCAGGCAGTGTGTCGACGATGCGCTTCACCAGCCGCATACGGTCTTTCTGCAACATCTGCTCATAGGGGGTGTGCCCTTTGTCGAGTGTGTCGATACCTACGCTGTCGAGCGACTCGTTGTGATGGCTCTTTTGCTTCAGGTGGTCGAGTGCCAGGTTGCGGCACACGGTGAGGCTGAATGCCTCTATCGACTCGATGTCATCCCAGTCGTCACGCTTGTTCCATACTTTAATGAGCGTGTCTTGTACGATGTCTTCAGCTTCCTCGTGATTGAGGGTGATGCGCAGAGCCAGTCTGTAGAGCATGTCTTTCAGCGGAAGGACATCGTGGCGAAAACTGATATTTCTCATATTTTCTAAAGGAATGACGAATGGTGGAGGGGGATAGTTACATAAGCAGGAGAAAATTAATGTTTGTTAACACGAAAGGCGCCCTCGTGTCGTCCTCACGCAGTGATGAGGGTGTGTCTGCTGTCGTTCTCTGTGCCGAGTGCGGTAGCTTGGGTGATGATCACTCTGCCCACGCCATGGGCGATGGCGTCGAGCGCATTGTCTATCTTGGGTATCATGCCGCCACTGATGGTACCGTCGGCCACCAGCCGGGCGAAGCTCTCGCGGGTGATGACAGGGATGAGTTGCCCCTGGCTGTCGAGCACGCCTTCTTTCTCAAAGCAATAGGTCAGCGTCACGTCGTAGTAGGGGGAGAGAGCCTTGGCGGCCTCAGCAGCGATGGTGTCGGCGTTGGTGTTGAGCAGGAGCCCCTGGCCGTCGTGGGTGAGCGGGGCAAGCACGGGGGTGATACCCTGCTCGATGAGGAGGCTCAGTTTGCGACCGTCGGCGCGGTCTACGTCGCCCACGTAGCCGTAGTCGATGTCCTTGACGGGGCGCTTGTGGGCGTGTATCACGTCCATGTCGGCCCCGGTCAGGCCCAGGGCGTCGATGCCGTGGGCTTGCAGTCGGGCCACGATGTTCTTGTTGACCAGTCCGCCATACACCATGGTCACCACTTTGAGTGTCTCGCCGTCGGTGATGCGGCGGCCGTCGACCATACGGCTCTCGATGCCCAGTGCTGCGGCAATGCGTGTGGCGCTGCGGCCGCCGCCGTGCACGAGCACTTTATGGCCTTCGACGGTGGCGAAGCGTGTGATCAACTGGGTGAGCTGTGTCTCGTCTTCGACGATGGCACCGCCCACTTTGATGATGTTCAGAGGATGTTTCATAGTTGGGGACTTTATTCCAGATAGGTATAGCCGTAGAGGCCGGAGCGGTAGTTGGAGAGAAATTCCTTGCCTTCCTCCAGGGTGATCTTGCCCTCTTTTACGCTCTTGGTCACCCAGATTTCCAGTTGGCGCACCAGTTTCTTCGGGTTGTATTGCACGTATTTGAGCACCTCCTCCACGGTCTCTCCGTCGATGATCTGGTCGATGTGGTAGCCTTTGTCCTTGACGGAGATGTGCACGGCGTTGGTGTCGCCGAAGAGGTTGTGCATGTCGCCCAGAATCTCCTGATAGGCGCCTAC
>CAMIYC010000107.1 GCA_946402905.1 uncultured Prevotellaceae bacterium | reverse complement strand
TTTTGTTGCTCAGGAACTTATAAAAAATGTTTAACTAAAGTGCTGCGGAATTTAGATTATACAATGGGCAAGAAAAAACGCGACACATTCATCACTATTCTGCTCGTACTCATGGCTGTGGCAGGACAGGCACAGACAAAAGTATGGAACAAGATAGTGACGGGCTACGTCAACGTGCCTTTCATCAAAATCACTAAAGTATCAATATACGATGACCACACTGAGGTATTCTTCCACTTGGAAGTGCCTCAGCAGATGGCGGGAGACACAATCCCCATCGCCACAAAACCCATATTGCGAGCCGACGGCAAGGATTATGCTGCAAAAGGAGCAACGGTCATCTCCCTGACCGAACCCTATATAATCCCGGCAGACGGCAAGGTGGACTTCTCACTCATCTTTGAGCCTATCCCAACCAACACTTATACGATAGGCGTGGCAGAGCCTAACGCATGGACCCTTGCCAACGTACGCGATGCTGAGAACCAGCCCACGCCCACGGGCATTGCCGATACCTACTGGCGCAACAACGCGACTGGAGACTGGCTCATCGGATTCATGCCAAAACATGTCATCTATGGCAATAGGGTGCATGACATTGTCAGCCAGACAGAAAAGAAGGATGCCTACACCCTGACGCTCGACAATGGCGCCAACGTCAAAGTGAGTAAGATGAAAAAGGGCCTGCGCACCATTGCAATTGGCAGTGCCAAACCCGTCACTTGCAGTCCGATAACCGGCACCACCCTACCCGACTACCCAACGAAAGACACACGTAAGGGCTTTGTGGACAATGGCTACAGGGCAGGCGACAGCGTGACGATTATTGGATGGTTGAAGGATATGCCGCAGGAAGTGTGGCAGCGCAAAGGCCGCGAGTTTCAGGTGGGCATGGAGAATATCTTCAGCACGGAGAATGAGCAAGGGAGTGCATACGCCTTGATGGATTCGTTGGGGCACTTCACCCTGAAAATGCCGTTGGTCAACACCTCGCAGGCATTCCTCGACTGGGGCAGGTCGAGCAAGAGCACCGTGCTGGAACCTGGCAAGACCTACTTCTTCCTCAACGACTTCAAGACGGGACAGACGCTTTGGATGGGCGATGACGTACGCGTGCAGAACGAGTTGTTGGCGCATCCCCATTCATGGGCTACGGCCAAAATAGACCGCAGTCGTCGCGACCTTGACCCTATGACTTATCTGGCAAAGGCGGACAGCGTCAGGCAGGCGCAGATGGGCGAGATGAAGCAATGGGTCGCCAACCACCCCAATCTCTCGCAGCGCTATCAGGACTATGTGGCGGGATATTATCAGAACATCTTGGGCGAGTCGATGACACAGGCCAGTTACCACTTTCCAAACTACAAGATGCCACGGGAATACATGGACTTCTTGGACAAGGAATGTTGGCAGAAGGCTATCAAACCCTATACGCTCTATCGTGACTTCACCTCATTCATGCGCGATTATCTCCGCGAGGTGATGCGCAAACGGGTGTGGAGGGTGAACTGGAACGTCTATGATTTCAATGACCAAATCGCCTCGAACGACGAGGAACTGTCGCTGCTGAACCGATGGAAGGACTGGTTGATAGATGCCAATGCCAAGGTTGAAGCCGCACCGACGCCAGAAGAAAAGCAGAAGGTGGCCGAAAAACTGAATGCCGACAATGCCGATATGATTGCCGAGGTGGACAAACTTGTCAACGGGCCGAGAGGCAAGAAAGTGCTGAAAGGTGTCGATCTCGTCGTCCGAATGAAGCAAGAGGCTTTCGCCCTCGATTCGTTAGGGGCCGACCAAGACTTCAAGGACATCTGGCTCACACGGTTGGTCAACTATGAGATTGGCAACACGCACATGTCGCTGTCGCCGATGGTCATCGACACGCTGAAGGCTTTGGTCGCCAATCCCGCGGGCATCGCGATGATAGAGAAGCAAAGCAACTATTATCTTGCCATCGAGAACCGCGAGTTCGACAAACTGGTACTCAAGTCATCCGACAACCTCAAGGATATCTCAGAAGGCGAGGCGCTGCTGAAAAAAATCCTCGAGCCTTACAAGGGGAAGTTTGTGCTGCTTGATGTCTGGGGCACGTGGTGCGGACCTTGCCGTGAGGCACTCTCCCACTCCACCGAGGAGTACGCCCGCCTGAAAGACTATGATATTGAGTTCCTATATCTGGCCAATGACAGTCCACAGACGGCATGGGAGAACGTTATCAAGGAGTACAACGTAAGCGGCCCGAACGTGGCCCACTTCAACCTGCCCAGCGACCAGCAGACAGCCATCGAGCACCACCTGAACATACACGCCTGGCCCACCTACAAACTCTTCGACCGCAACGGCAACCTGCTCGACCTGAAAGTGGATGCCCGCGACCTTGAGGCACTGGCCAGACTATTGGAGCAGATGAAATGATAGAGGATCCCAACGACAAGCTATTTGGGCTCCCAAAGATAAATTGAAATATATGGAAAAGATAACATTCAGCAGAACAGAGATAAGTGAAGATATGCTGTCACTGATGGTCAGGACTTCTGAGTTGGTCAAGCAGTTGAACAGTCTCACTTTGGCTGATTTTTCCAAGAAACAGGATATTGTGAAAGAATTGTTTGGCGATGTGGGGAGCAATCCCTTCATCGGCGACAATTTTCACTGCGACTTTGGTAAGAACATTCATGTAGGAGATCATTTCCATGCCGACTACAATTGCACGATGCTCGACGTGGCTGAAATCCGTATTGGTCATAACTGTCTGATCGGACCTGATGTGGGCATCTATACAGCTGGCCATCGATTACAGCCTGAAGGTCGAACACTTGACGGTTATGGGATACCCATTACAATAGGTGACGATGTGTGGATTGGCGGTCATTCAACCATCTTGCCAGGAGTGGCGATTGGTGATGGAGCCGTCATTGCTGCTGGTTCTGTAGTCACTGAAAATGTGGAACCTCGAACCTTGGTGGCCGGCAATCCAGCAAGACTGAAGAAAAGAATCAACTAAATCTCCATTTCTGCGTGGACTGAGCGCAGGGCCAAGCCTTCTCACACGCAGCCGCCACTTCGGCATCCGTCACTCTCGAGGGGAGGTATTTCAGCTCCAGCACATACGAGAGCTCGATGTCGGGTAGATGCCGAGTATCGGCTGCAGGTAGATGTCGGCAAGGCTATTCACTGTAATTGTGGTCCACCACGACGACCACATGTGTGTCGGGCACTAAGGGCTGTATCTTGTCGACAAGTTGGTTGACGAGAGCGGCATCATCGTGAACAGAGATGTCGGGCACGACATCCAAGGAGAGCATCTTGTCCTTTGCGGAATAGTAGAAGCCATGCACCTGAACGATATCCTTGCGAGCTGCCAGGGTTTGCATCACTCGCGACTGCAATTCGGCAAGACGATTATCTCCCGTAGCGAGAGCGTAGATGCCGACGGTCATAATGATTCCATGACGCTCAAACATCTGTGTGGTGATTCTGCGCGTAAGGCCATGAATATCATGTGCAGACATCGTGTCGTAGACGTTGATGTGCAGCGAGCCTATCTTCACGTCGGGGCCATAGTTGTGCAGGATCAAGTCATAAACGCCATGCACGCCCTCAAAGTCGGAAACCTCTTTCTTGATCTGACTTGTGAGTTCGGCAGGGATACTGGTTCCCAACAACTCATTGACAGGAGAGGCAAGCATCTCAAAACCAGCCTTGATGATGACAACAGAAATCAGTGCGCCCAGAATGCCGTCGAGTGATACACCCCATAGCAACATAATGCCCGCAGAGATGAGCGTAGCCAACGTGATGACGGCATCAAACAAGGCGTCGGAACCAGAGGCGATCAACGCATCGCTCTTCAACTGCTCGCCCTTTCGCTTGACATACTGCCCCAACACCAGTTTCACCACGATGGCCACCACGATAACGATGAGCATCACCGTGGTATAGCTCGGTTGCGTGGGGTGGATGATTTTCTTCACCGACTCGATGAGTGAGGTGATGCCCGCCGACAGCACGATGACGGCGATGATGATAGCACTAAAGTATTCTATCCGCCCGAAGCCGAATGGGTGCTTTCGGTCGGCTGGCCGCTGCGACAGTTTGGTACCTATTATGGTGATGGCACTCGACAACGCGTCACTCAGGTTGTTGACGGCATCCATCACGATAGCGACTGAACTGGCAAGAATGCCCACAGCGGCCTTGAATCCGGCCAAAAGCACATTGGCGGCAATGCCTATCCAGCTGGTGCGGATGATTTGAGAATTGCGGTCCATTTTAAAGCTTCATTATCCGTTTCATCTCAAGGTTCTCATAGCCTTCGGGGCAATGAGTAGACAGATAGACGGTAGGATTTTGTTTGATGAACTCGCGCACACGGTCCAATGTCTCACGGGCGGCGTCCTTGTCCTCAAAGACAATACTCAGTTTGTTGCCCTTCAAGGCTGCATCGCAATAGGTCACGTCGCCATGAAACATATAATACAGGCCGTCGTTCTCGGCGATGATAATACTGTTGCCCTTGGTGTGGCCTTTGGCCTCGACAAACCAGATGCCGGGGGCTACCTGCTGTGCGTTGGGGAAATTCTTGTAAACTGTCCCATACTCAGCACGGACGATGTTGTCTCCTTCCAGTTTCATCGCGTCGGCATCCTCGGGAGAGATATACACCTTGGCACCGGGGAAGTATTGCAAAGCTGCTGTATGGTCAGGGTGCTTGTGGGTGATGAGGATCTTCGTCACCTGCTCCGGCCGGTAGCCGGCGGCAGCGAACGCCTCCATGTAACTGGCCACCTTCTCACCCATGTAGAGGGGAGCGCCTAACTTCTTGGCGGGTGCGGCAAAGTCGGCCTTGAATCCCGTGTCTACAAGGATGACTTCACTGCCCGTGTCGATGAGAAAATTTTGCAGACTGCTGCGGTAGATGATCTGTTCGTCAAACAGGTCCTTGCCTTCCTCACCACCGAAGGCAAACGGCTGGTTCATAAAACCACCGTCAAACATACGGATTGCTTTTATTTCCATTGTTGTTGAATGTTTAGTTGTCTAATTAGATGAATTGTCTCAGAAATCTCGCACAGACAACAGAGGCAGAAACGGCAGAAGCCGCTTACGCCTCGTTGTCAATGCGTTCAACTACTTGGCTGCCGGCTCCCACTTGCAGCGAACGGGCGAAACGATGGCGCCTTCTTTCTTCAGTTCGGCAAAAGCCTTGTCCACTTCCTTGCGGTCGGCACCCAACGCCTTGGTCACGTCGCCTGCGGAGACGGGCTTCCCGGCCTCACGCATGGCCTGTAATACTTTCTCTTTCATACTTCTAAATATTTAAAATTATGTAAACAGCCAGTTCTGCTGGCCAATCTTCTCAATCATCTCCGGTGTTCCTAAGCCTTGGACCTTGGAAATCTGACATTGCGACTTGCGCGCCTATAATAACATGACTGAAATGTTTGATTATCTGAGAGAAGCAGCTAAATCAGATTCTGACATTTGGAAGATAATCTCGATTTTACGTTGCTCTTGAAATGCCAATGGCTTTTGCTACAATGGC
>CAMIYC010000106.1 GCA_946402905.1 uncultured Prevotellaceae bacterium | reverse complement strand
ATCGGAGTGAGTCGGGCGGGCAACCCTCAGACGATGGTATACGCGAACTTGCAGCCTCCAGTCGACACAGCCCGGCGATCACCCGCCGGCTGGTAGTCTCTTACACTACCTTCTCACCCTTACCCCAGCCGAAGCCGAGGCGGTTGTTTTCTTCTGCCTACGCCTACTGTCACCAATAGCTTCTATTTTCGGAAGTGGAGCACCCTGTGCTGCCCGGACTTTCCTCTCGCACTGTATGTGCCAGCGACAGACCGGGATTCTGCTTTTGCGGTGCAAAATTAATGCAAAAAAAGTGAAAGTCAAAATATTTTTGAGGTTTTGAGGTTGTGAGGTGAGGAGGTTGTGAGGTGGGAAGGTTGTGAGGTGGGGAGGTTGTGAGGCGGGGAGGTGATGCACATGTCAGAATGTCAGTTGTGATACGTAAATAAAACTAAATTTTTTGTCAATTCTCGCAAACTCACGTTAAGATGTCAGTCAGGATTGTTAAAAGAGGACAAATATTACCGCAAAATTGAAGATTAACATTTTTTGCGTCTAAATTTGCATGGTGAAATCAGAAAAAGTTAAACAAAACAATATAACATGACAATGAAAAGTAAAAAGACATTTCTGGGAGCGGCAGCATTTGCCCTTGCGCTCAGCTTTACTCCGGCATGCACATCAGCCAGCCTTGCAGCAGTAGTCCCCGGCGGACAAGTGGATCTCACCTATGCAGCAGAAAAAGCCCTGCCGGCTGTAGTACACATCAAATATGTACAAAACTCCAAGATCAAGACCGTGGAGGTGGAGTCTGACCCCTTCAGCGATTTCTTCAGCGATCCCTTCGGATTTTTCGGCACCCCCAACAACGGTGAGAAACAGCGCCGACAGGTACAGACTCCTAAGCGCGAGGCAAGCGGTTCGGGCGTGATCATCTCGGCCGACGGCTATATCGTGACCAACAACCATGTGGTGGAAGGTGCCGACGAGCTGACCGTGACCCTGAACGACAACCGTGAGTTCTCCGCCCGCATCATCGGCAATGACAAGACCACCGACCTGGCTCTCATCAAGATAGACGGCAAGAACCTGCCCACACTGCCCATCGGCGACTCTGACAAGCTGAAGGTAGGCGAATGGGTGATCGCCGTGGGCAATCCATTCAACCTCAACTCCACCGTCACCGCCGGCATCGTCAGTGCCAAGGCACGCTCGCTCTATGCCAACGACCTGGAGTCGTTTATCCAGACCGATGCAGCCATCAACCAGGGCAACTCCGGCGGTGCACTGGTCAACACCCAGGGCGAGCTGGTAGGTATCAATGCCATGCTCTACTCGCAGACCGGCAGCTACAGCGGCTATGGATTTGCCATCCCCACTACGATCATGAACAAAGTGGTGGCCGACCTGAAGCAATTCGGCACCGTGCAGCGCGCCGTGCTCATGATACAAGGCATGGACGTACACAACTACATCGACTCGCAGAAAGCAAAGGGCACAGAAGTGGACCTGGGCACCAACGACGGCGTGTATGTGATGAAGGTGGAAGACGGTGGTGCCGCCGCTGAAGCCGGCATGGAAGAGGGCGACGTGATCATAGGCATCGACGGCAAGAAAGTGGGCAAGCTGGCCGAGCTCAACGAAGTGCTTGCCGGCAAGCGTCCAGGTGACAAAGCCAAGATCACCTTCCTGCACAAGAAGGTGAAGAAAGAAAAGGTGGTGACGCTGAAGAACACCCAGGGCAGCACCGACGTGGTGAAGACCGCCGACCTTGACGTGCTGGGCGCCAACTTCAAAGAGATCAGCGATGCTCAGAAGAAGCAGCTGGAAATCTCCTACGGCCTTGAGATCACGAAGATCGACAACGGCGTGATGAAAGACGCCGGCCTGGCCAAGGGCTTCATCATCCAGAAGATCAACGACACACCGGTGAAGACACTCGACGACCTGCAGAAAGTGGTGAAAGACGCCTCGACGAGCAAGGAGCCCGTGCTCTACATCCAGGGCCTCTACCCCACCGGCAAGAAGAAATACTTCGCAGTGGACCTGAGCAAGAATTAACTGAAGTTTTCCACCCTTAAAGCGATTGTAACAAATTGTTTATCAAGAATTTAAGAATTTAAGAATTTATAATCAATAAAAGTATTATCGAGAATTATCCGTCGCAAGCGACGGGAATCCCACTTGCGGAGAAAATGAAATGGCTTGCCATTTCTTCTCAAATTCCTATAAATTCCTGTATGAATGAAATTTCTTTAATTCTTTAATTCTTGATAAAATAAGGTGGGAAAGTTTAGGAATTAATCGTCCACCTCGAAACAACAAAAACAAGCAAATCAGCAATTATTTACCGATTTGCTTGTTTTTTCTTTAGGAAATTAGTATTTTTGCATCCTCTTAATATCTTTGCCACATGAGACAACTGAAAATCACGAAGTCGATTACGAATCGGGAGAGCGCATCTCTTGACAAGTATCTACAGGAAATAGGCCATGAAGACCTGATCTCCGTGGAAGAAGAAGTAGAATTGGCTCAGCGTATCAGGAAGGGTGACCGCAAGGCCCTTGAGAAACTGACCAAGGCCAATCTGCGTTTCGTGGTTTCGGTGGCCAAGCAATACCAAAACCAAGGCCTCAGCCTGCCCGACCTGATCAACGAGGGCAACTTCGGGCTGATCAAAGCTGCAGAGAAATTTGACGAGACCCGCGGATTCAAGTTTATCTCGTATGCCGTGTGGTGGATACGCCAGAGCATCCTACAGGCCATCGCCGAACAGAGCCGCATCGTGCGGCTGCCCCTCAACCAAGTGGGCTCTGTCAACAAGATCAACCGTATACTCAACAAGTTTGAGCAGGAACATGAGCGCCGCCCCAGCATCAACGAGCTGGCTGCCTCGGTCGACATCCCGGAGGACAAGATAGAGGACGCCCTGAAGGTGAACAACCGCCACATCTCCGTAGACGCCCCCTTCGTCGACGGCGAGGAAAACAGCCTGCTGGATGTGCTGCCCAACATGGACACCCCCACAGCCGACTATGCCCTGGTGGCCGAGTCGCTGAGAAATGAAATCAACCGTGCCCTGCTGACGCTCAACGAGCGCGAGCGCAAGATCATAGAGGCATTTTTCGGCATCAATCAGCCTGAGATGACCTTGGAGGAAATCGGCGACAAATTCGGACTGACCCGCGAGCGTGTGAGACAGATCAAGGAGAAAGCCATCCGGCGTCTGCGCCACAACACCAAGAACAAGTTGCTCAAATCGTATCTCGGACAATAAAAACCAAGGAATGGAGCCCAAGGAAGCTCTGCCCTGAATAATAATAAAATGAAATTAAAATCAATATTTCTGGCAGTCATTCTCACCTTGTGCGGCACACTGGCCGCATCGGCCAAAGTATATTGCACCCCTATCTACATATTCGGTCTATCCGCTTCTTTCAACGACTCTGTGGTCTATATCACCAACGTACAAGTCGTAGACAGTGCGTGGCTGGACGAGAAGACCGATTTTCTCATCAGCCGCAATGAGTATTCCTCTCAGCTGAAGAACTATTTCACCTCCAAGGGCCAGCCCAACCGCACATGTATCGTGAGCTTTGCGGAGAAAGAAAAGGACATCCTGAAAAAATATGCCAAGATGAAGGAGCGATATATGCCCAATAAGAAGAAGGTGAAAAACTTCGACTTGCGCACCCTCGATGAGGATGACTTTCAGTTTACCGCTGTCAAGCCCTTCATCACCGACGAGACGGAGATTATAGAAAAAAAGAACACATCAAAGAAAGCGGAAAAGGCCAAGCGCAGAAAAGAAAAGGGGAAGCTGGACCAATCGCCCAAGTCGTCGGCTCAGGAGTCAGAAATGCCGTCGATGCCACCCCGCCATTAACATCTTAGAGACCATATCCAACAATGAATACAGAGACCCGCATATTCTGCATTGCAGAGCATTACATAAAAGTAACCTTCAAGGACAACCGTTACAACAACATCAGCCTGATACGCTCCTGCCTTCCATTCATGGTGGAAGAGGCCAAGGCTCCGCTGCTCTTTGAGCTTGAGGTGGACGACGACCTGACCCCCGTGGCCAAGACAGAACGTCAGCGCATCAGGAAATTTGAGGGTGGCAACGGCGACATCGTGGTCGACGTCCTGCCCGACGGCGGTTATCAGTTTATCTTCAAAGACATCTCGGGCAATGAATGCTCGATGATGCAGACCAACAAGAAATTTGACAAATGCGTCTGTGCGCTGAAAGGTAATTATGACATGCGATGTTTCGGCATCAACAATGTGCTGATCATCGCCATGGCCATGGCCGGAAGCTGGAAAGACACCGTGCTGATACATGCCTCACTGGTGAGGCAAAACGGCTACGGCTACGCATTCTGCGCAGCCAGCGGCACCGGCAAGTCTACCCAGGTGAGCATGTGGCTGCGGTATCTGCCCGGATGCGACCTGATGAACGACGACAATCCCATCATACGTATCATCGACGGCCAGGCCTATATCTACGGCTCCCCCTGGAGCGGCAAGACCCCCTGCTACCGCAACACGAAAGCTAAATTAGGAGCCCTGACGCGCATAGACCGCGCCCTGGAGAATAAGGTAGACAAGCTGAGTCCTATCGAGGCCTTCACTTCCGTGCTGCCGTCGTGCTCGTCGCTGAAATGGGATGTCGACATCTTCCGCAATCTCTGCGACATCGTGACCAAGCTTGTAGAACTGACCGGTGTATACATCCTGCACTGTCTGCCCAACCGCGAGGCAGCCGAGGTATGTAACGCCGCAATCGCTGTGAAGGAATAAGTAGAAACGGCAAAATGGCAACATCAAACAAAGACAGTCGGGCAAGCAGGCCTAAGGCTCAACAGATACAATTTGAGAATAGCAAACTATTCCCCGTCATCATAGAAGAACTGCAGAAAGGACACACGGTGAAGCTCAATCTCCGGGGTATCAGCATGCGTCCCTTCCTGGAAGACCGTCGTGACCAGGCCTTGCTGACCAAGCTCAACGACCCGAAAGTGGGCGACCCTGTCCTGGCGGAGGTAGGTCCGGGCCATTACGTGCTGCACCGCATCATCAAGATGGAAGGTGAGAACGTGACGCTGATGGGCGACGGCAACCTGCGCCCCGAATACTGCACGAAGGCAGACCTGCGTGCCAGTGTGATAGGCTTCTACCGCAAAGGCAGACAGACGATCGACAGGACAGACGGTTGGAAATGGCGCATCTATTCATGGATATGGATGCGTATCACCCCTCCGATACGACGCTGGCCCCTGGCTTTTCACCGGAGGATATGGCTGAAAATTTTTAAACCCAAACGAATATGAAAGCAAAAAAAGGATTTAACCTGCGCGAGGTCTGCGGTGAGCAGATTATTGTGGCAGAAGGATTAGAGAACATCGACTTCACCAACATCATCAGCATGAATGAGTCGTCGGCATTCCTATGGAACAGCATCCAGGGCAAGGACTTCACCGCTGCCGACCTGGCCAAGCTTCTCTGCGACAATTATCAGATAGACGAAAACACCCCACTCGACTACGACCAGGCGCTCAAAGACGCCGAAGAAGTGGCCAAGAAATGGATCGAGGCAGGAATCGTGGAAGAATAAAGAACTGAACTTTCTCTTTTTATCAAGAATTAGAGAATTAAAGAATTTTCCTTTAGAGCAACCACTTTAGAAGCCCTCCCTGTCCCTCCCCAAAGGGGAGGGAAACGAGAGCCCAGAGAATTCGGAGAGCTCGGAGGACTCGAAATACTTTGGTAACTATAATTCTGTAATTCTTTAAT
>CAMIYC010000105.1 GCA_946402905.1 uncultured Prevotellaceae bacterium | reverse complement strand
TCCATTTGTTGAACGTTGCAATAATTGTAGATAAATGACAAACTACGGATTTATCCGATTTGACTGATTTTGTATGGTCCTGCATCTACATCATATCTCATTTAATAGCAGAAAAAGAGAGTGAGGCCGGAATTAAGTAAGTTTAACACGTCATATTTGAATTTGGCCTGAAAATCCGTTACTTTTGCATCTGATAAACCCGACCTATCTACAAACACAACTACGAACTAACTAAAACTTTCACAATGAAAAGAAACATTTTATTACTATGGTTGCTGTACATTGTGTCGGGGTTATCAGCACAGGAAGTGAATCACTCCCTCACTCAGCATGACTTCTTTTATGCCGGACAAAGCAAACGTATGCGTATGTTTATTGTCAAAGACGGCAAGGTGGACTGGGCCTACGAAGACCGGAACAGACGCGGCGAGATCAGCGACGCCATCCTGATGACCGACGGGCACATCCTGATAGCCCACCAGTATGGCATCGCAGAGCTCACACAAGGCGGCGAGACCATCTGGCAATACGACGCTCCCGAAGGCTGTGAGATACACACCATCCAGCCCATCGGCCGCAGCCATGTGGTCTTCGTGCAGAACGGCCGTCCTGCCAAGGCTATCGTCATGGAAATACCCGGCTGCAAGACCGTGCGCGAATTTGAGCTCCCGGTGCAGGAGAAAGGCTCCGTGCACGGCCAGTTTCGCAACGCCCGCCTCACCTCTCGCGGCACCCTGTTGGTATCCAACATGGGTATGGGCTTTGTGGGTGAGTACAACAGCGAAGGAAAAGAGGTGGCCCGCTGGAGCGGCATGCTGCCCTGGTCGGCCCAGGAGCTGAACAAAGGCAACATCCTCATCACAGGCCGGAAAGGTCTCCTGCAGGAGATCAACCGTCAGGGTGAAACGGTATGGAGTCTGAACACCACGGACTACGGCGTGACCCAGCCCCAGAAGACCGTGCGCCTGAAAAACGGGCATATCCTGGTGAACAACTGGTACAACGAGTGGAACAAAACCCCGATGGACACCGCCAACGCCCCCGTGCAAGCCATAGAGATTGACGGCGAAGGACACATGGTGTGGCAGCTGAAGTCGTGGAGAAATCCAGACTTAGGCCCGTCGACCACCATCCAACCCCTGGACCAGCCCGTGAACAGAGACGCATTGTTTTTCGGCGAGTTCAACGGCCGCCAACCCAAACTATTTGTCGCCCCGAATGAGCCTGTAGGCATAGGCCGTGGCATACATCCAGGCCGTGTGGCATGGGTTCACTCACCCGGCGTAGCGAAATGGGACGGCCGCACCGGTCTGTGGGTGGAGGACCGCTGGAACGACCAGACCAAAGCCGACGCGATGATCCGCGAAGCGGTAATCCAACTGACTGGTGAGCCTACGGCCAAGAAGGCATGGAAAGCACTATTCAGACATTTCAACAAGACCCACGCCCGTGGCAACAGAGGCTACAAGCGAGGCGAAAAGATCGCCGTGAAACTCAACCTGAACAACGCCATCACCCACCGCGACACCATCGAACTGAACTCCTCACCCTTCGTCACCCTCTCGCTGGTAAGGTCGCTGGTGAAAGACGGCGGTGTGTCGCCCCACGACATCATTCTCTGCGAACCCAGCCGCGCCATCACCGACAGCATCTACTATAAAGTGTGGAGAGAGTTTCCCGCCGTCACCTTCATCGACCACATCGGAGGTGAGGGCCGTCAGAAATGTGAGTACTACCCCGAGCAGATCCAGTATTCCGCCGACAACGGCCGTCTGGCCCGCGGCCTGGCCAAGTGTATCGTCGACGCCGACTATCTCATCAACAGCGCACTGCTCAAGACCCATACCGGCCCCGGCGTGACGCTGACCACCAAGAACTGGTATGGCGCCACCGACATCGCCCTGCTGTGGCGGCAGAACGCCCACAGCAACTTCAGTGCCGACAAGCGCCACGGCAAGCCCGGCTACAAAACCTTCGTAGACTTCATCTCCCACAAGCATCTGGGCCAGAAATGTATGCTCTTCCTCATCGACGGCACCTACGGTTCGCGAGACGTCAACGGAGCCCCCGATCCGAAATGGCAGAAAGCGCCCTTCGACGGCGACTGGTGCTGCTCTGTGATCGCCTCACAAGACGAGGTGGCCTGCGACGCCGTAGGTATGGACCTGCTGATCGGCGAATGGCCCGAATTCGGGAGTCTGAACTACTGCGACGAATACCTGCGCGAGGCTGCCACCATCCCCCACACCGCCAGCGGCACGGTCTATCAGCAAGACGGCCGCCCCTTAGAGGAGCCACTGGGCCTGATGGAGCACTGGAACAACGCCCGGGAGCGCAAATATACCCGTATAGACCTTAAATATAAGAAGCTATGAAGAAGACGCTGCTGATCCTCACGTGCATCCTGTCGTTTGCCACAGCGCACGCCGCTCAGGTGGCAGATGCCTTCCACGGAATACTCCCCGTGACCGACCCCCAGATGCGACGCAGCCTGAATGGCGTGTGGAACGTGAAAGTGGAGAAAGGTATCACGGTCTGTGCGGAGGGGCTGTCCCCTCAGCCCATCCCTGCCCTGGACGACGAGTGGAGCAAGATACCCGTGCCCGGATGCTGGGAAGCCTACGGACTCTGTGAGCCCAGATATGACAAGCCCGATCCGCTCACCGGCTACTACCGCACCACGTTCACCGTCCCGGAGGAATGGAAAGGCCTGCGCATCATCCTCCGCTTCGACGGTGTGCTCTACGGCTACGACCTGTGGGTGAACGACCGCTACGTCGACTCATGGTGGTCGGGATACAACACGGCTCTCTTCGACATCACCCCTTATCTCAACACAAACAAACGAGAAAACAAGCCCCAGCAGTTGGCGCTCCGCGTCATCTCACAGTTCCCCGGCAGCGACTTCGACTATAACGACGACTGGGCACCCAACGGCATATTCAGAGACGTGACCCTCATGGCCGTGCCCGACACCCACCTGGAAGACCTGACCATCCACCCCCACAACAACGGAGACGTGACAGTAGAGACGAAGATCGCCAACGCATCCCGCCAGACCCATGTGACTCACGAGATCTATGACGCCCAGGGGCGACTGGTAGGCAGCGACCATGTAGACCACCCACATCTATGGACGGCCGAGACCCCCTATCTCTACACCCTGCGCACGCAGCTGATGCACAAAGGCCGAGTGCTCCAGACGTTCACCCACCGTTTCGGCTTCAGGGAGCTCACCATCGACGGCAACATCCTGAAACTCAACGGCCGTCCGGTCAAGTTGCGCGGTGTGACCTGCCACGCCACAGACCCCAAGACCGTGAAAGTGGTGGATGAGGCCCTGACCCTGAAGGACATGCGCCTGATGAAATCCGCCTCGGTCAACTATATCCGCACCTCACATTACCCCCGTGAACCCCGTTTCTACGAACTGGCCGACTCGCTGGGCTTTTACGTCATCGACGAGGTGCCCTTCGGCTATGGCGACAAGCATCTCTCCGACTCCACTTTCTACCCCATCCTCCAGCAGCGCGCGCAAGCCACCATACGCCGTGACAAGAACCATGCGTCGGTGCTCATCTGGAGCCTGGGCAATGAAAATCCGCTGACCGACATCTGCATCCGTCTGGGTGAGTATGTGAAGAGTCAGCTGGACCCGAGTCGACCGATATGCTACCCCCAGGTAGGGAGCTACTTCAGAAAATTCAACTACCAGTTCCCCTCGGTAGCCGACGTGTATGCCCCACACTACCCCACCACCTCTCAGATCGCCGACTTTTACCAGCGGGCAGACCGCCCCGTAATCTTCACGGAATACTGTCACACCCTGGGCATCTCTCTCGAAGACCACGACAGGCAATGGGAAATCATCGAGCGCACGCCCTGGATTGCCGGCGGCAGCGTATGGGAGTGGGTAGACCAGGGCATGCCGTTCAGAGAGAGACTGACAGACCGCTATGGCTATGAGGAGCGAGTATTCACCTCGGAAGAAGGAGGTTTTGAGATGTACGGCAACAAAGGCACCGACGGCCTGCTCTATGCCGACCGCACGCCGCTGCCCAACTATTACGAGCTGCAGCACAACTATGCCCAGGCCTCCGTGACCGACAGCGTCATCACCACCGACGACAGCAACCTGACCTTGCACATCCGCAACCGCTATGACTTTGTCAACCTGAAAGACCACGTCACCTTCCACTGGCATCTCTCGGCCGACCGCGACACGATAGCCCGCGGCGCTTTCTCACCCGACTGCGCGGCCCGCTCCGCCACGACCTACACACTGGCATCGCCATCGGCTCCTGTCGCGGGGAAGATCAACCTGCTGAGCCTGGAGATCACCGACCGGCACGGACTGACCATCAACCGGCAGACCATACGCATCAATCCCGACGTGATCACCCGGCGGCTGATTGAAGGGCTGGACGTGGCCGACACCCGGCCCTTCATTAGAGACAGCATGCTGGTGCGTGTAGGTAGGAAAGCCACCATGTGTGAGAAACTCAGGGTGGCCGACAAGCATGTGGAAAGATACCTGCGCCGTCTGCCCGCCATGAATGCCCATATACAGACGGCGCCCGCGGGCAACGCTACGCATGTGAGTT
Source organism: uncultured Prevotellaceae bacterium (assembly GCA_946402905.1). Lineage (GTDB taxonomy): Bacteria > Bacteroidota > Bacteroidia > Bacteroidales > Bacteroidaceae > Prevotella. The sequence continues at coordinate 1,233 of CAMIYC010000105.1, read as the reverse complement.
TCACCCTCGACGGCGACACGACCGACACGTTCCTCTCCGAACTTGGTATCGCCATCTTGCTCGACAAAGAGATCGACCGTGTGCAGTGGATAGGAAACGGCGTGATGCCCACCTATCCCGGCCGCTACCGCGCCGGGCAATACGGATTCTGGAGTCTGCGGCAAGACGACCTCTATTTCGAGGGCAACCGCCGTGGAGTGGACGCTGCGCTGCTGACCAATGAGAGCGGCGACGGCATCCTACTATTCTGCGAAAACGGCCATGTGAGTTTCGAGCAGACCGACCAAGGCATCATCCTCACCTACAACGCAGCGGTATCGGGCCAAGGTCCGAAATTCGCACGCACGGCCTTTCCCGTCATCTCCAAAGAGGTGGGCACTGTCAGGGGCGACTTCTATCTCTATCATGTAGACGGGCGGCACCTGCCCCGGGTGATCAAAGAACTGTTTGAGGATCCACGCACGATAGCGCCCGCTTTCCATCCCTTTGAGAAACAATACGACACCTACCTGATGAGGCTGGAAGACATCCTGGAATAGGCAATATCTTTTTATCAAGAGTCAGGAATAGGTGGCTCAATATCTTTTATCAAGAGATTTGTCGAAGACCCACGAGGAACGCGAGAATTCTTTAATTCTTAAATTCTTGATAAAAATACACTAATCATGGAATAGGAGACTCAATATCTTTTATCAAGAGATTTGTCGAAGACCCACGAGGAACGCAGTAATTTAAGAATTAAAGAATTATAGTTACCAAAGTGGATACTATCAAGGAGAATTCTTTAATTCTATAATTCTTGATAAAAAATCACACTAATCAGGAATAGGAGACTCTATATCTTTTATCAAGAATTTAAGAATTAAAGAATTATAGTTACCAAAGTGGATACTATCAAGGAGAATTCTTTAATTCTATAATTCTTGATAAAAAATCACACTAATCAGGAATAGGTGGCTCAATATCTTTTTATCAAGAGATTTGTCGAAGCCCCACGAGGAACGCAGTAATTTAAGAATTTAAGAATTAAAGTTACCAAAGTAGATACTATCAAGGAGAATTCTTTAATTCTAAAATTCTTGATAAAAAAAACACTAATCAGGAATAGGAGACTCAATATCTTTTATCAAGAGATTTGTCGGAGACCCACGAGGAACGCAGTAATTTAACTGAAGTTCCTCTACGCTCTCACGCTCGGCTGGATTTGTAATCCAGCCGCTATGAATATAAGGA
>CAMIYC010000104.1 GCA_946402905.1 uncultured Prevotellaceae bacterium | reverse complement strand
GGTACACTTTTCGATTATTAGGGGTGGTACACTTTTCAGTTACAATCTACAGCATGGAATATATGCTTAATAGTATTTTGATATATAGAAGCGACCCTAAAAACGAGTTATGACTGAGCTGTTACGAAGCAGGGAGGCAATAGTTAAAATCATTTAAAATCGCGAACAAATTAAAACGGGGCTCATGAAATATACGCAAAAAGTAGTAATTTTGCAGCCGATTTAGTCCGCAGGGGCTCAAAAAGTGACTGCACGAAGTGGTTCGCCTCGCGGAAAAACCCGTTATACAATATAAAAATGTACGCAATTGTAGAAATCAACGGTCAACAGTTCAAGGCTGAAGAGGGCAAGAAATTGTTCGTGCATCATATCAAGGATGCAGAGAAAGGCCAGTCTGTTGAGTTTGAGAAAGTGCTCCTCGTAGACAATGAGGGAGCCGTGAAAGTGGGCGCTCCTACCGTAGATGGCGCCAAAGTAGTGTGTGAAGTGCTTGAGCCACTGGTAAAAGGTGAAAAAGTCATCGTATTCAAGATGAAGCGTCGCAAGGACAGCCGCAAAAAGAACGGCCATCGTGCGCAATTCACCCAAGTACAAATCAAATCAGTAATTGGTTAAAAAAGGAGGACAAAGAAATGGCACATAAAAAAGGTGTAGGTAGTTCGAAGAACGGCCGCGAGTCGGCAGCCCAACGACTGGGTGTTAAGATCTGGGGTGGACAGAAATGTGTGGCTGGCAACATCATCGTGCGCCAGCGCGGCACAAAGCACAATCCTGGCAAGAACGTAGGGATTGGCAAGGACGACACCCTGTTTGCTCTCGTAGACGGCACTGTGAATTTCCACAAAGGCTCTCACAACAAGAGTGTTGTCTCGGTGATTCCTGACACGGAAGCCGAAGCATAAATCAAAAAAGACTTATTCCAAACAAACACGTCCCATCTTGACAAAAGATGGGATTTTTTTATTAAAAAACGACAATTTGCTTTGTTTTCCGTCGTTTTTGCAGTAATTTTGCCTTTGAAAAGCGAAGTTATTCCGCCTCGGGATAAAAAATGAATGAATTCATTTTGTTCTCCACTCGACTTTTCGTAACTTTGCCACTTCTTAGCAAAAGTGCTCCGTCTCTGGAGAGAAAATGAAAGTATACATATCGATTATTCAACAGAAATTATATAAAAATCATTTTTATGCTAACACTTAAACTCATCAGTGAGGAAACTGAACGTGTGATTAAAGGCCTGGAGAAAAAACATTTCGACGGAGCCCGTGAAGCCATCGAGAAAGTACTGGCTGTAGACAAACGGCGCCGCGAAGCGCAGCAACGCCTTGACAACAACCTATCAGAGGCCAAGAAGCTGGCCTCGCAAATCGGCATGCTGATGAAGCAAGGCAAGAAAGATGAAGCCGACCGCATCAAAGCAAGCGTATCGGAAATGAAAGAGACCAACAAGCAGCTGGAGGCAGACAAGAGTGCCGCCGAGGAAGAGATGACCACGCTGCTCTGCCAGATACCCAATATCCCATACGACGAGGTGCCGGAAGGACGTACGGCCGAAGACAACCACGTGGTGAAAAGCAACCTGAAAGAATGCACAGCCGACGACACCGTAGGCAACTGGACCGCCAACCCGACCAACGACGAGGCGAAACTGCCCCACTGGGAACTGGCCAAGAAATACAACCTCATCGACTTCGACCTGGGTGTGAAGATCACCGGTGCCGGTTTCCCGGTCTATATCGGCAAGGGAGCCCGTCTGCAGCGCGCGCTCATCAATTTCTTCCTCGACGAAGCCAGAGACTCCGGCTATACCGAGATCATGCCTCCCACCGTAGTCAACGCCGCCTCGGGATATGGCACAGGCCAGCTGCCCGACAAAGAGGGTCAGATGTATCACTGCGAGGTGGACGATTTCTACCTCATACCCACTGCTGAAGTGCCTGTGACCAATATCTACCGCGACGTGATACTCGACGAGAAAGACCTGCCTATCAAGAACTGCGCCTACACCGAGTGTTTCCGCCGTGAGGCCGGGTCGTATGGCAAGGACGTGCGCGGACTGAACCGCCTGCATGAGTTCTCCAAGATAGAGATTGTGCGCATCGACACCCCCGAGCACTCCAAAGAGAGCCACAAAGAAATGCTGCAGCATGTGGAAGGCCTGCTCAAGAAGCTCGAGCTGCCCTATCGCATCCTGCTGCTCTGCGGTGGCGACCAGTCGTTCACCTCAGCCATCTGCTATGATTTCGAAGTATACTCAGAGGCCCAGAGCCGCTGGCTTGAGGTGTCGTCGGTGAGCAATTTCGACACCTATCAGGCCAACCGCCTGAAATGCCGCTACCGCAGGAGCGACTCCAAGAAGACCGAACTCTGCCATACGCTCAACGGCTCTGCCCTGGCCCTGCCCCGCATCGTGGCAGCCATACTCGAAAACAACCAGACCCCCGAAGGTATACGCATCCCCAAAGCACTCGTGCCCTATTGCGGTTTTGAGATGATAGATTAAGGTAAAACAAACATACACTCTATACTCATTGTTATGAATAAAATCGTCAGAAAAGAACAATTCTCGGAGAAAGTATTTCTCTTTGAGATAGAAGCGCCACTGATAGCCCAGAGCCGCAAGGCCGGCAACTTCGTCATCGTACGCGTAGACAAAAAAGGCGAGCGAATGCCCCTGACCATCGCCGGTGCCGACACGGAGAAAGGAACGATCACCCTCGTGGTGCAACAAGTAGGCCTCTCCTCGAAAAAGCTCTGTCTGCTGAAAGAGGGCGACTCCGTGGCCGACGTGGTAGGCCCCCTGGGCAACCCCACACACATAGAGAAATTCGGCACTGTGGTATGTGCCGGAGGCGGACTGGGCGTGGCCCCGATGCTGCCCATCATCCAGGCGCTGAAGAAGGCCGGCAACCGTGTGCTCTCCGTGATGGCCGGCCGCTCCAAAGACCTGATTATCCTGGAGGACCAAGTGCGCGAGAATTCGGACGAAGTGATCATCATGACCGACGACGGCAGTTACGGAGAGAAAGGCGTGGTGACGATCGGCATCGAGAAATTCATCAATCAGGAGCATGTGGACAAAGTGTTCGCCATCGGCCCTCCCATCATGATGAAATTCTCCAACCTGACGGCACAGAAATACAACATTCCCTGCGAAGTAAGCCTCAACACCATCATGGTAGACGGCACGGGTATGTGCGGCGCCTGCCGTCTGACCATTGGCGGCAAAACCCGATTCGTGTGTATCGACGGACCGGAGTTTGACGGAGCTTTGGTAGACTGGGATGAGATGTTCAAGCGTATGGGCACCTTCAAACGTGCCGAGCAAGAAGAACTGGAGCATTTTGAAGAGCACCTGGGTGCCAGCGTAGAAAAGGTGGTGACAGAGGCCACCGACATCGTGATGGACGACGACCCCACCAACGACACCATCGAGATACTGACCGACCGCAACGCGGAATGGCGCAAAAAGCTGCGCAGCTCAATGAAACCCAAAGAGCGCACCGCAATACCACGTGTGGTGATGCCGGAGCTCGACCCCGTATACCGCGCTACCACCCGTCTGGAGGAGGTGAACAAGGGCCTGACCAAAGAGATGGCCCTGACCGAGGCTAAGCGCTGCCTCGACTGCGCCAAGCCCACCTGCGTGGAGGGCTGCCCCGTGAACGTGAACATCCCCTCATTCATCAAGAATATCGAGCGCGGACAATTCCTGGCCGCAGCCAAGGTGTTGAAGGACACCTCTGCCCTGCCTGCCGTCTGCGGACGCGTCTGCCCGCAGGAGAAGCAGTGTGAGTCGAAATGTATCCACCTCAAGATGAACGAGCCAGCCGTGGCCATCGGCTACCTGGAGCGTTTCGCTGCCGACTTCGAGCGCGAGAGCGGCAACATGAGCATCCCCGACATCGCTCCGGCCAACGGCATCAAGGTGGCTGTCGTGGGCTCAGGACCTGCCGGACTGAGCTTTGCCGGCGACATGGTGAAGAAGGGCTACGACGTCTACGTCTTCGAGGCCCTGCACGAGATTGGCGGTGTGCTGAAATATGGCATCCCCGAATTCCGTCTGCCCAACAAGATCGTCGACGTGGAGATAGACAACCTGCGCAAGATGGGCGTACACTTCCAGACCGACGTCATCGTGGGCAAGACCATCAGCGTCGAACAACTTGAACAGCAAGGCTTCCGGGGCATCTTCGTGGGCAGCGGTGCCGGACTGCCCAATTTCATGAACATCCCCGGCGAGAACCTCATCAACATCATGTCGTCGAACGAATATCTGACCCGTGTCAATCTGATGGACGCAGCCAACCCCACCACCGACACACCTATCAACCCAGCCAAAAACGTGCTCGTGGTGGGCGGTGGCAACACAGCCATGGACTCATGCCGAACGGCCAAGCGACTGGGTGCCGACGTCACGCTGGTCTACCGCCGCTCAGAGGTGGAAATGCCTGCCCGACTGGAAGAGGTGAAGCACGCCAAGGAGGAGGGCATCCGCTTCCTCACGCTCCACAACCCCATCGAGTACATCGGCGACGAGACGGGAGCCGTGAAGCAGGCCGTATTGCAGGTGATGGAGCTGGGCGAGCCTGACGCGAGCGGACGCCGCAGCCCCGTGCCCGTGGAAGGCAAGACCGTGACGCTCGACGTGGACCAAGTCGTCGTGGCTGTGGGCGTCAGCCCCAACCCGCTGGTGCCCAAGAGCATCGAGGGCCTGGAGCTGGGCCGCAAGAACACCATCGCGGTCAGCGAGCAGATGCAGTCGTCGCGCACTGAAATCTTCGCCGGTGGCGATATCGTGCGTGGCGGTGCCACCGTCATTCTGGCCATGGGCGACGGACGCCGCGCCGCCCAGAACATGGACGAGTATCTACAAAAGAAAGGATAGAACCATCAACTTATGCCACTGATATCCCGCCACCTGATACGAGGAGCTGGAATAGTCTGTGCACTGTTCCTCGCTGCCTGTAGTTCAGGTGGCGGTATCTTGTATTCATGAAATAAAGGATGCCGACATTGACAGACGAACAGCGCTTGGAAAAGCGCATCAACGAACGCTTCGTGAAAGCCATGGTCACCTACCATCTCATAGAGGATGACGATAAAATCCTCGTGGGACTATCGGGAGGCAAAGACTCGATGTGCCTGACAGAGATACTCGTTCGCAGAAGCCGGATCCAACACCCTCGGTTTGAAGTGGAAGCCGTGCACGTGAGGATGGAGAACATAGAGTACGAGAGTGACGTGAGTTACTTGGAAGACTTCTGTAGTAAGCTTGGCGTGAGGCTTCATGTGCGCACGACAAGTTTTGACCCCTCGACCGACAAGCGGAAGTCGCCATGCTTCCTATGCTCATGGTACCGCCGCAAAGTATTGTTCAACCTCGCACAGGAACTGAAATTCAACAAGATAGCATTTGGGCACCATCAAGACGACATCCTCCACACCACCCTGATGGGACTGTTCTATCAAGGACAATTTGGATGTATGCCAGCCCGTCTTCGAATGCGGAAAATGCCCTTAACGCTGATCAGGCCATTATGCTTGGTGGCAGAGAAAGACCTCAAGAGAATGGCTGAAATCAGGGGATACCAAAAGCAGAAGAAACTTTGCCCATACGAGAACGATTCGCATCGAGCAGACATCAGGAATCTATTTGAGAAGATAGAGGCCATGAATCCTGAAGCCCGTTCTTGTGTATGGCATTCCCTTGAGACAGCTGGGAAACTGGAAGAATACTGAGATGCAAGGCCACATGCTCCTCAGAGTAATAATTGCTCAACACCTTAGTTTGAACATAAGAGGGAATTGTGGAGGGTGCTGAGTAACTGAAGTTTCATCATGCTCTCACGCTCGGCTGGATTTGTAATCCAGCCGCTATGAAT
>CAMIYC010000103.1 GCA_946402905.1 uncultured Prevotellaceae bacterium | reverse complement strand
AAAACTCAAGAACCTCTATCCTATATTGAATTTTTAAATGTTACAAGATACTAGCATTACTACCCATCCAGCCCATCAAGAAATATTTTATCCGCTTTTTTTTGAGGGATTTTAGTTTTGTTTCATTTTTTTTCATTAATTTTGTTCCCTTAAAGAATAAAGGTTTAGCTAACTCATTATTTATTCAATATTAATATGGCAGATGTTATTAAGTTACGAAAAGGCTTAGACATTCACCTGCAAGGCAAAGCGGAGGAAAAGCTCATGACGCTCAAGACGAAAGGGCAGTATGCGCTGATACCTGACGATTTCGAAGGTGTCATTCCGAAAGTGGTAGTCAAGGAGGGCGATAAAGTCAAAGCCGGGGATGCGCTGTTTGTCAACAAAAAGTATCCTGAAGTGAAGTTTGCCTCCCCTGTCAGCGGCGTAGTACGCGAGGTGGTGCGTGGCGAACGGAGAAAATTACTCTGTGTCAAGGTTGATGCCGACGCCCAACAAGCCAAAGTGGATTTCGGCAAGAAGGATGTGTCTAAGATGGATGGGAAGCAGGTGATCGAGGCTCTCCTCGAGGCTGGTATCTTCGGATATATCAACCAGTTGCCTTATGCTGTTTCAACCAATCCTTCAATCCTTCCCAAGGCGGTTTTCGTATCCGCGCTGCGCGACAAACCCCTGGCTGCCGACTTCCAGTATGAGGTCAAGGGACAGGAGGCTGATTTCGTGACTGGTATGGAAGCGCTCTCGAAGATTGCCACCACCTATCTGGGTCTTGGCATCCAGCCGGATTTCCAGAGTGAGCTTTTGCGCCTGGGCATTGAGAAGCATGTGCGGCTGACCATTTTCGACGGGCATTGTCCGGCTGGAAATGTAGGCGTGCAGGTCAACCATCTCTCACCGGTCAATAAAGGCGAGGTGGTATGGACCATCGGCGATCCTACGGTCGTGCTCTTCATCGGTCGTCTGTTCAACAAGGGATATGTCGACCTCACACGCCGTGTGGCACTCTGTGGCAGCGAGGTGAAATCGCCGGCTTATGCCGATATGTTGGTGGGTGAGCCGATTTCCGACTTGATCGCGGGCAACTACGATGCCCACCGCCATGTGCGCATCATCAACGGCAATGTGCTCACCGGACGTGTCACCACGGCCGACGGGTTCCTGGGGGCTCACACCTCCGAGGTCACCATCATCCCTGAGGGCGACGACGCCGACGAAATGCTGGGATGGATCATGCCACGTTTCGGTCAGTTCTCCGTCAACCGCAGTTATTTCTCCTGGCTCTTCGGGAAAAAGGAGTATGCGCTCGACGCGCGTATCAAGGGTGGCGAGCGCCACATGATCATGAGCGGCGAGTATGACAGTGTCATACCGATGGACATCTATCCCGAATACCTCGTCAAGGCTATCATCGCCGGCGATATCGACAAGATGGAGCAACTCGGCATCTACGAGGTGGCTCCCGAGGATTTCGCCTTGGCTGAGTTTGTTGATTCTTCCAAACTGGAGTTGCAGCGTATCGTGCGCGAGGGCCTCGACCTGCTGAGGAAGGAGAATGCGTAAATCACTAAAGCATGAATGATTATGTCATTAAGAAATTATCTCAATAAAATGAAGCCCTCTTTTGAGGAGGGTGGAAAGCTACACGCTTTCAGGAGCGTGTTTGAAGGTTTCGAGACATTCCTGTATGTGCCCAACGACACGGCAAAGTCGGGCACGCACATCCATGATGCCATCGACTCAAAACGTATCATGAGCATGGTGGTCATCGCACTGATGCCGGCCATGCTCTTCGGCATGTACAATGTGGGATACCAGAACTATGCCGCTGCCGGCACGCTCGATGATGCCAGTTTCCTCAGCATCTTCTTCTATGGATTCCTTGCCGTGCTGCCCAAGATACTGGTCAGCTACATCGTCGGACTCTCCATAGAGTTTGCATGGGCGCAGTGGAAGGGTGAGGAGATACAGGAGGGCTATCTCGTCTCGGGTATCATCATCCCGCTCATCGTGCCGGTCAACTGTCCTTTGTGGATACTGGCCATCGCTTGTGCCTTTGCCGTTGTCTTCGCCAAGGAGATTTTCGGTGGCACGGGCATGAACATCTTCAATGTGGCGCTTATCACGCGCGCGTTCCTTTTTTTCTCTTATCCGCAGAAGATGAGCGGCGATACCGTATGGATTGCCACCGACAAGATCTTCGGACTGGGCAACACGCTGCCCGATGGCTTCACGGCTGCCACACCGCTCGGACAGATCGGGCAGGGCACAGAGGTCACCGCTTCGATGTGTGATATGATCACCGGACTCATCCCAGGATCCATCGGCGAGACCAGCGTCATCGCCATCGCCATCGGAGCCGTCATTCTGCTCTGGACCGGCATCGCTTCATGGAAAACCATGTTCAGCGTCTTCGTCGGCGGAGCCCTGACCGCACTGCTCTTCTCCTCTCTCGGCATGTCGCAGATACCTTTCTACGAGCATCTTGTGCTCGGCGGATTCGCCTTCGGTGCGGTCTTCATGGCCACCGATCCTGTCACCAGCGCACGTACCGAGTCGGGTAAGTATGTCTACGGATTCCTCATCGGTGTCATGGCCATCGTCATCCGTGTGATGAACCCCGGCTATCCCGAGGGCATGATGCTGGCTATCCTCCTGATGAACATGTTTGCGCCGCTCATCGACTATTGCGTCGTACAGCGCAATATTACGAAGAGAATGAAACGTTTAACCCCTAATCAGTAATAAGCTATGGCAAATGAGAATAAAAAGGGTTTGAACACGAACTCTAACTCCTATACGATCATTTATTCTGCGATACTGGTCGTCATCGTGGCATTCCTGCTCGCCTTTGTCTTCCAGGCTCTGAAAGACCGGCAGGAGGCCAACGTGGCCCTCGATAAGAAAAAGCAGGTGCTCTACTCGCTGAATATCCGCGGACTCGGTGACGAGGCTGCAGCCGAAAAATACAAGGAAGTGGTGCTCAGCGACGACATCCTCGGCGACAATGGCGAGATCATCCCCAATGCCAACAAGGACAATGAGTCCAACGGATTCAAACTCAACAGTGCGGACTATAAGGCCGGACGGCTGGCAGTATATACCTGCAAGGTCGACGGTGACACAAAATATGTCATACCTGTTTATGGCATGGGCTTGTGGGGACCCATCAGCGGATACGTCGCCCTCAACGACGACTGTCAGACTGTCTATGGGGCATATTTCAACCATGAGGGCGAGACCGCCGGACTCGGTGCTGAGATCAAGGACAGCCAGGCCTGGCAAGAGGAGTTTATCGGCAAGAAACTCTTCCGTGAGGGCTCCGACGAGATTGCGCTCTCTGTGGAGAAAAAGGTAGACAACCCCGAGTCTCAGGTCGATGCCGTCACTGGAGCTACGCTGACGTCCAATGGCGTGAGAGACATGCTCAAAGAGTGTCTTGGCAAGTATATCACATTTTTCAAAGCTAAAAAATAAGGAGGGACAAAGATATGAGTAAACTGTTTTCAAAAGAGAACAATGAGGCGTTTCTGAAACCGCTCAACCTGGATCATCCTATCCTCATCCAGGTGCTTGGTATCTGTTCCGCCCTGGCCGTCACTTCACAGCTGAAGCCGGCCATTGTGATGGGACTGGCCGTGACCATCATCACGGCGTTCTCCAACGTGATCATCTCCGTCATCCGCAAGACGATCCCCAACCGCATACGTATCATCGTGCAACTGGTGGTCGTGGCCGCACTGGTCACCATCGTCAGTCAGATACTCAAGGCCTTCGCCTACGACGTGAGCGTGCAGCTCTCGGTCTACGTCGGACTGATCATCACCAACTGTATCCTCATGGGACGGCTCGAGGCTTTCGCTATGATGAATAAGCCGTGGCCCTCCTTCCTCGACGGTGTGGGCAACGGACTGGGATATGCCATGATACTCGTGATCGTCGGCGCCGTGCGCGAACTCTTAGGGCGTGGCTCTTTGCTGGGATTCCAACTCATCCCGCAGAGCTTCTATGATGCTGGTTATATGAACAATGGTATGATGACAATGCCTGCCATGGCACTCATCCTCGTGGGATGTGTCATTTGGGTACACAGAGCATTCTTTTATAAGGAGGAGAAATAACAATGGAACATTTAGTTAGTCTGTTTTTCAGGTCGATTTTCGTCGACAACATGATCTTCGCTTTCTTCCTCGGCATGTGCTCGTTCCTTGCCGTGTCGAAAAACGTGAAGACTTCGCTCGGACTCGGCATGGCCGTCACTTTCGTGCTGCTCGTCACCGTGCCGGTGGACTACCTCTTGCAGACCAAGGTGCTCGGACCCGACTGTCTCATAGAGGGGGTAGACCTTTCCTACCTCAGTTTCATCCTCTTCATCGCAGTCATCGCGGGCATTGTGCAGCTGGTGGAGATGACCGTCGAGAAGTATTCTCCGTCGCTATATGCCGCTCTCGGCATCTTCCTTCCGCTGATTGCCGTCAACTGCGCCATCATGGGTGCATCGCTCTTCATGCAGCAGCGCATCAATCTCGACCCGTCGAGCTCGCAGTATATAGGCAGCTTCGTCGATGCGGTGGTCTATGCCTTGGGTAGCGGTATCGGATGGACGCTGGCCATAGTGGCCATGGGTGCCATCCGCGAGAAGATGCAGTATAGTGATGTGCCGGAGCCGCTCAAGGGCCTGGGCATCACCTTCATCACCGTCGGACTGATGGCTATGGCTATGATGTGTTTCTCTGGTCTTAACATTTAATCAAGGAGGTTGATAATATGGGACAATTTATCTTAGCAAGCATAGGAGTATTCCTCATTACGATTCTCCTTTTAGTGATTATCCTGCTCGTGGCGAAAAAATACCTCTCGCCGAGCGGCAATGTCAATATTCTCATCAATGGTGAGAAAACCATCTCCGTGGGGCAGGGCAGCAGCCTGATGACCACACTCAATGAGAATGGTATCTTCCTGCCTTCTGCCTGCGGTGGAAAGGCGTCGTGCGGACAGTGCAAAGTACAAGTGCTGGAGGGGGGAGGAGAGATCCTCGACTCAGAGCGGCCTCACTTCACCCGCAAGGAAATCAAAGACCACTGGCGCCTGGGATGCCAGTGCAAGGTCAAGGGCGACCTTAAGATCAAGGTGCCTGAGAGTGTGCTCGGAGTGAAAGAGTGGGAGTGTACGGTCATCTCCAACAAAAACGTGTCGAGCTTCATCAAGGAGTTTATCGTCGCACTGCCTCCGGGCGAACACATGGACTTCATCCCTGGTTCGTACGCGCAGATCAAGATCCCTGCATACGACTGCATCGACTATGACAAGGACTTCGACAAGAACGACATCGGACCCGACTACCTGCCGTCGTGGGAGAAGTTTAATATCTTCTCGCTCAAGGCGCACAACCCCGAAGCCACTATCAGGGCTTACTCCATGGCCAATTATCCGGCAGAGGGCGACCGCATCACCCTGACAGTGCGTATCGCCACCACTCCGTTCAAACCGCGCCCAGAGGTGGGATTCATGGATGTACCCACCGGCATCGCTTCGTCCTACATCTTCTCACGCAAACCGGGCGACAAGGTGATCATGAGCGGACCTTATGGCGACTTCCACCCCATCTTCGACTCCAAGAAGGAGATGATATGGGTGGGTGGTGGTGCCGGTATGGCTCCCCTGCGTGCTCAGATTATGCACATGACCAAGACGCTCAACACCCGCGACCGTGAGATGCACTTCTTCTATGGCGCGCGCGCACTCGTTGAAGCTTTCTTCGTCGAGGATTTCCTTGAGCTGGAGCGGGAATTCCCCAATTTCCATTTCCATCTCGCTCTCGACCGTCCCGACCCGGCTGCTGACGCCGCTGGCGTGAAATACACTCCAGGATTCGTTCATCAGGTGATGTATGAGACTTACCTCAAAGACCATGAGGCTCCGGAAGACATCGAATACTACATGTGTGGTCCTGGACCTATGTCCAAGGCCGTCCAGGGTATGCTCGATTCCCTTGGCGTAGAGCCGGAGAGCATCATGTTTGACAACTTCGGATAATATCCATCGCGTTATTTCGAATTAAAACTACGGATCTATCTGATTTTTC
>CAMIYC010000102.1 GCA_946402905.1 uncultured Prevotellaceae bacterium | reverse complement strand
CGCGACCTCGACTGGGGCATCCCCGTGCCCGTGGAAGGTGCTGAGGGCAAGGTGCTCTATGTGTGGTTTGACGCCCCTATCGGCTATATCTCCAACACCAAGGAGCTGTGCGACCGCGAGCCGGAGCGCTGGGGCTCATGGGAGAAATGGTGGAAGGACGACGACACCCGCCTGGTGCACTTCATCGGCAAGGACAACATCGTATTTCACTGCATCATCTTCCCCGTGATGATGCGTGCCCACGGCGGCTATATCATGCCCGACAACGTGCCTGCCAATGAGTTCCTCAACCTGGAGGACGACAAGATCTCGACCTCACGCAACTGGGCTGTGTGGCTGCACGAATACCTCGTCGACATGCCCGGCAAGCAAGACGTGCTGCGCTATGTGCTCACCGCCAACGCGCCGGAGACCAAGGACAACAACTTCACCTGGCGTGACTTCCAGGAGCGCAACAACAATGAGCTGGTGGCCGTCTACGGCAACTTCGTCAACCGCGCCCTGCAACTCACCAAGAAATACTGGGGCGGCGTAGTGCCCGCCTGCGGCGAGCTGACCGAGACCGACCGTAAGGCGCTGGAGGAATTCAAGGACGTAAAGACCAAGGTAGAAAACCTGCTTGACGTGTTCAAGTTCCGCGACGCTCAGAAAGAAGCGATGAACCTGGCCCGTATCGGCAACCGCTACATCACCGAGTGCGAGCCATGGAAAGTGTGGAAGACCGACCCCAAGCGTGTAGAGACCATCCTGTATATCTCGCTGCAGCTGGTGGCCAACCTGGCCATCGCCTTTGAGCCGTTCCTGCCCTTCAGCAGCAAGCGCCTGCGCGGCATGCTCAACATCGACACCTTTGAGTGGGACCAGCTCGGCGACACCCAAATACTCCAGCCCGGACACCAGCTGGCAGAGCCTGCCCTGCTCTTCGAGAAGATTGAGGACGACGTGATCGAGCGTCAGCTGCAGAAGCTTGAAGACACCCGCAAGGCCAACGAGGCTGCCAACTACAAGGCCAAGGACATCAAACCCACCATCGACTTCAGCGACTTTGAGAAGCTCGACATCCGTGTGGGTCATGTGAAGAACTGTGAGAAGGTGAAGAAAGCCAACAAGCTGCTCAAGCTGACCCTCGACGACGGCAGCGGCACCGACCGCGTCATCGTGAGCGGAATCGCCAAATTCTACCAGCCCGAAGACCTCATCGGTCGCGACGTGCTCTTCATCGCCAACCTTGCCCCGCGCAAGCTGATGGGCATTGAGAGTCAGGGCATGATACTCTCGGCCGAGAACTACGACGGCGACCTGAGTGTCACCACCCTGCTGCGTGAGGTGAAGCCCGGCAGCCAAGTTTGCTAAAAAAATATAAGGGAGCGCTTAGAGGTGCTCCCTTTTTTATATATATGCCCCCGTGATTCTCACTCAATACGGGCGGATTGCAAATCCGCCCGAGCGCAATAGACTGAGCTGTTACGAGGCAGGCCGTCAACAGTTAATAAAGTATAATAAGGAGTTGAGGTTTTAAACTTTTGTGGCCGTGATGAGTCAAAAGGGCTGTATGAATCGATTCGTTATTACAGCTTTATTGATTATTCAGGCCTTATTGGCCTCGGCACAGGGAACAGTCAAGGGAAAAGTATTGGACAAGAACAGCGACGAACCGCTCGGGTTTGTCAATGTGGTCGTGACCAAAACGGGTGATACCAAGATGGTGAAAGGCTCCATCACCGACGAGAGCGGCAATTTCAGCATCGACGACATCGCCCCCGGCAGTTACGACCTCACGGTGTCTTTTGTGGGGTATAAAAACCTGGTGAGGCGTTTCTCTATCACCGCTGCCAAGCCCACTCATCATTTTGCTGCCCTCTATCTGGCAGAAGACGCCCGCCAGCTCAACGAAGTGACCGTCACGGGCCAGAAATCCATCATGAAACTCGAAGTAGACCGCAAGTCATTTGATGTCACGCAGGACATCTCCAATGCCGGAGGTTCGGCGAGTGATGTGCTGGAAAACATCCCATCGGTGGAGGTCGACAACGACGGCAACGTGTCTCTGCGCGGCAACAGCAGCGTCGAGGTGTGGATCAACGGCAAGGCCAGCGGCCTGACCAGTGACAACCGCGCACAGATCCTGCAGCAGTTGCCCGCGGAGAGCATCGAGCGCATCGAGGTCATCGACAACCCCTCGGCCAAGTTTTCGGCAGAGGGCAGTGCCGGTATCATCAACATCGTGCTGAAGAAAGACCGTCGTGCCGGCTATTATGGCTCTGTGCAGGCAGGAGCCAACACCTACGGCGGTGCCAACGGCAGTTTCAACATCAACTACAACAGCAGCATTATCGATGCTTACATCAACTTAGGTTTCCGCCATCGTGAAAACGAGGGAGGGTCGATGAGCCGTCAGGAGTATCTCAACACCAACACCTACCAGAACTACGACGGCCGGTCAGTCAATATGGGCAACAACCTCTTCTCGCGCGCCGGGGTGACCTTTCACGCCACCAAGAAAGACGACATCTCGCTCAGCGGCATGCTCATGACGGGCAAGCGGAAAGACTGGAACACCACGCCCTATCATTATGGCACCATCGGTGCCGCGCAGGACAGCCGCCTGATGTACCGCCGCACCTTCTCGGGCGGCAAAATGAACATGAACTACGTGGAGATGAACTACCGCCACAACTTCTCCGACACCCACTATCTCGACCTCGTGGTCGACTTCAACCGCTGGGGAGGCGACAACGATAATATCTATCAGGACTCCACCACCTATTACGACGGCATCACCCCCACGACCTACGACTATCTCTCACGCCCTCTCGACATGAACAACCGCAACTGGGAGGTGAAACTCGACTATGAGAACCCTGTGAGCGAGCGTCTGAAACTTCAGGCCGGCTATCAAGGGCGCTTCTCACATGAGAACACACCGCAGGAGAGCTATGTCGATGACAGCCACTGGGACGGGCGGTCACTGGTGGAAGACCAGGCCTATTTCAACCGCTTCATCTACGACATGGACCTCCATGCCCTCTATGCCACCCTCAATTTCACCTGGGACAAGTTCGGACTGATGACAGGCCTGCGTGGAGAATACTGGAAGGTGAACACAGAGAGCTACACCTGGCAGCAAGAGCACGACGCATCTCTGCGCGACCAGCCCTTCAAGAAAGACTACTTCCAGCTGTTCCCCAGCCTCTTCATTTCTTACCAACTCACGGCCAACGACCAGTTGCAGCTCAACTACACACGCCGTCTGCGCCGCCCATGGGGAGGTCAGCTCAACTCCTTCCGCAACACCAGCGACGCCACGGTCATCTCCTTCGGCAACCCAGAGCTGACACCCGAATACTCCAACTCATTCTCTTTCAACTACCTGCGCACCTGGACGGAGCACTCGCTGCTCGTAAGTGCCTACTACCGCCCCACCTCAGACGTGATGCAGCGTATCAACTGGCAGAGTAGGACCGACGGCATGATGTACTCCACCAGCCAGAATGTGGCACGCAGCGTGAGCAGCGGACTCGAACTGACCGCCAAGAACAAGCTGTTCCGTATCCTCGACCTCTCCACCACCGCCAATTTCTACTACTACAAGCTCGACGGCTTCACCTACGACATCGACGGACAGACCGTCACTGGTGAGGGCAACGACAATTTCACATGGAACGCCCGCATGCAGGCCAGCCTGCGGTTGCCCTATGATATCTCCTTCCAGGCTACCGGACACTACCGCTCACGGTCTGTCATCTCGCAGGGATACCGCAAGTCCAACTATGGCGTCGACCTGGGCATACGCAAGAATTTCTTCAACAAGGCACTCACGCTGGCCATCAACTGCCGCGACCTGCTCGACTCGCGCAAATGGGAGAATTTCACCAGCAGCGACACTTTCACCCGACACCAGAAAAACTGGCGCAGCGGGCGGCGGTTTAACATCACACTGACCTGGAACTTCGGCAACATGAAGAGACCGCGCAACGACCGCGACGGACAAGAAGGCCAGAACGGACCCAACGAGCAGACGGACAATGACTCCTCATCACAATTCGGCGGAGGGGAAGAGTGAGCAAATGGCATCCTAATGGCACAAAATCAATCCGTCAGGCGCATCTCCCCATGTAGGGATAGAAGCGCCTGACGGATTGTATAAAGGTGTGTTCTATTAATTCTGTTTGATATATAGGCATTATTCTACTCAATCTGTTTCGGTCGCTTTTTGTTTTTATTCGGTGCATAGTGTCAAGTCTCATCGGTCGTATAGCCCGCTATACTCCCTCTTCAACTTACACTCTGCACTCGACTAAAAATCAAAAAACGCCTCAACATAATTAATAGAACCCACCTAAACGGATAAAAGGCTTTTTATAGCAGACTATTTGTAATATTCGATGGTTCTGGGCGCATCAATCTGCTGACCCATGATGGAGGCCTTGCGGCTGATCCAGTTGCCATGGTCGTCGTATTTGTAGTCGGAATATTCTGCATTCATTTCCTGTCCACCCATATTGATCACCTGCTTGACGATCTCTCCCTTTTCATTGTATATATTGGTGGTCGACATCTGCTGGCCCATGATGCTGGTAGACTGGCTCTTCACTCTGCCATTCTCCCAAGTGTAGCTGAGTGTCATCTTCATACCCTGTGCCTCGACCTCGGCCGACTTCACGTATCCGTTGTCATCATACACTACATTTGAAAGGCCATCCTGCTGCATTTTCCCCTCCTCGGTGAAGGTGACCTTCTGTGTGTTTCCCATCACAGAAGTGGTGATAGACTTGACAGCTCCCTTGGCGTCGTTGGCTTCCACATCGTGAAACTTGGCTTGTGCATGTAATGCGAATGGCAAGACGAGCAATGCCATCATCAAGAATGCTTTCTTCATTTTTTTAAATCATTAAGTGAATAAATAAGTTGGTTGCCAGGCAGATTATCCCAGGGGACAGGCATTGGCCATACTGCCCTATGACATATATATGACGAATTTGTAATGAAAAAGTTTAATTTTGAAGCCTGTTTTTTGTTCGTCCTATAAAACATGGGTCAATAATTTTGTTTTCCAAACGATTTTCACTACCTTTGCACTGGCTTGCGAGGCACATATACTTTGTCAAGCTGATGGTTCCATAGTTCAATGGATAGAATAAGTCTCTCCTAAAGATTAGATCCGGGTTCGATTCCCGGTGGAACTACCACCGAAGAGGATAACAGCCCCTCTTTTTTATTCAGAAAAACACCATACGCTTATGTTCGGAGCAATCATAGGAGACATTGTAGGCTCAAGATTCGAATTCACCGGCCCAGCCCCTCGAGGTTTTGATTTATTCACGCCAGAGTGCGACTATACCGACGACACGATCTGCACGGTGGCCATCGCCGATGCGGCTATCCACGGTCTGGACTATAAGTCCACGCTTCTGGACTGGTGCCACCGCTATCCCAATCCGATGGGCGACTACGGCAACCGTTTTTATCACTGGATCAATACCGCCGACCCTCAGCCGATGGACAGCTTCGGCAATGGCTCTGCCATGCGTGTGAGCAGCATCGGCTGGCTGTATGATGATTTCGATGAAGTGATGGAACAAGCGAAGAAGAGTGCGGAGATAAGCCACAACCATCCCGAAGGCATCAAGGGTGCCCAATGCGTGGCCGCGCTGATCTACTGGCTGCGCACCTGCCGCATATACAAGAGCGGTGTGGAGAAAGCCGTGAAACGCTCTTTCGGCTACGACATCCCCACGCTGGCTGACATCTATAAAATCGGAGCCCAAGGCCATTTCGACGGCACGTGCCAGGAGACGGTACCCATGGCGATACGCTGCTTCCTGGAGTCGGAATCGTTTGAGGAGACCATCCGCATCGCCGTGATGGCTGGCGGTGACACAGACACCAAGGCGGCTATCGCCGGATCTATTGCCGAGGCTTTTTACGACATCCCCACCGCGATGATACAACAGGCTCACCAATATCTGCCCCAGGAAATGTCGCAAGTGATCCAAGATTTCTATCACCAACTGAGAAATAATATCGCAAACTGACGAGGCTATTCCGGGAATAGATTGTACTTTTTATCAAGAATTATAGAATTAGGGTGTCCTTTGTTGTAGTATAGATGTCATGTGAATGTTTCCTATGAAGCATACACACTCCCCCTGGCACCCCCTCCGACTCCCCCGTTTCCCAGGGGAGAGCAACCTCTAACTTAGAGGGGGAACGGCCGGCTGAGACACACTCCCCCTGACCCCCTCTAACTTAGAGGGGGAACGGCCGGCTGAGACACACTCCCCCTAACCCCCTCTAACTTAGAGGGGGAAACGCCGGCAGAGACACACTCCCCCTGGCCCCCTCTAACTTAGAGGGGGAAACGCCGGCTGAGACACACTCCCCCTGACCCCCTCTAACTTAGAGGGGGAAACGCCGGCTGAGACACACTCCCCCTGACCCCCTCTAACTTAGAGGGGGAACTGATTACCACTGCAAATGGAGAGTGGATGT
>CAMIYC010000101.1 GCA_946402905.1 uncultured Prevotellaceae bacterium | reverse complement strand
GGTCTTTATGATAGTTTCACGCTGGAGCCTACCACGGACAATCCCCGTTGGGCCAGAATTTAAGAATTTATAATCAATAAAAGTATTATCGAGAATTATCCGTCGCAAGCGACGGGAATCCCACTTGCAGAGAAAATGAAATGGCTTGCCATTTCTCCTCAAATTCCTATAAATTCTTGTATGAATGAAAAATTCTTTAATTCTTAAATTCTTGATAAAAAAAAGAAAGTTCAGTTATATATCAAGAATTATAGAATTAAAGAATTATCCATGAGATCAGCCACTTTGGTAACTATAATTCTTAAATTCTATAATTCTTGATAAAAAATATTAAACAGTCAAATACTTTAATTCTCTAATTCTTGATAAAAATATCAAAAGCGTTGATTCGTGAGAAGAGTCTTATTGATGCTGCTCACGAAGCAAGTCGTTGACTGTCTTGACAGGATTGAAGGTAGAGAGCGGCACCTCTACAAAGATCGTGTTCCAGTCGCTCATCGCACCATTCCACAGACCGGGCAGCTCCAGGGCTTTCAGTTCCTTGCCGTTCTTACTCTTGCTGGAGATGAAGCCAGTGGTCTTGTCGACAAACTCAGGCAGGTTGAAGTCATTGCCCTTATAGTCCTTCACGGCACAGACCAGGTCGACGGGATTGAAATGCGTACCCTCCGTGAACATCTTCATGTATTCGACATTGGACTTGTCGATCTGACTGCTCTCAAGAATCTGCAGACTCACAGTGCCGTCCTGATTGTAAGTAAGGAACGGACCACCGCCCGGCTCACCCACATTCTTCACCACACCACATACACGCATGGGGCGGTTGAGCTTCTTGCGGAGATAGATGACGAGTTCGGCATCCTCCAGATCCTTGATGTCGTGCTTGCGGCAGCAGAGGTCTCTCTGTACGAAGCGGATGATCTCCTCCAGTTTCTCATGGTCGTAATTGCCGCTGTCGAGCACCTTGAGATAGTCGAAAGCCTTCTTCTGCAGCGTCACCAGCACACCGGCGATCACCTGTTTGTAGTCTACGGTGTCGGCTTTCAACCTGTCGGGCACCACATTGTCGATGTTCTTGATAAAGATGACGTCGGCGTCGATCTCATTCAGGTTCTCTATCAGCGCGCCGTGGCCTCCCGGACGGAACAGCAGCTTGCCGTCCTCCGTGCGGAACGGGGTATTGTCGGGGTTGGCAGCCACCGTATCAGTGCTCGGTTTCTGCTCTGAGAAGGAGATGTTGTACTTGATGCCATAACGCTGGGCGTATTTATCCTTCTTCTCTGCCACCTTGGCCTCGAAGAGCTGCATGTGCTCATGACTGACGGTGAAATGCACGTTAGACTCACCGTTGCTGGCGGCATAGAGTGCGCCCTCGACCAAGTGTTCCTCCATCGGCGTGCGCGGACCGTCCTCGTAGTTGTGGAAGAGCAAGAGACCCTTGGGCAGCTGGCCATAATTGAGGCCCTTGGCCTCCAGCATATTGGCCACCACGGCCTTGTAGTTGCCACACGCCATCAACTGGTCGATATCCTTGCCCTCATTCTTGACACACTGCTCATTGAGCGCCTCAAAGAAAGCGAACTTCTTGATATTGTCGAAATATTTTTTCTCAAAGTCTGTGGTAGGCACATCATAGTCGGCTGAGAGGAACGCGAACATATCCTTGAACATGCGGCTGGCGGCTCCGGAAGCCGGCACAAACTTGACAATGCGCTTGCCATCTGCCTTATAAGCGTTCCAGGCGTCGATATACGCCTTACGCTCCTCGGCATCCGGTGCTACAATGCCCTTGCCGATAGCAGCCGCGGCTTCGAGTTTTAGGAAGGGGAACCCAGTCTTGAATTCGTTCAGTTGATTAGTGATTTTCTCCTCGGTGATACCTTTCGAGGCGAGTTGTTGTAGGTCTTGTTGTGATAACATAATATAGATAGATTTAAAACTTAGATTTATATTTGGCAAATATAATGATTTTTTTTTAAAACAAACGCAAAAGCAACAAATTTTGTTTCAAGCGGAGAATAAATTATTCTGTAGAAATAGCTTCATCTGATATTTTTTTACTATTTTTGCCATGAAATAGAAATGAATGGCTAAATGAAGAAATTATTACTGATCCCGGCAATGGTCATGGCATGGATTGCCAACCTTCCCCTGATGGCACAGACCAATACAGAGGAGACCAAACTGGAGGCAGAAAGCGCACAACGCAGCCATAGCACCATTGTATATGACAGCAAATACTCCGGCGGCAAGGCTGTGAGGATGACAGAAGAAAACGCCCGGCTCACCTTCACGTTCCATCTGGACAACGGTGGGAAATACGTGGTATACGTAGGTGGCGACGGCATAGGCGGCGAGAAGGAAGTGCGCTGCCGCGTCAACGAGACCAATGGCACCTTCCGGCTCGACCAGTACGGCGAGGTGGACGCAGGCATCTACTATATGAAGGAGGGCAGCAATACCCTGACGATCACCCCCTCCTGGACTTGGTACGACATCGACTATGTGAGGATAGCGGGCAATGACAGCGACTTGACCTTCGACCTCTCCCCCACCCCTGTGGACGACGAGGCCATCGAGCAGGCCCGGGTGATGTATACCTTCCTGCTCACCCACTTCGGCACGAAGACCATCTCGGGCATCATGACCGGCGACATGAGCACGGACAATGGCAACGTGACCCAGCACGCCGACGTGCAAGCCGTATACAAGGCATCGGGCAAGTATCCTGCACTGATCGGTTTCGACTTCATGAACGCCACAGGCAAGAGTGCCGGCGACACGTGGATGAAAAACTATACGCGCAGCAGCGTAAACCTGGCCAAAGACACCTACCGCCGCGGCGGACTGCCGGCCTTCACCTGGCACTGGCGAGATCCCTCCAGGGCCACCGACGAGTTCTACACCGACCGCAACAGCGTGAAGATCACCAGCGCGATGAAGAGCGACGGCACATGGAACACCACGTCGACACTCTACAAAAACATCATCAGCGACATCGACAAGATAGCCGACTTCTTCCTCGAGTTGCAGTCTGAAGGCATGGCGTGCATCTTCCGTCCGCTCCATGAGGCAAGCGGCGGCTGGTTCTGGTGGGGACGAGAGGGAGCCGAGCCATTCCGCAAACTCTACCGCCTGTTATACGAAGAGATGGTGACGGTGAAAGGCGTACACAACGTGATATGGGTGTGGAACGCCGGGCCCGATGATGCTGACTGGGATCCGGGAGCGGAATACTACGATGTCGTGTCGGCTGACATCTACAACGCCGACTTCGACTACTCGAGCAATGCCCCCACGTTCTACCAACTGCAGCAGCTCACCCATGGGAAGAAGATCATTGCCCTGTCGGAAAACGGTCCCATCCCCGACATCCAGAAAGAAGTGGACGAAGAGGCTGTGTGGTCGTGGTGGATGCCCTGGTATCAGACCTGGAACGGCGGCTTCGTAGACAAGACCAGCAAGGAAGAATGGCGCAAGTGCATGAACGACGAGCGCGTGATCACACTGGAAGACCTCTCCGCCGGCTGGGAGTCGCTCTCGACCGTGGAAGCTCCCGTATATCATCCCACCCGGCCCACCGGCATCTATGACCTGCAAGGACGACGGCTGAGCGAACCGCCCCATCAAGGCATCTTCATCCTGGACGGCAGAAAGATGACCTCTCCTGCCAGAGAATAAAAAAAGAAAATCACCAACATGAACATACCCATCACAGACATAGAGAGAAACGAACTGGCCGAGCGGATTGAAGCCCTCGGCTGCGCCGACGGTCAGGTGCTGCAAGCGGACGACATCCTTCAGATACGCACCCTTATCAGCCAAGCCCTGGACAGCGACCTCATCCAGCGCGACATCTTCGGGCTCCACCCCATCCTCTTCGGACTGCAGACCGCACAGATCACCATCGAGGAGACCGGGCTGAGACGCGACGGCGTGATGGCCATCATCCTCTACTCGTGCCAGACCTACAAAGACCTGACCTATGAGGAGATAGGGCGACAGTATGGCGACAGTGTGGCCCATATCATACGCGGACTGATCCGCATACAGGAGCTGTACAAGAAAAACCCCGTGGTGGAGAGCGAAAACTTCCGCAACCTCCTGATATCCTTTGCCGAGGACATGCGCGTGATACTCATCATGATCGCAGACCGGGTGAACCTGATGAGGCAGATACGCGATACCGACAGAGATGAAGCCCGGCACAGAGTGTCGGAAGAGGCATCTTATCTATATGCGCCACTGGCACACAAACTGGGATTATACAAGCTGAAGAGCGAACTGGAAGATCTCAGCCTGAAATACCTGGAGCACGACGCCTACTATCTGATCAAAGAAAAGCTCAATGCCACCAAGCGAGCACGCGATGCCTACATCGACCGCTTCATCGGTCCGATAGACCAGAAGCTGAGAGAAGCCGGACTGAAATTTCACATGAAAGGCCGCACCAAGAGCATACACAGCATCTGGCAGAAGATGAAAAAGCAGAAATGCGGCTTTGAAGGCATCTACGACCTCTTTGCTATCCGCATCATCCTCGATTCTCCCCTGGAAAAAGAGAAGATGCAGTGCTGGCAGACCTACTCGATCATCACCGACATGTATCAGCCCAACCCCAAGCGTATGCGCGACTGGCTCTCGGTGCCGAAATCAAACGGTTATGAGAGCCTGCACATCACCGTGCTCGGCCCGGAGAACAAATGGGTGGAGGTGCAGATACGCACGGAGCGCATGGACGAGATTGCCGAGCGCGGTCTGGCCGCCCATTGGCGCTACAAGGGCGTCAAGGGTGAGTCGGGCATCGATGAGTGGCTCAATAACATCCGCGCCGCCCTCGAGAGCAACGACGACATGCAGATGATGGACCAGTTTAAGATGGACCTCTACGAGGACGAGGTGTTCGTCTTCACTCCGAAAGGCGACTTGCTCAAGTTTCCAAAAGGGGCCACGGTGCTCGACTTCGCCTACCATATCCACTCCAACGTGGGCAACCGCTGCGTAGGCGGCCGCATCAACGACAAGATGGTGCCGGTGAGAGAACAGCTGCACAGCGGCGACCAGGTGGAGATCCTGACCAGCAACAACCAGCGTCCTAAGCAAGACTGGCTCCACATCGTGAAAACGTCGCGCGCGAAATCGAAGATACGCCTCGCGCTGAAGGAGACCCAGGTGAAAGATGGTCTTTATGCCAAGGAGATGCTGGAGCGGCGCTTCAAGAACCGCAAGGTGGAAATGAATGAGGCGACCTTGAATCACCTGATCAAGAAGATGGGATTCAAGGAGACACGCGACTTCTACAAGCAGCTGGCAGAGAGCAAGCTCGACTTCAACGAAGTGGTGGAGAAATATATCGAGGTGTATGACTTCGAACACGGCAACGCTCCTGTGGTGCCCACACGAAGCGCGGAGGAATTCAGCTATGAGAACCCCGACGAGGAGATAGGGCGCAAGAACGAGGATGTGCTGGTGATAGACCGCAACCTGAAAGGCATCGACTATCAGTTGGCCAAATGCTGCCATCCGATCTATGGCGACCCGATCTTCGGCTTTGTCACCGTGAGCGGCGGCATCAAGGTGCACCGCACCGACTGTCCGAATGCCCCTGCGCTGCGTGAGCGTTTCGGCTACCGCATCGTCAAG
Source organism: uncultured Prevotellaceae bacterium (assembly GCA_946402905.1). Taxonomy (GTDB): domain Bacteria; phylum Bacteroidota; class Bacteroidia; order Bacteroidales; family Bacteroidaceae; genus Prevotella. The sequence continues at coordinate 1,096 of CAMIYC010000101.1, read as the reverse complement.
GCCAAATGGAGCGGCAAGGGTACGTCTCAATACTCCATCACCCTGCGTGTGGTAGGCAACGACGACATCGGCATCGTCAACAACATCACGAGCATCATCTCCAAAGAAGAGAAAATCATCATGCGCTCCATCAATATCGACAGCCATGACGGTCTCTTCGGTGGCATACTTGAAGTAATGCTTGAAGATACATCCAAATTGGACCAGCTGATCAAGAAGTTGCGCACGGTGCGTGGTGTGAAACAAGTGGAGAGGCTGTGATTCGGGCCAGTTCGCGCAGGCCACTCTCCGTACAGATGCCCCTGAGCAAGATCATAATGACATTGTGGATGATTTCAGGCAAGGGTATCGTATTGTACATCTGAGTGTTCATCACATGTTTCATGAAGATGTCGGCCATGAGGTTGGTCAACTCGTAGTTGACATCCTCGCGAAAGAGTCCCTCTTTCACACCGCGAAGCATGAATTCCACAGAACGTTTGCGGCGGATTTGCTGCTTTTCGTTAAGAAAACTCAGCACTTTGGGATATTTGTGGATTTCCATATAAAAAAGCGGGTTCACCCGGCTGATTTCTTCAATGTTGAGCCTCAGAAATACTATCAGGACCTCGATGACATTGTAGTCGGGGCTCACCAGGTGAGACAGTTTGTCATCCATGGTGATGTTATAGTCTTTGATGCACTCAAAGAGCAGGTCCTCCTTGTTTTTGTATATTTCATACAAAGTGCGCTTGGAGATGGACAACTGGGTGGCTATATCATCCATCTTGACGGATTTTACACCCTTCTGCCGGAAATTGTTCATCGCACAAGCCAGAATCTTCTTCCTGACGTCATCACGATAGTCGGTCATCACACCATTCTTTTGCATTTGAAATCAGCATTTTATGAAATCTTCTGCAAAATAATACAAAAAAATTGTAATTTACAACAAAACTCAAATGAATTTTTCAGTTTTTGCCTAATTGTCCTCATCCGTCTTTTAAATGTGGGTTCACTCTTTAATAGGATGCCCATTTGCAGTACGGTGCAGTACATGCGTTACTTGTAGTATACATGAAAAACTACGGATTTATCCGATTTGACTGATTTTGTA
>CAMIYC010000100.1 GCA_946402905.1 uncultured Prevotellaceae bacterium | reverse complement strand
GATGATTACAACCGGAAGAAAATACTTTACAACGTTAAAGTTGTGTTAAAAAGAAGATTTTCCTTGGTTGTTAACATAAAATGCGTTTGGGATGTCTACTATGAAGTGCCCTTGATAGCGCAGTGGCTTCTTTAGCTGATATCGCTTCCAGTCTTCGTTCACTTTGGCATAAAGACCCGTATCTTTGTAATGATCGAGGTAGGCGGTGGCAAAATCGGCGATAGTAGGCCGGGCTCTTTTGCTTTTCACTTCTATTCTTACACTGTCTCCCTCGTAAGTGGGATATTCGAATGCTTGTGCTGATGTGTTTTGCACGCACAGCACTGTCATGAGGGTCATAAGCACCAAAATAGTCTTTAATTGAGGTCTTTTCATCGTCTCTGCTTTTATCGTTATTCGGCTTCTGTCATAAAAAAGGCTTTTTATCTCATAGGGGCATGCCGTCGCTATCATACCGGTCTGTTATTGCTGACGACATAACATTGTACGTTTCAAATCGGCGTAAAGATACTATTTTTTTTTCTCAATAACGAAAGGTGTGACAAAAATTCGTTCCGCAGAATCTTTATTTTGTTGGTCTGTGCGGTTGCCCACCTCTCAGCAGAATCCGAAAACGTCGGCACCGTCCTGCAAAAATAACACGTTTTCCAGTCAGACTTTTCGGATTATTTAGTAATTTTGCATTCAAGAATGATATGAATGACCTGACTGATTTTTAATCAATGATCATTAACTGAAGTCTCTCTACCCTTAAAGCGATTGTAACAAATTGTTTATCAAGAATTTAAGAATTTAAGAATTTATAATCAATAAAAGTATTATCGAGAATTATCCGTCGCAAGCGACGGGAATCCCACTTGCGGAGAAAATGAAATGGCTTGCCATTTCTTCTCAAATTCCTATATATTCCTGTATGAATGAAAATTCTTTAATTCTTAAATTCTTGATAAAATTAAGGTGGGAAAGTTTAGTCATTAAAAGCCGTAATACAACAAATATCGACAAAATGAAACGACTATGCCAATTGATTGCCGACTACATGGGGTTGCTCGTACTGCTGTCTGCTGTGCTGGCTCTCTTGTTGCCCGACGTCTTCAGCCATCTGAAACCTTCACTCATCAATCCGTTGCTCGGCATCATTATGTTTGGCATGGGACTGACGCTCAAATTTGACGACTTCCGAGTTGTATTCCAACGTCCGAAGGATGTCATCACCGGCTGTCTGGCACAATTCACAGTGATGCCCCTGCTCGCATGGGGACTGACACGCATCTTCGGCCTTGACGAGGCTCTCAGTGTGGGGGTGGTGTTGGTGGGGTGCTGCCCTGGCGGCACCGCTTCCAACGTCATCACCTATCTGGCAAAGGGTGATCTTGCCCTTTCCGTGGGCATGACAGCCACTTCCACGTTGCTCGCCCCGCTGATCACGCCGCTGCTGGTGTGGATGCTCGCCGGCAAGGAGGTCGACGTCGACGTGATGGGGATGCTCCTGAGCATTCTTTGGGTGGTCATCCTGCCTATCGTGCTCGGTCTCACGGTGAAACGTCTGTGGCCGAGTCAGACAGAGCGTGCCACTGTCTGGCTGCCGGCTCTCTCGTCGTTGGCCATCTGTGCCATCGTGCTTATCGTCATCGCTGCCAATGCCCACAAACTGCTGGCAGGTGGAATGATCATCGTCCTCGTGGTGATGCTCCACAATCTCTGCGGCCTTTCATTGGGCTATGTCATCGCCCGCCTGTCGGGTATGAGTGTCGCCAAGCGCCGGGCTGTCAGCATCGAGGTAGGCATGCAGAATTCAGGACTCGCCTCGTCGTTGGCCACCATTCACTTCGCCGCCTATCCCATGGCCACCATCCCCGGTGCTGTGTTCAGCGTGTGGCACAATCTGAGCGGTGCCATCATTGCCCGCTTTTTTGCCCGAAACAAAGCGTAATCAATCACTATAGCTCACTTGACAATCCATCCTTGCTGATGGGTTTACTAAAGCGTTCACCAACAAAACCGTTGCTCACTTCACCTGCCATCAGGTCGAAGTGCTTGAATACGGGTGGGGTGGGGGCCAGGTCGTAATAATCCATCTCGGCAATAGGCAGACAGAAATATACCATCTGGTCGTAGCTGTTATAGAGGCGTGAGAGCACGTCATTATGATCATAAATCCAACGTTTTGTCTCATCTTCAACGTTGAAATTCACCATGCCAGAACAGCGCACGGAGATATTGCCTTCGTAGGCTATCAATTCCACGTTGGGATTTTTGCGCAGCTCCTGCCAAACGGCTTTCTTCTCTGAGGTGGCAAAGTAGAGCACGTTGCTCTCCTGCTTCATTATCTGGAATATGCGCAGATGAGGGATGTTGTCCTCGCTTGTGGCCAGGGCAACATCCTTATGCTCGCGTAGAAATTGCAATGCTCTTTCCATCGACGTGATTACCATTTCAGTTCGTCCTGCAGGATAACACCATCCGTCATAGGACTGTCTGCCTCGGTGAAGGCATTGGCTTTATATTGGATGCAGAGCATCGTCAGGTTCTCGCAGCCTGTGTTCTTCAGGGCGCGCTTGCCATCGGGGGCTACTCGTATGATAGTGCCTTCGCTTACAGGGAATATCTCGCCGTCAACCTGATACTGTCCCTCGCCCTTCAGGATGATGTACAGTTCCTCGTGAGTCTTGTGCGTATGAAGGAAACCGCTGTCTTGACCGGGGACGAGTGTCTGGAAACTCAGTTCACTTCCTGTAGCACCCACGGCCTGGCCAACGAACACCTTGCCTTTCAGCGTAAAGTCTGGACCCATCGGAAGCTCATGCTCGATAATCTCACTCACCTTACCCACACTCACTGCGCAGTAATTATTACCACTCTTAATAGTCTCAATCTGTTTCATAATTCTTAGTAATTTTATAGTTATTGATTCTGTCTGATACCTTCATGTTAGAAGTAGTTTTCTATCACTGGATGTCCTTATTCTGAACGTCCATAGGGCAAGTCGCTTGCCATATTTTCAAGTGCAAAGGTACGCCATCTATTTCATTCCTGCAAGAAGTCTCTTTGAGGTAAGATAGTTACCAAAAAGTAGGATTTGCTGAGTTTCAGTGGGGTCAACATTTAGACGTTAATATATTTTAACCATACTTCCCGAATAAGTCATACTGCACATTTTGTTATTCACTAACTATTTGTTACCTTTGCGCTCGTTATGAACTAAAGCAGGTATTTATGGCAGATATAAAAGCAGAGTATCTCTCATGTCCTATCCGACAGGTTTTAAGTCGGTTCGGTGATAAATGGTCGCTCTTGGTGCTCTTCTTGCTGAACAAGAGCGAAACGGGTGTACTTCGTTTTAATGAGATGAACAGGATGATGACCGATTGCTCCCAAAAGATGCTGTCTCAGACATTGAAGAATTTGGAGCGATACAATCTGATCCACCGAGAGGTCTATCCGCAGGTGCCTCCAAAGGTGGAGTACTCTCTCACAGAAACAGGCAAATCACTCATGCCTTCTATTACGTCTTTGATTGACTGGGCTTACCAGCATTTTGATGATGTTGTGGCGAAAAACATCATCAGCGATTGACCTGCGTCTCCTCATCTCGCCTGGCACTCTCCGCCATGAGCTTCAGTGAAGACTGGCTGGTATGTCTTTCTTAAAGTTGAACTCGTCAATGTCCACATAGCCACCCTTCCGCTTGGTGGCATAGCAGAAGATGGCATAGCGGGTACCCATGAAGAGACGCTGCCAGTCGAAGCGCATTTGGAATTCTCCGCCGACTTGCTGCCACTGTCGGCCGTCGAGGCTATAATAGAAGGTGGCGATGTCGCGCCCTACGGTGAAATCGCCGTCGATGCGCAGCCAGATGGTGCCCTGACTGAAGACGATTCTCTCCCGCTCAGTGACATCGACGCCTGTCACTTGTTTGTTTCCGCCTGCTATGTTGACGGTTTCCTCGGTCAGCGTGAGCAGGTTTTTCCGACCCTCCTTCCTGACGGTCAGCACACCGCTATGGCCGTTGAAGGCACAGAAGCCAGCACGGTCGTCTGCACGGAGGTGAGACACATCCATCTTGACGTATGCCGAGCATCGTGGACCCAGCATCCTTTGCGAGATGGTGTTGGGGGCAAGGAAGAGGTTGTCCGCCACGCGGCTGGTCTTCAGCCGCAGATGGCCGGGACGCTCTGTCAGCGACCAGGCGGCGTCTACGGGATTGTGGTTCCACTGCCAGAGCATTCCGAGTCTCTCGCTGGAGAAGTCATCGCTGACGGCTAACGGGAAGGCAGGCTGCCCCGTGACCACCGGTCGCATCCGGTCGGGAATGTGTCCGTCTTCATCACCCAGCATGGGCCAGCCGTCATGCCATCGGCAGGGCATGAGTGTGATGACGCGCCCCACGGCTCCACGGTCCTGGAAGATGATGCCATACCAATCGCCATCCTTCGTGTCGACGATGGTGCCCTGTCCGGCATGGGGGAATCCACCCTGGTCGGACTGTAGAATGACTTTCTTCTCGTAGGGGCCGTGGATGTCGTCGGCACGATAGCACACCTCACGGCGATAACGGCCGGGAGCCCACACCTGTGAAATCATCAGCAGATAGTATTTGCCGTCTCGTTTCACCATGCGCGAACCTTCGAGTATGCCTGTCTCGTCGGCCTCGGGCTGGAAGAGTTGCATATCTGAGCCTTCGATGACACCTGAGAGGTCGGGCTTCAGTTCGCACATACGGCCAGTGCCATAGACGACGTAGACGCGCCCATCATCGTCAAAAAGCAGCGAGCTGTCGTGGAAGTGGGGCAGGCGTGACACGAGTGTCCACGGGCCGGCCGGATCTTCGGCAGAATAGAGGTAAGAGCGGCCCGCATCGCCCTGTTCGTTGGGAGCGAAAAGGATATAGAATTTTCCATCATGATACTTTAGCGATGTGGCCCACTGTCCGCGGCCATATATAGTGCCCCCCTGCATGTCGTAGCGAGGCGAGTCGGTGAGGCGGTCAAACACGTAGCTGATAGTCTCCCAGTTGATGAGATCTTTCGACCGCATTACAGGGGCTCCGGGAAACTGGTGCATCGTGGTGGTGACCATGTAAAACGTGTCGCCCACGCGCAACACATCAGGGTCGGGCACATCAGCCCAAAGGATAGGGTTGTCATACGTCTTAAACGGCTCCATCTGTGCCGTCAGTGTCAGGCAGAGCTGGCACATCGTCAGCAATAAAATCCATCTTTTTCTCATAGTAATACCTCTTTTCCTGGTCAAAGTAATATCGCCGTGATGGCTCCGTTTTGCGTCCAGTCACGATTGATTATAAGTCGCCACGAAGATATATATTTTTATTGATATGGCCAATTATAACGACTTTTTATTCTTCATATTCTTTGCTTTTTATGAGATCAAGCCAGAATACTCCAGCGGACATCCGCGGATTCCTGTCCATAGACGAGCAGATGATAGGCGACGATGTCTACACGATACTCATCAACAAGGGCGGCCTTGGCCGCCCTTGTTGGTGTTGTTGTGCTTCCTATAAGAGTTTGGTGAGATACTCCACGTCGTTGCCCTCATAGAAACGGGGCTCAAAGAGAGGTCGGTAATTGAAATCAGTAAAGCGCGAAAGCTGCAGGGCGCAGAACTGACGGTCGTCACTAATACATAACTCCAGACGGACGTTGCCATTGGCTCCTGATGCCGGCTTGCCCTTACGCTCTATTTCGGCAGCCATCTTGTCGAGTGGCATCTCCAGCAGATGCTCTATCTTCTGCCCCTCCGTAGGCGAATATTCCATCACTATCGCCTTGACGGGGCTGCCCGTAGGTGTGTAGATGGCTTTGGTTGAAAACAATGATTTTTTGATGTTGATATTGTTATATGAGGATACGGCAGCAGCCATATCCAAGCTTTTGAAACTTGACATAGTTGTTGTAATTAATGAATGTGAATAAAACTTGTAGTGTGTCCCTGGAAAAGTCAACAGCTATGCTAACGGATAATATGCCTCAGCGCGATGACATAGTAATCGCACGAGGACGACAGGCAGAATGGTGCTGACTCCAAACGGCACCTGCTGTCGAAATAGGAATGGAGTCGTTTGACATGATGTAGCCTGACAAGGTTGAAACCCGGCGTCAGGGTACGTTCGCTCCTTGAACCCTGAGTGGGCAGGATGCGATGGGGGCGCGACGAACAGATGCGATACAACTGAGTGGCGTCAGTCAACGTGGCTTCGTGCCGCTGTTGCCGCAGAGGCGACATGACCGACGATTCAGTGCGCTTAGACTGGTTCTGTACAGGCACGGTTTCTTGCTTCTGGCTGTTTGTCACAACTGCCAAGATAACAGCAAATAATGCCGTCAGGAACCAAGATATACAGTGCCTACGCCTCATTTTTGCTTGCAAAGATAGGCTTTTTTCTTCAAATAAATGCAAACAGCGAGTTAATTTATTCGTGGACGAAGCAGGCTGAAAAGATGGACTAAATAGAAAGGCTTGTCTGACGAAATCGTCATACCTTTGCAGCCTGTTACAATGATAGTCAATTAAGGTGTGCTCTATTAATTCTGTTTGATATATAGGCATTATTCTGCTCAATCTGTTTCGGTCGCTTTTTGTTTTTATTCGGTGCATAGTGTCAAGTCTCATCGGTCGTATAGCCCGCTATACTCCCTCTTCAACTTACACTCTGCACTCGACTAAAAATCAAAAATCGCCTCGACATAATTAATCAATAGTTCGGTAATATAAATCTAAAAAAATTAACAGAGGCCATTAGCTCCCTC
>CAMIYC010000099.1 GCA_946402905.1 uncultured Prevotellaceae bacterium | reverse complement strand
AACACTACAGGTTTTGGTTCTGTCATTCCCGGTTCGAATCCGAGTCGTCCAACTTTTTGAAGAAGAGAGCTTACAAGAAAGCTCTCTTTTTTTGTTTTTTTAAGTATTCGCGCGAGAAATATCGTATTATATGCAACCAAAGTTGATTTCTTTTTTGTAATTTTGCCCCTTGCGGAGTAAGTGAGCTCCATCTGGTGAAAAACAAATCAAACAAACTAATATCGCAGTAAACATGAAGACAAATTATGAAATCCGTTATGCGGCTCATCCTGAGGACGCAAAAAGTTATGACACGACCCGTATACGCCGTGACTTCCTCATCGAGAAAGTCTTTGCCGACGATGAAGTCAACATGGTGTATTCCATGTACGACCGAATGGTAGTGGGAGGAGCAAAACCTGTCAACGAGTGCCTGAAGCTCGAGGCCATCGACCCGTTACGTGCTCCTTATTTCACCACACGCCGTGAGATCGGTATCTTCAATGTGGGTGGTCCAGGATGCGTCAAGGTAGGAGACGAAGTCTTCGAACTCGACTATAAAGAGGCTCTTTATATTGGGCGCGGCGACCGCGATGTGGTCTTCTGCTCCAAAGACGCTGCCACTCCAGCCAAGTTCTATTTCAACAGCACCACAGCCCATAAGGAGTATCCCTGCAAAAAGGTGACCAAGGCTGATGCCGTAGTAGCTCACATGGGCAGCCTGGAGATGAGCAACGAGCGCGATATCAACAAAATGCTGGTCAACCAGGTGCTCCCCACATGCCAGTTGCAGATGGGTATGACCGAGTTGGCTACAGGCAGCGTGTGGAACACCATGCCTGCTCATGTGCACAGTCGCCGCATGGAGGCATATTTCTACTTTGAGGTGCCCGAGGAGCAGGCCGTGTGTCACTTCATGGGCGAGGTAGACGAGACACGACACATCTGGATGAAGGGCGACCAGGCTGTGCTCTCACCCGAGTGGAGCATCCACAGCGCAGCAGCCACACACAACTACACCTTCATCTGGGGCATGGGCGGCGAAAACCTCGACTATGGAGACCAGGACTTCTCAAAAATCACAGATTTGAAATAAGCAACATCACTAACTATAAAATCAGAATCCATGACAACTAATCCATTCTCATTAGAGGGAAAAAATGCCTGGATCACAGGCGCTTCCTATGGTATCGGCTTCAATATCGCAAAGGCTTTCGTGGCCGCCGGTATCAAGACCATTATTTTCAACGATATCAATGAGGCTGCCCTCGAGCGTGGCTTGAACAACTACAAAGAGGCTGGCATCGAAAATGTGAAAGGTTATGTCTGCGACGTGACCAATGAGACAGCCGTCAAAGAGCTGGTAGAGAAAATACACTCCGAGGTGGGACAGATCGACATCCTGGTCAACAATGCCGGCATCATCAAGCGCATACCTATGCACGAGATGAAGCGCGCTGAGTTTCAGCAGGTCATCGATATCGACCTCGTCGGTCCCTTCATCTGCTCCAGCGCTGTCATTCCCGAGATGATGGAGCGTCGTGAGGGAAAAATCATCAATATCTGCTCCATGATGAGCGAGCTGGGACGCGAGACCGTCAGCGCATACGCCGCTGCAAAGGGCGGACTGAAAATGCTCACCCGCAATATCTGCTCTGAGTATGGCGAGTACAACATCCAGTGCAATGGCATCGGACCGGGATATATCGCCACACCACAGACCGCACCGCTGCGTGAGCGCCAGCCCGATGGCAGCCGTCATCCTTTCGATTCCTTCATCTGTGCCAAGACACCGGCAGGACGTTGGCTGCAGCCCGAGGAGCTGGGAGGACCGGCCGTATTCCTTGCATCACACGCCTCCGACGCCGTCAACGGACATGTGCTATATGTCGACGGTGGTATACTGGCCTATATCGGCAAGCAGCCGTCATAATGATCGCATCCTATATACAAAATGCAGACCGTCGTCCAGACGGCCTGCATTTTTTTATGAATTTTATTTACAGATTATTTCAGAGCATCAGCTAAGTCGGCACCTGCCTTAAACTTGGCGATCTTCTTCTCTGGAATCTGGATCTTGGCTTGGTTGCTGGGGTTGATACCCTCACGGGCTGCGCGAGTGCTCACACTGAATGTGCCAAAACCAATGAGAGCCACCTTATCACCTGCTACAAGAGCGTCTTTGATGGCGTCGATAGTAGCCTCTAAAGCCTTCTTTGAATCAGCCTTTGTCAAACCAGCCTTTGCGGCGATTTGGTCGATTAATTCTGTTTTATTCATAATTTTTTTGATTAATTAAATTGTAAAATGTGTAAAATATCAATATTTTTTGGCAAATATAGGGTAATCATTTCATAAAACAAACAAAAAATAAAAAAAAGTGAAGAAAAATGCGAAAAAAAACAGGTATAACGCTGATTTTATGTGGAATAATAGATAATTTTAGTAATTTTGCGGCGTTTTCACTAAATATTACACAATCATCATGCGAAGTATTCCTACTATCACCAAAAACCTGCTGATAATAAATATTTTGGCCTTTCTGGCATATTTTGTGCTCAGCATGAGAGGCATTGACCTGAACGATATTTTCGGATTGCATTTTTTCCTGGCTTCCGATTTCAAGTTGTATCAGTTGTTTACCTACATGTTCATGCATGGGGGATGGGATCACCTTTTCTTCAACATGTTCGCACTGTGGATGTTCGGGTGCGTGGTAGAGAGAGTATGGGGACCTAAAAAATTCCTTTTTTATTACATTTTGTGCGGCGTGGGAGCGGGAGTCATCCAGGAAATATCGCAATACTGCTCCCTCTTCTACATCATGTCGGGACAATTGCCTGATATCGGTTTCTTCACACCATTCAAACAGGCCATGCACGACATCTCGCTGGCCAATACACTCAACTCCTGGACCACCGTAGGAGCCTCCGGTGCAATCTATGCCATCCTGCTCGCATTTGGCATGATCTTCCCCGAGGAGCGCATCTTCATCTTCCCATTGCCTATCCCCATCAAGGCCAAGTGGTTTGTCATCTTCTATGCCGCAGTAGAGCTTTTCTCAGCCATGGGCACCTCAGGCGACAACGTGGCACACTTCGCACACCTGGGGGGCATGCTCTTCGGCTTCCTGCTGATCAGGTACTGGCAGAAGCATCCCGACCGAGAAGGTATTTACGGGCGAAACAACGGCCAACAGTTTTTCGACAAACTGCGCAACAACTGGGAGCGCAGGTCTAACAAGAAAAGCGGCAATACCTCCACCCACAACCCTGACTGGGACTATAATGCCAACAAAAAAGCGACGGAAGAGGAAATCGACATCATCCTCGACAAGATACGCAAGAACGGCTATGCCAGTCTGACCAAGGAGGAGAAGGAGAAGTTGTTCAATAGCAGCAACAAACGATAGGCTGTGAAGGGCACGTCGCCTGAAAAGCATCGCTATGCTTGATGGGCGTAGGCAAAATGGTGACTTATCGACTGTAAAATGCCACTAATTCTTTAAAAAAAGAATATTTAGGCATTATAAATTTTCCGAAATGTGAAAAAATAAGTAACTTTGCACGCTATATCGTAAATTGGCGAATAACAATAAATTCATAACAATAAAACAGAAATGCAAAACAAAGGAATTGTAATTGTCACAGCGGTCTTATTGACGCTGGCAAGTATCTTCTATTTGTCGTTCTCCGTGGCTTCGAGCTACTACAACAAGAAGGCTTCGGAGATTAAGGATCCTATCGCCCAGCAGGACTATAAGGATTCAGTCAAATACCTGGGTATCTACTCTTATCAGAACTGCTTGGAGACACAGGTCGGTCTCGGACTTGACCTCAAGGGCGGTATGAACGTGATTCTCGAAGTGTCTGTGCCCGACCTCGTGGAAAACCTGGCCGGATTTAAGAAAGACGCCGCTTTCGTGAAAACCATGAAGGAGGCAAGGGCCGAGGAAGAGCGCACCCAGGATGATTTTATCTCATTATTCGTCAAGTATTACAAGCAAAATGCGCCAGGTCACAAGCTCGCAGAGGTCTTTGCCACCGAACAGCTGACAGAGGTCAAGACCAACAGCTCTGACAGCGAGGTGGAAAGCATCCTCCGCAAGAAAGTGCAAGAGACCGTGGCCGATGCCAAAAACGTGATCACCAACCGTATCGACCAGTTTGGCGTCGTACAGCCCAATATTCAGATGCTCGAAGGACAGGAAGGACGCATCATGGTGGAAATGCCTGGTGTGAAAGATCCTGAGCGTATGCGCAAACTCCTGCAGGGAAGCGCCAACCTCGAGTTCTGGGAGACTTACACCGCACAGGAGATCGCCCCCTACCTCCAGCAGCTTGACAGCCGTCTCGCCGGAGGTGAGACAGAGGCCGACACCACAGCCAACGCCGCAGCTCCCGCACAGGAAGCTGTCGCTGCCGACACTGCAAAGGCTGCTGACGGCAAGAAACAGCTGACGCTCGATGCCAAGAAAGCCGATCAGAAAACCAATGCCGACGATATGGCCAAAAAGGCTGCCGCTGAGCACCCACTGCTCACCAAACTGGGCGTCAATGGCGATGCCTCTTGTATCGTGGGTATGGCCAATGTGGCTGATACCGCTGCCATCAATGCTTATCTCCACTCCGACCTGGCACGCCAGATCCTGCCCGTGGACGTGAAGCTGCTCTGGAGTGCCAAGCCATCCGACCGTATCCCCAACAACAAGCGCATCTATGAGCTCTACTGCCTGCGCATGACTGGCAACAACAACCGCGCACCACTCGAGGGTGACGTGATAGAGGATGCCAAAGACGACTTCGACCATTTCACTGGACAACCCGTGGTGACTATGCAGATGAATGAGGACGGTGCACGCGAGTGGGCCAACCTGACCAAGAAAAACATCGGCAAGCCGGTGGCTATCGTACTCGACAACCTGGTATACAGTGCACCCAACGTCAACCAGGAGATCACAGGCGGTAACTCGCAGATCAGCGGCTCGTTCACTGTCGAGGATACCAAAGACCTGGCCAACACCCTCAAGTCAGGACGTATGAAAGCCCCCGTACGCATCGTGCAGGAGGAGGTCGTAGGCCCGTCGCTCGGAAAACAGTCTATCCGTCAGGGTATCATCTCGTTTATCGTCGCCTTCATACTGCTGATGATCTACATGGTCTGCATGTATGGATTCATACCGGGTATGATCGCCAACAGCGCACTGATCATCAACCTCTTCTTCACCATGGGTATCATGGCGTCGTTCCAGTCGGCCCTCACCATGCCGGGTATCGCAGGTATCGTGCTCACCCTCGGTATGGCTGTCGACGCCAACGTGCTCATCTATGAGCGTACCAAGGAGGAACTGCGCAGGGGAAAGAACGTCAGACAGGCTCTCCAGGCAGGATATAGCAACGCATTCTCGGCCATCTTCGACTCCAACCTCACCTCTATTATAACGGGTGTCATCCTGGCTCTCATCGGTACAGGTCCGGTCAAGGGTTTCGCCATCACTCTGATCATCGGTATTTGCTGCTCGTTCTTCACCGCCGTGTTCCTCACACGTCTGGTCTACGAAAACCGCATGAACAAAGACAAGTGGCTCAACCTCGACTTCACTACATCCATGTCACGCAATCTCATGCAGAATACCCACTACAACTTCATGGGATCATACAAGAGGTCGTTTACCATTTGGGGTGTCATGACACTGATCTTCATCTGCTTCTTCGCATTCCGCGGACTGAGCCGCAGCATCGACTTCACCGGTGGCCGCAACTATGTGGTGACATTTGAAAAAGCCCTGCAGCCTGAATCTGTTACTGAAGCACTGCGTGGCGAGTTTGAGGGTTATACCGTGAGCTGTATCGCTCTCGGCACCGACAACAAGACCATCCGCGTGTCGACCAACTATATGATTGAGTCCAATAGCGCCACCGTCGACGACGAGGCAGAAGACAAGCTCTTCAAAGCATTGAAAAAAGCAGGTATGGTGACTCAGAGCAGTGTGTCTGACTTCAAGAACCCGGATGTGCGCGAGGGTGGATCCATCATCAGCAGCACCAAGGTCGGACCGTCTATCGCACGTGATGTGACCAACAAGGCCATCATCAGTGTCATCGTGGCCCTGATCGCCATCTTCCTCTACATCTTGATACGTTTCCGCAACGTCGCATTCTCTATCGGTTCCATCGTGGCACTGGCTTTCGATACACTCATCGTCATCGGATTCTTCTCCGCTTTGTGGGGCATCGTGCCATTCTCGCTCGAGATCGACCAGACCTTCATCGGTGCTATCCTTACGGTGATCGGTTATTCGATCAACGACAAGGTGGTGGTATTCGACCGTGTGCGTGAGAACCTCAGACTCTATAAGAAGCGCGAACTGCAGACACTCTTCAATGACTCTCTGAATCAGACATTGGCACGTACAGTCAACACCTCGCTCTCCACTTTGATCGTGTTGCTGTGTATCTTCATCTTCGGTGGTGCAAGCATCCGCAGCTTCTCGTTCGCCATGATCCTGGGCGTTGTGTTCGGTACGCTCTCATCCCTCTTCATCGCTGCTCCTACTGCCTATCTCACCATGGGCCGTAAGATCAAAGAGGAACCAGAGGTAGAGGCTGCCCCCGCAAAATAAACTTCCCGACAATCAATAAAAATCCCTGAAAGCCCACGCTTTCAGGGATTTTTTTATTATCAGGTTTTTGGTTTTTGGTTTTTAGGTTTTCAGGTTTTTGGTTTTCAGGTTTTCTGGAATATGGTGTCCTTTTGTTAGTTAATATGGTGTCCTTTGTTTTCTTGCACATCCACTCTCCATTTGCAGTGGTAATCAGTTCCCCCTCTAAGTTAGAGGGGG
>CAMIYC010000098.1 GCA_946402905.1 uncultured Prevotellaceae bacterium | reverse complement strand
CGCGGCATGGATGAAGATACGCAGGCGGTTGGCCTTGAAGGTGTGGCAGGAGAGGTGGTCGCCCTTCACGCCCTCCTTGAACTGCCGTATGAACAGCTCGTCGCGCCCGCGGTCGCAGTCGTTCACGACCTCATAGCCCAGGCAGATCTGGAAGATGCGGGTCATGAGAATTTCCGTAAGGCTGTGGCGGACAAGATAGGGAGTGCGGCTGTCGTGTATGCAGCTGGAAAGCTGGGAGGCCAGCACCAGGTGCTCCTCCTGCCGGAGCATCAGCAGACCGCCATGCGAGGAAAGGCACATAGCATCGGTCGAAGCCTCGATACTGAAGTTTTTTACGGCGGAGAAGTGAAATTTTTCTGACTTTTCTTGGTTACAATCTGAAAATTGACTAATTTCGCGCATGTGAGGTTTTGTTTTGTTTTGACACCACAAAATTAACACTTTTCTCTCTGATTACCAAAGGGTTAGTGTTAAAAACCTCACATTTTCCATTTTAGTATGAAATATTCAGGCTAAAACTATACTTCACTCATGGAAATAAAAGCTGTAAAATTCAGGAAAGACGGTTTCTATACCCAGCCTTTCGCCTTCGGTGGCGAAGAGGGAGTTGAAAAATTTGACAAGAACATCCGCTATCGCGGCAGTTTGCAGAATTATCTCATAGATACGGGAGATGACGTGATCCTCGTTGACACCGGTTTGCCCGGCAACAGAGGCCGACTTGAATTGGTATAATCACTATAGCAATCACGTAAATGGAACAGTTTAGGGCAATGAGGCGTAGCCGCCAACAACTTTCAGAGCAAGAATGTATAGGTCTTTTACAGAGGGCCACCTCCGGCACCCTGGCTTTGCTGGGAGACAACGGCTATCCTTATGCCGTGCCTATCAGTTATGTCTATGCCGACGGCAGACTCTATTTCCACAGCGCACTGAGCGGACATAAGGTAGACGCCATCCGCCGGTGCGACAAGGCGTCGTTTTGTGTCATCTGCCAGGACGATGTGCATCCAGAGAAGTACACTACCTTCTTCCGCAGTGTGATCGCATTCGGGAAGATACATATCATCGAGGATGACGCAGAGAAACTGAAGACAGCCCGGATGCTGGGAGACAGATATAATCCCGGCCAGGAGGAAGCCTTGCGTAAAGAACTGGCGAGCGGCTTGTCACGGATGCTGATGATATGCTTCGATATAGAGCATCTGACTGGAAAAGAAGCTATCGAACTGGTGAGGCAGCGCGCAGAGTGATGTCGTGGAATAAAATACGCATGATGAAGAAATACGCATTGTTCTTTGATATCGACGGCACTCTGGTGAGTTTCAAGACTCACCAGATACCGCCCTCGACGATTTTTGCCCTGACTCAGGCCAAAGCCAACGGGCACAAGGTGTTCATCGCTACAGGGAGACCTCCGCTGATCATCACCAACCTGGGGGCGATAGCGCATCTCGTCGATGGATACGTCACCATCAATGGCGCATTGTGCTACATCGGAGGGCAAGTAGTCAGGTGCAAGGACATCGCTCCGGAGGAGGCCCGGCTGTTGGTGGAAGATGCCAGGGAGAAAAACTATGGCGTGATAGTCGTCGGCGAGCATGATGTGGCCGTGGCAGATCCCCAGGGCGAGGTGGACAAGATCTTCCGTGAGGATCTGGCGGTGGAAAACCTTGATCAGATCAAGCCCATGGATGCCGTGCTCAGGCAGCGTATCCTGCAGATCACCGCTTTCTTCACAGCGGATTACGAGCGCAGTGTGATGCAGCGTATCCCTCATTGTACCTCCGGCCGCTGGCACCCCTCTTTCACCGACATCACCGCCAAGGGTGCCGATAAGGGAGAGGGTATACTGGCCATGGCAGAACATCTTGGATTCGACCCCCAATACACCATTGCCTTCGGTGATGGCGGCAATGACGCGTCTATGATCCGCACCGCAGGTGCCGGTGTGGCGATGGGGAATGCTATCGACTCACTGAAGCAGGAGGCCGATCATGTCACGTCGTCCGTGGACGAGGATGGCATCCTGGCCGCGCTCCGGCATTATGGGCTGGTATGATTATAGGTGTGTTCTATTAATTAGCCCGCTATACTCCCTCTTCAACTTACACTCTGCACTCGACTAAAAATCAAAAATCGCCTCGACATAATTAATAGAACCCACCTATAATGAGAAAAAGAAGCACTCAAAGGATATAGAGAGCGATGGCGGCGCATGCCTCGGCGTCAGCCAGGGCATGGTGATGGCGCGTGAGGTCATAGCCACAGGCCGCGGCCACTGTCTGCAACTGATGATTGGGCAGTGAGCGTCCGAATTGCCTCCGGGCAGCTGTGAGCGTGTCGTAGAAGCGGTAGTCGGGATAGTCCATCTGGTATACCCTGAACACAGCCTTCAGGCACCCCTCGTCGAAGCGGGCATTATGGGCGACGAAGGGTAGGGAGGCTATCAGGTCTCTTCTATTGTCGAATGCCAGTTGGTCAGAGAAGAACACATTGGTGATACGCTCCTCCAGCTGCTCCCAGACATAGGGGAAGACGGGCGCGTCGTCTGTGTCTTGACGGCTCAGTCCATGCACCCGCTGGCACCAGTAATAATAGTAATTCGGTTCGGGCTGGATGAGGCTATAGAAAGAGTCTGCCAGATGTCCGTTGCGTACCATGACCACTCCGATGGAGCAGACGCTTGACGGCTGCTGGTTGGCTGTCTCAAAATCAATGGCAATGAAGTCTCTGAGCATGACGTATTATATTTTATCGCAGTGCAAAGATAGACAAACTTGGCGCAATCTTTCTTCAAAGTCAGAAAAACTTTTGAAAACAGCGGAAAAAGCAAGTTTTTTTTACCTTGTCAATGGTGCGGTGACCTTCAAGAAAATGATCGACGAGGTGTTCAAAACAGAACTGGCAGAGAAAGCGAAGGTGAAGACAAACGGAATGGAAACCATCATCGACTTCGGCAGGCCCGTCGTTTTCAACAGCTTCGTGGCAGAAGAAGACATCCGATATGGGCAGCGTGTGAAGAGAGGGAGCACAACCTATAGTTGATAAGCCATCGATGAAGGCTGAGACGATGGAGTCTATGTATGAATGAAATGAGAGAAAAAATGAAGACGTTTGACCATATCAAGCAGTGGCTGCTGTATACAGCAGCATACCGAACGAGGGAGATGTGCGGGGCTGCTGTATTACAGTAGCATGCTTGAGCTATTTGTCTGCTTCCACGCTGCGGATGCAGTTAAGGGCATTGAGCGTGCGTGGATAGCCGATGAAGGGCAGATTGGAGGAGATGACCGCGATGAGCATGTCCTTGTTGTTGCCTACGTGGTAGTTGCCGGCAATGTGTCCTTTGAGTTGTGGCTCGCATCCCCCCTGGGCGGCAAGAAAACAAAACGTTATCAGTTCACGCATCTTCAGGTCAAGACCCGTGCGGGTATAGTAGTCGCCAAAGCAGTTGTCGGCCAGCCATTTGTTGATGTGTCGGCTGTCCTCCGGCCCCGACTTCCAGAAATCGCGCATCCCGTCGCCGAAGCAACCTACTTGTGCCTCGGTGCCAGCCTCGCGGCGGGTCTCCATCGTGGTGGTCTGCTGCGAAGCCAGCGGAAGTGCGATGCCACGGGCGGTCAGGACCTCGTTGGTGGCTGTCAGGAACGGACGGACGCGCCCCATGCCTAAGTAGGCCGTCGCCTGATAGACGATTTCCTTCACTTCTACAGGTGTCACCCCCTTGTCCAGCGCCTCGGGCAGCAGTACGCGGTATTCGTCGATACCCTGACAGCCTAAGAGCGTGGCCAGATAGCAGATGTAGCGAGTGTGGTCGTCGAGGCGTGTTTTCACCTGTTCTGCCACCTCGCCGTATGCGAAAGCATCGAAACGCTGCATATATTCAGCATCGGTGACACTGAGCAGTGCATTGCTGGCAGGCAGCTTGTCATACTCCGCATCGGTGACAGGCTCCAGCCACTCGTTTGAGGCACCTTCCTCCACCTTGGTCATATAGGTGATGTGCTGCATCCAAGAGTCTTTGGCAGCACCGTGCCAGTGCTTGGCCTCGGCAGGGATTGCTACGACTACGCCGGGGCGCAGCACGACAGGCTCTTTCCCCTCTTCGACATACCAGCCGCATCCCGCCACGCAGACGAGCACCTGCACCGACTTGTGGTGGATGTGCCAGTTGTTGCGGCATCGTGGTTCGAAAGTGACGTTGACAGGTCCGCCGTTCTCAGCATCAAGCGGTGCCAGATAGCTGTTGCCGATGAAATACTGGGCGTAGGCGGTGTTGAGTTCGCCTTTCGGCCATACGTTGAAATCGACGTTGGTGCAAGCGTCTTTCAAACTCGTCTGCTGATGACTGAGCGCGAGTCGGTTGTCCAAATTGACATTCTCTTTCATGTTTCCTTGTGCATTAATATTCGTCACTGCCAAGAGCAGTGCGATGATTGTTGTGATGATTCTCATCTGTTATCTCTGTTTTTTGAATATCAGTTTCATTGTTTCGGGGTCAAGCGGCTGCATGGTGGGCAGTTTCAGGTTTTTCACCATGTGCATCGTGCCCTGTTTGTATCGCTGGAAGTGGTCGGTTTTCAGATGCTGCTGATAGGCTTCCTCAGAGGCATAGATCTCGAGGATGCGGATCATAGTGGAGTCTTCGGCGCTCTGCATCGGGAAGAGACAGATGACGCCCGGCTCACGCTCCACACTCAGGCGGTCAACCTCGTTGGCATACGACAGATATTCAGTCAGATGTTCTGGATAGACTTCGATTTCGGCCAGACGTACTATCATCTTGCCGTCATAGGTGTCAGCAACAGGTTTTGTAAGCGATTTGCCCATCACCCATTCAGCATTCTTGTGAAGAATCATCTCACGGAACGGTGCAAGGTCGGGCTCTGTCGTGAGATACTGCTTCATCCGCTGAAGACTTTGCGTCAGCACCTGCGGTGCCACATAGGGATAGTCGGAACCATAGAGCAGATGGTCGGGCGTGGTGATGGTGAGCAGCATGCGGATGACCTCTGGCGAGTGTGCTCCTGCAAGGTCGTAGTATAGGGCAGCAAGATTCTTCTCCCAGTCAATATTGCCTACCATCTTATTGGCCTGCATCACTGGAGTCAGTGATTTCATCCGTGGGACACTTAACGGCAGGTAGGCACCGCAATGGGGCACCACCACCTTGACGTCGGGATAGCGAGCCAGAAGATTGCGGCTAATCATATTTGAGACGGCACGGGTGGTCTCTGAGAGATATTCCTGCATGGCGAGGGGCGTCTGCTGCATCACCTGATGGTTGACCGGTTCGGGTCGGTGTGGATGCAGGATGACCACGGCATGACGCTCATTGAGCACGGAGAAGAGTGTGTCCAACTCTGGTGCTCCAAGATACTGTCCCTGTACGTTGGTGGCCAGTTTGATGCCGTCAGCTTTCAGCGTGTCCAGCGCATAAATGGCCTCGCGTATGGCATCATCTACGCGGGGCAAGGGCAACGCTGCGCAGAACAAGAACCGTCCAGGATGCTCCTGTTTTAACTTCGCGGCAGCTTCGTTGGTGTTTCGTACTACTTTAGCCGATGTGGGCTGCGGTGCCGCCAGTGTCAGCACTGATGTCTGGATACCAGCTGCATCCATCCACTTCAGATGTGCCCCTGCATCGTATTTGGGTAACGGGAAACCTTCGTCCATCTGCCGCCCCTCACTTTCGAGAGCCGACAAAAACTCAGGAGTGATGATGTGGCTATGCACATCTATCACACCCTGAGCCCATGTGGTCGTGGCTATTGCCAGTAATGCTATGACTGTCCTGATTCTCATATTACTCCATGGAATGTTCCCAACCGCCACGTGTATCAATGCCGGTGGCATCAGCAAGTTGTTCCAGGCGTGCCACCTCCTCGGCGGTCAGCTGTATCTTGGCGGCCTCGGCAGCCTCGATGACGTGGCGCTCCTTCGTGGCTCCGATGATGGGCATCGTGCCTTTTGCGATGGCCCATGCGATACCTATCTGCGAACAGCTGGCTCCGTATTTCTCGCCGATGGCCTTCATTTCGTCGGTCAAGGCTTCCAGCAGTGGCAGCACGGGGTTGTACTTCTGGCCGCGCTCACTCTCTGGGGGCAGCGGGTTGGCTTTGTTATATTTACCAGAGAGAGCACCCTGCTCCAGCACCATGTATGCCCAGAACTCGATTCCGTTGTCACGGCAGTAATCCAGCACACCGCCTTTCTCACTGCTTCGATAGAGCAAAGAAAAATGGTTTTGCACGGCCGATACCTTGAAGCCAGCCTCGGCGAGGATCTCGTTGGCACGCTGAATCTCTTGGATGTTATGGTTTGACACGCCCACACGCATCACCTTGCCCGACTGAAGCAATGGAATCAAGCCTGGAGTCCAACGATCCACGTCCATGGGGTTGTGAATCCAGTAGATGTCGATGTAGTCGCAATTCATGCGTTCGATAGAGGCATCAGCCATTTTTTCTACCGAGTTGTCGAACACTTCGGCAATCTGTGGTGTGAACTTCGTAGAGATTTGAACATCTGTGCGGTTGTACGCACTTGCCAACTGTCCGAGTATTCTTTCAGACTCACCCATGCCGTAGGCGGTTGCCGTGTCCCAGAGTGTGAGACCAGCTTTCATTGCCGTATCGAATACGGGCTTCAGATTCTCCACGTCGGTCTTGCTGCCGAATACTTTGTCGCCTCCGAATGCTCCTGCGCCCCAGGCCCAGGTGCCTAATGCAATTCTTGCCATCATATTATCTTGCTTATTAATGGGTCTTACTGGTTGCAAAGGTACGACAAAAATATGGTCATATTATTAATTAAAATACGGATTGTTTTACCAAAATTACGGAATCGTCAGGAATTTCTATATCAGGCTGTCCAATTTGTTGTAGTATAGATGTCATGAGAATGTTTCCTCTGAAGCATACACACTCCCCCTGCCCCCTCTAACTTAGAGGGGGAACTGCACACTCCCCCTGCCCCCTCTAACTTAGAGGGGGAACTGCACACTCCCCCTTGCC
>CAMIYC010000097.1 GCA_946402905.1 uncultured Prevotellaceae bacterium | reverse complement strand
AGTGGTACACTTTTCAATTACTAAGTGGTACACTTTTGGATTACCATATACATATTCCATGCAGGAGGCGATAGCCGACGGCCATTTATTATATCTCATTTTTGTTTGCCATTGGCAATGAGGACGAAGGACGACATGTAAACTATAGCGGTGGGTCGCTGCGCTCAAAATCTTTCAAAATCTTTTTCAAAATCTTCCGCTCGGTCCGCTTGGTCCTCCGCTCGGGCGGATTTGCAATCCGCCCGCACTGAGTATCAGCATTTACAATGCGAAAATCCTTTTTATCAATTAAAACTACGGATTTATCTGATTTTTCTGATATTAAATGAAATAATATTTGGATGAAGAAACAGACAGACAATCAATTGCGAAAAGATGCGAAAAATGTGAGATTTTGAAAAAGATTTTGTGAGATTTTGAGGCCGTCAGGCCGACCTTTGAAGAATGACTGAGCAGTTCCCCTGCTTTGTAACAGCTCAGTCATAGCTCGTTTTTAGGGTCGCTGCACTCAAAACCCCGGGCGCTCATCGGGATTTGTAATTCAAAACCCCGGGCGCTCACCGGGATTTGTAATTCAAAACCCCGGGCGCTCACCGGGATTTGTAATCCCGATGTATATAATATAACTAAACTTTCTCTTTATTTTATCAAGAATTTAAGAATTAAAGAATTTTCATTCATACAGGAATTTATAGGAATTTGAGAAGAAATGGCAAGCCATTTCATTTTCTCCGCAAGTGGGATTCCCGTCGCTTGCGACGGATAATTCTCGATAATACTTTTATTGATTATAAATTCTTAAATTCTTAAATTCTTGATAAACAATTTGTTATAATCGCTCTAAGGGTGGAGAAACTTCAGTAATATAAGGATTTTTAATCCGATAATCGCATTGCAAATGCTTATATTCAATGTGTGCAGATTGCAAATCCGCACGAGCGGCCGACCTTTGAAGGATGACTGAGCAGTTGCCCTGCTTTGTATGCACTGAAATGCAAGCACATATCATGGAGTTGATGGCCGGTTTTAAACTTTTTGGCTCCCCCTACGTCTAATAAACAGATGGAGCCACACGGTAGGGGTCTATAGTATGGCTTTTCGCATGCATAAAAAAAGCGATGACCTTCTCAGGCGACCGCTTCGAATCTTCAATAGGTATTAGTTTTTTTTAAGGTAAAAAGATTGTTTTCAGGATAACGTTGCAAAGGTAATCTAAATTTTTTAACAAGCAAAACGATTTTAGTTATAATTTTTTTTTCATTTCGCTCTGTGTGCCCACACAATAAAAATATTAACATAATTTACATCTTTTTTTAGCGTAATCGTTTGCCTGATTTGTGAAAAATACAAAATGATTGTCGACTTTGGGTTGATTCTTTACAAATAATGTATATCTTTGCATACATAAAACAGACCCGACAAATGAAAAAATTACTTATGATGACCATGTTTGCGCTTTCTCTGACGGGATACGCAAACGACCGCGTTGAGATCAACTTAAGCCAGGGATGGCAGTTTTCGAGAGATAGCATCGAGTGGCAGGAGGTCTCTGTGCCCCACGACTGGGCCATAGCGGGACCTTTCGACAAGAAGTGGGACTTGCAGACGGTTGCCATCGAGCAGAATGGTGAGACCGAGAAATCCGAGAAGTCCGGGCGTTCCGGAGCTTTGCCCTGGATCGGCAAGGGTTACTATCGCAAGGTGATACACCTCGACAGCGAGCCTTCGTCAGCCATGTTTCTCTTCGACGGTGCCATGAGCGAGCCTCAGGTTCGTGTCAATGGGCAGTATGCCGGTGGATGGGCCTACGGCTATAATGCTTTCAGGATTGATGCCACGCAGCTTCTCCACCGTGGAGACAATCTGTTGGAGGTCTCGCTCAGCAACCTTGAGGAGAGCAGCCGGTGGTATCCGGGTGGTGGTATTTACAGGCCGGTCAGGCTCATTCTTGGAGGATCGTTGATGCTCGACGAGTGGAATACGTTTTTCCGTACGCTCCGGGCCGATCAGTCGGGGGCCGACATCGTGGTAGAGTGCGGCGTGCGTGGTCACTCTCATCAAGAGGTGGCTGCTGTAGAAGTCATCTTGACCGACGACCGGGGGAGGAGAGTCGCTGCCAGCCATTCGGTGCTCGACGCTGGTGGCATGAGCCGTCATGCGATGACGGTGAGTCATCCTCAGCTATGGTCGCCCGAGTCACCTTATTTATATACTATGACCACACGCCTGTATGCTGACCAGGAGCTGGTGGATGAGCGCCAGGTCAGGGTGGGCATACGTACGGTGAGTGTCAGCAAGGAGCACGGTTTCCAGTTGAATGGGGTCACGCGCAAGATCAAAGGCGTCTGTCTGCATCACGATCTGGGGCCTCTTGGCGCTGCTGTCAGCAAGGCTGCGCTCATCCGTCAGATCCGCACGATGAAAGAGATGGGGTGTGACGCCATACGCACAGCCCACAATATGCCTTCGGCCATGCAGATGGAGATCTGCGATTCCATGGGCATGATGGTCATGGCCGAGAGCTTCGATATGTGGATCTATCCTAAGTGTAAGAATGGGTATGCGCGTTTCTTCAAGGAATGGGCCGACCGCGATATTGAGAATCTGGTGCGTCATCATCGCAACCATCCGTCTATTGTCATGTGGAGTATTGGCAATGAGATACCTGAGCAGTGGAGTGAGGAGGGCAGAGAAATCTCCCGTCGTTTGCAGCAGCTGTGTCACAGTCTCGACCCGTCGCGCCCCGTCACCCAGGGCATGGACAGGGCAGAGCAGGCGTTGAAGTCTGGATTCGCACAAGTGATGGACGTGCCGGGCTTCAACTATCGTGTGCATAAGTATGAGAACAATATCAAGCAGTTGCCTCAGGGCTTCCTGCTGGGGTCGGAGACGGCGTCCACCGTCAGTTCGCGTGGGGTATACAAGTTTCCCGTGGTGGTTTCCGACCATGCCGTTTACCCCGACGGGCAGTGCTCGTCTTATGACACGGAATATTGCTCGTGGAGCAATCTGCCCGACGACGACTGGCGCATGCAGGATGATTTCGACTGGGTGATCGGCGAGTTTGTCTGGACTGGATACGACTATCTGGGCGAGCCTACGCCTTATGACGGCTACTGGCCATCAAGAAGCAGCTATTTTGGCATTTGCGACCTGGCCGGACTGCCCAAAGACCGCTACTATCTCTATCGCAGCAAGTGGAATAAGGACGAACACACCATACACTTGCTCCCCCACTGGAGCTGGAAGGGGCGTGAGGGTCAGGTCACACCTGTCTATTGCTATACCGACTGTCCCGAGGGCGAGCTTTTTGTCAATGGTGTCAGCCAGGGTCGTATCAGGAAAGATCCCTCCAGCCGGCTCGACCGATATCGTCTCAGGTGGAATGATGTGAGATATCAGCCTGGAAGTCTCAGGGTGGTGGTTTACGACGACAAGGGCCAGGCAGTCGGTGAGCGTGAAGTGCATACGGCGGGGAAGCCCGCATCGCTGCTCCTGCAGCCCGACCGCACCACACTGTCTGCTGATGGCGAAGACCTGGCTTTCGTCACCGTCTCGTTGACCGACAAGGACGGACAGCTCATTCCCGACGCCGATCAGCAGTTGTCTTTCGACGTGACCGGGGCCGGTTCTTTCAGGGCTGTGTGCAATGGCGATGCCACCTCGCTCGAGCCATTTGCCGGGCCTACGATGCGCCTGTTTCATGGCCAGCTCGTCGTCATCGTGCAGGCCTCAAGGCAGAAAGGCGACATCCGCCTCTCTGTCTCAGACGAAAAGGGACGCTATCGTGCGGAATGCGTCATCAAAGTGGAGTAGGGGGGCTATTTAAGCCGCATGTCCACTTGCAGGGAGAGCGATTTTTTCCACTCCTCCAGATAGGCAAACCATTCTTTCGCTGAATGCATACCAAACGACTCATTGTCGCTTCCGAAGGTGATATAATAGGTCAGGTGGTCGGATGGAATGCTGACTACATAGGGATAGTTGTTCTTGTCGGCGGGCAGTTCTTGCGACACATTCTCCTGGGGCAGACAGATGCCCAGACCCACGGTCTCGCGTTTGTGGCCGGCAGAGTCTTTCTCCGATACGGGCCAGTCAGTGCCCCAGCATCCGCGCAGGCCTTGGTGGTCGCTGTGCTCCACGGAGTTCTTCACGTTGATCACGCCCGTGGCAAATCGCAGGTCGGGCACCGCACGGCTGAAACTCACGTCTACACGGCAGTCGCGTCTGCCGGCGTAGAGCATATAGAGGGTGGTCATGTCCACGGGGGTGCTGCCCGCGCTCTGTTTCCATCCTTCATCTTTCACTTCCACTACTGTGCGCAGCGGGCCGCGGGCCACGATGCGCTGGCCTCTGTGTGCCACGTCTTTGATCATGGTGGGTTGCTGGCCGTCCCATCCGCGCAAGGTGCCCAGGCCGAAGGTCTCGCCCACCCAGAGCACGTCGTCGCCGTAGCCAGCCGCTTTCTGTGTCTTGTCGGGATAGAACTGGGTCTCTTTCAGTTCAAGGCCTTTTCGGTATTTTCCGTAGATGTCTACCGTCTGGCGGTGGTCAAAGTAGATGCGGTAGCCCACCATGTCGTTCTCAAAGGCTGCACCGTGATGGTGTATCATCCAGTAGGGATTCACGTCGTGGTCTACGGTCAGCTGAGAGATATAGAGGTCTTGTTTGTTGCTCTCTTTGATTTTCTTGTTGGTGAGCATCATCTCAACGTATACCTGTGGAGGGTAGGCGGAGGGGGCGCCTTGGTCAGACAGTGATATGCTCACGGTCTTCTTGCTTTTCTTTTCTATGTCGGTTAGGAAAAACAGCTCGTCATACGTGCCGTCGCCATCCATGTCGTCGAGCTGGCATGGTATTTCTACTCCTTTCACTGTCACCTTTGCGCTTTTCACGTCCTTGCCGTAGCTGCTGATATCGATGCAGACAGGATGGTTTTCTACTTTTGCCTTGTTGTCGTTGTGCAATTCTATCTCAAACTGGGTCTGTGCCTGCAGGCCGCAACTCATGGCCATCAGCCACGAAAATAGTATGGATCTTTTCATTTTTTTGATTTGTTACAGTTGATTTGGATTCAGCAAAAATACAAAAAAATATTTTATGCCGCAAATATTTGCACAAAATTAGGGCGTCCTTTGTTTTCTTACACATCCACTCTCTATTTGCAGTGGTAATCATTTCCCCCTCTAAGTTAGAGGGGGCCAGGGGGAGTGTGTCTCAGCCTGCGTTTCCCCCTCTAAGTTGGAGGTCGCTCTCCCCCGGGAAACGGGGGAGTTGGAGGGGGTGCCAGGGGGAGTGTGCCTCTGCCAGCAGTTCCCCCTCTAAGTTAGAGGTTGCTCTCCCCCGGGAAACGGGGGAGACGGAGAGGGTGCCAGGGGGAGTGTGTATGCTTCATGGGAAACATTCACATGACATCTATACTACTACAAAAGACACCCTAGTTGTGAGATTTTGAAAAAGATTTTGTGAGATTTTGAGGCCGACAGGCCGACCTTTGAAGGATGATTGAATTACATGGATGGTATGCAACAAAGTGTTAAAAAAGTTAAATTTATTGGAACTTGTTGATATTTTTTCTTAATTTGCTTTTAATTAGGATACTAAACCTGCAAGCCTATGAGAAGCCTCCTGATTTTTTCGGCGTTCATTCCCTTCTACAGGTATGACGCCGACGGCAACCGCACGGTGAAGGAGCGCCACGGCGGCGAGGTGGTGTGGGTGAACTCCGCCCAGGCGGGACAGCGCACCGACTCCGTCGTCTACTCCATCTACCCCAGCCCTTACATCAACGTCATCGGCGACCACTGGACGACACATTATCATATCGGAGATGAGCGAGTGGCATCGAGGACTGGTCGGCTGAGCGGTGGATTCGATGACTTGCACCTCCCCGGCAACAACCCGGCGTCCGCCGGTGCCGGTGTGACCCTCGACTACTCCGCGATGTGCCGCGCCGAGGAGGACTCCGTCGCCTCGGTGTATGCGCAGCTCGGCGTGCCTTACGAGCCGCAGCGCAGTGGCACCCACGGCAGTGGCGGGCATCTGTATGTGCCCGTCACCCGGGGTGAGGAGAATGTCAGCGACATCAGCGCCGAGACCGCCGAGACCTCAGACGGGAGCCTGCTTCGCAGCCATCCCAACACCCTCGGCGAGAGCCAGGTGTATTACTACCACCGCGACCACCTGGGTATCACGCAGTCAGTGACCGACGGGGCAGGCAACATCACCCAGATGGTGGAGTATACGCCGTGGGGCGAGGTGTTCGTGGAGCTGAAGGGCGACAGCGTGCTCACCACCCCCTGCCTCTTCAACGGCAAGGAGCTGGACGAGGAGACGGGACTGTATTACTACGGTGCGAGATACTATGACCCGAAGATGAGCGTGTGGTACTCGACAGACCCGATGGAGATGGACTATCCGTGGGTAAGCACGTATTCTTTCACGATGAACAATCCTTTGTTTTTCATTGATAAAGATGGAAACACAGTTGTTCCACTTTTATGTTTAGTACCCGAGAAAGCTTCTGTTTATTATTATTATCCATACAAAGGTGATATGCACAATTATAATATTGCGATGCAAGAATTTGTTAAGACTTCTTTTGGGAAAAAAATCATAAGTGATTTTACACCCAAAAACGAAAAATATATGGGTGTATCTGGAAATGGACGTTTTTCTAAATATGATTTGGAAATTAGAGTGCATTCATTTAAGAATGAAAAGCAAAAATATCAAATCTGGAGAGATAAAAATGGATCCTTTGGTATAGAAGAGAAAGATGGCAGGTTAAAATTTTTTATACGTGTAAATGTGACAAGTAGGGAGACTGGCGATGTTTTGGAGACCATACTACATGAATTAGCATTACATGGTGATGCTATTGAGAATATAATAAGTGCCTATGAAAAAAGCGGGTATGAGGGTGCAAAAGAAGTCTATCATCTTGATGACGGAGGTAAAATAGCTCATAAGGATTTAGCAAATAAGAATATGTCAAAACGACCTGTATTGAATTATTATCAGACAATGTATGAAATACTAAGAAATAATAATTCATATAGGAAATCTTTTGAAAATGCAATTTTTGATAATAAATATAATGTCAATAGTTCGGTAATATAAATCTAAAAAAATTAACAGAGGCCATTAGCTCCCTCA
>CAMIYC010000096.1 GCA_946402905.1 uncultured Prevotellaceae bacterium | reverse complement strand
TAAAACTCAAGAACCTCTATCCTATATTGAATTTTTAAATGTTACAAGATACTAGTTTTCAATCCCAAAACATTTACGTTCAATTCACGATTAATTCACGGTAATTCGCGTAAACTCACGCGGCACGCCGCGTCCCTACATTATAGTTTGCAATCCCAAAACATACACGTTCAATTCACGATTAATTCACGTTCCATTCACGATTAATTCACGGTAATTCGCGTAAACCTCACGCGGCACGCCGCGTCCCTACACCTCTGGCTGAGATTTATGCACTTTGCTCGGGGGCTGCACACTTTATTTGAGTAATGACTGATTAATTTTTTACATGCCGGTGGAAGTAAAAAAATGTTAAATAAGGGATGGCTGTGCAGTCATATCACCTTTTTCTTATCTATAATAAAAAACAATCTTATTTTTGATTTCTTTGAAATTCAAGTTAAGATTCATCTCGGCTAAAGAAATAAATGTATTTATTTCATTTTGCTCTCGATTTTATCTAAATTTGCAGAAAATAACTTAACAACTAAACAACGACGGTATGAGAAAGATTGTACTCATGGTATTGTCCATACTGATGGCTACAGCTGCTTTAGCCCAAAGTGGCGAGCCGAAGACGATTACGTTGACAGACGCGGAACGTAGGCTGGTGGAGCAAAACAGCGATTTCGCTTTCGACCTGTTCCGCAAGACACATGGCACGGAGAGCCAGGTCATCTCACCGCTGAGCATCACCTACGCACTTGGCATGCTCAACAATGGTGCAGAGGGCATCACCCGCGAGGAGATATGCCAGGTGTTGTCGGGCGGACAGCAGGAAGGGTATGCCGACGTGGGCACGATGAACGCTTTCTGCCGCAAAATGCTGACGGAGAGCGACCTGCTCGATGAGGACACCCGCATGGCCATCGCCAACACCATCTATTTCAACGGCGACAGAAAAGACATTTCGCTGAAGACGGCTTTCAAGGACGCCGCGTCGACTTACTACGACGCCACGCCCTCAGTGGTAAGTTTCAGTGCTCCGGCCACGCTCGACCTCATCAACCAGTGGGCCACCGACCACACCGACGGAATGATTCACGACCTGCTGAAGTCGGAGGACCTGCAAAACCCCGACTTGGTGAGTATGCTTCTGAATGCCATCAGCTTCAAGGGTGCATGGGCCTGCCAGTTTGATGAAATGCTGACGCAGAAAGTGTATTTTGATAATATGAAGCGCACGGCCATGATGATGAATCAGATGAATGAATTCAAATACGCAGAGACCAATCTCTACCAGTCGGTCATACTGCCCTATGGCAACGGTTCTTACCAGATGACACTCTTTTTGCCACGCTATGGTAAGACACTTGACAACCTCCTGGAAGTGCTGAACGGCATGAACTGGAATGCCGCCGAATACAAATACAAGACGGTGTGGCTAAGCATTCCACGCATTGAGACCGACACCGACCATGACTTGGCAGAAATCATGGCATCGCTTGGGATGGAGAATGCTTTCCAGGAATACAACGGCCACGGTTTTATGGATTTCTGCTACTCTGGCGACAACGAGGACAATTCCGAACAGTGCTGGATCAGTATGATCAAGCAGAAAGCCCACCTGAAACTCGACGAGAAGGGCACGGAGGCTGCTGCGGCCACCATTGTTGAAATAACAGCAGGCGGAGGCAGTCCCCAATATACTGATTTTATTGCAGACAGGCCATTCCTCTACGTCATCAGCGAGCGCTCCACGGGAAGTATCTTCTTCATCGGCCAGTACATGGGTGAGCCTTTGGAGAATCCACGCCTCGACATCAGTCTCACTGATGAGGAGCGGCAACTTGTCAAGAGTAATAATGACTTTGCCTTCCGCCTCTTCCGCGAAGCACGCGGCGAGGAGAGCCGTGTCATCTCTCCGCTGAGCATCACCTACGCCTTGGGCATGCTGAACAATGGTGCTGCCGGTGAGACACAGCAGGAGATCAACGACGTGCTGGGCTTTGGTGAGTCAGGTGCCGACGCCATCAACCAGTTCTGCCGTAAGATGCTGACAGAAAGTGGCAAGCTGGACAAAGAGACCAGGGTCGATATCGCCAACACCATTTTTGTGAACAACCACTGGGGCTACGAACTGAAAGAACCGTTTGTGCAGAAAGCCAACGAATACTATGACGCTCAGCCTGAGGCACGCGACTTCTATGATGGGATCACGCGCGATGTCATCAACCAGTGGAGCAGTGACCACACAGAGGGTATGATCAAGGAGATACTCAGCGAGGATGAGTTTGACGAGGATGCCGTCAGTTACCTGCTGAACGCCCTTTACTTCAATGGGGCATGGCTGACGAAGTTTGACCCTGACAACACGGAAGAAGAGTATTTCAATGGCAGAGAATTAGTGCCCATGATGCACATCCCGTGTGGCGAGTTCATGGGCGGAACAGAATTTGAATATTCAGACAACGACCTGTATCAGGCCATCAGACTGCCTTATGGCAATGAAGCCTATTCAATGACTGTTATCTTGCCGCAAGAGGGCAAGAGCATCGAAGACGTGCTTGACCAGATGGATGGCCAGAACTGGCAATTCCACGGACACAGGACGATAGTGGACCTGAAGCTTCCACGCTTCGAGACGTCTGCCTCCATCGACCTGAAGCCCGTCATGTCGGCATTGGGCATGCCGACAGCTTTCAATCCTTACCTTGCAGATTTCTCTGATTTCTGCAACGCCCCTACCTATATAGCCATGATGAAACAGGTGGCCAAAATCAAGGTCAGCGAGGAAGGCACTGAGGCCGCCGCCGTCACGATCATAGGTTCAGAGACAACGGGCATGCCCGGCAAGGCGGATTTCCACGCCACACGCCCGTTCCTTTACATCATCAGCGAACGTTCAACGGGCATCATCTTCTTTATCGGTCAGTATATGGGAGACATCACGATGGGCATGCCTCAAGTCGAGAACAGCACAAGCACCATGGGGAGTCCTGCCATTTACGACCTGCAGGGTCGCAAGGTCGGTACAGCCCCATCTACCAGATTGAAGAAAGGCATTTACATTGCCGATGGAAAGAAGTTCATCGTAAAATGAGTACAGCCGGATTTGAATAGAACATCGCTCTTTGGTCGAGTCAGGTCCTGCTTGGCGGGGTTCAAGCGAATCCGGATCTGCTCTCGCCTTCTCGCAGCATTCAGTGTCGTGGTCTTCTGTTGCGGTGTCAGCGCACAGGAGACCACTGGGCGTGTTCACGTCGTCATCATCAATGGTGGTATGAACAAACTGATGAACCACGAGCGCTACTGGAACGACTGCGCCTTTCTCTACCGCACACTCCGCAAGGATTTGGATTTCTCAAAACAGGACATCACCCTGCTGATGAGCGACGGTGGCGAGCCAGGTCGCGACATGCTCCTTGCCGACGGCAGCGGGTTTGCCACTTCTCCCGCCGATCTTGATGGTGATGGGGAGCGTGACGTGTGGCTGCCTGCCACGCTGGCCCAGGTGGATGCCTCGCTCACCGACTTGGCGGAGAGGCTTACTTCCAATGACCGTCTCCTTCTATTCATGATAGACCATGGTGATTTCGACGACAGCGTGCAGCAGTCGTATGCTTGGATGTGGGGTGGCGGGCGCCTCTATGCCACCCATCTGGCTCAGTTGCTTGACGCCTTGCACGTGGAATCGGTCAGCTTGTGTCTGGGCTCGTGCCACTCAGGAGGCTTTATTGACGAGCTGTGCTGCGAGAATTGTGTCATTGCCACCAGTTGCGCAGAAGATGAGGAGTCATGGGCGTGTACTGACAGGCCATACGATGAGTTTGTCTACCATTGGATATGTGCTGTGGCTGGCCATGACCCCGAAGGTCATGCCGTAGGTGCAGATACAGACGGTGACGGCAACGTCTCCATGGCCGAGGCGTTTGACTATGCCTGTCGGCACGACCGTCGGGAGGAAACCCCGCAGTATTACTCCACACCATGGGCACTGGGTGAGTCTTGGTTTCTGCGGCAAAATCAGAATAATGGAGTCTTTGAAATG
This sequence comes from uncultured Prevotellaceae bacterium, assembly GCA_946402905.1. GTDB lineage: Bacteria > Bacteroidota > Bacteroidia > Bacteroidales > Bacteroidaceae > Prevotella. The sequence goes on along the minus strand of CAMIYC010000096.1, from coordinate 3,251 downwards.
AAAACCGAAATAGATATGTCAACCATCCGCAAATGCTATGACCTGCAAGGCCGGGAAATCTCTGTGCCGACAAACTTGAAGAGAAAGCACATAAAAAAAGTGAAGACGAAGCAGTCTTTCGGGCTTTCACCTATCATAATAATATAACTATAAGATGAAGGAAAAAATGAAGACTATCATAACAGTGATAATGGCTTTACTGCCTTTCATGTCACAGGCGCAATCCACAGCGTTCACCTGTTGGACGATCAAGGGCGAGCAAATGATGTTGACCGTCAATGATGGCATACTGAAGATACCTGATAGCATCGCCGCCATCAACCTTTGTGGTGCCGAGGCGATTGCCTTGGACTGCTCTTCGGCCAACCCCAACTGCCTTTACTACACTGACGGTACATCCTCAGTGGAAGGGTTGCCCAATGCCAATGTGGTGTGTGAGGGTGTCTGTGAGGGACTTTTACTCACCGACGAAGCATGTTTCTACTGTCCCATGGCCTTCTTCGCAACAGATGCCATGTTGCGATTTACACCACGGTGCGATGATGAAGAAGCCGACTTCAGTCAGCCCTGCCATGAGACTGTCATGCTGCCCTTTGACGTGGATTTTGTGATTCCTGCGGATGTCAACGGCACCATGCCTGAAGAATGGCTTCAAGTGGCCAATTTTCAAGGAATTGATGGCGATAAGCTGTTATTCATCCAGACATACGAAGGATGTCTGAAAGCCAACTTTCCATATTTGGTGACATTCGCGTATGGTGCATACGGCACACAGATTCTATTCTGTGGACAGGACAAAACCGTGGAAGAGACAAGTGCTGTCATCAAAGGCGAAGGGACATATTGCTTCACAGGCAGCACCTTGTCAAAGGAGGAGGAACCTGGCTACTTTCGTTACCACAGAGGGCAAGAGTCTTATTTCATCCATACTGGTGACGGTATGCCAATGGAGCCTTTCAGGTGTTTCATCGTGTCGGTTGATTTGGCAGGAGGAGAACAGGCTTCCTCATTTGGACAAATACTGAGATATGTTGTTTTCGATGTGCAGAACACCAGAATAGACACCCATTGCAGGCCTTTTTCTTCCAAGGCTTGTTATGACTTGCAAGGAAGACTATTGCCCGATGGCAACAGACACAAGGGGATCTACATCACGGGAGGAGTCAAGGTTATTAAATGACATCTTTTTGACAAAGACTCAGAAACGGAGTGACAGGTATGAAGGAATTGATTCAGCGATGCCAGCAGGGTGACAGGGAGGCCATGGGGCAACTCTACACTGTCATGCACGACGAACTGTTGGCTCATTGTCGCAAATTTGCCGCCAACGACAATGTCGCCGAAGACTTGCTTCATGATGCCTTCCTGCTCATATTCAGCAACATCGAAAAACTGCACTCTTTAGAGAAAGGAAGAGCATGGATGCACAAAGTGGTCAGAAACGTATGCCTGCTCTATGTGCAATATCAGAAAAATCGCCCCTCGGTTTCCATAGATGAAGTGCGAGAGACGGCAGAAAGCGCATCCACTGAGCTCCCACTCACTTACGAAGACATACAGAAAGCCATCGACCAACTGCCACGTGGCTACCGCCAGGTGTTCCGGCTGTCCGTGATAGACGGGCTGACACATCTACAGATAGCCGAACTGTTGAGCATTGAGCCTCATACCTCATCATCGCAACTCCTGAGGGCAAAACGGCAGCTGAAGCGGTTGTTGCAGGTGCTGATGCTTTCTCTTTTGGTTGCTGTTCCATTCGGGGCTTATTATTTTTGGTCATTGCAAAACAACAAGCACGGTGTGGCGGTAGTCTCTGATAAAACACCAGAAGATGCGAGAGATATTCCTGAGGATCATATAGAAGACGTCGATGAGACGGCATCCCCGCAGGCAATTACTGTCAGTGGTACGTCTGTCTATCTGCCAAACAAGGGGATGGCAGACAGCACAAAGGCTGCTGACAAGAGTATGTGGAGTGCGGACAGCTCGGATGATCCTGGGCAAGCGCTGGCTCAGACTACCCCCCAAACGGAGGATGGCACGAAACATGAAAAGGACAACGTGAAGGAAGAGAACTACAGAGCTGACGTCATCAATGAGGATGTTTCGGAACAAGTGACTGTTCAGAATACGGTGAAAAATGACACGACTGTTAATGGTCTTGCTTTGCCACAAGAATCAATCGTCCTGCCATCAGTGCCCACCACTGACTCAAACATCTTCCTGTCATTAGCCTACACCGGACTTCCCAACGGCTCAGCCAGGCAGTTGCCTGATGGCGTTGATGGGATGAACGGCGATATCGACTCTGTCTCCCACCACCGTATGCCGGTTTCTTTAGCTTTGAATGCCCGTTACAACCTTGGCTCAAGTTGGTGGCTTGATGGCGGACTCCGATATACGCTGCTCTCCTCGGAGACACGGGTGGGAAACACCTATCTATATATGATGCAGCAACAGTATGTCAGGTATCTGGGACTTTCCCTCGGTGTCGGTTATGACCTGTGGCGTCGTAATCAATGGAATCTATATGCCACCACCTCAGTCTGCTATGAACTGCCGTTGCGCAGCACTACAGACATCTCTTACTGGCGGGGTGGTCGGTTGATTGATACGGAAAAGAACCGTCTCACACTACACCCACAGTGGTCAGTTGGCATAGGTCTTGGAATGCAGTATAACCTGACTCCAAGTATCGGATTCTTTGCCGAACCCAATCTGCAATACTATTTCCGCAATTCTGACGGCATCAATACTTGGCGGTCAGAACATCCTTTCACCCCCATGCTGCCGTTGGGAATAAGGATATCTTTTTAATGGCTGAAAGGGATGCTCGTTGGGTGTGCTCGTCGGGATTTGCAATCGCTCGTCGTGGGATGCTTGTCGTGGGATGCTCGTCGGGGTGACGCTCGTCGGGATTTGCAATCCCGACGCCCTGAATATCAGGATTTTTAATCCGATTAATCGCATTGCAAATGCTTATACTCAATGCGGGCGGATTGCAAATCCGCCCGAGCTGAGAGCGCAAATCCGCCCGAGCTGCTGGTCACCACAAGCGGTAACTATTTAGTCATCCATCAAAGGTCGGCCTGCGGCCTCAAAATCAAACAAAATCTATAGTAAAATCTACCAAAATATATGCAAAGTGAAGATTTTATATTAGTTTTTTTGTTTTTGAAAGATTTTGAGCGCAGTTCTCATTGCCAATGGCAAACAAAAATGAGATATAACAAATGGCCGTCGGCTATCGC
>CAMIYC010000095.1 GCA_946402905.1 uncultured Prevotellaceae bacterium | reverse complement strand
AAGTAGACGAGTTGCTACCACTTTACTTACTGAGCAGCTTTACAATCATGGATGCGCAGCATCCATTATTTTCGCATCTTTTCGCACTTTTCGCATTTTTTCGCAATCCATTCCCGAAATGGTAAAAAAACTGAGACAGATGGCAGTGTGTAGGAAAAAAGTTTGTACCTTTGTAGCTGTGCAAAAATAACCAACTATCATGCAATAACCCAAAACGCAATAATCCATAAAAAACAGAAACATGAAAAATTACTTCTTGCCTGTATTATTCTTTTTCTGCTGCCTGCCATCCTTGGCAGAGCAAGTCAATATCCACACGCGCAACATCTCGCTCATCCTGAATGTGGAGGACGGACGCGCACCACAGTATGTATACTTCGGAGCGAGACTCAGCGACAGAGACCTCGGACACCTGCAACGGCCCACCGGAGGCAGGATGGACGCCTACCCCGCCTACGGCATGAATACTCCTGCGGAAGCCGCCCTGGCCATGCGCCACAGCGACGGCAACATGTCGACCGTGCTCGTGGCCTCAGGCGTGGAGACTAAGACCGAGGGCAACGCTACGTTGACCACCATCACGCTGCGCGACCCTGTCTATCCCGTCAATGTGTTGCTCCGCTACAAAGCCTACCAAGACGTGGACATGATAGAAGCCTGGACGGAGATCACCAACAATGAGAAACAGGCCGTGACGCTGACCACCTTCTCCTCCGCCATGCTGCCCATCCGCCGCGGCGACGTGTGGGTGTCGCACCTCTACGGTTCATGGGCCAACGAGGGCCAGGTGGCTGAGGAACCGCTTAACGCCGGACAGATGATCATCAAAAACAAAGACGGCTCGCGCAACTCCCACACCGACCATGCCGAAGTGATGTTCTCCCTCGACGGCAAAGCGCTGGAGAACAGCGGCCGCGTGATCGGAGCCGCCCTCTGCTACTCGGGCAACTATAAGCTGAAGATCGACACCGACGACACCGAGTATCACTACTTCTTCGCCGGCATCAACGAGGACAACTCGGAATATCACCTCAAGAAAGGCGAGACCTTCGCCACCCCCGCCCTTGCCCTGACCTACAGCGAAGAAGGTCTGAGCGGTGTCTCGCGCAACTTCCACAAATGGGGCCGCCGCTACAAACTGATGCATGGCGACAAGGAGCGCAAGATACTGCTCAACAGCTGGGAGGGCGTCTACTTCGACATCAACCAGCAAGGCATGGACCAGATGATGGCCGACATCGCCAGCATGGGCGGCGAGCTCTTCGTGATGGACGACGGATGGTTTGGCGACAAATATCCCCGCAAGACCGACAACAGTTCGCTCGGCGACTGGGTGGTGGACAAGAACAAACTGCCTGACGGCATCGAGGGTCTGCTCAGAGACGCCCGTAAGAACGGCGTGAAATTCGGCATCTGGATAGAGCCGGAGATGGGCAACACCGTGAGTGAGCTCTATGAGAAGCACCCCGACTGGATTATTAAAGCCCCGCGCCGCGACGCCGTGCTCGGCAGAGGAGGCACACAGGTCATCCTCGACCTCTCCAACCCCAAGGTGCAGGACTTCGTCTTCGGCGTGACCGATAACCTGCTCTCCAAGTATCCCGAGATCGACTATATCAAATGGGATGCCAACATGCCCATCCTCAACCATGGCAGCCAGTATCTCAAGGCCGACGAACAGAGCCACCTCTACATCGAGTATCACAGGGGATTTGAGAAGGTATGCCAGCGCGTGCGTGCGAAGTATCCCGACGTGACCATCCAGGCCTGTGCCAGCGGCGGCGGCCGCGCCAACTGGGGCGTGCTGCCCTACTTCGACGAGTTCTGGGTGAGCGACAACACCGATGCCTTGCAGCGCATCTACATGCAGTGGGGCACCAGCTACTTCTTCCCCGCCATCGCCATGGCCAGCCATATCAGTGCGGTGCCCAACCACACCGTATTCCGCACCACAGCATTGAAGTACCGCATCGACGTGGCCATGAGCGGCCGCCTCGGCATGGAGATACAGCCAAAGAATATGACCGACGAGGAGAAAGCCCTCTGCCGCAACGCCATCAAGGAATACAAGGAGATAAGGCCCATCGTGCAGTTCGGCGACATCTACCGTCTCGTCTCGCCCTATGATCGTAAGGGGTTGGCCTCGATGATGTATGTGACGGAAAGCAAAGACAAGGCCGTGTTCTACTGGTGGAAGACTGAGTCGTTCCAGAACGAGCACCTGCCACGGGTGAAGATGGCCGGCCTGGATCCTACAAGGATGTACAAGGTGCGTGAGCTCAACCGCATCGACGTGCGACCACTCGACTGTGAGGGCCAGAGCTACAGCGGTGCCTACCTGATGAGTCATGGTCTGGAGATGCCCTACCGCAATGACGTGGAATGGGGTAAGAAAAACGAATGGAGCAGCCGCGTGCTGCTGTTGGAGTAGGCATGTCACACCGTGTGATACTCTGTCTCGGCTCCAATAAAGACGCCGCGACAAACATCAGCCGGGCTCAGCATCTGTTACAGGAGCTGCTGCCCGGTCTCCAGTTTACCGAGACGCTCACAACAGCTCCGGTGGGCATCGACTCGCCCGACTTTCTCAACTGTCTGGGATGGGGCGAGACTTCGCTCAGCTACGGGCAGCTGCTGAAGAAGACGAAGTCTCTGGAGCGGCAGGTGGGCGACCGCCGCACCCTGCGCGAAAAGAATGAGGTGGTGCTCGATGTGGACATCCTCTTGTTTGACAACGTGAAATACCATCCCGACGACTGGAATCGAGATTATGTGAAGGCGCTTTTAGCGCTTTCACATAGATGATGGATGTTTTAAGCGTATCAAATTTCCCGTCTACGTGATATGGTACAGACAGGTAGTAATAATCATTCTAAAATTCTAAGATCGATGATAAAAAATATCAGACTGATCCTCGCACTGTGGATATCACTGTGCATGACAACCGCTTACGGACAGCAGTTCGAGAACTTCTTTTGCGACTCCACCCTGCGACTTGACTATGTATTCGCAGGCAACGCACAAGAACAGCGCATCTATGTGGACGAGCTCAACCTCATGCCCGGATGGTACGGCAAGCGACACAGACTGGGCGAAGTGCCCGTGGCAGGCAACGGACAGGTGACCGTGCGCAGTCATGCCACCGGAGAAGTGATCTACCGCAACTCCTTCTCCACCCTCTTCCAGGAATGGCTGGCCTATGACGAGGCCAAGACCACGGAGAAATCGTTTCAGAACGTCTTCCTTGTGCCCATGCCACGTGACACCGTCGACGTGACCATCCAACTGTACAACTACCGCCGTGAAGTGATGGCCAGCATGACCCACCAGGTGTCGCCCACCGATATCCTCATCCGCCGACAGGGCTTTGAGCAGGTCACCCCCTACGTCACCCTCCAGCGAGCCAAGGACCCCACACGATGCATCCACATCGCCTACCTGGCCGAGGGATACCAGGAACAGGAGATGGAAGTTTTTCTCGATGATGTGCGCACAGCGATGGACGCCCTCTTCTCACACGAACCGTTCCGCTCGTTGCGAGACCGCTTTGAGGTCATCGCCGTGAAATCACCCTCCGTCGACAGCGGCACGAGCATCCCCCGCGAAGGCGTCTGGAAGAACACCGCCCTGCACTCCCACTTCGATACCTTCTACAGCAACCGCTACCTGACCACACTGCACCTGAAAGACCTGCACAACTGGCTGGCCGGCACACCCTATGAGCACATCATCGTACTGGTGAACACCGACCAGTATGGCGGCGGAGGCATCCTCAACTCCTACAACCTCTCCATGGCCCATCATCCGAAGTTCAGGCCGGTGGTGGTACATGAGTTCGGACACAGCTTCGCCGGCCTTGGCGACGAGTATGCCTACGAAGCAGAGCAGATACCGATGTATCCTCACGACGTGGAACCCTGGGAGCAGAATCTCACCACGCTCGTCGACTTCGAAAGCAAATGGAAGGACATGACCGACGGCAAGCGTGTGGGACTGTATGAAGGCGCGGGCTACAACCTGAAAGGCGTATACAGGGCAAGCGAAGACTGCCGTATGCGCACGAACGAGAATCCTGAATTCTGCCCGGTCTGCGACCGTGCACTACGCCGTCTGATCGACTTTTACACAGCATGGTGATGAGACGGAAAATCCTCGTGATGCTGATGCTGGCTGTCACTGTCTTACAGGCCATCCCCCAGGAGCCGAGCGACAGCGACCGGCTGGACATGGCCATCGACTATTTCAACAGCGGCAAATACCACGAGGCACTGCTCATCCTGGAGAAACTCGACCAGGCCTACCAGCTCAATCCGCGTCTGCGCGCCTATATGGGGGTGTGTTACTACTATGAATGGCTCTACGAGGAGGCCTGCCGCTACCTCGACGATGCCATCCCCCATCTCGATATCTTCGCGCCCCATGAGCGGTCGGTATACTACTACACCGACGCCGAGAGCCACTTCCAGCTGCAGCAGTACGCCGAGGCAATCCCCTACTATGAGAAAGCCCTCACCGTGTGTTTTGAAAATGAAAAGGGAGACATCTACTACCGGCTGGGATTCTGCTATATGTTTGCAGAAAACTGGGAGAAAGCCCATCTACACTTCAAGTCGGCACTGGACAACTATCTGCAATACCGCAACCATGCCGACATGAACGCACGCATCACGCAGACCGCCCATGTCATGAAAGGATGTGAGGAGCATCTGCGCGAACATGCCGTGAGCGACAGCATCATGACAGCCAATGCCGTGAGCGACAGCATCATGACCGCAAGCACAGTGAGCGACAGCATCAGCAATGGAGGCAAGATCAGAGTAAACATCGTGCGTGACACCATCAGCAACAAAGTGGTGGAGGGTGTCAATATCGATGATATCTACCGTCAGAAAACCGAGGTGCAGGAGTAAGTTTCTGAAGTAGGCTGTCCAATTTGTTTGCTTATTTATAAGCATATCAAGAATTTAAGAGACTTGTCGTAGACCCACTGACCGAAGGGAGGTAATTAAAGAATTATCCTTGAGATCAACCACTTTGGTAACTATAATTCTTTAATTCTTAAATTACTGCGTTCCTCGTGGGTCTTCGACAAATCTCTTGATAAAAAGATATTGGACACCCTATTCTATAATTCTTGATAAGACTAATACTACTTCATGCTCTCATCGACGAAACTGAGCGGCAAGAGGTCTTTGATCGAGTCGACGGCATAGACCCCTTGGCGGCCATAGAGCAAGGTGCGAATGGGGCGATGGTAACGCTCCTCCATCTCGAGGATCACCTGCCGGCAAGAGCCGCATGGGGAGACAGGGCGGTCCATCAGCCCCGCCTGGTTGCGCGCGGCAATGGCCAGTTTCACGATGGATTTTTGTGGATAATGTGCCTGGGCAGCAAAAATGGCTGTACGCTCGGCACAAAGACCCAACGGGAAGACCGCATTCTCCTGATTGGCACCGATCACGGTGGAGCCGTCGTCGAGCAGCAAGGCCGCGCCGACATAGAAATGAGAGTATTTGGCATTGGCATTGTCCGTAGCCTTGATGGCAGCACGCACAAGTTCCTGTTCGTCTTGTGGCAACTCCTCCAGCGGACAGAACTGGATGTTGATCTTGATCTCGATATTTTTCATAGTCACTCTTCCTTTCTTACATATTCATAACATCCCAAGTCGGGCTCATCGTCGCGCAATACCCCCACCCTGTCGTGTGGCAGTCCCTCGATGCGTGTGGCGCGACCGATGGCGGTGGAGAGCGAGTCGAGACGGAAGTCGTAGATGAGATTGTCGGTATCTATTTTAACGAAATGCTTGGTGCCGGCAATAGCTGTCGTGTCTTCGATGTCCTCGAAGATGACATCCTTCAAACGCACCGAGTCTTCCAATGGAGTGGTGCGCAGTATGCAATGGTCGAACGAGTAGTTGTATGCCACGGCGGTGTCGGCCACGCCAAAGACCACATCATCGGCATAACCGGTGACAAGACTGTTGATACAGTCCATACTATAGAGAGGAAACCGCTTGTTGTCGTCGCCCATGTTGGAGAAATACAACGCCGATCCCCTGTTGGCATCAAAGGGATAGAACTGTGCAATGGTGCACTGCATCACCCGGGCCACACCTCCGATGAAAGAGACACATCCGTCGAGCGTGTTGGTGATCTGGCTGTTGACCACGTCGACCACCGAATGGGTGGAGCGCACGCCGTTGCCCTGACAGTTGTGCACCACACTGTTGTAGAGATTAAGTTTGAGTCGCTCGATGTTGGAGGAGTCACACACGATGCCATTATAGGCACTGTGGATGTCGGCGTAATTGATGTCATTGTCATACGACGACTCATAGAAGTGGATACCCTGCCACTGTCCGCTGACGCGGTCGTAGGGCAGGTAGTCGAACATGTGGTCGATGCGGTCGCCCCTGAGTACCACATTCTGATCTACGGTGCCCTCGATACAAAGCCGGCCATAGACCTCAATCCCTGCGTTCTCGTGGAAATAGAGCGTGGTGCCCTCACGGATGGTCAGGGTAGCCCCCTCCTGGATGGTGATGCCACCATAGATGATGATGGGGCGGGTGCTTTGCCAGGTGGTGTTCTGGTCGATGACCACATCCCGCATCATATCAGCATCCCAGGTGTATGCACTCAGGTTCACTTTCTGTATGTTGCCGCTCTCCAACAGGAACACCAGGTTGTCTTCAAGCAGCGTGGGCGTCTCCTTGTTATTGGCAGGCGAGGTCAGTTCGACAAAGACGCGGACACTGTCTTTGTTGCGGATCTCGACATCGTTGACCTGATAGCCTTCAGCCGAACCGAGGTAAGAGCCGTCGACATTGACGCGATAGCCGGTCTGATTGCCTTTTTCCAGGCGGATGCTCTGGCACCTGATGCCATCGCCCGACCTGTTGTAGGCCCAGAAGGTCTTGGTAGCGGTAGGCACGCGGGAGAAAACGGTGTCAAGCCGGATACTGTCTTCGGAAAACGAGAGAAAATGGGACGGCGAGTCGGTGAAACTGTCGTCATCAGCACAAGCATACAGCGATAAGAGCACCGCTGCACACCAAAACAGAAGATGAAAAATCTTTTTCATTGTAAATATAACGTAATAAGTATATTATTATTGTGATAAGTGCGGCAAAATCATAGGAGTTCATCAATCTCATCATTGTATCTAAAGAGAAATCTGACTGATATGCACAAGATTCCTTGAATTGCGAACTAGGGTGTCCTTTGTAGTAGTATAGATGTCATGTGAATGTTTCCTATGAAGCGTACACACTCCCCCTGGCCCCCTCTAACTTGAGGCTGCTGAAAAAGTCCAGATTGTTAAATTTGTTAACATT
>CAMIYC010000094.1 GCA_946402905.1 uncultured Prevotellaceae bacterium | reverse complement strand
GCTGCTCGGAGAGTTGGGTCTGTTGCTCGGAGAGTTTGGTCTGCTGCTCGGAGAGTTTGGTCTGCTGCTCGGAGAGTTGGGTCTGTTGCTCGGAGAGTTTGGTCTGCTGCTCGGAGAGCTTTGTCTGCTGCTCTTTTATACGCTTGTCGCGCTGCATGATGGCGGTGTCCCGGTCTTCGATGGCCGTGAAAAACTCGTCTTCCACATTCATTTCCATGCGGAGCTGGCTGTCTACCGCTGCCTTCAGCAGCCTTCTCAGCACATACTGCATCTCCTCGTCGTCTTCGTAGAGGCTCTCGTCAATGTCAATCAGATGACGGTCTGAATGGGCGGCTTTGGACTGGTCGAAGATAACGAGCACCTTGTCAAGACGGTTGTGTATCTTTCCGCTGAGGCGGGGAATCTGAACGATGATGCTGTCGTGCACCAGGCTGTCAACGAATGGGTCGGGCAGGCCTTTCGTCACACGGTTTCCATTATAGTCGTAAGACTCATGGTTGACGTAAAGCACGGGTTCTTCGATGTCTCCCACCTTATGTCCGAGTATGTAGACCGTCACCATCGGGATGGCCGTAGACCTGAACTTGCCGTCCTTGCGCATGTTCTCGGGGTTGGCATACTGGGCTCCCAGGTACTGGCGGAAGCGCAGTGTCTCTGTCTCCAGCCAGGTCTTCTGTAGCTCTATCAGGATGAGTCTCTCTGTACCGTCTTCGTCACGGACGGTGGCACCGAAGTCGATTCTGAACATAGATATGTTGTTGCGGCTGCCATTGGAGTACTCATGTCTCCGCACTTCGACTTTCACGATGTTCACACGGAGCAGGGCGGAAAGAAGTGTACGTGCCACTCGGTCGTCTTCCATAAGGTATTTGAAGACGGAGTCGTATATGGGGTTGGCGATATGTATGACCATAAGGGATGGTTTTTGATGATACTTGCTGATGGATGACTTTGCAAATATAGCGAAAATCAACAATCCAGCAAAATTATTCTACAGATATTTTCGTCACCTGGGTTCGGCATCCAGGGGATTTTAACGCGAATTATCGGGAATTGATCGGGAATTTTTATAGTGGTGGCAGCAACTTGTCTACTTGTTAACTTGTCTACTTGTCTACTATTTTTATTGCAGAAAAATGTGCAGAAAGGCGGAAATAATGCGGAAACTGGATGGATGCCAGGGCATCCAGGGGGGGATTTTACGCGAATTGCCGTGAATTGGTCGTGATTTTTTATAGTGGTGACAGCAACTTGTCTACTTGTCTACTTGTCTACTTGTCTACTATTCTTATTACGAAAAAATGCGAAAAGGACGAAAGGGGGCGGAAACTGAATGGATGCCAGGGCATCCATAAGATTTTTGGATTGCAGAAATGTGCCGCTAAAGGAAGAAATGATTAGATTTTGAAAATATCTTTTTAGATATTTGCCAGATAATATAAAAAAAAATTATCTTTGAACCGTTTAAAATTGTTTGAAGATGACAGCAACATTAAAACCAAAGCAGTTAATTCAATTACAGTCGTTTTGGAATTTGATTCAAGCGACCGATGAAGATGTCCAAAAAGAACTATATTTTCTTCTTGGACAAAAATATAATACTGTTCATAAATCAAAACATGCCATCGATTTCCTACAAATGAAAGGTGTCTTAAAGGGGGCGGGAACGTCAAAAACTGATGCCCAGATGTTGGATGAGTATCTTGCTGATAAATATGACTTATGACAATCTTTTGCGATACAAACATAATACTCGAATACCTTCAGCAGCGGCTTTATTCGTCGGAAGTAGAAATCATATTAGCTAAAGCTCAGAAAGAAGGATAAAGATATCTTAAGCGTGACCAAGATTTATCCAAAGAAGAGAGAATTGAAAAGCTTCGTTGCATTCTTGACAGTGTTTTGTCTATGTTTTTGGTGGTAACTACAAGCAATGATTGTTTAAGAGATGGTGTCAACGATTTACTTTTTGATGATTTGGAAGATAGTTATCAAGGACATATTGCAGAAGAGATGAACAGCGATGTCTTACTGACTATAGATGAAAAACACTTTACTCGATTCAATGAGAATTCTCATGTCGAAGTTCTTTCTCCGTTAGCTTTTGTTGAAAAGTATTTCTCCTGACAACAGGGCATCCATTGACTTCTCCCTGGGGTGTATAAGAATTTGATTATGCCGGCTTATGGATTGAAATAATAAAACACTTCGTTTGACAAAAAGGTTCAAAAAAGGGGAAAATGACGTCTGTGACGACTGGAAAAAGGGTAAAAATATTACCGGCCATCAGAAAAAATAGTTCTCAGCCAATAGAGTTTTCCGTCAACAGGTGTAGGGACGCGGCGTGCCGCGTTGTTTTTTTGGAATTGCGAAATAGTGTGTCCAATTTGTTGTTAATCAATGATTATATAACAAGAATTATAGAATTAAAGAATTCTCCTTGAGACCAACCACTTTGGTAACTATAATTCTTTAATTCTTAAATTCTTGATAAAAAGATATTGGACACCCTAATTCGATAATTCTTGATAAAAAAGGTGATACTTCAGTCAGGTCAGAACTTGCGCCAGACCATCTTGTTGACGATGCCGGTGTAGCTCTGGATGATCTTGACGACCTTGGTGGAGACATTCTCCTCGACGTAGTCGGGCACGGGGATGCCGTGATGACCGTCGCGGCAGAGGCTGACGGCGGTGTCGACGGCTTGGAGCAGACTGTGCTCGTCGATGCCGGCGATGATGAAACATGCCTTGTCGAGGGCCTCGGGACGCTCGGTGCTGGTGCGGATGCAGATGGCAGGGAAAGGATGACCCACGCTGGTGAAGAAGCTGCTCTCCTCGGGCAGGGTGCCACTGTCGCTGACCACGGCGAAGGCGTTCATCTGCAGGCAGTTGTAGTCGTGGAAGCCAAGGGGCTCGTGCTGGATGACGCGGCGGTCGAGCTGGAAACCGCTGGCCTCGAGACGCTTGCGCGAGCGCGGATGGCAGCTATAGAGGATGGGCATGTCGTAGCGCTCGGCCATGCGGTTGATGGCGGTGAAAAGCGAGCGGAAATTGGCCTCAGTGTCGATGTTCTCCTCACGATGGGCGGAGAGCAGGATGTAGTGGCCCCGCTCGAGGCCCAGGCGCTGGTGGATGTCGCTGGCCTCGATCTGGGCCAGGTTGTCGTGGAGCACTTCGGCCATGGGCGAACCGGTGACATAGGTGCGCTCGCGGGGCAGTCCGCACTCGGCCAGATAGCGGCGGGCGTGCTCGGAATAGGCCATGTTGACATCGCTGATAATGTCGACGATGCGGCGGTTGGTCTCCTCGGGCAGGCACTCGTCTTTGCAGCGGTTGCCGGCCTCCATGTGGAAAATGGGGATGTGGAGCCGCTTGGCGCCTATGACGCTGAGGCAGGAATTGGTGTCGCCAAGCACGAGCACGGCATCGGGGCGTGTCTCGACCATCACCTTGTAGCTGCGGTCGATGATGCGGCCCATGGTGGCACCGAGATCGTCGCCTACGGCTTCCATGTAGATGTCGGGGTCGGCAAGACGCAGGTCGCGGAAGAATACGCCGTTGAGGTTGTAGTCGTAGTTCTGCCCGGTGTGTGCCAGGAGGGTGTCGAAATACTGGCGGCACTTGTTGATGACTGCCGCGAGTCGGATGATTTCAGGACGCGTGCCGACGATGATGAGCAGCTTGAGGCGTCCGTCGTTCTTGAATGTCTTCATATTTTAATGCGAAAATTATTTTAAAGAATTATTGATGTCTTTATTACGAAAAAAGTCGAAAATACGAAAAAAAACGAAAATCAGTTTCTTCTACTTCATGCGGATGGGGTCAAATCCTACGATTGGGGTTAAGCACACGTATGGGTTCCATGAATAACTCGTTAAAATTGCATAGGATGCCTAAGTCGCAATTAGATATGGCAAGATAGTTGCGCACCTGTGCTTTATGAGTGTCTGACAATTCGCTAACAGCCTTCAGTTCAACTATGATTTTATTGTAGCATACGAAATCTGCGAAATAATATGAGTTTAAAAGATGATTGCGATAGTATACGTCAAACCGTTTTTCCCTTTCAAATGGGATTTGTCTGTGATCAAATTCAATGGCAAGGGCTTCTTGATAAACTTTCTCATTCAAGCCAATGCCTAATTGCTTATGAACTTCAAAAACGGCACCGACAATCTTAGATGATTCATCCCTTAAAATTAAATTTGAATAACTCATACTTATATAAGTATTTTACTATGTTAAATAATTATTGTTTGCTGGCAAACAAAATTTTTGTAATGCTTTCGTTTTTTTCGAATTTTTCGTAATAAGAATAGTTGACAAGTTTACGAGTAGACAAGTAGACGAGTTGTTGCTATCACTATAAAAATTCACGACTAATTCACGATCAATTCACGATAATTCGCGTAAAATCCCCATGGATGCCTTGGCATCCACCAGTTTTCGCATGATTTCGCGTTTTTCGCATATTTTCGCAATCTATCTACACGGGTTCGAAGAAAGTGTCGGGGTGCTGGGGGTCGAAGAGTTCGTTGGCCCACATCACGGTGACGAGGGGCTCAGTGTCGGAGAGGTTGATGATGTTGTGGGTGTAGCCGGGCAGCATGTGGACAGCCTGGATGTGATCGCCGCTGACCTCAAACTCGATCACCTCGTCGGAGCCGATGCGGCGCTCCTGGATGAGACCATGGCCGCTGACTACGATGAAAAACTCCCACTTCGTGTGATGCCAGTGCTGGCCCTTGGTGATGCCGGGGCGCGAGATGTTGACGCTCACCTGGCCGCAGTGGGCCGAGCGAAGCAGCTCGGTGAAGGAGCCGCGGTCGTCGACGTTCATCTTCAGGGGGAAGGCCACTTTTTCCTTGGGCAGATAGCTCAGATAGGTGGAATAGAGTTTCTTTTCGATACTGCCGGCTGGAATCTCGGGCACGAGGAGCGTGGATGGCTGGTCGTGATACTGGCGCAGCAACTCTACGATGCGGCCGAGAGTGATCTTGTGGGTGACGGGACAGTAGCAGTAGCGACCCGTGGCCGTGGGGATGACGTCGAGGCCCTCAAACTCGCAGTGGTGCTCACGGCCCTCGAGGGCGTCGAGCATCTCTGTGATGAGGTCATCGATATAGAGCAGCTCCAGCTCCACCGAGGGGTCATTGACCTGGATGGGCAGTTCGTGGGCGATATTGTGGCAGAAGGTGGCCACGGCACTGTTGTAGTTGGGGCGGCACCACTTGCCGAAGAGATTGGGGAAACGATAGACGATCACCTTTGCGCCGACCTCTTCCGCGTAAGAGAAAAACAGCTCTTCGCCGGCTTTCTTGCTACGTCCGTACTCGGAGTTGCCGAAGCGGCCGGTGAGCGAGGCCTGCTGTGACGAGGAGAGCATCACAGGGCAGGTGTTGCCATGGCGGCGCAGCGTGTCGAGCAGCGTGCTGGCAAAGCCGAAGTTGCCCTGCATAAACTCCTCCTGGTTCTGTGGCCGGTTGACACCGGCGAGGTTGAATACGAAGTGAGCCTTGGCGCAGTAGTCGTCGAGCAGGCCCGGATCGGTGTCGATGTCGTATTGGTAGATATCGTCGATGGTGATGGCGGGCCGTGTGCGGTCTTTGCCGTCTTTGATATTTTGGAGTGCGGCGCAGAGGTTACGGCCTACGAAACCTTTAGCGCCTGTGACGAGGATATTCATTTTTTTAGTTGACAAGTTGACGAGTTGACGAGTTGACAAGTTGTTACTTCGAGTTGACAAGTTGATACTTCGAGTGACAAGTTGACAAGTTGACGAATTGACGAGTTGATACTTCGAGTGACGAGTTTATTCCGAGCGGATTTCCTTGGCGCGCTGTTTGGGCAGGAGGCCGAGGTCTTCGCGGATGAAGCGGAGCTTGAGCAGGAGCTGCACCATGCCGTCGACGTCGAGACGGTGAGTGTTGTGGCTGTGGTAGTCTTCAATGCGGGCCACGTCTTCATTGCCTTTGGTGAAGAACTTGTCATAGTTGAGGTCGCGGGTGTCGCAGGGGATGCGGTAGTAGTCGCCCATGTCGATGGCGCGCACCATCTCCTCGCGGGTGACGAGCGTCTCGTAGAGTTTCTCGCCGTGGCGGGTGCCGATGACCTTGATCTCGGGGCGCTGGGCGATGAAGGGGCGGCCCGTGTCTTTGACCGGCATGTCGCAATAGACGCGCACGAGGGCCTCGGCCAGCACGTCGAGCGTGGCGGCGGGGGCTTTCTGCACGAAGAGGTCGCCGTTGTGGCCGTGGGTGAAGGCGTAGACCACGAGGTCGACGGCATCGTCGAGGGTCATCATGAAGCGGGTCATATTAGGGTCGGTGATGGTGATGGGCTTACCCTCGATCATCTGTTCCACCCAGAGGGGGATGACGGAGCCTCGGCTGGCCATCACATTGCCGTAACGGGTGCAGCAGATGGTGGTGGCACCGTTCTCGCCCAGTTCACGGCCCTTGGCCACAGCCACTTTCTCCATCAGGGCTTTGGACATGCCCATAGCGTTGATGGGATAGGCTGCCTTGTCGGTGGAGAGCACCACCACGTTGCGCACGCCATGTTCGATGGCGGAGTTGAGCACATTCTCCGTGCCGAGGATGTTGGTGCGCACGGCCTCGGCTGGGAAAAACTCGCACGAGGGCACTTGTTTGAGGGCGGCGGCGGCGAATACGTAGTCTACTCCGCTCATGGCGATGTCGACGGACGATTTCTCGCGCACGTTGCCGATATAGAATTTCACTTTGGGACTTTGCAGCGCGTGGCGCATGTCGTCTTGTTTTTTCTCGTCGCGCGAGAAGATGCGGATTTCCTTGATGTCGGAATCGAGGAAGCGGCGCAGCACGGCGTTGCCGAAGGAGCCTGTGCCGCCAGTGATCAGAAGGGTCTTGTCTTTGAATACTGACATGATATTATTTTTATTGGTTTTTTCTCAAACTGCAAAGGTAGTGAAAACCGAGGTCAGAACAAAATAAATTTATTTATTTTTTTTGACGAGGTGTATCCGACCTTATTTAAAATTACACATTATTTTTTAATTAGAGACAATTTGGCTGTATTTTTGAATGAATAGCTACGCGAAATGGTTTTTGCATGGCTGCATCATGGGCTCACATCTCATGCAAAAGGTGTAGGGACGCGGCGTGCCGCGTTGGTGTTTTTGTATCGCAGAAATGTGCGGGAAGGCGGAAATAATGCGGAAGCCATCAATCAATGGGACCTTGACCTGAAAAATTTTATATTTGATTTTGAAAGTAGGGTGTCCTTTTGTTGTACGTTGCATTACATCAAACAAAATAGATTAAAAATTGACCAAAACAGAAGCAAAGTGAAAGATTTTAAATGAGATTTTGAAAGATTTTGAGCGCAGTCCTCATTGCCAATGGCAAACAAAAATGAGATATAACAAATGGCCGTCGGCTATCGCCTC
>CAMIYC010000093.1 GCA_946402905.1 uncultured Prevotellaceae bacterium | reverse complement strand
TTGAAAAACGAATCCGCAATGCCTGTTTATCGGCACTGCGGACACGTGTTCTGGCAGTTATTCATTTTTAGCGGACACCAATTATAATTTTTACTTTTTACTTTTTAATTTTTAATTTTTACTTTTTAATTTTTACTTTTTAATTTTTACTTTTTACTTTTTAATTTTTCATCTTCTCCTCTCTCCACTGGTCGATCAGTTTGCGGGCGATTGACATTTTCTCGGGGATGGGAGGCAGGTGGTCATACCTGTACCAGCCGCCTTTGGATAGTTCAGACCGCTGCAGATGGATTTTTCCATTGTCATACTCTGCGAAGAAACCTACCATCAATCCACATGGGTATGGCCAGGGCTGACTGCCAAAATATCGGATGTTCTTGATGTGGATGCCCGTCTCTTCCATCACTTCACGCTCCACGCATGCTTCAAGCGACTCGCCTGTCTCCACGAAGCCAGCCACCAGACCGTAAAAGTCGCCCTTGAAATTGCGGGCATGTACCAGCAGCACCTCATCGCCCCTTGAGATCAGCACGATGATGGCCGTGGCCAGTTGTGGCCAGATTTCCTTACCACAGCAGGTGCAGCGCTTGGAGATATCGGTGTGCAACTTCATAGGACCGCCGCAGACACCACAAAACTTCGTTGTGCTGTCCCAGTAGAGGATCTCGGCACATTTGCCCGCTTTCTCATAGAGCGGCAGGGGAATTTTATGAAATGACTGACGCAAGCCGCACATCTCGTATCGGCTGTCGTCTGTGACTGGATGGTCTATCGCATAGGTCTTTACGGCCTCATCGTCCAGAGGGGTGATGTTGTGGATACATGTCCACGACTTGACGGGCACGGGAGGCTCTTCCTGATAGGGCACGGTGTAGGTGCCGTCGGGCAAAAGCTCCAGCATCAGGTCGGTCTTACAAAAAACAAACCAGTATTTCGCCATGTTTTTTATGTTGGTTTCACTATAGGCATTCACGTTATTTTGATACGGCACAGAGATTATTTGCCGAACAACAGAGCTTTGTCGCGCTCAATGGCAGGCTTCGCCCACTCATCCGGCACAAAGCGCCAGTTGGAGTGCGGCTGTGGATTCAGTCGCCCGGCTCGCTCTATCTCCTTCATCATATAGTAGCGCAGGTCTTTGTCCGTCTGGAATACGATGCGCTCCTTGATCTCGTCCAGTGTCAGGCCGGCACCACGGGTCAGCAGTTCGCCGCCGCCTTTGCCGCGATAGCTGTTCATCGCCACACGATACCATTTGGACTCGTCGAAGGGCTCGCCGTTGCTCATCCTGAGGATGCGCACTTTCTGGCCGTCGGGTTTGGTCACGTCTACTTCATAGTCTATGCCCGAGGCACTGTCGAAGTTGAAGGCCAGGTTCTTGAACCTAAATCTCTGTTGGTCGTCGGTGCTGCCGTCGTTGAGCAGCATGATATGGTCGTCGGGCGAGGTCATCGTGTTCACCCACAGGTCATAGCTCATCTCCAGGTGCTTGCGTATCTCTTCACCAGTCATCTTCAGCACGTATAGCTCGTTCTCATATTTGTAAAGATTGAACATGTCGCTCACGTGAAGCGTGCCGGCAGAGATGCTCGCGTCAAACGACAGGGGCGCGGCAAACGACAAGTCGGCATCGGCAAGGCTCAGCTGGAGGTCGTGGATGAAGTCCATAAATGCGGAGTTGCCGAAATAGCTGTCACGGGTGTTGATCGTATTCTCAAATTCGCCGATGGGGCGGTTCACATACTTGCTCACCTCATCGATCGATGCCTGGAAGTGCTGCATGAAGGCTGGGTCAGTCTCATAGGACGTGATGTTGACCAGGTCGCCGTCTACTCGCTTCGACACGACGCGTCCTTTTCTGTCTTTCTCTATCTCGATGGTGGCGTCGGCCACGTAGATGGCATGGCAAGAGGGATCCAGGCAGAGCACGTCCCGGCCCTCTGAGTTCTGCACGATGTCTTTGTGGCGGGTGTGGTCGTGGCCGTACATTACGATGTCGAAACCGGGCACTTCGCGCGCCACCCTCAGCGAGGCGTCTTCTTCGTATTCGTCGGTGGTGATGCCGCCCTCCATGCCGGAGTGGAACAGGCCGATCACCACATCTGGGTGTTCGTGCTCGGCAAGGTGCTTCATCCAGTAGCGAGCCGTCGAAACCATCTCGTCGAAGCGCAGGCCGCTCCACAGCTTCTCACTCAGCCAGTTGGGGATGGCGGGGGTGATCATGCCGAGAATGGCCACTTTCACCCCTTGTCGCTCGATGATGGTGTAGGGCTTGACGTAGGGCTGGCCGGTGCGCGTGTCGATGATATTGGCACCGAGTACCGGACATTTCACTTCGCTCACCCACTTGTCATAGACGGCATGGCCGGTCTCCACGTCATGGTTGCCGAAGGTCTGGGCGTCATAACCCATGAAGTTCACCACTTCCGCAGCCGCATTGGGCACGTCGGTCTTGATGAAATTGTAGTAATAGCAGGTCGGCTGCCCTTGCAGGATGTCGCCGTTGTCCACCAGGATGAGGTTGTCGCCGTATTGTTGGCGAAGGGTCCTCACGTAGGTCATCACCCGTGCCATTGTTCCAGCCTTGGGCTTGTTGTTGATAAAGTCGTAGGGGAAAAACGATCCGTGTACGTCGCTGGTTTCTATCACCCTGAGACTGATGGTCTTGTTCTTGGCTGTCGTGTGGAGCGGCATGATGAATAATAGTGCGGTTAGTGCTGAGATGATTTTATTCATGTTGATGTTTTTTTTGTGTTTTCCGTTCTTTTTTGCGCTGTATACCAAGCAATTCACGCCATCCGTTAAAGTCTTTCTTCATAATCAGACCCACACCCTGAGTGTTCAGGCTGTTCTTGATGAAGTAGCGGTCGTTGGTCTGGTTGTACACTTTCACGGCCAGGTTGCCGTTAGGGTTGAGCAGATACCTGATGTCGAAGTCGCCGATAAAACTGGTGGTGGCGTTGGGGTTGTCGCGATAGCCGAACTGTCCGTTGATGAGCAGGCGGTCGTCGAGCAGACGGCCGGAGAGCAGGCCTTCGTATTCGGCATTGTTCCAGCCTTCGTCACCGGTGGAGATGTTGGCACCGAAATTCCATTTGGAGGTCTTGACGAAGTTGCTCAGCAGATTGTTGATCTGCTGGCTGATGGTGCCGCTCAGCAGACTCTGCATGGCGAGACTTGTCTGGCTCTGCCCCTCGGGGTCTACATTGTTCTGGTTGTAGAATCGGCCGATGGCAAGCAGGTAGATCACTTGCTGGTTGAGCTCTTCCTCACTGTTGATCAGGCTCCTGATCATCTGCTGGACATCGCTGTTCACCGTAGGCATCTCCATGTCGAAGTCAACAGTGGGATGCTCTGGGGTGCCGCTGATGTTCATCAGGCAGTTCACCCGGATGTTGTTGGTGTTGAAGCCACTGCCCAAGTGTAGGTCCGACAGCGACACACCGTTCACTGTGTATACCGCGCTCAGGTCGAGCACCGCGTCATAGGGGTTGCCACCGAAGAGGATCGTGCCGCCTTCCTGAAACTGGAAGTCTTTTTTCACCACATTCTGGATGGTGAGCTTGTATACGCCATGGTCTACCACGTAGTTGCCGAAGAGTTGGAACGAACCTTTATTAAAATAGGTGGCACGGAGCGTACCGTTGCCATTGAGGGCGATGTAGTCTCCGCTTTCTTCGTCCATGAGCAGCCGCAGCGTGGCGTCGGGGGTGGCGTTGATGCGGAAGTTCATATACAGGTTGGAGGGGATGTCTTCCTCCTCTTCGGTTTCTTCTCTGTTGATGAAGGCGCGCTTGGTGCTGCTGGCTGAGGGCAGACCCTCATAGTCGGTCACCTCTGGTGTGACGTCGTTCCAGGTGATGAACTCTTGGTCGCTGAGCGCGTCGGGACTGGCGGCGTTGTAGTAGAACACGGTGCTGCGGTTGGGCGTGGCGTCTACGTCGATGGTCGTCTCGCCGCTCTCTCCCTGGATGTGGCAGTTGCCGGTGGCATAGACGGTGCCGCAGAAGGTGTCGTCGCCGAAGGTGGGGAAGTCGTACGCCAGCAGATTGTCGGCGTCGATATTGATGTCATAGCTGAAATCGCTCAGGTAGTCATGCTTCACCTCTCCGTTCACGAAGCCTAAGTGCCCGTGCCGGTCGGTGATGGTGTCGCTCACGAAGTAGATATGGTTGGGCACCAACTTGATAGTGTCACGGCGCAGGGTGTAGGTGGTGTTCAGCGACGAGATGGATAGTTGGCCGTCAGCTACGGCCACCCCCTCAAGATTGATGTCGCTTAGCGGACCGAAGATGCGCAGGTCGCCGTAGCAGCGGGCTTCGACATCTTTCATAAAGCTGCCGCAGAAGCGCTCTACGAATTGCAGTGGAGTGCCCATGGCATGGATGTTGAGCTCGATGTCGCCGGGCGACAGACCCACATGGCCGTCCACCTTGGTCTGGTACCCTTTGTCGTCGGCCAGTCCGTCGAGCACGATCTGGTTGTCCTTTGACGACCAGCTGGCCTTCAGGTCCATCTCTCCGATTCTGCCGTCTACAAACCTGAAGTCGTCGATGAGCAGCCGGGCTTGGGCCACGGGGGCATGATACACCGACGACACGCTGGCCTTGCCGGTGATGTTGCCGCCAAAGTCGATGCCGCGCACGTTGAGGATGCCCGAGAGGAAGGCCAGGTCGATGTTCTGCAGTTCGGCGTGGATGGAGTCCGACGGGTCTTCAGTGATAGCACCGTTCAGCATGATCTGCTGTTCGCCGTTGCCCACCGCGAAGTGGTCCACTTCTATCCTTTTCTTGCCGATCAACACTTCAGATGGCTGTACTTCCCATGAGGTGTCGTAGAGGTAGATGTCTGAAGGGAAAAACTTGATGTGGGTCGACCGTCCGTGTGCCTCGTCGTCGAGGAAGTCGGCACTGGCCACCAGTTTGCCCTTCAGGGCGTGCCGCCCTTTGTTGTTGTCGAAAAGGAGTTCCGACAGGAGATGTTCATGTGCAGACTGGATGTTGACCTGCAGGTCCAGGGGCTGTCCGTCGTTCTGTATCTTGGAAATTTGTGCTTGCCCTTTCAGGGTGTCATTTTCGGTCACGATGTGCAGCAGGGCACCTTTGTAGTCGTTGCCGGCGTAGGAGAAGGCTGGCAGACTCCCGTCCATGCTGATGGTGTAGGCGGCTTCGTCGATGGTGCCTTCCAGGTGGAGGGGGGCGCTGAAGGAGAGTTCGACACCGGCGAAGTGTTCCAGCCAGTCGGTCCTCGTGATGTCGGCGCTGAAACTGACTGCGTTGTGATGGTTGTCGGTCGTGCGTGCCAGCAAGGGAAGGCTGGGAATCCTGTGGCTGATGATATTAACCAGGCTGTTGGCAAGGGTCTCGTAGCGGAAGTGTCCGGTGATCTCGGTGTGCCCGAAATCACTGTCCAGCACGATCGACCTGGCGTCCTTGTCTCCTCCGGCGTCGATATGCAGGTTGTCAAGGGTGTAGGTATCCTCGGGGGTAGTGTGGGTAAAATGACTGAGGTCGACATAGCCGGTCATCTCATCCGGATTGATGCCTTGGAGGTCGGCTGTGGCATCGAAGTCAAACACATGACCCTTGTATTTGGAGGTCAGGCCGAAGGCTTCGGGGTTGAAATGCCGCACCGCAGCCTTGACATTGGCAGAGGCGACGGCCGACGACAGGTCGATGCTGCCGTCGATGTCGATTTTTCCGTTGGGGTCGTCGATGCCTACAAGTCCATTAAACGACTGGCGGTCGTAGATGCCGTCGATGGTGATGTTGTTGTAGGTGTGTTGGTCGAAGTCGAGCCTGGAGATGAATCCCTTGGCATTGACGGTCATCAGCTTGTTGAGCGGCAACCGGCCGTCAAGCTGTATATTGGTGGAGAGCAGGCCCCAGCGGTCGTCGTCGAGCAGCCGGCCCAGGTTCAGGTCGTCGGTCTGGATATGTCCCTTGAAGTCATTGCCAGTGATGTTGCCCAGAAGGTCGATGGCACCCGTCTCTGTCTTCAGCTGACCGGAGATGGCTGTCTGGCGTCCTTTCTGTCCCAACTCGCCCTGATAGGAGATGTCGCCCAGTCTCAGCAGGGGAGCTGGCAGGGTGAACTGCTGGCTGAAGTCATGTGAAATACGCTCTATCTCTTGGGCCTTGATGGCGAATTGCCGGATGTTGGCATACCACTGGGGATGGTCGCCGGAGGCGTAGTTGCCATGTCCCGACAGGGTGAGGGCGTTATTCTCTGTATAGATATTGATGTCGTGGACGGTGACCTGGCTCGCTCCTCCCGACACGTCGGCACTGAGATACAAGGGATAGTCGAAGTCGCGGAGTGACGGAAGGAAAGGGGCAAAGTCGGAAAGTGTCACCTTCGACTCCTGAGTGACGAGACGGCCGCGGAGGTCGTCGGTGTTCAACTTGCCGTTTTTCAGCGTCGCATTGGCGCGCAGGGTGTCTATCTGGATGAGGGTGTGCGGCATGGCCAGCTGAAACTGTGTGAGGTGCGTCCATTTTGGGGTGACCGACAGTTCGCCGGCCAGCTTGTCCAGCTGGATGCCCGACTGTTCTTTGAAAGAGAGTTTCTTGATCTTGGCGTGGAGGGCATTGTCGTTCAACTCATAAAGCATCAGATGTCCACTCAGGTTGCTGATACTCAGATGGTAGGGAGAGAATGTCTCCGCGCTCCGGGGTTGGTCTTTCTGGTCGTATTGTACAGAGCCGTTGCGGATGATAAGCGAGTTGATGTTGAGCTGAAGAGGGGATTTCTCCTTTTGTTCTTTGGAGGAGAGTGAGTCGAGCACAAATTGGTAGTTGGGAATGGCATTGGCACTGTCTTTGTACAGACGGGCGCGCATGCCGAAAATCTGTGCCGAGGGGATAGAGATCCTGCCGTTGAGCAGCGGCAGGTAGTCTACTTTGGCAGAGAGTCGCGTGGCGCGGAGCATTTCTTCTCCTTGCTGGTCCTGAATATGCACGTCGTCGATAATCACACGGTTGAGCAGACCCAGGTCCACCTGTCCCACTTTCACGGTAGTGCCTAATTTGGAGGAGAGGGCGCCGGATATTTTTTCGCCTATAAATCCCTGTACTGCTGGCAGATGCAGCAGTACATAGAGCAGTGTAATGGTTCCTATGAGAAACCAAATCACTCCACTTACGACCTGTCTTATCTTTTTGATGACCTAAATTTTGGCACAAAATTACGAAATAACGAATGAAAAGCCAAAAGTATTTGGGCTTTTCTGATTGCAAGTGATTTCGGCTGCGCCGAAATTACAAAAGAATAGTATCGGTTGTCTAATATATCTAGGGGGACTAGTATCTCTAGTATGACTAGGAATACTAGGAATACTAGAAAGATTAGGAATTAGGGTGTCCTTTTGTAGTAGTATAGATGTCATGTGAATGTTTCCTATGAAGCATACACACTCCCCCTAACACCCCCTCCGACTCCCCCGTTTCCCGGGGGAGAGCAACCTCTAACTTAGAGG
>CAMIYC010000092.1 GCA_946402905.1 uncultured Prevotellaceae bacterium | reverse complement strand
AAGGTTAATAGATTGTTTAGGTTAGTAGTAATAGATTTAGGTTTTTAGTTATTAAGTTTAAGGTATTTAATTAAGATTGTTAAATCGGACAACAAAGGAGGCCGTGAGGTTCCCTTTGATTTTAGAAAAGGATTTTTAGTTAAACATAGGCTTGTATGCCGCAGCTCGTTGAGGGTTGCGGCGTATTTTTTTGGGGTCTCTGAGTACTCTGAGCACTCTGAGTACTCTGAGCTCTCAGAGTCATTTCTCTATCAGCACAGTGGCATAGGCAGAGATGCCCTCCATGCGGCCGGTGAATCCTAATTTCTCGGTCGTAGTGGCCTTGATGGAGACACAGTCGGCATCTATGCCCAACACATCTGCCATGCACTGCTGCATGGCCGGGATATGAGGATTGAGCTTGGGCTTCTCAGCACACACCGTGGCATCGATATTGCCCACCCGGTAGCCCTTGGTGGCGATCAGGCCCACCACCTCCCGCAAGATGACTTTGCTGTCCATGTCGAGAGTGTCATCAGAGGTGTCGGGGAAATGATAGCCGATATCCCGCATATTGGCCGCGCCCAGCAGGGCATCGGCCACGGCATGTATCAGCACGTCGGCGTCACTGTGCCCCAGCAGTCCCCGGTCGTGTGCGATCTTTATCCCGCCCAGCCAGAGGGCTCTTCCCTCCACCAGCTGGTGTACATCATATCCAAATCCTACGCGTATCATGCTCACCTCCTCCTAAACAGGTCTTTGATGCCGTCCATGTCAAACGAAAGCGTGAAACGCAAGGTCTGGTCGAGAGGGTTGCTCTTGGCGGTGGCTATCACATAGCCGGCGTCAAGGGAGAACACGCTCATCCGGAATCCCGCACCGACAGTGAAATACTTACGGTTACCCTTGTTCTCACTCTCATGGTGATAACCCGCACGCAGCGAGAACTGGTCATGATACACATACTCTGCACCCACGCTCCACTGTATCTCCTGCAGCTCCTCCGACATGCCGTTGGGCGCGTCGTTGAAACTCTTGAAGATACCGCTGATACTCGACACGTCGAAATATTCCTTCTCCAGACGGTCTACATACTCTTGAGAGGTCTCCTCTTCTTTCTGCTTCGGATAGGTGGGCACCAGGAGCTTGTTGGCATCGGCGGCAATCGTGAAGCGATTGTACTCGTCGACAGGGATCATCAGCGAGGCCCCCAGACGCATATTGGTCGGGATAAACTCACTGTGCTCGTCGCCGCCAAAGGTGATCTTACTTCCGATGTTGCTGATATTCAGACCGAGGCCCAACTGGCATTCCCGGGCGCCGAGGTTCAGGTAGTTCTGATAATAACAGGAGATATCGGCGGCAAAAGCCGAACCGGGGCTGGTGTCTTCCGTATAATCGTAGGTGAGGTCGGAATAAATCCATCTCACAGCGGCGGAGAGCGAGAACTGCTCACTGAGCATCAACGAATAGGCCACGTCGAGCGACATCTCATACGGATTGATCGACATATCGTTGCTGCCGTCGAGCGAACTGCTGGTGAACACCTCACCAAGGGAGAAATAGCGCAAAGACCCAGACACCGCACTGTAGTCGCCGATCCGGTAATAACCCACGAGATAGGCCAGGTCCATGTCGCTGACCAGCTGGCGCAGCCAGGGGGTATAGTTGAGTGCGACACCCGCCCTCGAGATGGTGAAGGGATATTTGGCGGGGTTCCAGTATTGCGACACCACATCAGGGTCGGTGGCGACACCCACATCACCCATACCCGCGGCACGGGCGTCGGGGGCGATGGTCTGTGAGGTCACCGAGGTGTTCACCGGGTTGAACATATCCTCTTTGTTTTGTGCCATGACGGCTGTCGTCAGCACAAGGGAGAGGGCGAGCGTCATTGCTCTCTGCTTTCTTGAAACTATTGTCATATCTGTTTTTTTATTTCATCACATGATGATTATTTTCTTGGCTTTGGATGTCATCTCACTGCCGTCGCAGCCTATCCGCACACGGTAGAGATAGACACCGGTCTGCAGACGCCGGCCGCCGTCAATGGTCAGGTCCCAGTCGATGGTCAGTGCGCCGTCGGTCGACACGCCGGTCTCGGTGTGCTTCCACAACTGACGGCCGCTCATGTCGAAGATGTCCAGCTCTACGTCCATGCTGCTGCCCATGCGGTCGTGGTTGATGATAAATGTGGTGGATGTCGTGGCGGGATTGTCTGTACAGCTGATGCTGCGCAGCGTGGGCTTCAGACGACTCACCACCTGGAAAGACAACTCGGCGGTCGTGGAGTTGTTGAGGATGTCCCAGGCACGGAATCTCAGGCGGTGCCGCCCCTCGGGCAACTCAGGTATGCTGTAATAGGTCGACCCGCTGACATAACTGCCGAAGTCGTAGGAGAAATGGTCGTTGAGGATATACGTACGAGTCATCTCGTCGTCGATGATCAGCTCCAGGTCATGGCCGATACCGGTGCCGGCGGCGTTGATGCCGTCTTTGTCGGTGATCTGGGCCACGAAATACGGGGTGCTGTTCACCTCGCCGCCGTTGGAGAACGACGGACTGTTCAGATAGCAGTATATCGAGGGGCCGATGGAGTCGTTCTCCGTCGTCTCGGAGCCGCCCACGATGAAGTCGCCATACGAGCCATGGGCTTCCTTGGCATGGTCGTCGCTGACGGCATAGATGTTGATCAGTCCCTTGCCGTCGGAGTAATTGATATCCATGGGCACGGCGAAGGTAAAATCAAACTGCCCCTCACGCACATAGTCCGAACCCATGAAAAGCACATTCTGGCGGTCATAATAGGAGAAGATGGCTTTGGTGTCTTCGGCTTGTCCCTTACATTCGATTTTCTCTTCCGAGTCACGCACAGTGGCTGTCATACGCCCGGTGAAGGCGGTGTCTCTTGACTGGCTGTCGCCCACATGACCTTGCACACGCACCACCGCGCCTGCCTTGACGTATAGGTCGGAACCGCCGGAGACGGCCACACCGTTGATCGAGTCGATGCACACCTGCTGGGTAGGACCATTCAGCGCCAGGGCGGGGTCGCCCAGCAGAGAGAACTGCAGCTTGTTGGTCGTCAGGTCCTGGCCAGTGGTGATCAGCTCGTTTTTCGCCAGGCGCTGAGCCTCGCCCACGGTGGTGCGCCTGCCGTCCTTCACGCTCAGCACATGCTTCAGATAGGCTTGATTGATATAGGCATTGCGATACTGATACACGGTACGGGTGGTACCGAAGAAGGCCACGGCACCGCCTTTCTTGTTGAGCACAGCCTGCTCACCGATGTTGGACGAGGAGGCGTCAAAAGGCATGATGTCACACGAGGCCGTGATCCATAGGGGCAGATGGGTGTTGGTGAACTCCTGAAAGTCCTGGATACTCAGCACGCGCTCATGAGAGATGCTGATCTCTGAGCCATGACCGGAATAGTCCATCACCAGGGCTCCGCTGGCCTGCTGCTGCTTGATGGCCTTGGTGGCTTCGGGATAACTGTTCCCGGTGGAGGAGGTCTCGCGGGTGTAGGCGTCCCACATCACCTTCTTGACCTGAAAACCGGGATAGAGCGAGTTGATCAGCCGTGCGGCGTTGTTGGCGTCGGTCATGTGGCTGTTGCCGTTGCCGTCATCGCCCATCACCATGATGGTGTTCTGCCAGGCACCGGCATCGGTGTTCTGTATATAGCGTATGGTCTTGTCGGTCATCGTCTTGGCATCTTCTTCCGTCCTGACGGGAAATCTGCCCACCGCGATGTCGAGCTTGTCTGACGACTGGGGGTTCGTACCCTCGCCGTCGTCCAGGAGAGCGAAAAATCCGTCATCCACATAACAGTAGATCTCGCTGAAGGAGTTTTCGCTCTCGTAGCAGAGCAGGAAGTCGTCGGGCGAGAAGTTGCGGCAGTCGCCGGTGAGCATGCGGTTGTCCCAAAAGCAGTCGCCGAAGAGCAGGAGATATTTGGGCAGGTCGGCGTCATTCTCCGCACGGTCGTAAAGCATCTTCAGATACCGGCGATAGGCATTGGCGTCGGGCGTGCCGCTGGAAAACTCGTTGAACAACTCGTCTGCCGGCACGATACGCACACGCAGCGAGTCTTTCTCCGTATGGATGTCGGCGATACGCTGGGCCTGGGTGCGCAGCTTCTGCGAGGTGGGTATGATGATCACCATGTCGGCAGCGGTATGGCCATGCAGATCCTGGTTGGTGATATTGTGCACATACTCGGGAGTAGGTATCAGTGCGCCCGACAGCGAGGGCAGCTGACGCGGGGTGGCGGTGTAGATGTCGATGTAGTCGAGGCGCACCGGACCGCCCGACACCGGACGCAGCGTGATGGTATCTACGGCGGTCAGGCAGTCTACGTCATAGGTCGTCGCGGTCTCAGCTCCTTTGTCGTAGTCCTTGTCGCCGATGCTGATGGTCATCCTGCCCAGGGTGGTGCCGTTGAGGCCCACCTCCACCACGCTGGTGCTACCGGCCGAGATGGCAATGGCTATCTTGCCGCTCGTGTCGGCACTGGGACCGGCCAGCAGATAGGTCTGCGTATTGCCCACGCTCACCGGGGTGTTCTCAAACAGGTTGCGGCCTCCCTGAAACCATGCGTAGTTGTCTATTTCGTGCAGTGAATGATAGTCGGCATTGGTGGGCCAGGGTGATACCAGGGTCGCACTGTCGGTGGTCAGCGGATCGGTGTCATCCTGGGTGATAAAGTAGTAACCATAGTCGGAATAGGGGTTGCGGGTGCGCTTCATCGTCGTGGGCTGCGACCACGTCACAGGCCCTTGGGCATAAAACAGCTTGCGGCCTCCCTGCACGTAGGTGGGCACTTCCTTCAGGTCGTCGGTGGCTGTCAGTTCACTCGCCACAAGGCGTTCGTTCTGCAGAGCGCCGCCATAGCCATAGAGTCTCACCTTGCTCAGGTCAGTGAAACCGGCTTGCTTGATGAGCGTCTCGGTCAGCTGATACACGCCCGAGGAGGGAACGCGGATCTTGGCCCACTTGCCGGTGGCCAGCACGGAGTGCTCGGCATAGCGGGCGCCGGCTTCCAAGGAGACCTGCGGAGCCCGCATGACACGGGGGCGCTCATGGGCCTCTACGGCCAGCATAAAACTCACCAGATACTGATAGCGGCCGTCTCTGTAGACAAGTGGCACGAGCGAGGCCTCCAGGATGCCCTTCTTGCGGTCTACGGCCACATGCGTGGTCACCTCGGGCAGAAGGGGCAGCGTGTCACCGCTGATGGCATGATAACGGTTCACGTCATCTGGCGTCATCTCCAGGAAGTCAGGATAGAGGATACTGACGGTATACACGGAGTCGGCATAATGGTCGCCCAGAGGGAAAGCACAGGTGAAACGGGGCAATACCGAGTCGATCCTGACTTCATCAGCAGTCAAGTTGAAGAACTCCTGGGCGCTTATTGGCATCCAGCAGGCTACCAGGAGTAAACAAGTCAGAATATGTCGTCTGAATAGCATACCTGCTCCTTGAAAACAATTGTTTTTGGTGGGTTCTATTCATTCGCTCGCGCTGGGAGAAATGACCCATCATTGTTTAACTTAATGGTGGGAATGAATAGAACCCACCTAATAGATAACGCACAAAACGGCGATTTATTGTATCCAGGAACAGAATCAGCCGTCGCAGCTCATTTCACATTGAAACTAAGCACTTTTCTCTCTCCGATGAATCCATCGAGATGGTCATCGATATGCACAGGTCCTATCCCGGCAGGTGTGCCGGTGAAAAGCAGGTCGCCGGTGCGCAACGTGAAATAGCGGCTGATATAGGCCACCAGCGCGTCGACGCTGAAAAGCATGTCGGCGGTATGGCCCGACTGCACGCAGCGACCGTTGATGTCAAGATGGAAACGCACATCCTGCACATCTCCCACCTCCTCTATAGGCAGCCACTCCCCTATCGCAGCCGAACCGTCAAAGCCCTTGCACAGCTCCCAGGGCTGGCCGGCGGCTTTCAGGCGCGCCTGCAGGTCACGGGCGGTGAAATCGACACCACAGGTCACGGCATCATAGTACCGGTGGGCAAAGCGCTCGGGGATGCTCTTGCCCAGACGGCAGATACGCACCACCACCTCTGTCTCGTAGTCGATGCGCCCTAAGTCGTCGGGCGGGAAAAAGGGCTTACGATCCTTGAGCAAGGCTGAATCGGCCTTGCTGAAAATGACAGGGGTGTCGGGCCTGTCGGCCGCGACACCCATCTCATGTCTGTGTGAGC
This sequence comes from uncultured Prevotellaceae bacterium, assembly GCA_946402905.1. Lineage (GTDB taxonomy): Bacteria > Bacteroidota > Bacteroidia > Bacteroidales > Bacteroidaceae > Prevotella. The sequence goes on along the minus strand of CAMIYC010000092.1, from coordinate 1,444 downwards.
TGTAGTTTTCTGCTACCGCGAATATCTTCATGACGCAAAGCTCATTTCACCATCACCTTGCGGGTCGTACCGTCACTCATGCGCAGGATGTTGACACCACGCTGCGGCACTGACAGCTCACGGCCGTCGAGTGCATAACGCCCCACGACAGCTGCGTCTTTGATGGTCTTCGTGATCTTGGCAGGGTCGGGGTTGACAAAGTTCACGGTGATCTTCGGACCGTAGGCCTCAAACTGGAAATTGCCGAATCCCACCTTGGAACCGATCTCTATCTGCATCTCCACCGTACACGTGCCATAGTCATAGGCAATCCATTCGGTCTGCAAGTCGCCGCTGGTGGCTCCCGGGGCTATCGAGGCATGTGCGGAATAAAACTGCGATACCGACGTACGCTCCGGCAGACAGCTACCTAAGGCACAGGTGGTATAACCACCGTTGTCGATACGGGTGATGTTGTTGGAGATCCTCACCAGGTCGGTGGGGAATCCCTCGATGCTCTTCACCACAAAATCGGTGGAGATCATATAAGACACCTCACCCGTCTCAGGGTCTTCCTCTGCCACTACTTGGTCCAGCGTAAGCACGCTGCCGTGGGGTATGACATCACCGGCCTGGGTGACAAACTCATAGGAGTGGTCGATTTCGTCTTCCTGGGCGAAAGACGCCATACCACCCATCACTAAACAAATGCATAAAGTAAAAATCTTCTTCATCGCTTTCAGTTGAATTATTTTCTTCTATATAACTATGCTGTCATTTCACTGCTTTGCCTGGGAGCGCGGGCGTCCTCGCCCGCCTCAGATGCGGGCGAGGACGCCCGCGTTCCCAAAGTCGACTGCAAAATTAATGCAAGTTGAGAGAAATACAAAACAAAAACCAAATGTTTTTGTTTTTATTTCCGAAATAGGCTGTTCAATATCTTTTTATCAAGAGATTTGTCGAAGACCCACTGACCAACGGGAGGTAATTTTGGAATTAAAGAATTTAGTTAGCATAATGGTTGATCTCAAGGATAATTCTTTAACTGAAGTTTCTCTACCTTTAAAGAGATTATAACAAATTATTTATCAAGAATTAAAGAATTTAAGAATTTTTGTTCAAGAAAAGAATTATCTAGAATTATCCGTCGCAAGCGACGTGAAACCTACTTGCTGAGAAAAATGAAATGGCTTGCCATTTCTTCTCAAATTCCTATAAATCCTTGTATGAATGAAAATTCTTTAATTCTTAAATTCTTGATAAAATAAGGAGAAAGTTTAGTTAATTTAGGGCTTTGCCCAAAATATGCAAGTTGAGAGAAATACAAAACAAAAACCAAATGTTTTTGTTTTTATTTCCGAAACGCAGCTTAATTTGTTTTCTTACACATTCACTCTCCATTTGCAGTGCTAATCAGTTCCCCCTCTAAGTTAGAGGTTGCTCTCCCCCGGGAAACGGGGGAGTC
>CAMIYC010000091.1 GCA_946402905.1 uncultured Prevotellaceae bacterium | reverse complement strand
TGGTGTCGCCGAAGAGGTTGTGCATGTCGCCCAGAATCTCCTGATAGGCGCCTACGAGGAATACGCCCAGGTAGTAACGCTCGTTTCTGCGAAGCGCGTGCACCGGCAGCGAGTGGGAGTTGTTGCGGTTGGTCACGAAGTTGGCTATCTTGCCGTCGGAGTCGCAGGTGATGTCTTGCAGTGTGGCGTTGCGTGTGGGGCGCTCGTCGAGACGCTGGATGGGCACGATGGGGAATAGCTGGTCGATGGCCCAGGAGTCGGAGAGCGACTGGAAGAGGGAGAAGTTGCAGAAATATTTGTCGGCCAGCAACTTGTCGATGTTCATCAGCTCCTCGGGAATGTGCTTCAGGTTCTTGGCCAGGGCATGTATCTCATGGCATACGCTCCAGTACATGGCCTCAATCTCGGCACGGGTCTTGAGGTCGACGATGCCGTGAGAGAAGAGGTCGAGCACCTCCTCGCGGATCTGCTCGGCGTCGTGCCAGTCTTCGAGTACGTTGCGGGCCGAGAGGTTGTCCCAGATATCGTAGAGGTCTTTCACCAGCTGGTGGCTGGTCTCATCAGGCTCAAACTCCTCGGGCATCTCGGGCAGCGAGGCGGTCTCGAGCACATCGATGACGAGCACCGAGTGGTGGGCAGCCAGCGAACGGCCGCTCTCGGTGATGATGTTGGGATGGGGCAGCTGGTTCTTGTTGGCGGCCTCGACGAAGGTGTAGATACAGTCGTTGACATATTCCTGGATGGAGTAGTTGACCGAACTCTCGCTGCTTGGCGAGCGGGTGCCGTCGTAGTCTACGCCCAGGCCGCCGCCGCAGTCTACGAAGTCGACGTTGTAGCCCATCTTGTGAAGCTGGATATAGAATTGTGAGGCTTCGCGCAGAGCGGTCTGTATGCGACGTATCTTGGTAATCTGAGATCCGATGTGGAAGTGGATGAGGCGCAGGCAGTCGCGCATGTTCTTCTTCTCCAGCAGGTCGAGAGCCTCTAAAAGCTCGGCACTGGTGAGACCGAACTTGGAGGCGTCGCCGCCGCTCTCTTCCCATTTGCCGCTGCCGCTCGAGGCCAGCTTGATGCGGATGCCGATGTTGGGCCTGACGTTGAGCTTCTTGGCCTCGCGGGCGATGACTTCCAGCTCGTTCATTTTCTCCACCACGATGAAGATCTGCTTGCCCATCTTCTGCGCCAGCAGGGCCAGCTCGATATAGCTCTGGTCCTTGTAGCCGTTGCAGATGATGATGCTGTCGCTCTGGCATTGCATGGCTATCACGGCGTGAAGCTCGGGCTTGGAACCGGCTTCCAGACCGAGGTTGAACTTTCTGCCGTGCGAGATGATCTCTTCCACGACGGGCTGCATCTGGTTTACCTTGATGGGATACACCACATAGTTCTCTCCTTTGTAGTTGTATTCCTCAGCGGCTTTTTTAAAACAGCTGGAAGTCTTCTCGATGCGGTTGTCGAGAATGTCTGGGAATCGGAGCAGCACAGGCGACGTCACGTCTCTGAGTGCCAGTTCGTCCATGACCTCGCGCAGGTCTATCTGCGTCTGGTCCTTGCAGGGCGACACGAAAATGTTGCCTTTGTCGTTGACTCCGAAGTAGGAAGTGCCCCATCCATTGATGTTGTAGAGTTCCTTGGAGTCCTCAATAGTCCATTTCTTCATTCCGAGTTGTGGGTTTGGGGTATGATTTATTCTGGGATGTCAAGCATCTGGCGGATACGGTCTACGGATATCCTCACTTTCTCGTAGGTGTCGAGCAGGTTGACGTCAAGCGTGTGCTTGGCCTTGTTGTAGAAAGGCTCGCGCACTTCGAGCTGGGTCTTGATGAAGGCGCGCATCTCGTCGGGGGTCTTGTTCTTGAGCAGGGGACGCTCCACCTTGCCCATCTTGAGGTGCCTGTAGAGCACCTCGGGAGTGGCTTTCAGGTAGATGGTCTCGCCCATGCTGTTGAGATAGTCCATGTTGTCGAAGAAGCAGGGGGTGCCCCCGCCGCAGCTGATGATGACATTCTCAAACTCTGCCACCTCGTGGAGCATGGTGTGTTCCACCTGGCGGAAACCCTCCTCGCCTCGCTCGGCGAAAATCTGGGGCACCGTCTTGCGCATGCGGCTCTCGATATACCAGTCGAGGTCGTAGAAGGGGATGCCAAGGCTCTTGGACAACGACTTGCCAACCGTAGTCTTGCCGGCACCCATGTATCCGATGATGATGATTCTGACCATCCTTATTTCTTCTTGTTGTCGGCGGCGTTGACTATTTGCAGGCACTGGTCGTAGGTCAGTTGGCCGGCTTTCGAGTGCATCGCCTTGGGCATACGGTAGTTCTTGCCGTCGTAACAGATGTAGGGGCCGTAGCGACCGTTCATCACTTCCATCTTGGGATCTTCGTCGAATTTCTGAAGATGGCGCTGTGCTTCCTGGTTGCGCTTCTCCTGGATCAGTTCGATAGCTCTATCGATGGCTACGCTCAGTGGGTCGTCGGTCTTGGGCAGCGACACGTATTTCTTGTTGTGTAGGATATAGGGGCCGAAACGGCCGGAGCCGATGACGATGGGAGAGCCTTCGAAGTCGCCAAGGGTGCGGGGCAGCTTGAAGAGCTCGAGGGCCTCGTCGAGGGTGATGGTCTCCATGCTCTTGTCGGAAGGCAGCTGTGAGAACAGCGGCTTCTCGGTGTCGTCGGCGGTGCCGATCTGCACGATGGGGCCAAAGCGGCCTATCTTCACAAACACTGGCCTGCCACTCTTGGGGTCAAGGCCCAGCTCACGCTCGCCGGCCTTATGCTCGGCGCGGATATTCATGGTCTTTTCCACCACAGGCTCAAAGTCCTTGTAGAATTTCTTGATCATGCCCGACCATTTGGCCTTGCCCTCGGCAATCTTGTCAAACTGTTGCTCCACGTTGGCTGTGAAGTTGTAGTCCATGATGTCGGGGAAGTATTTCAGCAGGAAGTCGTTGACCACGATGCCGATGTCGGAGGGCAGCAGTTTGCCTTTCTCATTGCCCACCACTTCTGTCTTGGTCTTGCTGCTGATCTTCTGTCCTTTGAGCGTGTCGATGGTATAGGGGCGCTCCGTGCCTTTCTTGTCGCCTTTCTGCACATACTCGCGCTGCTGGATGGTGCTGATCGTGGGAGCGTAGGTCGACGGGCGGCCGATGCCCAGCTCTTCGAGCTTGTGCACCAGGCTGGCCTCGGTATATCGCAGCGGACCTACCGTGAAGCGCTCGGTCGAAGAGATGGAGGAGCGTGTCAGCACATCGCCCTGGCGCAGGGGTGGCAGGATATGTCCGGTCTCGTCGGTGCTCTCCTCATCGTCGCTCGACTCATGGTAGGCTTTGAGGAAACCGTCAAATTTCACCACCATGCCATTGGCCACGAAGGTCTCGTCGCAGCCGCTGATGAGGATGTTGACGGTGGTCTTCTCCATCAGGGCGTCGGCCATCTGAGAGGCGGCGGTGCGCTTCCAGATAAGGTCGTAGAGGCGCTTCTCCTGGATGTTGCCCTCTATCTCGGTGTTGCTCATATAGGTGGGGCGGATGGCCTCATGGGCTTCCTGGGCACCCTTGGAGTGGGTCTTATAGTTGCGGGGCTTGCTGTATTTCTCGCCATACAGACGGGTCACCTCCTCCTTGCTGGCGTTGATACACAGACTGGAGAGGTTGACGGAGTCGGTACGCATATAGGTGATGAGTCCGTTCTCATAGAGGCGTTGAGCCACCATCATCGTCTGCGACACGGTGTAGCCCAGCTTGCGCGAGGCCTCCTGCTGCAGGGTAGAGGTGGTGAAGGGGGGAGCCGGGGTGCGCTTGAGAGGCTTCTTGCTCACGCTCTCGACGGTGAAGGTGGCATCTTTGCACTTCTCAAGGAAGGCAAGGGCCTCTTCGTGGGTCTTGAAGCGGGTGGACAACTCGGCTTTCACTTCGGCGGGAGCGCCGTCGATCGAAGGGATGGTCAGCACGGCGTTGATGCGGTAGTAGGGTTCGCTGTGGAATGCCTGGATCTCGCGCTCGCGCTCTACGATGAGGCGCACGGCCACACTTTGCACACGACCGGCAGAGAGCGAGGGCTTCACCTTGCGCCAGAGCACAGGCGAGAGCCGGAAGCCCACGAGACGGTCAAGTACACGGCGGGCCTGCTGGGCGTTGACCAGGTTCATGTCGAGGTGTCTTGGGGTTTTGATGGCTTCAAGGATGGCCGGTTTTGTTATCTCATGAAAAACAATACGGTTGGTCTTCTCCTCGTCGAGTCCGAGCACCTCGCACAGGTGCCACGAAATGGCTTCTCCCTCACGGTCTTCATCAGACGCGAGCCACACTTTCTTGGCTTTCTTGGCACTGGCTTTCAGTTCACTGGCCAGTTTCTTCTTCTCCTCTGGAATCTCGTAGTCTGGCTCAAGCGTGTTGAGGTCGATGCTAATCTCCTTTTTCTTCAGATCGCGGATATGACCATAACTTGACATTACTTTGTAGTCCTTGCCGAGAAATTTCTCAATGGTCTTGGCTTTGGCAGGACTCTCTACGATTACTAAATTGTCTTGCATATATCATCTAAAAAACTTTCGAGCCGCAAAAATACGCAAAACTTTAATGATATACCTTATTATATAGTCAGAATTTAGATTTTTTAAGAAATATCTCTATTCCACGGCTTATGGAGTGCAGGCCGAAATCTTCTGGATGGATATCCTGAGGATTCAGCCAGAAACAGGCCGCGGCATCGTCGGCGGCACGGGGGGTGGCTCCCGGCTCTACCTTGCAGCGGAAAAACAGGTCGAGCGTGGGGATGGTCATGCCGGAGTAGAGGTAATCGTTGGGCAGACTGAAGAGATATTCTGTCGAGACTACGGCGAGACCGGTCTCCTCCAGGACTTCGCGGGCAATGCCTTCTTCGGCGGTCTCGCCGATGTCGGCGAATCCGCCCGGCAGGTCGAGCGTACCGCGGGCCGGCTCGTTGGCCCTGCGCTCCACGAGCAGCTGGCCGTGCTCGTTGACGATGACGGCCACGGTGGCTCCGCTGGGATTCAGGTAGTATGTGAATCCGCAGTCGGCGCAGCGCTTGCTCTTGAAGTCGTGGATGCTGAAATGTGCGCTGCCGCAGACGGGGCAGCGCACGAATTTGTCAAGTGGGTGCATTTTTTTTAGTTGACGAGTTGACAAGTTGACGAGTTGTTTGCTCTGTGAAAGTCTCACCAAGGGGGCTCACCACTGGTCGGTGCGGAAAGGGAAGAGGGGCAGGCCGCCGGCGTTTTTCAGGTTGCCGAGCTGGAAGTTCTTGAAGCAGTAGCGGATGGCCACAGGCTCCTTGACTTCAGGGCTGGAGATCTTGATGGTCTCGTCCCAGTATCCGCCGCCTGGCTGCCAGAAATGCACCGCCTTGGCAGGATGGAACACTTTGTCGGATCCCGCAATCTCAAAACCCTGGATGTCTTCAAAACGACTGATGGCTCCGTAGTCGTCGGCCAGGTGGATGTGTACCGCGTCGCCCACGATCTTCATGTCTTTGTACGACGGACTCTTGCACCACACATTGCGCATGCCGTAGGTCTGGTTGAGGGCCAGGTAGGCCAGACGCTGACCCACCTGCCGCTTCTGTGTGGGGTGTATCTGCGTGAACTCGTAGGGATAGGCCAGGTCGTTGGTGCACACCAAGCCGCTGTTGGGTATCTTCGTCGACGCAATATATTGTTGTTCGCGCAGGCGCGCGCCCGCGTCGCCGTTGATGTCATCGTAGTGGTAGGGAGCAATCTCCACGAAATAGAAGGGTATCTGGCCCAGGTCAAACTGCGTGCGCCACTGGTCGACAAGCAGTTGCATGCGCTCGGAGTACTGGTTGCCGGGGTCGCCCACGTTGGAGCAGCCCTGGTAGTAGAGGATACCCTTGACGGTGTATTTGAGGATGGGATTGAACGTACCGTTGCCCCAGAGCATCGCACGGTGGTAGTCCCACTCGCGCTTGAAGTTGACGATGCCCATCGAGTCGGTGGGCTCCTGGGTGTGCTTCTCCAGGTTTTCTTTCGTGAGCCAGCTCTCCACACGGGTGCCGCCCTTGTTGGCCATGATCAGGCCCACAGGTACATCGAGCGCCTTGTTGACCACCTGGGCGAAGAAATAGCCGGTGGCTGAGGCGTCGCCCACCGTCTCGGGGCTGACCTCCTGCCAATGACAGTCGGCGTCTTCCTGGGGCGTCATCCGCATCACGCTGGGTATCTTGACGTAGTGGATGCCTCTATATTGGCGGGCGTTCACCACTTCGTCGTTATATCCTTCGACGGGGCAGTTGCCGAAACCCTTGACGGGCATCTCCATGTTGCTCTGGCCGGCGCATACCCATACCTCGCCGGAGAGCACGTTGTTGATAGTCACAGGCTCGCCGTCGTCAAAAGTCAGCGACAGTGGCTGGTAACTGGCCTTCGGTGTGCTCACCTTCACCAGCCAGCGACCGTCTTTGCCGGTCTTCGTGCGGTAATTTTTGTCGCTCCACGATACGCTCACGTCGACGGTGCTGCCGGGGGTGGCCCATCCCCAGAGCCGGGCCTCGCTCTCTTGCTGGAGTATCATGTTGTCGCCGATGACGTGAGGCAGCCTTACTTTAGCCTGAGAAGTGGCGGCAATAAGGACAACTGCCAGTAGTGAAAAAAATCGTTTTAACATAGTCTTGATTACTTAGAAGTTGTTTTTATATTCATAAATAGGATGCAATATTACAAAAAAATCACTACCTTTGCAAGTAATTAAGAAAGAAATCAACAAACATAATGATAATGAGAAAACTGTTGTCTGCCGTGCTGCTCTTGTGCATGGCCGCCGCTGTGTCGGCGCAGAGTGTGAAAGTGATGAACCTGTGGCCATACGGCGCACCTAACAAAAACGGCGATCCTGCCGATACCGCCAAAGTGTGGATCTATCTGCCCGATGCCAAGAAAGCCACGGGCAGGGCTGTAGTCATCTGCCCCGGAGGGGGATATACCGGCCTGGCTATCTCACATGAGGGGCACGAGTGGGGAAAGTTTTTTCAGAATATGGGCATTGCAGCTTTTGTGCTCAAATACCGTATGCCTCACGGCAATCCCGAGGTGCCTATCTCCGATGCTGAGGAGACAATCAAGATGGTGAGGCGCAACGCCATGCAGTGGCACATCAAGTCTAATGAAGTGGGTATTATGGGCTCGTCGGCAGGAGGGCATCTCGCCTCTACCATCGCCACCCAGTCGGAGCGCACGGCGAAGCCCAACTTCCAGATACTCTTTTATCCTGTCATCACGATGATGCAGGGCTTCACTCACCAGGGTTCGCACGACAATTTCGTGGGAAAAGGCAACCGCAAGCGCCTGGAAAAGAACTACAGCAGCGACCAGCAGGTGACACGCACCACACCACGCGCATGGATAGCTCTGAGTGACGACGACACCGTGGTGCCCCCGGCCAATGGCACCAACTATTATGTGGAACTCTACCGCCATGACGTACCGGCATCATTGCATGTCTATCCCGACGGCGGACACGGGTGGGGCTCCAATCTCGGCTTCAAATATCACATCGAGATGATCATGGAGCTCAAAGCGTGGCTCGACAGCTTCTGACAAAGTTCATACCCCTCCCTGTCCCTCCCCAAAGGGGAGGGGTATGAGCTCCCGCCTTTGCTTACCTGTGATCATCCCAGTCTCCGTTCATCCCATACCCCCCATTCACCCCATACCCCCCATTCACCCCATACCCCCCATTCACCCCATACCCCCCATTCACC
>CAMIYC010000090.1 GCA_946402905.1 uncultured Prevotellaceae bacterium | reverse complement strand
CGAATTCTCTGGGCTCTCGTTCCCCTCCCCTTTGGGGAGGGATAGGGAGGGGTTCCATCCTATTTAAGAATTATAGTTACCAAAGTATTCCGAGTCCTTTGAGCTCTCCGAATTCTCTGGGCTCTCGTTCCCCTCCCCTTTGGGGAGGGATAGGGAGGGGTCAAAAATGTCTGGTCTGAGGAAGTAGGCATTTGTCTGGATCACTTCTCGGTTGATGACAGCAGGTCGGGACGGAGGCGCTTGGTGCGCTCAAAGCTTTGCTCTATCTCCCAGTCTTTGATCTTCGCCTCATTGCCGCTGAGCAGGATGTCGGGCACCTTCCATCCTTTGTAGTCGGCGGGCCGGGTGTAGATAGGTGCCGAGAGCATGTTGTCCTGAAAACAGTCGGACAATGCGCTCTGGTCGTCGCTGATCACGCCGGGCACCAACCTGACGATGGCATCGGCCATGACGGCGGCGGCCAGTTCGCCCCCGGTGAGCACGTAGTCGCCGATGGAGATCTCGCGTGTGATGAGATGGTCTCGCACACGTTGGTCTATGCCTTTGTAGTGTCCGCAGAGGATGATGATGTTTTCGAGCATCGACAGTTCGTTGGCGATGGGCTGGTTGAACTGTTCGCCATCGGGCGAGGTGAAGATCACCTCGTCGTAGTCTCTTTCTGCTTTCAGGGCAGTGATGGCGCGGTCGATCGGCTCACACTGCATCACCATGCCGGCAAATCCGCCGTATGGATAGTCGTCCACACGGCGCCATTTGTCGGAGGTGTAGTCTCTCAGGTTGTGCAGGTGTATTTCTGCCAATCCTTTCTTCTGTGCCCTTGCCAGGATCGACTCGTGAACGAATCCTTCCAGCATCTCGGGCAGTACGGTGATGATATCTATTCTCATAGGTTTACTTTACTGTTCACCACACGGCCGTTGTCCAGAATCTGCCGCCGGATATACAGACCTTTCGAGGGTGATTTCACTTGCTTGCCGTCTATGGTGTAATAGTATGTAGTCAGCACATTTCCTGCTGTCGGGGCTTGTATGCCGGCGGGTGTCTTCTGGCAGACGGGGTAATACTCTTCCACGCCGTCCTGTGCGTTGGCGTTGCCGGCTTTCATGATGTCTTCCACCAGCGAGCTGAGGTACACTTCGATATTGGTATACCACTGCTTCTCCGTGTCGAGCGTATAGAGTGATGCGTCGCTGGCATCATTGGGGTTGAGGCCATTGAGCGTCTCCCACTCGTCGGGCATGCCGTCGTTGTCGGAGTCGAAGCCGGCGGGCCGGGAGCCTGTGCCGAAGTTGGCCTCGGTGTATCCGTTGACATCAGCCACCACGTCGATGATGCCTGCCTGATTGGTGACGCTGCCTTTGTAGGTGGCGGTGCCGTTGGTGGCCTCTGTGGCGTAGCGTGCGTCGACGTCGTCACGGAAGAGCGATGCCCCGGCGTAGGCCACCACCTGCGTGAAGGCGTCTTCAGCCTTGTGTGTGGTCACCTCTCCGGCTGGTGCAGGCTCATTGATTTTGATGGTCACACAGTCTTTGCCTGCGGAGTTTTTCAGGTAGGTCACGTCATTGCCGTAGTAGTGGTTGGGGTCGAGTGAGCACACCTCGCCGTTGATGGTGTAGGTGCCGTTGTCGTATACCACGCCTTTCCAGTCGTAGTTCTCTCTTTGGTTGGCTGCCGCGGCAGTCACATAGTTGCCGTTGATGTAGTAGCGGCTGGTCATGCCGTTGAGGGCAGCGGGTGTGCTGTTGCCCGATGCGCCTACGGTCACCTGTGTCACACGTGTCTTGTTTTTCGTGGCCGGTCCGGCTTTGTAGTAGTTGTTCACCATATTGATGTAGCCGCCGCCCGGGCCTCCGTAGCAGCCGCCGGTGCCCCAGTTGTACATCACGCAGTTGCGCAGGTCGACAATCTCTGCCTGCACGTAGTTGGTCCACTGATAGGTGCTGTAGAGCGCGTTGTTCTTGTATCCGCTCCATTGGTATCGTGCGCCGTTGAAGCGTGGCACACGGTTCTGGATGTGTGCCAGCAGGTTGTGATGGAAGGAGGCCAGCTTGCCGCCCCAGATGCCGCCGTAGCCATGCGCGCCCTTGTTGTGCCCGGCGTTGGTCAGGCTCTCGGCGATGGTGCACCACTGCATGGTGAAGTTGTTGTTGTCGTAGAAGGAGGCCACCTCGTCGATGCACCAGCTGAAGGAGCAGTGGTCGAGCATGATGCCGTTTTTCTCGCGCTGCCAGATGGCGTCGGCTCCGTCGTTGACATCTTTCTCCTGTCCGCGACGTATGCGGATGAAGCGGATGATGTTGTTGGCTCCCGGGCGGATGGTACGGTAGCGGATGGTGATGCCAGGGTAGGGGGCGGTCTGTCCGGCGATGGTGGTATTGTCGCCGATGCTCAGGTCGCTGTTGAGGGCGATGACGCCGCCCACGTCGAAGACGACGATTTTCTTGGCTGAGCCGCTCACGGCACTTCTCAGCGAGCCCGTCCCGCTGTCTTTGAGGTTGGTGACGTGTACGATTTTCCCTCCACGTCCGCCAGTGACGTAGCGTCCGTGCCCTTCAGCCCCGGGGAAAGCGGGTGCCTGGGCCAGTGTGATGGTGGAGATCATGGCGGCGATGGCCAGTAGTAGATATTTTCTCATTTGTCGTAGGGTGTTGATGAATTCTATATAAATATGTCAGTAGAAACATAGGTTGAGGGTTCAGTCTGCGAAATTAAGCAAAACTTCCGACTTGGCCAAAGTTTCCAGGAATTGATTTCGATATACCTTTGAAAACGTTTGCAAACGACGCATGGTGATGTGCCTTCCTGCGTATCCTCTCTTATTCAGGTGTGTCCCCCTCTTCAGCAGAGGTCTGTTTGAGAAATTGTGAGGGTGAGACACCAAATTTCTGTTTGAAGGCATGGGTCATGTGGGCATTGTCGGCGAAACCGCTTCTGATAGCAATATCCAGAAATGTCATGGGTGGTTGTATGCAGAGTAGCCGTTTCACCTCGTTGAGTTTCATGGTGATGATATATTCCGACGGTGTGATGTCTGCCACAGCCTTGAGTTTCCTGACAAATGAAGTCTGCTATATCTATCAGATAAATCAGAAAAACCGTAGTTGCTTTAATAGCGTTTTCTTTTTTCAAGTTTTGTGCCCCTCAGCAGATGCAAAGGCTATTGATTTCTCCTTGGACGGAAAAAGCGGCGGTCTAAATACCACATATCAAAGCCGATGCTGAAAGAGGTGGTGTATCCTTTGACTCCGTTAGTGAGTTGGAATGCCGGTACCAGGTCTTGAGAGACAGAGAGGGTCAGAGGGCCTATGCCGGCTGATAGCATCCAACTTGCCCTGAAATGATTGACATGGAGGTGGGGCTCCTCTTGTTGGTCATGCCCGGGAATACGGTAGTGATATCCAGTCCAATCTGCATGCAGCACGGGTCCGGTCTGTATAGACCATTTCCTGTTGTATGTCTGAAGACCTGCAAGCAGCGGGATGCGGATGGATATGATGGGGAATGTGTTGTTTTTTACCGCTTCTTCAACATATTGGAATCCGATTTTCTTACCTTCTCTTTGTGCAACCCAATGATTGTCCAATTGATAGATTTCACCTGCGATCTGCAGGGCGGTGGAGAATCCGGCGATTCCTTTGTAGACATTCTTGGATAGTTGAAAAAAGGTGCAGCCTACTTCCATTTTTTTAAAGAATCCAGACTGGAGGTGGAAACTTTTGTCAGAATTGCCGAGGATGCCGTTGGCAAGATGGTCGTATCCCATCCATAAAGTGGGCAATTGCGGGTCATATAACTCGTAGTCATATAGTGCTTGTGCTTTCCCTGCTCCACACATCAAACTTGTACAGAATAACAGCAGGTGGGGTGCCGTCTCGATTTTTTTCCTCTTCATCTCAGGCAGTTCCACCTCACACCCTTTAGGCACCACGACGTTGAGCGTCGAGTCTTTCCGGTCGAAGTCGATGCTCACGGTGCCATAGAGCGTGTGTATAGATGCCTTCACTTGGTGGATGTCGCCCACGGCCTGCGGGTCGATGATGAGATGGCGCATACCGTGGGTGCCAGGCTTCTGCCGGATGCCGGCGAGGGTGCGGAAGAACCACTCGTCGATCTGCCCCAGCATAAAGTGGTTTTCCGACGAACCTTGGCGTGGATCCCATTGTTCGGTGAGCGTGGTGGCTCCCTGTGCGATCTGAAATCCGTAGCCCGGAGTCTCGTAGTGGTTGAGCATCCTGAAGAGCAGTTCGTTATGTCCGTTGTCGGCGAGCACGCGGAAGAGGTAGCGGTTGCCCACGTCGCCGGTGGTGAGACGGTCGCCGTGAGCATGGATGTCGTCGATGAGCGAGCGTAGCACCGCCTCCTTGTTCTCACCGGCGATGCCGAGGAAGAGAGGCAGCGCGTTGCTGGTCTGACTGCCCGTGCCGTAATAGCAGGAGTCGGGATGGTAGAAATGACGGTTGAAGGCGCCGACGGTCTGGTCGTAAAGCACTTGGTATTTCTGCATGTCGTCGCGACGTCCTGTCATGCGGGCCGCCTCGGTGATGAGCTGCAGGTCGTAGATATAGTGCGCGGTGGCCACCAGGGGCACCGGCGTGTTCTGAGAGAATCCCGGCCGGCGCGGCCCGTAGTCATACCAGTCGCCCAGCCCGTGACTCACGATGCCGTCATCTGCGCGCGAGGTGAGATAGTCTACATATCGGCGCATCGGCTCATAGTAGTCGGTGATGAGGGTGCTGTCGCCATACATGTCGTAATACATGAACGGCAGGATGATGAGTGTGGAGCCCCATTCGGGCGAGTCGTCGAAGAGGTTGCCGAACGACACATACTGCGGAGCAGTGGTGGGTACCATGCCGTTGGGTTTTTGGGTGTCGGCGATGTCGCGGATGATCTTGGGCACCAGCGTGGTCATGTCGTAGTTGTAGAGCAGCGAGGGACCGCACAGGTGGTCTTGCTCCAGCCAGCCCAGTTTTTCGCGTTGCGGGCAGTCGGTCATGACGGCTTGCATGTTGGAGCGCTCGGCCCTTTCGATGAGCCGGTGGGTCTTGGTCATCAGTTCGTTGTCGCACCAGAAGGTAGAGGTCTCAGGGGCGGAGCTGTGGACGAAGCAGCTTTGCAGCTGGTGTATCACGGGCAGGCTGTCGGGGTTGCTCTTACCCTGCATGACGGCCCCCTCTACCTGTATATACCTGAACCCGTAGTAGGAGAACCGTGGATGCCACGTCTCCATGCCGTCGCCCCTGAGTGTGTATTCGTAATAGTGCTGCCGCCCCGTCTGCGACTGGTCGCAGGCTCCTTGCGGTGTGAGACGCTCCGATACGATGAGTGTCACCTTCTGCCCCCTTTGTCCGCTGACGGTGATCTGTGGATAGCCGGCGAGGTTTTGTCCCATGTCGCAGACGAAGGCTGTGGGGCTGACGGTGCGCTTGGTCTTCCGCGAGGCGGCGTCGAGCGAGTCCTTGTCGATGTGGCTGATCTTCCTCACGTCATATCGCTCCATGATTTTTACGGGTGGGGCGGTTTCCGGCCTGAGTCGTCCGGCGGGACCTTCCATGGCGACGGCGTGGCTCCATTTGCTGTCGTCGTATACGGCCAGTTGGCAACCGTCTTGCTCCAGCCGGGCGTCGTACGACTCACCGCCGTATATGCTGTTGAAGGTGATGGGGCTGGCCGTCCAGTGCCAGCTCTCGTCGCTCAAGATGTGCTCCGTCTCTCCGTCGGCATAAGTGATGTCCATGCGCAGCAACAGTTGCGGCGGGCCGAAGCTGGCCTGTAGCTTACTGTACCGGTTGCCCCGCTGCACGTTGAAGAATCCGTTGCCCAGCAAGACGGTCACTGCGTTGCCGCCCTGTTGCAGCATGTGGGTCACGTCGTAGGTGTTGTAATAGACGGTGCGGCTGTATTCGCTCCAGAGCGGAGCGAACTCGCTGTTGCCCACTCGTCGTCCGTTGATGCTCATCTCGTAATGGCCCAGTCCGCAGACATAGACCACGGCATCGGTGATCTCTCGGCTGGCGGTGAATTGCTTGCGCAGGATGATGCTTCGTGCGGAGAGGGTGTCCACATTTTCCCACCGCGTCTTGAAGGTGTCTTTCTTGAACACCTCGTTGCTCCATCTGCCGTCGGGTATGTGGGCGGCCTGCTTGGTGATGGCGCCGATCCACAGTGGGGTGGTGCCGCTGTTTTGTCCTGGGGCGCGACTGAGTCCCGACAGCCTGATGTCGTCGGGCGTCACCCGTATGTCCTGGGTGGCGCTCCATGCCGTCCAGTGGTTCCATTGTTTGTCGTCCCGGCTCTCATAGCCTATCCTCACATGCCAACTGTATCCGTAGATGTTGGGAGCCAGGTGGGGCAGTTCTATCTGTTGGCTCTCGCCGGAGCGCACCGTGCCACTGTCATAGATAAGCTGGCCGGTGACGCGCTCGTGCACCTCTATCTGGTAGACATTCTGCACGATGGGCAAGCCCTCGGTGTCGGTATACTGCCATCCCACGCGTATCCTGCCTTCCTCGACGATGGCCATGTGCCCGCTCTGATAGTTGCAGGTGGTCTTGGTGATGACCAGCCGGGCGTGTGCCGTCATGCAGCAGGCCAGTAGTATGAAAAGTGCGGTCTGTTTTCTCATTCTCGTCTGATTGTTGTTATGAATGTACAAAGATAGCATGTTATTTCTCATTGGGCAATAAAAAATGACGAAAACCATAAAATCGAAGTCAAAAAGACGATACCGATCCTCCAACCGCCAGGTGCTCCCCTCTCCTTTAGAGTAGGGCGTGGGTGGGTTGTAACGGGCTGTCTGTGAGATATTTGTCAATCCGCCCCAACCTCTCCTCCTACAAGGAAAGGGTGTGTCTGACGCTTGTTTCTATCTATCTGTGTGGCCATGCTGGCGAGCACCACGTTGACAGTCTTGTTGTCGGTGAGACTGAGCTGGCCTGTAAGGCTATAGCCGATGATGGTTTTGAACACGATGCCAGCCTCCTCGTCGCTGAGCAGTTGGAGTTGGTCGTTGAGGTCGCAGTAGACGATGAATGAGTTAGATTTTGTTGTTGCCATGATTGATTCTGCTTAAAATTCTTGATTTCTTGCGGCAAAATTACATCCTCGTAGTCGCTTTGACCTGTCATTTTAAAACAGACGTGGGGAGGGCAAAGAAAAATCCGTTTTTCTTTGAATCCCGTAAGGGATATTTCTTTTTTTTCTTTATCATTTTACATGATCACTATCACTATCATTATCATTATCATTATCATTATAGCGATGCTTGCGATCATTTGCGATCATTTGCAATCATGTGCGATCATTTGCGATGTGTTGCGATCATTTGCGATCATTTGCGATCATTTGCGATGGGTTGCGAGTATTTTCTGCTGACACATAGAGCGTCACCTGTTCCATTTTGTCTTGAACTTGTAGCGAAGAGTGACTACGAAACGACGACGGTCGTAGTAATTCTCTTGATATAGCTGCACCTGTTGATTGTAAACCCTGTGACTTATTAAATGACTGAACTCCACCTTTTTATCAAGAATTTAAGAGATTTGTCGTAGACCCACTGACCGAAGGGAGGTAATTAAAGAATTAGGGTGTCCTTTTGTTACCTTATACATCCACTCTACATTTGCAGTGGTAATCAGTTCCCCCTCTAAGTTAGAGGGGGCTAGGGGGAGTGTGTCTCAGCCAGCGGTTCCCCTCTAAGTTGGGGCTGCTGAAAAAGTTCGTTTTCAAAAACCCAGTTAAACAC
>CAMIYC010000089.1 GCA_946402905.1 uncultured Prevotellaceae bacterium | reverse complement strand
ATTAAAAATCCTTATATTCATAGCGGCTGGATTACAAATCCAGCCGAGCGTGAAAAATTTGAGTATATTTTTTATCAAGAATTTAAGAATTAAAGAATTAGGGTGTCCTTTTGTTGTAGTATAGATGTCATGTGAATGTTTCCTATGAAGCATACACACTCCCCCTACCCACCTCTAACTTAGAGGGGGGAAATGACACACTCCCCCTACCCCCCTCTAACTTAGAGGGGGAAATGATTACCACTGCAAATGGAGAGTGGATATGTAAGAAAACATAGGACACCCTAATTCTTTAATTCTTAAATTCTTAAATTCTTGATAAAAGATAGAGAGGGTTAAGTGACTTTAACTTTCAGTCGGCCTTGAAGATCTCGTCGAGGAGTTGATAGAACTGAGGATCCTCGCCAAGGATGGTAGTGAGCACCTTGCCGTCAGGACTGATGATGACCTTTGTGGGGAAGCCACTCACCATATAGTCTTTCAGCACTGTCGACCCTTTGGGCACATACACGTGCAGCCAGGGCAGTGCATTGTCGCTGACGGCTTTTTTCCATTTCTCCACCGTGTCGTTGCAGTCCATGCCGAGGATTTCTATCTTGTCCTTGTATTTGTTGTAGTATTCCTTCATGTCAGGGAAGCCCTTGATACACCATCCGCACCATGAGCCCCAGAAATCGAGCACTACATACTTGCCGCGCAGCGACGACAGCGTGAGAGGCTGGCCGTTGATGTCGTCGAGGGTGAAGTCGGGTGCCACGCTGCCCATCGGCAGCATTTTTCCCTCCATCTCCTGCTGAGCCACATACGCTTTGGCTTCCCCGATCTCCCGGTCGATGTAAGCCTTCATACGTCCGTTGCGTATCGTGGGAGACAACAGGGCAAGCACTTCGTCGAGCCTGTCGGGACAATAGGAGCCCACTGCACCGATCAGCGTGGCGGCACTCTCGCAGTCGGGATAGGCCTTGATGAAGTCGACGGCCGGTTGTGCGTCCTTGCCATCCTTCACCTTCGTGGCAGCGATGTCGGCCTCGACATAGTGGCTGTAGAAGGGGCTGCCGTTATAGCGTAGGCCATTGTCGGGCTTGGAGTTGTCGCACAGTCCTTCGACCCTGAGGGCCTCGCCGGGTACTGCCGTAATAGCGAAACTGAATCCGCCGGCCTCTCCGTTCAGGAGCGACGGGGAGAGCATCAAGAAGTTTTTGGGTTCTTTGAGCTGGGTGGTGAATCTGAACTCACTACCCGTGCGCACCACGGTGTTTATTTCTTTCAGGTTGTCTGTGCGTACGATCAGCAGGGTATCGCCCGGATTGGTCAGGTGGGCTACAAACGTCCATTTTCCTTCCTCGCCACTGGGAGTCTGGGCGAGGCTATTGATTGCGCCACACATCCAGAGGACGATGGCCGACAGCCATATACGGCTGATTGTCTGTTTCTTCATTTTCTTATTTTTTGACTGTGATTATCATTCAGGCTGAAACTCTTCGGCCCCGGTAAAGACATCGAAGGTGGCAGGCAGATGGGAGAGGTCGATCTCCTGCTGACGCTCCCGATCGGAGCTGAGGCGCAGATACCAGGAGCCGGGCAGAGGCAGCCACGTCATGTCGTCGGGCAGATAAGAAGGAGGGGTGAGCCGGAGGGTAGCCTCCATATTGGGAAACCCGCCACCTGTCTGCTGGTCGTAGTCTTTGTGCCGGGGGTCGTCTTCCCTGTCGTATCCTTCGAAGTAGAACTTGTAACTGACGCTGGCGGGAAACATCGTGCCGCCGTCGCCCTCGGCGTAGTCGACGTGATAGATACGGTTCCACTTGTCGATGCGGTATCCCGAGATGGCCCGTGCCATCGAGAGGAGCACCTTGTTCATGCGCTCCCGTTTGTTGGTAGCGGTACCGGTGACGCGGTAGGCCGAACGTATCACGCACCGTGCCGTGTCAATAACGATACGGCCGCGGTCGTCGGTGTGGTTTTTGGAACGGAACACCAGCTCTACTTCATTCTTATTGTCGCTCTCAAACTCACCGTTCTGACTGAACTTGTGTGAACGGATGAAACCGCCGTCGAGCTCGTCAACGAAATCCTCGTAGAGCATGCGGCGCAGGCTGGCCACATCGGTGAGCCGTGTGCTGTCCACACAGACGATGTGCCCCTCATGTTGCCGGATGCTGTAAAGGTCGTGCTCGAAGCTCTTCATCTGCACCAGTCCCCTCGACCGGTAGGCGTAATAGGATGTCAGGTCGATGCTCCGGGTCTGATAGTCGTAACTGAGCACACGTGGCTGTGAGAAATAGGTCTTCCACTTGGTTTTGACCACCTGGCGCAGCTTCTCCCGGATCCACCGTGGCTCGACATTGCTCACCACCACCTCCACGGTCTGTCGGTAGCGGGGCGTGAGGAAGATGGTATCTGACACCCGGGTCACCACCCTGCGCTCATAATTGAGATGCGTGATGGTGAGTCGTGTAAAGGGGAAAGAGACGCTCACCTCACCCTGGTCATTGCTGATGGCAGAAGCAAACCTTCCACCCTCCTTGGTGTAGACGCTCGCCTGCGCCACAGGCTCGTGCGTCAGTTTGTCGGCCACGACGAACCGTTGTTGCGCATCAGCGATGAGCCCCGCAGACAAGGCAATGAGTATGAGAGGCACTCTTTTCATAGTGCATAAAAATGAAAGCGGACTCCATTCTATCATTCTACAATCCGTGACATGATGATAGAATCAAGAACAGGCCAGCCCCTATTTCGTCAATTCGAAGCCTACGCGTGCGCCATTGGCACTCTTAGCCAGTTTGCTCACCGCCTGGACAGCAGCCTTGTTGCTGACCTTTCCCTCTTTCTGAAGGATATTGACCATCTGCATGGAGTCAAACATCAGGCCCATTCCTTTCTCGGTCTTGGTGACGTTGCCCTTGATAGTCTCAGTAGCTGTCTTGAGGGCGATCTCGCCATTCTGCTGGTTATAAGTGTAGGTTCCGCTGAAAGGGATACCATTCACCTTAGCCGAGAACTTGTTTCCCTGAAGGAAGGAGAAAGAAGTGTTGTTGCGATTGATGCCGATATTGCTGTAGTTGCTTGCCAATGAGGAGGCGATGTTGGCAACTGTAGCAGTACCACCGGCCTTTGTCAGTGCCTGCTCAGTAGTAAACGCTGCACTTGGGGCATTGTAGTTCCAACTGCCAAGAAGGCCCGACTGATCAAATGTCATTCCACCGAGCAACACATTTCCCAGTACGCTGGTCAGCACACTACCCAGCACGCTGCCAGTTGATCCTGTGTTGGGTGTAGTTCCGAATCCCGTTGTGAGACAACTCGACAGCATCATAGTCGTGGCTGCGAGAAGCGTAAAAATAGTTTTCTTCATATTGCTAAAATAAAAAAATAAAAAATAGAGTATTCGTTAAAAACTTGCTTTTCCCGGTATCTCATTGTTTCCTGCAAAAGTACAACTTTCCGCTCAATCATCAAAATATCAAACAGAAAAACGTCAGACAATTTTGATACTTTTGCAAATCACAAGACCGGATGTAATTACTCAGTCATCCTTCAAAGGTCGGCCTGGGGCCTCAAAATCAAACAAAATTGATAGTAAAATTGACCAAAATATATGCAAAGTGAAGATTTTATATTCAATTTTGAAAGATTTTGAGTGCAGTCAACTCTGGGAACGCGGGCGTCCTCGCCCGCCGCAGATGCGGGCGAGGACGCCCGCGTTCCCAGGCAAAGTAGTGAAATAACAGCTTAGTTATATAGAAGCGACCCTAAAAACGAGCTATGACTAAGAGTTACGACCGACAGTGACTACTCAGTACATCATGGGAGCGCGGGCGTCCTCGCCCGCCACTGATTGCGGGCGAGGGCGCCCGCGCTCCCCGTCCACGTGATTCAGAGAAGCAAACCCACTGATTCTTAGCGGTTATGCCAAAGATCAGTGGGTTATGTGGGTCAACGGGAGTGGTTGGTGGCAGGCCGTAGGCTTGGGGGTGCATAGGCAGGCTGATCGGTGGGGATATCATGTGTATTGTCCACACCGCCATCGCCACCTTGGTACCCACCCTGCCTCACGGTGAGCACGAGTGTGTCGGCCGCGGCGAAGAAAGAAACATCCTGCTGCCGCGCCTCTGATTGCAGATTGGCCGTGACGGCCACCTTGACCTGAAGGGATAGCAGAGAGATTCAAGGCTGTCAAACTCATCATCTCTCAGGAGCATGTTGACAGATGAAACCAGGATGGCAGGGGCTTTCGGAAGATGGTCCATTTCACAATTCTTATTAAATCTTTCGGCAAAGGTAGTCAGATATGCGTCTTTTTACGTACTTTTGTGCTTTATCATTTAAGGTCTTTACTTTAGTAACCGTAAAAATGTGGTTCATGTGAGTCTGGAGCGCGGGCGTCCTCGCCCGCTGGTAAGGACATTTACTTGAGCGCGGGCGTCCTCGCCTACTGGTAAGGACATTTACTTGAGTGCGGGCGCCCTTGCCCGCTGGTAAGGACATTTACTTGAGTGCGGGCGAGGGCGCCCGCGCTCCCCTGGTGTGAGTTGTTTTTTAATTGTTCAATTGAAATTGCTAAATTTGAATATAATGACAGTAACCGTGGATTTGAAGAATGTGGAAATCGTCCCAGCAAGACCAGAGGATGCTGATTTCATTGCATGGATTGTGGCGCAGGGAATGCACATGGATCATGTACCGTCGTTTCTGAAGGCTGCCTGCTCCCGTGATGACACGCTTTACAGTTGGAAACAAACGCGTTTACTCCGATATGAGGGCCAACTGGCAGGAGGACTTGTCTCATACGATGGAGCCACGCATGAAGAAAGGCGAAAGCGAACCTGGGTGATGCCCGACGGAAGACTGCTCAGTTCGGGTGACATTCCAGAGACGACAGCTGGTGAATACTATCTCGACTCTTTGGCCATCGTTCCAGAGTTTCGCGGTCATGGCCTGTGGAGATTATTGTTTGACGATGCCGTGGAAATGGCCAAGAGGGATGGTTTCCATCGTGTAGCTCTCATCTATGACGTCAGCTATCCCCCATTGGCGCAGCGATATACCTCCTACGGGTTTGTGCCTGAAGAATCATTCGAGTATTTCGGCACCATCTGCCGTAAGATGTCGCTCTGTATATAATTCAACTTTCGCAAGCTCCAGTTTCATCAGGTTATCAGGTTATCAGGTCGCTACGCTTGGAGGTTTTTAGGTGAGATATGTGTGACGACTGCGTATTCGTCGGTAATATCACCTTATAACCTCATAACCTAAAACCTTAAAACCTAACAAGTTGAGCGAATGCGAAACTTGAGTATATAATATTTTCAAGTTCTGCATTTGCTCCACTTGCTGGGTTTTAAGGTTTTAAGGTGAGGAGGTTGGGAGGTAGAGAGGTGAAGTTTGTTACAATTGCAAATATGATTTCATCGTCATTCTTAGCCAGTAATTACTCAGTCATTCTTCAAAGGTCGGCCTGTTGGCCTCAAAATCAAACAAAATCTATAGTAAAATCTACCAAAATAGAGGTATGGTGAAAGATTTTAAATGAGATTTTGAAAGATTTTGAGTGCAGCGACCCTTAAAACGAGCTATGACTAAGAGTTACCTTAGCCAGCATAAAATGTGAAAAAGTGTAGAAACACCGGTTTTTTATCATCAGTTCTTTGTCAAGACGAAAAGAATCATGTATCTTTGGAGCCTGGAGTCGTGTACGGAAACGACACATCACAATATAGTGGAATAATGAAAATGCCCGAGCATCTTCTTGGCAGACTCTTTCCGCTGCAAACGCTCAAAAATGACACTAATAACAATGAAAAAAATGCTGTTGTTGATGATGATGCTATGCTGTGGCATCGTGGCTCAGGCAGGAGATGTCCTGTCGGAGAATTTCGAAACGGGTCTGCCCTCGTCCTCCTCTTCGTCTGAGATTCAGGCTGAGCTGGCTTCAGGCACATGGACTGTCAAGGGAGTCTATGCCAAAAACGACAATGGGAGCAAGAGGGCCACTATGGGGAGCAACGCCTATCTCATTACGCCAGTCCTTCCGCAGCCGGGCCGCGTCACATTCACCCACCGCGCCTCAGGGAACGGTAAGAAGCTGAAAGTGGAGAAGTCCATTGACGGCGGTATGAGCTGGACGGAGTTAGGGACGGCTACGGTGTCTTCTTCTACACCCTACGGAAACAGCTCCTTCAAAGTCAATTCAGCCGAGGAAGATGTCGATGTGCGTATACGTTTCACTTGTCTCAGCGGGACTATCTACCTGGATGACGTTGAGATCACCTTGCATGCTGTTGCTACAACGCCCGTAGAGCCGGACGACTCCACCTATATCACTGAGGGCGTGCCGGTGCCGACAAAGCCTTTCCCCGAGGCACTGCACACATATTATATCGCACCTGACGGCAATGATGCCACAGGTGACGGCTCGTTGGAAAAGCCGTGGCTGAACTTGCAGTATGCCGTCGACAAGGCTGTGGCGGGAGACCATATTGTGTGCCGTGGAGGGACGTACACCCCCACCATGAAGAAGGACGGCAAGAAATACACCGTACGCATCAGCTCATCCGGAACGGAAGACGCTCCCATTGTCATCAGGAGTTATGAAGATGAAAAGCCTGTATTTGACTTTGTTCAACAGTTGACCGACCAGAGCGTGGGTGATCGGGGCATACTCCTCACGGGCAATCACTGGTGGCTTTTCGGCCTTCATGTCACACATGCTGCCGACAACGGCATCAAGTTGGAGGGCTCTCACAACAGGATAGAGCGTTGTGAGTTCTCCTATAATCTTGACACAGGTCTCCAGCTCGGCTTTGGGCACAAGTTCAGCGACACCTTTCCCGGCCTGAGTGAGAATGACGGCACCTATTGCGCCTACAACGATATCATCGACTGTGACTCACACCACAACTGCGACTATGACACCAACTATGGTTCAGACGCCGACGGCTTTGCCTGCAAGATGCACAACGGCAGGGGCAACCGTTTCATCCGATGCCGTGCGTGGCATAACAGCGATGACGCATGGGATCTCTATGAGACCGACTATGATGTCATCCTGGCCGAATGCTGGGCATGGGATTCTGGGAAGGCCGAAGACCATCTGTGGGTGAAAGAGTACATCAATAAGAGTGGATCGATGTCATTCTCCGGTAATGGCAATGGTATCAAGCTTGGTGGGAATGGAACGGGAGGTTCGTCAAAGGGTATCCATTATGCGTATAATTGTGTGGCTTTCAATTGCAATGCCGGCAGCAGTGTGAAAGGGTTCGACTGCAACAGTCATAAAGGCGGGCATGTACTTATCGGCTGCCTGGCCTTCAACAATAGCTATGACTTCATGTTCGAGTCGGGCGGTTCAGATGCCCATACCCATTTTTATAACAACATCTGCTTAGGCAGGCAGGAGATCTGTGTCGGGGACGACGATTACAACGCCATTTCCACTCCCATGTCCAAGAATGGATGGTCCAACCATTTGGTGACAGGCATTGGCGTGGATGATTTCGTCTCGCTTGACGAGGACGATGCCCTCATGCCCAGGGCTATCGACGGTTCTCTGCCCCGGCGTTTCGCACGTCTTGCCGCTGACAGCAAGATGGTCGATGCCGGTGATAGCAGCCACGACATACCAGAGAGTCTGCTTGCCGACTTTCCATTCCTCAGGCGCACCGTTTCGGGTCTACAGCGTGATATGGGACCCTATGAGCGTCCTGCTACTACTCGTGTAGTGTCAGCACTCTTCAAGGAAGACGTTAAGACCATCTGTCTCCGGAAATATATCCTTGATGGTCGTTTAATCATTGAGAAGAATGGCAGAAAATATAATGTCATGGGACAGGAGTTGTAAGAACTTCTTTTTTGCTGAAGATTATGAAATATGCAGGTTAAAAAGATGTGGTATTATGTAGAGAAACTTCAGTAACTTAAGCTTCTCATCTTTTTTATCAAGAATTAATGAATTACAGAATTATAGTTACCAAAGAGGTCACTCTGGAGGAAAATTCTTTAATTCTTAAATTCTTGATATAAACTGAATTGCTCATCTTTTTATCAAGAATTTAAGAATTTGGGTGTCTTATTTGTTGTAGTATAGATGTCATGTGAATGTTTCCTATGAAGCATACACACTCCCCCTAACACCCCTCCGACTCCCCCGTTTCCCGGGGGAGAGCAACCTCTAACTTAGAGGGGAACCGCTGGCTGAGACACACTCCCCCTAACACCCCCTCCGACTCCCCCGTTTCCCGGGGGAGAGCAACC
>CAMIYC010000088.1 GCA_946402905.1 uncultured Prevotellaceae bacterium | reverse complement strand
GGTATGTCTGCTCGAATGTAACTATCATACGGCTGCAAAGGTACAAAAAGTTTTGTGTGTTCGCAAATTCATGAACAGTTTTTGCTGAAAATTAATATAAGTATGCCTTTTTTTCGGGAATTACGCCTGAAGGGTGTCATCTATTGTGGCATCTGCAACAACCTCAGCAGTCCAGTCTTCATTCACCGTCTGCCTGCGTATCTCCTCATACTTGCTCATGTCGAGAGCCACCAAACTCTCACCACGGCGAGCATAGAAGTGTCCCTGCCAAGCCATCGGAATACCGCGAGGTGCAGCAGGTATCTGGAACATCAGCACCCGCTTGCCCTCAACCTCCAGTTCGAAAATATCCCTTAAAGTGTTGCGATCTGTGGTATGTTGCGACAAGTCATACTTCAACTTCTGCAGGCTCTTCATACCGTTCTTGTACGACGTACCCAGTATTACACTTTTCAATTAACATATACAAACGACTGGTTCTGCATTGATTCATGAACATTAGTCTTGTTTTTTGCGCAGAAAACAGGACTTTTAGCCTCTTGTACGTTAAATAAGCATTAAAACAAGTAACTTTTTGGTGCAAAAGTATTGTTTTGTCCCAATTTTGTTATAATTTTGTGCCAAAATGCAAATTAGTATGGTTGATAGTACAGCAAAAAGAATTGAGACAGCCATCGGTTCGGAACCGGAAGGGAAAATAGTCTTTTCCACAGACTATGCCGAGCTTGGTACGCCAGAGGCCATCAAGAAGTCACTAATCAGACTATGTGAACGTAATGTTATCGTAAGACTGGCCCACGGGATATATTACAAGCCTAAGTTCGACAAAGAACTTGGCCTTGGAATGCTGTTGCCAAGCTTGGACAATATTGCCCAGGCTATAGCAAAGCGTGATCATTCACGTATTGTTCCAACAGGAGACTACGCTCTCAATAGTCTTGGACTGAGTACACAAGTACCAGCAAACGCCGTTTATCTTACTGATGGCTCGCCTCGAAGAATAAGTGTCGGCAAAGGACATGGCATCATGTTCAAGCATACCTCGGAGTTGAAAGCCCTGAGTTTCCGCTCTGACTTGATGATGCGTATTGTTGCTGCAATGAGAGCGATTGGAGAAGGTAAGATAACCGATGAGCAGAAACGGATTCTGAAAGAGCATATTAAAAATGTGGCAGAAGAAGATTATAATGAAGATATTAAACTTGCACCAGCATGGGTGAGAAAGGAGCTTATAACACTATGAAATTTATAGAATTATCGAAGGAGCAGCAAAGGATTGTTTTTACACAGGCTTCAGCTCAGACGGGTATCAACGTCAACCTGGCTGAGAAAGACTGGTGGATATGTCAGGTACTTGCTGCACTATACAAACTCCCGAGTGCTGAACACACAAGTTTCAAGGGTGGCACATCACTGAGTAAATGCTGGAAACTGATAGACAGAATCTCAGAAGACATTGATATTGGCATCGACCGCGAATATCTGGGATTTGGCGGAACTCTGTCAAAGACTCAGATCAGCGACAAACTGAGACGCGCTGCTTGCAGCTTCGTTAGAGACAAGTTGCAGTATGAACTTCACGATGCGCTTATCGAAGAAGGAATTACGGAAGGGATGTTCAAAATACACGTTAACATCACCTCCGTAACCACCACTGATCCTGAGATAATTGAAGTCGAGTACCCTTCACTCTTTGAGACCAATCCCTATATCCGCAACGTGGTTCGTATCGAGGTTAGTGGCAGGTCTATGAGTGAGCCTGTGCAGGTTGTTACGCTTAATCCAATCATTGATGAGGTGTTCCCCGATTCACGTTGGGAAAGGAATAACTTCAGTGTTAGAGCTGTACTCCCTGAACGGACATTCTTGGAGAAGATATTCCTTCTACATGAAGAATTCAGCAAATCTGCTGATAATATCAGAGTTGAAAGAATGTCAAGGCACATGTATGACATCGGACAGATTCTTCAAACACCGATTGCCGAACGTGCATTGAATGATGAACAACTGTATCGTCAAGTAATACAGCATCGCAAAACTTTTATCGGACTCCGTGGATTCGATTACGATACGCTTTTCCCATCCAGTTTGTCAATATTGCCACCTGAGTCTGTGAAAGATGCATGGCGCTCAGACTACGAACAGATGCGATTACACATGATTTATGGAGAAAGCATTCCGTTTAATGACTTAATTGAGCAACTCAGGGTTTTGAATGACCATATAAGACAGTTGGGATATCAAAAGTGATTTCAATAGCATAACAATATGAATATCAAGAGAAATATCATCTTTGCCCTTGAAGCGAGAAAAAAGAACGGTGTGGCAATTACTGATCATCAAGTACTATTGACTATTCGAAACAGTCCACTCATTTACGCAATCGATACTATTAAAGCTATGCTTCCTTGTGAACAGTCAAAAAGAAAACACCCAATCTTACATTTTTGGGTGTAAAATTGGGTGTAAATCTCGTAAATCACTGATAATCAGGTGATATTGCGGAGAGAGAGGGATTCGAACCCCCGGTACCTCTCGGTACGACGGTTTTCAAGACCGTTGTAATCGACCACTCTACCATCTCTCCTTGAGTGCAATATGTGATGTGTATCGAAAAGCGAGTGCAAAGGTAACGTGTTTTTTTGGACTATGCAAATTTTTTTTGGTATTTCTCATTGGCAAGTATGAATAAAAGGTTGAAAAATGAAAAGTGAAGGCATTTATGTGCTGAGAATTTCGTAATTTTGCAAGCCAAATACTCATCCCAGACATCAATATGATATATCCTAATAATTTTGAGCAGAAGATAGGATTCACAGAGATACGCCATCTGCTGCGAGAAAGATGCCTTTCTACCCTCGGCAAGGAGGAAGTAGACCGTCTCACTATATCCTACAAGGCGGAGGCCATCAACCTGCAGTTGAGACAGGTGGGCGAATTCAGGCGCATACAGGAGATGGCCGACGACTTTCCGCTCCAGTTTTTCTTCGACGTGCGTCCGTCGGTGTCACGAATACGCCTGGAAGGCACCCACCTGGATGAGACGGAACTTTATGACCTGCGACGCTCACTGGAGACCATCGGGCGTATCGTAGACTATCTGAGCCGCGACCGCCGGGGCACTGCAGTGGCCGACGACGAGGAAGCCCCCGAGTACCTCTACCCTGCCCTTCATCAGCTGACATCCGACGTGAGGACCTTCCCTGACATCATCAGACAGATAGATCAGATCCTGGACAAATACGGCAAGATAAAAGACAGTGCGTCGAGTGAGCTATACGCCATCAGAAGCGAACTGTCGAAGACCGAAGGCAGCATATCCCGCGCGCTGTACAACATCCTGAGGTCTGCCCAGAGCGAAGGCCTCGTAGACAAAGACTCGGCACCGACCATCCGCGACGGCCGTCTGGTCATCCCCGTGGCTCCTGCCATGAAGCGACGGATAAAGGGCATCGTGCACGACGAGAGCGCAACGGGCAAGACCGTATACATCGAGCCCGCCGAGGTGGTGGAGGCCAACAACCGCATCCGTGAACTGGAGGCGGAGGAGAGGCGTGAGATCATCAGGATACTGACCGAGCTGAGCACACGTCTCCGTCCGCATGTGGCAGACATGCTGCGCTCATACCAGTTTCTTGCCCGTATAGACCTGATCAGGGCCAAGTCAGAACTGGCCCGGCTGATCAAAGGGTACGAGCCTGAGGTATCGCCCGCCCCATACATCGACTGGATACAGGCCACTCACCCACTGCTCCGTCTCTCATTAGAGCGTCAGGACAAGAAGGCTGTGCCCCTTGACATCATGCTGACCCCGGAGAAGCGTATGCTGATCATATCCGGTCCCAATGCTGGTGGCAAGTCGGTGTGTCTCAAGACCGTCGGTCTGCTGCAATACATGCTTCAATGCGGCCTGTCAATCCCCGTAGGCGACCGTTCCCGCACTGGCATATTCCACCATATCATGATAGACATCGGCGACGAGCAGAGCATCGAGGACGACCTGAGCACCTATTCGAGCCATCTGCTCAACATGAAAAACATGATGCGCCAGGCTGACGACAAGACCCTGCTGCTGATCGACGAGTTCGGCTCTGGCACAGAGCCCCTGATTGGCGGAGCCATCGCTGAGTCGGTGCTCAAACAGCTATGGAAGAAAGAAGCCTTTGGCGTTATCACCACCCACTATCAGAACCTGAAACACTTTGCCGAGCACCACGACCACGTATCCAACGGAGCGATGCTCTACGACCGCCATGAGATGCGCGCACTGTTTCAGTTGCAGATCGGACAGCCTGGCAGCTCGTTTGCCATCGAGATAGCCCGCAAGACCGGCATCCCGGAGGAAGTGATCAAAGACGCTTCGGAGATAGTGGGCAGCGACTATATCCAGAGTGACAAATACCTGCAAGACATCGTCAGAGACAAGCGCTACTGGGAGAACAAGCGCCAGGTGATCCACCAGCGTGAGAAATCGATGGAGCAGACGATCGCCCGCTATGAAGAGGAGATCAGGCAGCTGCATGAGAGCCGTAGGCAGATCATCGCCAAAGCCAAGCAGCAGGCTGAAGAGCTTCTGGCCGAGAGCAACCGCCGCATAGAGAACACCATCCGCGAGATACGGGAGAGCCAAGCCGAGCGGGAGGAGACGCGTAAGATCAGGGAGTCGCTCAATGAGTTTAAGAAAGAAGTGCTGGAAATAGACTCCAAGGAGGCTGACGAGCTGATCTCTAAGAAGATCAAGCAGATACAGGCTCGCAAGGAGCGCAGGGAGAAGCGCAAGCAGGAGAAATCCCGGCAGTCGGAGCAGCAGCAGTCCGCCTCTGCTCCCGCCAAAGAGCCCGGCCTGGAAGTACTGTCAGAGGGCGACACCGTAAGGATCAAGGGACTCAGTACGGTGGGACGTATAGAGAGCATCAAAGGGAAGATGGCCACTGTGGTGTTTGGCGACATGCGCACGAAGATGCGCGCCGAACGCCTGGAGCACGCCAGCATGCCCCAAAAAGAAGCGTCTCCCGCCGTCTACGCCAGTGTAGGCCGTCAGACGCGGGAGACGATCGACGAAAAGAAACTTCATTTCAAGCAAGATCTCGATGTGAGAGGCATGCGCGGCGATGAGGCCCTCAACGCTGTCACCTACTTCATCGACGATGCCATCCTGGTGGGTATGAGCCGGGTGCGCATCCTTCACGGCACCGGCGGCGGCATCCTGCGCCAGCTCATCAGGCAGTATCTGGCCACGGTGCCCAACGTCAGTTCGTTCAGAGACGAGCATGTGCAGTTTGGCGGAGCCGGCATCACCGTGGTGGATATAGGCTGAACAGCCTATAGCACCACATTGAAGCCGAAAGCCACATTTCCGTTTCCGGAGATGGGTATGAACTCTTTGCTCACCGTGCCCAGGGGATGATCCATGCCCACGAAGAAATTGAAGCCCTTGGTATGGAAATTGGCCAGGAAGCCAAAACTCGTGGCAAAGCTGTTGACAGCCAGGCTGACACTGCCGTCGAACCAGTCGACGGGAGAGATATTGCCGCTCAGACGTCCCTCCGTCCATGTATAAGGCCCGTCGATACGCGCAGTGCCCAGCAGACCGAGCCGCAGCATCCTGAACGAAGGCACCACATACTGAGCCCCCACATTGACGGTAGCCCCGATGCCCGTGATACGCGAGCCGTCGTCGCCTTTGTCCCTGAGGTTGGCGAAGTCGAGCAGTTGGTCGGTGTAGGAGTCGGCCTGGTCGTCAAGCACGTTGCCCGACCCGGAGTCGATAGACACGTCGTGGAAACCATCGAAAGTGAACGACTTAGCGTCATTGGCTGCCATGTAATTATTGGTCCAGAGCATAGCGCCCAGGTCTTGTATGGCCGCACTCAGGGTGAGGTCTTCGTTGAGCTGGTAGACACCACCGAAGTCGACAGCGGCACCAAACCCGCTGACTCCAGCACCGTCGACATCCACATCATTGACATGGCTGTAAGTGCCACCCTTGGCATTGTATTCCTTCACCTTGCTCAGATATTTGAAGCCCTTCATGCTCACCTGAGATTTTGCGTCGGCCGAGACCGTCCACTTGTTGGCGTCCTGCAGGTCGGCCACCACATTCTGCAGTTCGACAGAGGCGTTGGCAGCTCCGACGAGCAGCTTCACCTTTCCACCCAGACGGAGTTTGTCGTCCACCTGCCGTGAGTGTCCCAGGGCCAGTTCGACGTATGCATGAGCATCGGCATGTATGTCGCCGATGTCGAAGCGCCTGTTATCGGAATTGACCGCGAACTCGAAGAATTTGTAAGGTATACTGGCATTGGCAGCGGCCTTGACATTGAGCTCGACGGTGTTATAGCCGCCCCATTTTTTGAATCCGGCAGACAGCACCGTCATCTTAAGCCTGCCATTGACCAGGTTGTCTCCAGAGGAGAACCCCTTCAACCCGTTAGACAGGTATGGGTTCATGAACGAGGTCTTTTTCTTGTTGCTTCTGTCGGGATAGAGCGGGTTGTCTCGCACGATATCGTCGTAGCGGAAATTGCTCAGCATTCCCACGTTGAGATTGCCCAGCAGCGGGATGGAGAAATAGGCATCGTCGTTGGCGAAGGCCGGGTTGAGGTCATGCCTGTATAGATACTTGTCGGAGAAATAGCCTGTCTGCAATTCCTGAGCCGCAACAGGCATGGTCAGGGCAGCCGTCACTGCCAGGATTGTATATTTGAGTCTCATTTTCATATTCTTCACATTTTTAGTTCAAATCCACGGCCACTTTGCCATATTTCTGTATCTTGATGTCTTTCACCTTGATGGTCTGCTTATATGCGTTGAGGAGCACTCCCGTCACCGGCGAGGCACCTTTCTCGTCCTTTGCGGTCATGAGCACTTTGAACTCGATGCCATCCAGGATTTTGAACACGCTGTTGTCTTTTGGCCTGATCTTGATCACCTCCTCTGTCACCGCAGCCGTCTTGCCGTCTTTCGAGGCTTGTATGGTCTTCTCCACCTCTACAGCGAGTCTGTCGGAGCCGATGCGCTGTCCGCTGGCATCGATGCCATAAGCCACGAGGGTGAGATAGGCAGGTATCTTGTTCTCCACCGTGGCGGTCACGTTGAGGTATCCGTCGATGGTCTTCACGCCATCCTTGACGGTCTCGACGAAGCTCACATCCTTGACCTGGTCGTTCCAGCCGGTATATTTGTCATTGTACACGATTTTAGCTTCCGTCCCGAGCGCGATGCCCGAAGCGACAGAGAGCACTATAGAGCCACGGTACTTCTTGTCGATGACGACCTCAGCCGTCTGGGTGTCATCACCCTCGCCCTCGAGGTCGACGAGAGCGATACTGTCGGGCAGATGGCGTATGATATCACAGATGTCGGGCATGACGATGATGGTGGTGTCGCTCTCGGTGGCGGCCGGCCGGCGTCTCACGCTGATGACGCTCTCGCCATTGGCCTTGTAGCTGAACTCGGGCACCTCCATGCGCAGTATCTCCTTGCCCTGGCTATCCTTGGACACGATGGCCCCGGTGACCTTGGTGGCAAAAGGCACGTCGCTGTAAACGTTGATGTTGAGCTGAGGGTCATAGAGGTCGAGGTCCACCTCGTCGTCGGTCAGGAAGCTGGGCACGTTGCGCAGCGACACGCCGCCCACGCTGCCGAAGGCCCTGCGCGGGGAGAAACAGCCCTTGGCCGTGGCCACTTTCATCCTGCTCAGGACTGCCGTGCCATCGACATACAAGGCTCCGGCGGTGGAGATCTTGCTGATATTGACATCAGTCTCCTTGACCGTGCCGCCTATGCTCAGCGCTCCATGGAACTTGAACCCTTCGCCCTTGGTATAGGTCATATAACTGCCGTCGTATTTGCCATCAAGCTTGATGCCCTTGACGTGCAGCACGAAGTTGAGGTCTTCCGAAGGATTCACATCAGAGAGCCGCAGCATGTTGTCGGCACCGAGCGAGATGGAGTCGCCCTTATAGGCCACCTTGCCACAGTCGACACACTTGGGGAATGTGAATCTCACCTCCTTGATATTGTTGAGACATTTCTTCACACCCTGTGAGAATGCCAGCGTGATGGAAAGCGTGGACGAAGACACGCCGACATAGTCCAGTGAAGTGATCTGCCTGGTGTTGTAGGGATAGGTGAAATCCATCTCGACCATCGGTGCGTCGAAAACGATCTCGTCGGTGGCCCGGCGGATCTTCCTCATCGAGTTTTGCGGCACGAGGTCGCCCAGGTCGAGCTGATAGGTTCCTTTGTAGGTCTTTGACGGCACGGTGAAGTCGTCCACCCACATATGTGCCGTGAAAGGATTGTCGTCGGTCACATCGATGTTATAATTCCCGTCTTCAGATATGACGAGGAAATTGGCATCGCCCAGGTCGAGGACTTCGTCGAGCATGACAGCCTCTGTACTATTATCACCCGGCAGCGAGACATACTCCCCTCCCACTCCGATTGTCTTGTCTATTTCGCCAAGGTCGTAATCCTTGTCTATACATCCCGCCAGCGGCGCTATGAGCATCATGACGGCTCCCGTTCTGGCGATGTGTAGCCATTTTCTATTGTCCATAAATAAAATATGTATTAAAAAATCATTCCAAACTGCAAAATTAAGACATTTTAATAATATACGGTGAATAGCTCATGTTAAAATAACAAAAAACCGCAGGCGAAAAAGCCTGCGGTTTTGAGCCTCTTGTCGGATTCGAACCAACGACCCCGAGATTACAAATCACGTG
>CAMIYC010000087.1 GCA_946402905.1 uncultured Prevotellaceae bacterium | reverse complement strand
GCTCGGGGTAAAGCTGACAACCTGATTTGAGTGCATATTATCTAACTTTTAGGTTGATAAAAAGATATTGGATTTATTACAAACGCTTTAAGGATGGAAAACTTCAGTAAAGAATCATCTTTTTGAAAGAAAGAAGGTTGAGAATTGTAATTCTCAACCTTCTTTCTTGATGTCACCTGGGATTGTTTTCCTCAAAGATGGCCATTCGTTCCTCGAGCAGGTCATACTGATGATCCTTGATAAATGATGTGCAGACGCGCAACCCCTCCTGCTGGCTGCCCGTGGTGATAAGGCAGATAGCGCTGACACCATAGTACATCAGTTCGTGAGCCAACTGTCCGCTCGTCATACCCGGATACCCTATCGTGAAATAGAATCCATCGGCCACAGGTTCGTCCAAATCATGGTCGTAGACCACATAGAAGCCGTGGCGGCAGAAGATCTCCTTCATCTTATGGGCACGCACGCCATAGACAGAGACCTCCTGGCGGAAGTCGTACTCCCCGTCGCAGGCGGCCTTCATGATGGCAGCCAACGCATATTGCGCACTGTGGCTCGTGCCTGACGACAGCGCATAGAGCAGGCGTGTGGAGTAGACCATGCCGAAGGGCAGCCCCTCGTATCTGCGGTCGAGCGCCTCGTAATGGCGATGGAACAGATGGTTGCTGATACAGGTCACGGCAATCCGCTCCCCGGCATAACTGAACGCCTTGGAGCCGCTGATCATCAGCATATAGTTGTCGGTATAGCGTGCCACCGTAGCCTGATAAGGCGGCTGAAACGGTTGGCTGAGCGATTTGCGGAAATCCATGGCAAAATAGGCCAGGTCTTCCATGACGATGACGTCATACGCTGTGGCCAGCTGTCCGATGCTCCTGAGTTCGTCCTCGTTGAGGCATACCCATGAAGGATTGTTGGGATTGCTATAGACGATGGCGCATATATTGCCTGCGGAGAGATAACTCTCCAGTTTCGGCGCGAGTTTGTCGCCCCTGTAGTCATAGACGTCAAAGGTCACATACTTCACGCCCATCACCTGCAACTGCATTTTCTGCACCGGAAATCCCGGATCGATGAAGAGCACGGTGTCTTTGCGCTTGTCGGCCTGTGAGCAGAGCATAAACGATGCGAACGTGCCCTGCATCGAGCCTACGGTAGGCACACAGCCCTCGGCGCTGATATCTACACCTATGAAAGCCTTGACGAAGCGGCTGGCCTGATGTTTCAGTTCAGGATTGCCCTGAATATCAGGATAGCTGTTGGCTATCCCATCTTTCAGGGCCTGTATCTGGGCGTTGACGCCGATCTGCGAGGCGGGAAGCCCGGGGATGCCCATCTCCATCTTGATGAACTCTACGCCCGACTCCTTCTCTGCGTAAGCCGCGATCGACTTCACCTCGCGGATGGTGGCCTTGGCGAAATCCTGTATGCCAAAGTCGTGGATCGCCTGGTCTACCAACTGTCTGGGTATGGGTGTCGCTCTCATTTCTGTGCTTCCTTTCCTATGGCAAGTGCCTTGATATTGGCCTCGACCACCGCGTCGCCCTTGCGCCCGAAGACACGCCGGATGGCATCTTCCAGTTTCTCGTAATCTATACCCAGTGCTTTCTGTGCTGCCCCGAGCAAGATCACATTGGCCGAGCGCGGCACTCCATTGTCTTTGGCCAGTTGTTCGATGTCGATCATGATCACATGGTCAAGCTTGTTGTATTCCGCCTTGATGTCGTCCATATCCGGATAATTGGGTATGTTGACAAAGGGTGCTGAGGAGGTGATGATCCACCCGTCTCTTTTCAGATAGTGCAAATATCTCAGGGCCTCCATCGGCTCCATAGAGATGATGACATCACACGAGCCGGCCGGTATCAAGTCGCTGTATATCGGGGCCGACGAGATGCGCAGATTGCTCTGCACGTCACCTCCACGCTGCGACATGCCATGCACCTCGGCCTGCTTGATATACAAGTTTTCCTTCATGGCAGCCTCGCCTATGATGGTGGCGATCGACAAGATACCCTGACCGCCTACTCCACACAAGATGATATCCGTTTTCATTTCTTTGCCTCCTTTGCTTTCTTTTGTTTTAAATGACGCTGCAGTGTCTGCATGCACTCCCGCCTCGGTATGATAACACTCAGTCCCTGATAGTCGATCTCCTCACGGATTATGCGCGTGATCTCCGGCATGTTTTTGGGCAGCGGCACCACCACTTTGAGGTGTGCGTCGTCGACACCCAGTCCGCGGCAGATGGCCTCAAACTTGTTGGTACCGGCAGAATCCTGCCCGCCGGTCATGGCTGTAGTGAGATTGTCGCTGATGATGACGGTGATATTGGCATTCTCGTTGACGGCGTCGAGCAGTCCGGTCATGCCGGAGTGAGTAAACGTAGAGTCGCCGATGACGGCCACTGCCGGCCATTGTCCGGCGTCGGCAGCGCCCTTGGCCATGGTGATACTGGCTCCCATGTCGACACAAGAGTGGATGGCCTTGTAGGGTGGCAGGAAGCCCAGCGTATAGCACCCGATATCGCCAAAGACACGTGCGTTGGGATAGTCGAGCAGCACCTGGTTGAGCGCGGCATAGACATCACGGTGCCCGCATCCCTGACACAGGGCAGGTGGCCGTGCGGCTACTTTGGACGAAGGTGAGTAAGTCTCGGAAGCAGGCAATCCGAGTGCCTGCCTCACGCAGTCGGGGCTCAGTTCGCCCGTGCGAGGCAGCTGTCCGGTCAGACGCCCGATGATGTTGGAGTTGCCCGGCATGATGCCGCGGAGCATTTCCTCGATAAAAGGCTGTCCCTCCTCTATCACCAAGACATTGTCACACTGTTCGGTCATTTTTCTCACCAATTTCCTGGGCAGCGGATATCTCGATATCTTGAGCACAGGATAAGGGCACTTCTCGGGGAAGCATTCCATCAGATAATTGTATGCGATGCCACTGGCGATGATGCCCATGGTATGGTCTTCGCCATCGGTATACACGTTGTAGGGAGAAGCGACAGCATCATCCTCGAGCTGCTGTTGCTGCGAGGTGACCAAGTCGTTGCGTCTTCTGGCATTGACGGGCAGGAGCACCCAGTTGGCGGCCACGGAGTCATAGTTGAGCTCGTTTTCCTGGCGTGGGGTTTCCTTCACTTCTACCACTGCCCTGGAGTGGGCCATACGCGTGGTAACCCTCATCAAGACTGGCAGGTGCACACGCTCGGAATAGTCGAAAGCCACGGCCATCATGTCATACGCCTCCTGCTGCGAGCTCGGTTCGAAGACCGGTATCATGGCAAACTTGCCATAAAACCTGCTGTCCTGCTCATCCTGCGACGAGTGCATGGAGGGATCGTCGGCAGCGAGCACCACGACACCGCCGTTGGTGCCGGTCATAGCGGAATTGACAAATGGGTCGGCACATACATTGAGTCCGACATGCTTCATGCAGACGAGTGCGCGTTTGCCCATATACGACATACCGAGAGCCGTCTCCATGGCAGTTTTCTCATTGACGCACCATTTTCGGTGCACGTTTCGCTCTGCAGCCAGAGGAGAGTTCTGAATATACTCCGTGATCTCGGTAGAGGGTGTGCCGGGATAGGCGTACACACCACTCAAACCGGCATCGAGAGCACCCTGAGCAATGGCCTCATCGCCTAATAAGAGTTTTTTCATCATGTTGGGTTTAAAAAGTGTTTAAATAAGTATCTTAATAGCTATAGATGGCACTATCTGAGCTGCACGTCAAGCGGGCTGTGCAGTGCGTCGAGAAATCCGTTGATACGGAGTATCCACTCGTCGAAAGTGCGGACATCATTCTTGCTCCATGCCGACCCGAAATAGTAGGTGACCCGCTGTCCGCTCTTCACATTCTTGCAGATACCCACGGCGTGCCCGGCGATGCCGTTCTTCACCTCGTCATTGAGCAGGGCTTTGGTCTCGTCGGCGCCATCGGGGAAGAGAGCTGCCACGTAGATCTGGAAATTCTGATGTGCAGGTGCGTCGGTGGGATCGGCATAGGCCAGGTAGTCACGCCCGAACTTCATGGTCTGCGTGTCTTCCTCATGTATCACCACGCCAGCAGCCAGATCGCAGGGGCGGTCGAGCCCCTCATACCAAACGGTCATCTTATTGAAGTTGGAACCTTTGTCAAGACTGAGTATGCGATGCTCCACCACATTTTTGTTACCGGCCACCACCGAGGGATTGTAAACCAGTTCGACGGTGAATCGCAGCGGGCCGTTGTCGAGAATCTTGTACTCCTTGTAGCTGTATGGCATCACGAGGCGTCCGTTTTCCATGAGTGCCGGTGCACCGCATCCAAGCGACGGCCCGACCTTGTAGCAATCCAGTCCGTAGCCGTGATCGAAATGGTAGGTCGTCTCAATCTCCACCTGGCGGGCTTCGTCGTTCTTGCCGGCTTTCTTGAGTTCCTGTATCTTGTGGTGGTTGGAAAGCTCCACCTCATACCTTTTCTCCACTTCGAGGTCGGGGGTGTTTTTCAGCCACACATCGATGCCGAAGGCCCTCTCACCCGAACGCTGCAAGGCGGGACCATAGAGGCGGTAGGCGGTGCGGTCGTTCTCCCAGGCGATATCATCGACCCGCTCGGGATACTGTCGTCCGGCCACGAAAGCCTTCATTTTCTGGGGCTGGCCTGTGGTCACTGTGTATACGGCGTTGCCGCAAGGTCTCACGGCGGCGTCGAAGACGAGTTTTCCATCATAGGTGAGCTGATAGTCAACGGGCTGGCCGAGTGAGTTTTTCACGATCAGGCTCTCACCGTTTTTCACGCCCATTTTCTGGTATACATCGGCAGCGTTGACTTCTACGAGCTCCTGTCGCTGCACGCGCTCATTGTTGGTCACTACGATGCTGACATCCTTGGCCTGTGCGGCAGAAGAGAAGATGGCAGCGAATCCTATGGCAAAGATCCATTTGTTTGTCATAATTTCAATATTTAGTTATTTTAAATGATCGAAGAAGAACTGTGCAATCTGCCGGAGCAGATGATATCGCGTGTTGCCTCCATAGATGCTATGGTTGCGGTTGGTGTAAAGCAGCTCCTTGAAATCCTTGTCGGCCTGGACGAGCGCCTCATTATATTCGAAGGTGTTCTGCGGATGGACGTTGTCGTCGGCCATGCCATGACAGAGGAGCAAGTCGCCGCTCAGCTGTGTGGCCCTGACGATGGGATTGAGCGCATAGCCCTCGGGGTTCTCCTCTGGTGTGCGCATGAACCTCTCGGTATAGATAGAGTCATAAAACTTCCAATTGGTGGGCGGTGCCACGGCCACTCCCGCCCGGAACACCGGCCGGCCCTCACTCATGCTCATCAAGGTATTGAATCCGCCGTAGCTCCATCCCCAGATGCCGATACGGCTGCCGTCAATATAGGGAAGCGATGAGAGATAAATGGCGGTCTCGACCTGGTCTCTCGACTCGAGGTCGCCGAGTCGCAGGTAGGTGCATTTCTCAAACTCAGTGCCACGTCCGCCTGTGCCACGTCCGTCTACACAGACGATGATGTATCCTCTCTGTGCGAGATACAAGTCATACATGCCGCCCTGCCCCATCGAACCGATGCTCCAAGAGTTGACAACCTGCTGGCTTCCCGGGCCGCTGTACTGATACATGATGACGGGATATTTTCTGGCTGGGTCGAAATCCGCGGGCTTGATCATCACGCCATTGAGCTGCACGCCCTCCGAGGTGGTGAATGAGATCATTTCCTTACCTGGCAAGTCATAAGCGGCGAGTTTTGCCTTCAGCTTGCTGTTGTCTACCACCTGCCTGAGCACTTTACCCTTGATGTCGCACACCTGGCTCTCATAAGGTGTGTGCATGTCACTCCAGGTGGAGACATAATACTTGTAGTTGCCCGAGAAGCGGGCAGTATTCCATCCGGGCCTTGTGGTCAGACAACGGGTGCGTCCCTTAGCGTCTGTGGCATAGACTTCCCTCTCCAGGGATGACACGCCAGCAGCCTGATAGAAGATGGTCTGCGTCTTCTCGTCGTATCCATACACGGCGCTCACCCCGTATCTGGCGTCAGAGACCCTGGCTTTCAAAGTCCCGTCGGTGGCATACTGGTATATCTGCATCATACCGTCGCGGTCGCTGGGCATGAAAATGAAATTCTTGGTGAAGACGATGCCCGCCAGCACATCCTCTTTGATATACCTGGGCACACTCTCATGGATGAGCAAACTGCAGCGTCCGTCTTTGGTGTCAGCCTTGAAGACGTTGAGCTCGTCCTGATGACGGTTCATCGTGCAGAGCAGCACATCGTCGGAGTCGTATCCGCAGAAGATGCGTGGTATATATCCATCATCGCTCAGAGGCAGGTCGATCCTGGCAGCCTTGGCAGCGGCGATATCATAGCTCCATGCCGTGACGACGGCATTGTCTTGCCCTGCCTTCGGATATTTATAGGAATACTCACCGGGATAGTCGGCATACTCGTCGCGCACGGGGTTCATGCCGGAGAAGAGCTGAAGTGTATAGGTCTTGACACCCGTCTCGTCGTATCTGATCCACGCGATATGCCTGGAGTCGCTGGTGAAGGTAAGGGCACAATTGAAAGAAAACTCCTCTTCATTGACCCAGTCGGGTATGCCATTAATGATGCGGTTGAAGCATCCGTCGGTGGTCACCTGTGTCTCACGCAATCCATTGGCCAGGTCGACCAGGAAAATATTGTTGTCGCGCACAAAAGCGATCCAGCGACTGTCGGGCGACCATGTGGGCACCTGATGTTTTCCTTTGTCAGACAGCAGGGTCAGCCGACGGGTTGCAATCTGGTAAAGATAGCTGTCGGCCTTAAAAGACCGGCGGTATATGCGCTCCGAATTGGTCTGTATCAGGATCCATTTGCCGTCAGGACTGAACTGATAGGCATCAATACTGCTGATGGAGTCGCCAGTCGCCATCTTCGCGTCGAAGACGACACCGGCGGGTTTTCCGGTCTTAAAGGAATAGGAGACAATTTTGTCGCCGTCGGCATTGAGCTGCGAGAAATTATCGCCATCGGGGAGGGGCGCCATTGCCCGCAGGTTGTCCGCGGCGAATTGTCCGCTGGTGATATCTTTCAATTCAATTTTTCCGCCTGCATACACATTTGTATTCATCATGAAGACCACTGTGCAAATAATCCAAAAAACTCTCATAGTATAAATGATACTTTTCATGAACCGTAAGGTTGATATGACGGTGCAAATATAATGAATTTTTCTCAGAAAAGATAATTTTTCGATAAAAGATGTATCTACCCTGACTATGGCAGGTGGATACGCCGCACAGATTGGAAGGAGTGGATAAGAATGCAGGGCAGGCCGTGGGGGGCGTGCTCAGTGGATGTATTTGCCATAATCCAGGTCGGAGAGCACCTCGCCGACAGAAAGGCCCGGATTCTTGGCCAGATAGCGGTTGATGACATTGATGCTGCCAGACTTGAAGAAATCATTGCCTATAGCCTTGTTGACCACCCACTGTATTTTGGCCAGGTGCAGGTCGCGCACCTGCTGCTCACAGGTACTGAAATTGGGCAGTGAATACTGGCTGAGCAGATAGAACAACAGCACGTCGGGCACAATATGCTGCCGGTCCATGGTCTGGCGCTGCTGGTCGTCATAATATTTCCTGTATACGCTGTAGTTCTCGCCGAGATACTTGTCGAGACAGATTCCCACCGATGCGTCACCGACCACAATACTCTGGTCGAGGGCAGAAATCTGAGCATAGACCATAGGCACCTTGAGCGTGGGCACCCATATCCTCAGCTTGTGGAAAGCACTGGTGAGCTCACTATTCAGATCGTCCATATTGGCATACTGCGCCTCGGCATCGGAAATCATCACCTGCAGCGTGCTGTCCTGAAAGAAGCGCAAGAATCTGGAGTTGATCTCCGGGTCGTCGACTGTACCCAGACCGAGCACATTCTCTATCAGCGTGCGAGTCTCTATGGGATAGTCGGTGCTCATCTGCTGCAAGGCTGAGAAATCGCCCGTAGTGAGATACAGACTCTCCAGCCTGTCATAACGCTGTATCCTAACCTCTTCTTCCTCAGAGACCACCTCGTCGAAAGGCTTGAGTTTAAAATCACATGCGCATATCAGACAAGCCACACAAACAAACCCTATGTATTTAAATAACTTCACTACTGATTTCTGTGATTTGCACTATAAAACTTTACTAAAGCGGATGATTTCATCAACAACCAACATAATACTTGATTGCGCAAAATTATTGAAAATTATCTTAAAATCCAAATTATTTGCTAAAAAAATTAAAATTCGAACTAAAAATCCACTAAAAATCGACAATCCGTTAAGAGATTTTCACAATTTGAAGATAAGGTAAGTAACAACCTCATCATAGCTCGTTTTTAGGGTCGCTTCGCTCAAAATCTCTCAAAATCTGATTAAAAATCTATCATTCAGATATACCACGCGGC
This sequence comes from uncultured Prevotellaceae bacterium, assembly GCA_946402905.1. Taxonomy (GTDB): domain Bacteria; phylum Bacteroidota; class Bacteroidia; order Bacteroidales; family Bacteroidaceae; genus Prevotella. Next base: position 503 of record CAMIYC010000087.1, on the reverse strand, counting down.
GCGCCGCGTCCCTACATTCGCAGCTCGGGCGGATTTGCAATCCGCCAGCACTGAGTATCAGCATTTACAATGCGAAAATCCTTTTTATCAATTAAAACTACGGATTTATGCTGATTTTTCTGATATTAAATGAAATAATATTTGGATGAAGAAACAGACAGACAGACAATCAATTGCGAAAAGATGCGAAAAAAATGTGAGATTTTGAATAAGATTTTGTATGATTTTGAGGCCGACAGGCCGACCTTTGGAGGATGACGCCGCTCGTGCGGATTTGCAATCCGCACGCATTGAATATAAGCATTTGCAATGCGATTATCGGATTAAAAATCCTTATAATATATACATCGGGATTACAAATCCCGATGAGCGCCCGGGGGACTAAATAGTTACATAAGGTAAGCAACAACCTCAACCCATCGCAAACGATCGCAACCCATCGCAACCCATCGCAAACGATCGCAAGCATCGCTATCATGTAAATGATAATGATAATGATAGTG
>CAMIYC010000086.1 GCA_946402905.1 uncultured Prevotellaceae bacterium | reverse complement strand
GGGGAGTGTGTATGCTTCATAGGAAACATTCACATGACATCTATACTACAACAAAGGACACCCTATTTCCTATATTTGCAAAATAGAGTGTCCTTTTGTTGTTAATCTATGATTATATATCAAGAATTATAGAATTACTGATTCTGCCTCCCCTGATTACTGTCCATTTTAAAATGACATAAGTGTGTCTGTGAGTCATCTTATTTTTGCAGTCGAACACCATCAAACGACTGCAAATATGAAACAGAATGCCATCACACGTCTATACGAATTTGTATACAGCGATACCCACAAACAACAAGGGTCACACAGTGAGGTTGAGGCCTGGCTTGACATCATCTTCTCGGTGAGCCATAGCAATAAGCCCCTCACAAATGTATTCCGTGGAAGAACCGTCAGTTGGACCTATGCTGAATGGCCTGCGTCAATACGCTTCCTTTCAAGCAGGTGGAAGTGGAGCATGCGCCGGGTGCGCACCTTCCTCGCCGTCTTAGTGGCCAACGACATCATCAGCATCAGGAAAAGCGGAGGCATGAACATCATCCATCTACAGGTGGAATATCCCCCGCATAAGCCCACGCTCGATTTTGTCTTCAATGACCCCGAAGAGACTTCATCCGGCATCCCCGGCGGCACAACTACCGGCACATTCACTGGCACAACTACCAGCCAAGCGAAAAAAGAGGATGACGCGCTGGAAGCCAAGGAGATACAGAGTCGTCAAATAACTTCCCAAGAGCCTTCTGCGGCACAATCTCGGCACAATGGCGGCACAAAGAATAATATAAATAATACTATCAACAACGACAACGACACGTGCGCGCGTAAGAGCATCCAAGATGAAGTAGATGAGATGTCGGCCAATCAGACGTGGCGAGAGGCAATCTGTATGCGCCATCATATCACTCAGCAACAACTCGACAGCCACTTGGAGTTCTTCGCCACCGACTGTGTCTGCCAGGGACGTGAGGCACACCGTGACATGCCCGATGCACTCGCCCATTTCAGCCACTGGCTGAGAATACAACTTCAAAACAATCCTTCCCGCAAATCATCCACATTCAATAATCAAAACATACAATATCATGGAAACCATATCAGCAAACCAACTTCGACAGACTATATCCGTGACGCACAAGAATGGGCTATCCGTCAGTCACAGGACTTTATCCGACAGGCAGAGAAACGACATGGCGACATTTAAACGTTTTTTCCCCTCTGAAAAAGAAGCCATTGCTTTCTTTGCACCTGCAAAATGGGAGGAGGCGTTGCATCATGTGGAGAAGTGTACACTTTGCGCTAATGCCACACTCAGGGTGATGGAGGAGTTTTATCTGACGGGCACAGCCAAAATCATGGTATGCAACAATCTCATCGGTATCTACTCCGTGGCAAAACCCAGCGAATCCATCAATCGTGAGACCATAGATAGAGCGGCTCAGCTGTTCGTCGGGAAATATGGCACAGACATCACGCCGTTTGGCATGCTCTACTATTTCGCCAACTACCTGCTGGAGTATAAAAACAGTTACTCTCCATTTGATTTGCAGGACGTGCTCCGGCAGTGTGGCAAAGTATTCATGCCGTGGTGGCAGTCGCGACTTGCCCGCATCAACACACCAAAGGCTGAACAAGGAGTAAAAGAAACGGGCACAGCAGCCCTATACAGTTATCTGCGCCGGGAATATGTCGCTAAAGGAAGGGACATACGCGAGTCGGCCTTATATCAATACGGAAGAATCACGGAAGAAGAATGCGCTAAAATAACAGACGCCCTCAGCCCCTCTAATTAGGGGGTGAGGGCAATACTGCTCACATCCTGATTATGCTCATTCTTCGTTCTTCGTGAGCTCTGAGTATAAGCAGAAGAGAGCGGCGACACATTCCGATTCGGTCATCTTCGAGGAGAAACCGTAGGCAGCCATGACGGCACGGTCGTTGTTGCGATGTGCCTGCAACAGGTCGTAAGGCATGAAGTTCGGGTCATAGAGGTCGGCCAGGCTGCTGTCGGGATATTTCGCTCTCACGTCGAGAATGGTCTGGGCTGTCTGTGTTATCTTCGTTTGTTGCTCTGTAGTGGCCGAAGGCCAGGGGAAATTATTATATACAATATCCTTACTATATCGGTAGTCGCTTTTCAACCTTCCGCATACGGCCCGCATCCATGCCATGTGGACGTTCGACTCCAGCACACCGAAATGATAGAGCGTGGCATCGGGGATGATGAGGACAAGATTACTGGCCATCACATCGGGTGACATAAACCCCATAGGCACATAGCGGCGACGTTCGGAGGAGACACTTGGCACGATGACAAAATGCCCCTTGGGCATATTTTCGACATGAAATCTTGTCGGGCGGTCAGCAAGTTTTCTTGTACCGGCACTCTTGCTTTCCAACCTCAATTTCCTTACCGCTTCTATGCGCTTCACGCAATGTGGCATCTGCCGTAGTTCATTAGGCGTACAGTCACCCAGCCAGAGGCAGTAGCGTGGCTTTTGATGGATGAACTCTACGGCTCCATACCATGGCTTGAAATATGCAGCAGACTTAGGCTCTTGTCTGACAAACTCTTCCATCTCCTCTTTCTCAAAAAGATAGTTTCCACCATCTATAGGCTTATTTCCTATTCCGATTTCCGGCACATCGCCCAATGGATGTTGACGGCTATATATGAACACGTTTGGAGCATCTGTCAAATAGGCATTGATGTTTTCAACATTGTGAACATTGCCATTTTCAAATATCTGCTTTTGGGCCTTATTGTCATAACTGAATCCCACAATAATGACGTGAACATGAGCTTTTACAGATGCCTCGCTGTCCCATCTGAAAGTGCGGTGGGCAAAGTTGATACGAAGGCCGTCGGCATACAAAGGAGCCCAGAGGTTGGCCACCTGCTCGCCCTGGCAGATAGAGTTGGTTGATACGAGTGCCGCCTGCGTGTGGGTGCCCCGCATCAAGTTGGCGCATTTCTTGTACCAGGCAGCCACATAGTCCATGTTGCCGAGGTTTTTCCACTGGGAGCCGAAGACCTTGGCCATGTCCTCGGCCTGCTGCTTGCTCTTCATCCTCGCACCGACAAACGGCGGATTGCCGATGATGTAGTCGAAGTGCAGCCGGATACTGCGCACCTGTGGCTTGGGACCGATATGCAGGTCGTGCGTGACGAGGCTGACTTCATCGAATTCGATGGCGGTTTCGCCTACACGGCCGACTCCCTCGTCGTCGGTTATAAGGTAGGTGGTGTTGGAGCGGATGGTGGGCAAGACATCTACGGTCTCCATGCGGTCCCATTCCATCTCGAGGGCGTTGCCCTCACGGATATTGGCATAGGCCTTCAGCGGCAGGAAGTCGATGTCTTGATGCACGATACGCTCGGTTTCAGCCAGCATCTGAGCCTCGGATATCCACAGAGCCGTGGTGGCCACCGTCACGGCAAAGTCGTTGATCTCGATGCCGTAGAACTGCTGGATGCTGACTTTGATGGGGTCGACGAATGCCCCCATCACCACCTGTCCGCCTTGCAGTTGTTGGATGACCTTGTTTTCCAGCCTTCGCAGCGAGAGGTAGGTCTCGGTGAGGAAATTGCCAGAGCCACAGGCAGGGTCGAAAAATGTCAGCGATGCCAACTTATCTTGAAAAGTCCGCAGACGTTTGTGCCTGGTCTTTACGACCTTCTCTCCCATGATGATTTCAAATTCCTTGTTCAGGTCGTTGAGGAAGAGTGGGTCAATCACCTTGTGGATGTTTTCGATCGAGGTGTAGTGCATGCCGCCCGAGCGGCGCGTCTCGGGGTTGAGGGTGCTCTCAAACACAGCCCCAAAGATGGTGGGGGAGATGAGGCTCCAGTCGAAGTCCATGGAAGCGTTCTTCAACAACAGCGTGCGAATCTCCTCGGTAAACCGCGGCACTTCGATCTCCTCTTCAAACAACCCTCCATTGGCATAGGGAAAAGCGGCGAGGTCTTCGCGCATGTATGGGTCGCGCTCCTCGGGCTTGGTGTTGAGCACATGGAAAAGCCGTATCAGCTCTGCTCGTAGAGATTCTACGTCAAACTTTGCCAAGTAGTCATGGAGCATGTCATGCCTGCCGAAAATACCGGCATCCTCGGCATAAAGGCAGAACACCAGACGCACGCAGAGGATATTGAGAGACCTCATGGTGGATGGTTTTGCAGGGTCGATATATTGTTTGATGAGCGCATCGTAGAGCTTGCCCACGATTTCTCCGGCTTTCATCGACACCTCCATCTCTTTCTGCAAATGCTCGTTGCCTTGCTCCACAAGGAACTGCAGACGGTAGTACTCCTTGCCAAGGTCTTTCAGCAGGATGATGTAGGGCTCGCCGTTGGGGTTCTCCATGTCGTGCACGGCAAATTCCCTGAAGTTGCAGATGACTATCCATCGTGGCCGCTGCGAGTAAGGCAGTACCGCCGAATATCGCTGTGCTTGCTGGAATGGTGTGAGTAGTGTGCCGTCGCTCTGCCGTATGGGTTTGCTGATGTCTTTGTCGATGCTTTTCTGTTCAATCATCACATGGGTTGATGGTATCATCACGTCGATAAACGAAGTGTGGTCGAGCCGCGCCTGCTGCTCGAACGTCATGAACGTAGAGGGTGTCTCCACCCCGTAGACTTGTGTCAGGAGTTCAGTCCAGAACACTTGGCTTTCTCCCTTCTCATATCCTTTGCCTTCCCACCGTAGGGCGAACTCAGCGGCAGCTATTGCTTGGTTCATAAGAAATTTCATGTTTTACGCAGCGCAATTTACGAAATAATTTTGAGAATGCAAAAAAAACCGGCAACAATAGGTGGAAACATCCTTGGCAATTCATGATTATGTCAAAAAAAATCATTATTGCAGCCATTTAGCATTGAAAAAACGACTTGGTGCAATTAGGGAACGCGGGCGCCCTCGCCCGCATTCAGGTAAATGCCCTTACCTGCGGGCGAGGGCGCCCGCGCTCCCAACTTACAAGAACCACATTTCATGTATCATCAAGGCCGATGCAGGCTCAACATTGTGTCTGGAATCTTTTCAGAATACTCTGAATACTCAGATTATTCAGAATACTCAGATTATTCAGACCATCTTTCAACAAAAAAGGGGCATCCTCTCAGGATGCCCCTTGGTTATTTTAGTCTTCCCAGACGCTTTTGCCGGAAACTATCTTAGTAGGATCTTCGCTTTCTTCGAAGGTGCCTTGGTTGCCCAGCTGAGCGGCATTGGAAACCACGTCATAGATATTCTGCATAAACCTGGTCATGACCAGCGTCTTGATGCTTGGCGAAATGTATGTCTTCATATCTATATCTCCTTTAATTTATTTTACCACGATTTTCTTGCCATTCACGATGTAGAGACCGGCGGGCAGGTTGGTGCTGTCGACACGCACACCAGAGATGGTGTATACCTCGGAGCCCTCCGGGAGATTGGCGATCACGCTGCGGATACCCGTAGGATTGAAGCCGTAAGCCTCGACAGCCTTGCTGGCCTCCACGGCGAGATATGCCTTGTGAGCGCCGTTCATGAAAGCGGCTCCACCCTCTGCATCGAAGTAGAAGCCCAGACCATGGCTCTTGCCATCGGCGAGCTTGTAGAACTTATAGCTGCCGTCGGCGGGTGCTACGGTCATGGCCTCCTCGTCGGTACCCATGAGCATGTTGTCGGCATCCACCTCGTCGCCCTTGATCTTGATGGCAAACTCATGGTCGCCAGGAGTGCCCTGCAGGATGACGGCGGAACCGGCGGGGATCACATTGTACTCCTTAGACACGACAGCGGCATTGCCGGCCACCTTCACGGTGTAGGCCTTCACGCCAGCAGGTACCTGCAGGTTCTTGTCACTATAATATAAGGTGGCGTAGCCAGCCTCAGAGATATTGACATCCATGTATTCGAGACGCTTGCGGAAGATCTGCACCGGCTGCTGGTTGTTGTCGTCGGCGTAGCAAGCGAAGATGGTGCTGCTGTTGTTGAATCTCAGGTCGTTGCGACCGCCCTCACGCTGGAATTTGATCGTAGCGATACCATCGGTGATGGTGATGGTGGCATCGGCGTTGCCTTTATCGTCGACAGCGGCCTCGGTGCGCAGCTGGTTGCTGCTGTTGCTCGAAGCGTAGAGATAGCCAGTGGGCTTGTTTTCAGCGGTGGCATCGCCCACCACGTAGAGGTTCCATGCACCGGCCTCACCCTCGAGGGTGATGCGCTGGGTGGTGGTGTGCGGCATGACGGTGCCGTCGGCCTCCATCTCGATTTCCACGGCGGCGCGGTTGTTATTGTTCTGTACATCACCAAGAGCGAAATACTTGGTCAGACCGGAGGCGTCGGTATAAGACGACACGATGACGAATTCATCGCCGGCGGAGAGAGTGCTGGCATCGGTCACGAGGTCGAACACCTCAGTGCCCTTCTGCGGATGCTCCATCACATTGAGCATGTAGCTCACTGTCTTGGCCTCATACTCGTCGTCGCCGGCGAAGATAGCCTCGATGCTGGTGCGGCCGGGAGCCACGAGGGTCACGAAGCCATTCTCATCGACGGTAGCATACTCCGGGTGAGTGCTGTTGAAGGTCACAGGCAGACTGTAAGGATTGGAGAGCACGGGGAAGTTGACCTCGTCGCCGATATAGGCATTGAACTCCTTCACATCGTAGGCGATCTCTGCATCCTTCAGAGGTATGACGATCTCCTCGTGTACGGTCAGCACATAAGAAGCATTACCTGCCTTGTACTCATCATTGCCTTCGAAGGAAGCAGTGATGGTGGTCTCACCGGCAGCCACGAGCACTACATTGCCCTGAGCGTCGACGGTAGCGACATCGGCGTTGCTACTTGTGAAGAGAATCGGACTGAGGTTGTTGGGATTGGACAGGGTGGGATACACATTGTCGTTGGCATTGATGGTCACCTCTGCCTTCTCTGCGCTGTAGGCCAGACCGGCCTCTTTTTTCTCAGGTGCTGGCGGGGTGTTGTCGTCCTCTACCGTCACCTTCACCTTCTGTACACGCCAGTTGCCATTTCCATCAGGACGTGTGAACACCACCTCTGCAGCGCTGCCCGTCCAGACACCGGTCTCCGGGTCGTAAGTAGGCTCACTCACCACATCGGCTGTGGTTGGTTTGTAGTTTTCGTGATAGGTCACCTCGATCTTCACGAGTTTCTTGCCTTCTACGGCAGCCACGGTCATGGTACCACCACCATAGATACGTATACCCTCACCGGTATTGTAATACTTACCATTATAACCACCACCACCGAAAGTCACGGTGAAGGTATTATTCTTGTTGGAGAATGGCTCTGTATACGACTCGCCGTTCTGAAGATTCAGGTCTGCGTCGGCGAAGACGATAGCGTCGGGATCATTGTTGACCACCGGGGCCTTGTTCACCTTCAGGGTATAGCTGGCGCTGCCGGCGTTGTACTCTTTATTGCCTGCGAAAGAGGCTGTGATGGTGGTAGTGCCCACGCCCACGATGGTCACGGCACCCGAAGCGGCGTCGACAGTAGCTACACTCTCTTTGCTGCTGGAGTATGAAACGGTCAGTCCGGCGGGGTCGGTAGTAAGCACCGGAGCGGTGAAGGCCTCACCCTCTGTGAGGGTCACCTCTGTAGGATTGAATGCGAGGGTCACGTCTTTTTTCTCCACTGGCGTCACAGCCGGTTCGAGGGTGACGATGTAATTGCCTTGTGCCATTTCAGGAGTCACAGCCTCATCCTTCACGTATTTATGGAGCTGTCCATAGACCACCACCACGTCATCGACATTGATCTGGTCGGCAGCTGTGAAAGCGGCATTGTCGAGGTATTTTCCGCGGAATATGGTGAGGGCATCCTGAGCTCCCTCATCCACGATATCGTAAGTAGCGTTTCCATGCTGAACACTCACTTCGTCGATTGCAGAAATCACACCCTTCACATATACACTATTGGGGGTCTTCGCACCGTCATCCAGTTTGCTGATGATTTCGAGAGCCTGCGCCACGGTGTATGGGTTGGCTTCTGAGCCGGGAGCGTTGGGGTCGCTCACGGTCACGTTGAATACCTTGGATCCACCCTTGAACTCGTCATTCTCAGCCCAGGTGGCAGTGATGGTAGCCTCACCGGCAGCCACACCAGTGACCGTCGTGCCGGAGACGGAGGCGACGGAGGCATCGGAGGTGGCAAGAGTCAAAGCCGGACCGTCGGTAGTCACTTCTGTGGTCTCACCGACGTTGAAAGTAGTGTCACCGATTTTCACCGTGGCAATCTTCTTGGTCACCGTGCCGTCACCGGTTCTCTTGTAGAGTTGAATAGGCTGCTGACCAGTCTTGTAATAACGGAAACGCTTCTGATCGGATGCCTTATTAAAGCGAAGCGTCATGTCGCCACCACTGGTCGTGACAGTGATCACAGCATTTCCGTCGTTATCGATAGCGAAGGCATTGACATAATCCAATTTCTCGCTCTGTTTCAGGCCGTTGCTAAACGCTGACACGCCGATGTAATAGCCAGAGGCACTTTTCAGAGAGCCCTCTGTCTTATTAATAGTGAATGCGGCCGCATCGACAGTTTCATTGGCTGTGATGACACCGCCATCAATCTCAACGCCTATTGTATTAGAAACAGCGTCGAGAGTTTCCAGACCACCATTGAAAGCGAGATTTTCGCTTTCATACACAATCAGATAGGTGCCGTCCGTGATGTCGGCGGTCGAAGTGACCTTTTCATAGGAGTCGGCCCATCCCACGCTTGCCACTGCCAGTAGCAATAGCGTAAAGAAGTAACGTAATTGTTTAATCATAATAGCATTTATTAATTAATAAACTTAGATTTATGTTATATCCCTGATTATCAAAGCATTATATGGCAAACAAAGTTCACTTTGCCGCCATTTCCCGGATTTTTAGTTTTCTTATGTGGCAAAGATAATGATTATTTTTGATAATGTATACATTTTTAATCAAAAAAACTTAGCAATTAATTACATTTCCATCCATGATCCCCCACCCCACCCATTCGCCGGTGTAGGGACGCGGCGTGCCGCGTTATCACCAACCCAACCCACGCATTCGCCGGTGTAGGGACGCGGCGTGCCGCGTT
>CAMIYC010000085.1 GCA_946402905.1 uncultured Prevotellaceae bacterium | reverse complement strand
CGTTAGAATCGTTAGAGTCGTTTCTGTCGCCTCTATCGCTCCTATAATCGTCCTGCTATCTCTTCTCTCTTTCTTGAGTATAGGGATTATTTCCTCTTGAAAATAATGCTCTTGGGTATTTTTACATATTTTGAGTTGACTACAATTTTGTAGGTGCTGCCCTCAAGGTGCTTGAGGGTGTAGTTTCCTTGGTGGTCGACCGAAAAGCGTGCAGTGAAATCCTCACTCCCGTAGTCGTTGATGACAGACAGCTCTATGTCCTTTTCATTCAGCACCTTGACACCTGTGATCAGCCAGAGGCGACTATCTCGCTTAGTGCTAAAATAGCCAGGCAATTCACCATATATCTCCTGATCAGGAACACTAATGCCCTTATCGTAGATATCAAGCTTGAGTATGATCTGATATTCCTCGTTGTAATATTCACCGGCGAAAGGCTTGACATCTTGTGCCTTTATGATACTACAAAGCATCAACAAAGTTGTGCTTAAAATGATTTTTTTTAACATGCCGAAATGATTCTGTAATGTCTGATTTTCAATCTGTTTGAGTTTCATTTTACAAAGTTATTATTTTTTTTTGTGTTATCTTTTCAATCTCATTAAAAAATTTATCTATGGTGTCTTTTTTTTTTTTTTTTTTAGTATCTTTGCAGCCGTATTAGTATATTTTAGCAATGGGTAAAGATTTGTTGTTCCCAGATTATATCTTTGAGTCAAGTTGGGAAGTCTGTAATAAGGTTGGTGGTATATACACTGTATTGTCTACAAGAGCTAAAACCTTGCAGGAAAAGTTAAACGACCATATTATATTTATTGGACCCGACTGCTGGAAAGATAAAAATAATCCTTATTTTATAGAGGATCCATCCTTGTTCGCTGACTGGGTGGAAGACACAGCAAACCAAGGGCTAAGTATAAAAGTTGGTAGATGGGATGTACCAGGAAAACCCATTGCGGTCTTAGTAGATTTTACTCCTTATTTTACGGAGAAAAATGAGATCTACGGACGCCTTTGGGAATTATATCAGGTGGATAGCCTCCATGCTTACGGAGATTATGACGAGGCCTCCATGTTCTCATACGCCGCGGGACTTGTGGTGGAAAGTTTCTATTTGTACTATCTGAATCAGGACACCAAGGTCGTTTATCATGCCAATGAGTGGATGACCGGATTGGGGCTGCTTTATATTAGACATCGCCTGCCACAGATTGCCACGGTATTTACAACTCATGCTACAAGCATTGGTAGAAGTATTGCAGGTAATAATAAACCTTTATATGATTACCTCTTCGCTTATAATGGCGACCAGATGGCGCGCGAGCTGAATATGGAGAGTAAGCATTCTATTGAAAAACAAACTGCGAAATATGTTGACTGTTTTACGACCGTAAGTGACATTACGGCAAGAGAATGCCTTGAGCTGCTTGATAAACCTGTCGATGTGGTGCTGCCCAATGGATTTGAAAACAATTTCGTGCCAAAAGGTGCTACGTTTACTGCTAAGAGAAAAGCTGCAAGAAAACATTTAATCCATATCGCTAATTGTCTGTTAGGTACTGATTTAGATGACGAAGTGCTCATTGTTTCTACAAGTGGTAGATACGAATTCAGAAACAAAGGCGTCGATGTCTACATAGAAGCGATGAACCGTTTGCTCAGGGATAAAAACCTGAAAAAGCAGGTGCTGGCTTTTATCGAGGTACCAGGTTGGGTCGGCGAGCCAAGAAAAGACCTCGTCGACAGGATGAACAGTGGTAAAAAATTTGACACACCTCTGGAGGTTCCTATGATCACGCACTGGCTGCATAACATGAGTCATGACAATGTGCTTGGTATGCTCAAATTCCTCAATATGCTCAACCGCAAAGACGACAAGGTGAAACTCATCTTCCTGCCATGTTATCTCACCGGCGACGATGGCGTGATCAACATGACCTATTACGATGTAGTACTGGGGAATGATTTGTGCATCTATCCCTCTTATTATGAGCCATGGGGCTATACTCCCCTTGAGGCAATCGCATTCAAAGTGCCATGTATCACAACCGACCTGGCTGGCTTCGGACAGTGGGCCAACAAAGAAAGAGGAGGTGAGAGCCGGTTGGAGGATGGCGTGAAAGTGATACATCGTACAGATTATAATTATTCTGAGGTGGCCGACGCCATCAAGGATACGGTCTCTGAATATTCTGCTTATGATAAAACGCAGATAGCAAAGGCAAGGAGCAATGCCGACAAATTGTCAAAAAAAGCACTTTGGAGTCATTTTATCACCTACTATTATGAAGCCTACGACATCGCTTTGCGTAAGGCGATGGACAGGATGGCTGCAAGAGAAGAATAAAACCAATTAATTATATTGATTTAGTATGAAAATTAAAGCAGATTATGCGAATGTACCACAGTGGAAAGAGATTGCAGTGAAATCTCGACTCCCTGAACAGTTGAAATGTCTCGACGAGTTGGCACACAATATGTGGTGGGCTTGGAACTATGAGGCAAGGGATTTGTGGAGAAGCCTCGACGAAGATCTTTACGAAGAGGTAGGGCACAATCCGGTACTCTTGCTTGAACGTCTCAGCTATGAGAGAAAACGGGAATTGGAGAAAGACAAGGAAATCATGAAAAATGTGAAGGATGTCTATGCCAAGTTCCGTAAATATATGGATGTGAAGCCTGATGCTAAGCGCCCGTCAGTGGCATACTTCAGTATGGAGTATGGTCTGAATCAGGTGCTGAAGATTTATTCGGGTGGTCTTGGCATGCTGGCCGGCGACTATTTGAAAGAAGCATCCGACAGCAATGTTGACATGTGTGCCGTGGGATTCCTCTATCGCTTCGGCTATTTCAAGCAGTCACTGAGTATCGACGGACAGCAGATCGCCAACTATGAGGCACAGAATTTCAACTCTCTGCCTATTGAGAGACAACTCGACGCTGATGGAAATCAGCTTGTTGTCGATGTGCCGTACATGAACTATCAAGTGCATGCTTATGTATGGCGTGTCAACGTAGGGCGCATTCCTCTCTATCTGCTCGATACAGACAATGAGATGAACTCCGAGTTTGACAAGCCTATCACCCATTCTCTCTATGGTGGCGACTGGGAAAACCGCCTCAAGCAGGAGATTCTCCTTGGTATCGGTGGTATGCTTACTCTGAAGAAACTGGGCATCACAAAGCAGATCTACCATTGCAATGAGGGACACGCTGCATTGTGCAACCTCCAGAGGCTGTGCGATTATGTGCGTGACGGACTTACTTTCAACCAGGCTCTCGAGCTCGTCAGGGCTTCTTCACTTTATACCGTACACACACCGGTGCCGGCAGGACACGACTATTTCGACGAGTCGCTCTTTGGCAAGTACATGGGTGGATATCCTGCCATGCTCGGACTGACATGGGATGAGTTTATCGGAATGGGACGACAAAATCCTGACGATCACAGCGAGCGTTTCTGTATGTCCGTTTTCGCATGCAATACATGCCAGGAGGTCAACGGCGTAAGTAAGCTGCACGGATGGGTGAGCCAGAAGATGTTTGCACCCATTTGGAACGGTTATTATCCAGAGGAAAACCATGTGGGATACGTCACCAACGGCGTGCACTTCCCCAGCTGGGCCGCCACTGAGTGGAGGAAGCTTTACGCTAAATATTTCGACAAGAAATTCATGGGCGACCAGAGCAATGAGAAAATCTGGCATGCCATCTATAATGTACCCGATGAGGAAATCTGGGCCACACGTATGGCACTGAAGAACAAGCTCGTCGATTATATTCGTGACAAATTCCGTGAGACATGGCTGAAGAATCAGGGTGATCCGTCGCGTGTGGTATCCCTGCTGCAGAAAATCAATCCCAATGCACTGATGATTGGTTTCTGCCGCCGTTTCGCTACTTATAAGAGGGCACATCTGCTCTTTACTGACCTTGACCGCTTGTCAAAGATCGTCAACAACCCCGAGCATCCTGTACAGTTTATCTTCTCAGGAAAGGCTCACCCGGCCGACGGTGCTGGACAGGGACTGATTAAGAAAATCTTCGAGATCAGCCAGCGTCCGGAGTTCCTTGGTAAGATCATCTTCCTCGAGGACTATGATTTCAGACTCGCTCGTCGTCTGGTGTCGGGTGTCGACATCTGGATGAACACCCCGACACGTCCTCTCGAGGCTTCAGGTACATCTGGCGAGAAAGCTGAGATGAACGGTGTGGTCAACCTCTCTGTGCTCGATGGATGGTGGCTCGAAGGCTACAGGAAGGGTGCCGGATGGGCCCTGACAGAGAAGCGTACCTATCAGAACCAGGGCTATCAGGACCAGCTCGACGCCGCTACTATTTATGGACTTTTGGAGAACGAGATCATCCCACTGTACTATGCCAAGAACGACAAGGGCTTCAGCGAGGGATGGATCAAGGTCATCAAGAATTCTATTGCAACCATCGCTCCGCATTATACCATGAAGCGTCAGCTCGACGACTATTATTCAAAGTTCTATACCAAACTGGCAGAGCGGTCTGAGAAGTTGCATGCTGATGGCAACCGCATGGCCAAGGATATCGCCTCATGGAAAGAGACCGTGGCCGAGCGCTGGGACGCTATCACCGTTATCAGCAAAGAGAGCAACTTGAATGAGATGACTGCCGAGACTGGTGTTCCTTTCACTGTCAAGTTCGTTATCGATGAGCAGGGTCTTGATGATGCTATCGGACTGGAGTTCGTCTGCCTGAAGACTGACAATAACGGCGAGGAGCGGATATACAAAGTCTATCCTTTTGAGTTGAAAGAGCACCAGGGCAATACCTACACCTTCGAATGCTCTATCTCTCCCGATGAGGCCGGTACTTACAAGACGGGCGTACGTATGTTCCCCAAAGACAGCCGCCTGCCTCACCGTCAGGACTTCTGCTATGTGAAGTGGCTCTAAATCATCAAAATAGGCCGTCCAATTTGTTTACTAATTTGTAATCATATCAAGAATTTAAGAATTAAAGAATTATCCTTGAGACCAATCACTTTGGTAACTATAATTCTATAATTCTTAAATTCTTGATAAAAAGATATTGGACAGCCTATCCTGAAAACTAAGGATATCCTTATACATTCGATTTATGAAAAAAGGCACCGTCATCACGGTGCCTTTTTTCATGGGCCGTAAATCAGAATCGTTATTATAGCCCCTCGGAAAATGTGTTTTCTATATATTCCAAAAGCAATGGACCAGATAATCCTTGCTGTAGGATTATCCCCTCTTTGTCCACGACGACCGTGTGGGGGATGGCTCTTACATTCATCAGTCGGGCCGGTTCACTCTCCCAGCCTTTCAGGTCGGAGAGCTGAAGCCATTTGGCACCGGTTGCCTTGATGGCCTCTTTCCATCCTTTTGCGTCATTGTCAAGAGAGATGCCGATCAGGCCCAGCCCTTTGTCCTTATAGGCATCGTAGAGTTCTACCATGTCAGGCATGGCCATCATGCAGGGCCTGCACCAGCTGGCCCAAAAGTCTATGATCGTCAGTTCGTACTTGGATATTTCGTCGAGGATACGGTGTGGCTGTCCTTTTTCATCATTCAGGCTGATGTCGGGAAAGGTGGCTTGACTGTTTTCGCTGGGATAGGTCTTGATCTCGTATTCTATCTCTTTGATGAGTTCACGGTTCCTGAAACGTGGCGGCATCTTATTGATGAGTTTCAGCACTTGCTCATTGTCAAAATCGGCACCGCTCGTCACGATCATATAGCCCAGCTCGTTGTCAATATTGCGCTCGGCAGTGCGATACATACATTGGGTGAGTGACTGCTGGGCCTGGAGCACTTGGCGCTCTATCTCGGCTTTCTGGCTGTCAGTGACTTGCCCGTCATATTTTTGTGCCAGTGCCATAAACCGTTGAGACATCTTCGCGGCAGAGTCGTTGAGAGCCTGGAAATCGTCGTTCACACGCGTGCCGGAGATCTTTGAGGAGCCTTGATGGCTGGAGAGGTGCACGCGGATGGTGCCCGGCTCAATAAACAGTGGCTGTGCCTCAAACTTACCGCCAGGACTGTATATCAGGCAGAAATAGAGGGTGTCGGTCTCTCCGGAAAGGCCAAACTTTCCATCTTTTACAAAAAGGGTGTCTGAAGGCACGCCGTTCTCCGCGTCTGTGGTGAGAAACAGCGTGTCGCCTTCCTGAAGTCCTTCCGTCGTACCTTCGATCTTGAATGAATTGGACTGGCATGCCGCAAAAGCCATTGCCAGCAATGCCAGTCCAAAAACTGATGGTTTTCTCATGTCTATAAAAAAGGCATTTTATACTAAATACTGTGAACTGATGCTCTTGTTTTCAATCACTCGGCGGATTGTCTCGGCAAACATATCGGCCACAGAGATCTGCTTGACCTTAGAGCATCGGTTGGTGTAGGGGATGGAGTCGGTGAATACGATCTCTTCCAAAGCAGAGTTCTGCACATTCTCGCTGGCAGGACCGCTCATCACACAGTGAGAGGCACAAGCTCTTACGCTCTTGGCACCGGCTTGTTTCATCAGGTCGGCGGCTTTGGTGATAGTACCGGCGGTGTCTACAATGTCGTCGACGATCACCACGTTCTTGTCTTTCACGTCGCCGATGATCTGCATGCTTTCCACCACGTTGGCGCGGGCGCGGGTCTTGTTGCACAGCACCAGCGGGCAGCCAAGATACTTGGCATAGGTGTTGGCGCGTTTTGATCCACCCACGTCGGGCGAGGCGATGACCATTTCTTCAAGTTGCAGGCTCTGAAGGTAGGGAAGTAGCACGCCGGAAGCGTAAAGATGGTCTACAGGGACGTCAAAGAATCCTTGTATCTGGTCGGCATGCAGGTCCATGGTGATGACGCGGTCTACACCAGCTACACTCAGCAGGTCGGCCACCAGCTTGGCTCCAATGCTTACCCTTGGCTTGTCCTTCCTGTCTTGACGGGCCCATCCAAAATAGGGGATGACAGCATTGATACAGCGAGCGGAGGCTCTTTTGGCCGCATCGATCATCAGCAATAATTCCATGAAGTTGTCGGCGTTGGGAAAGGTGCTTTGCACAAGAAACAAATCCCTGCCGCGTACGGTCTCTTCGTAGGATACAGAGAACTCGCCATCAGAAAATTTCGTGATTTGAAGTTTGCCAAGAGGGCAACCCAGACTCTTGCAGATCTTCTCTGCGAGATATTTGGTGTTGGTCCCTGAAAAAACCAAGAAGGAATTTTGGTCGTTCATTGTTTTGTTTGTTATTATTAGTTTATTGATAGTTGGATTATCCGATTGCTGAGCGTATCTTTTCAAAATGAGACAGGATACTCTGGAAGTCGGTCTCACGGTGTATGTCAAACCTGTCCCAGATATCACCGCATATCACAACACCCCCGAAACCCAGTTGACGGATGGTGGGTATCTGGTCTAAGGTGATGCCACCCATCGCATAGACATGGCGGTCGATCAGTCCGTCATCCGATGCCTGTTCAAGCTCACTGAGGGTGAAGCTTGATTTGTCTTCAGGGGTCGACAGGCTGTCGAATATATGGTGAAGGAAAACGTAACGCGCTTTTTTCTTCGACTCCTTGAGCATGGAGAGATGGTTGCATGAACGGCTGAAGGCACCTTTGTAGTTGAGTGGTTTGGAGGCGGTCTCGCTGTCCAGGTGGATGCCGGCAAGCCCAAACTCATCTTTCAGATAGAAATGGTCATGTACAGTGATGCGGCGATGAGTACTGTCGGGCAAGAGGGATAGCAGGCGCTCGACGTAGACAGGAGAGGAGCCTGGCTTGAAAATATGCAGGTCGTCCAGCCCCTCTTCGAAAAGCGATGCCAGTATCTTGTCTTCTTCCACAAAAAATGTGGGCCTTGTCATAATTACAAGCTTCATACTCCTATTCTGCGCATTCCATTGCAAAATTAGAAAAAATAAAGCATACTGGCAATGAATCATCCAAAAAAAACTTTCATCAGGCTGATTTAGTGACTGCCAACTCATTTTTGACGAATAGCGTAGGAGGTTATGTTTTTTTTTCGTATTTTTGCATTTCTCATTATATTGACATGCTGATCATGAGAAAACCATATTATATAATAGACGAAAAAAGACTGAGAGACAACCTCGCGTTGATCAGTCAGGTGGCACACGATGCCGATGTGGAAATCATACTCGCTTTCAAGGCTTTTGCCTTATGGAAGACATTCCCCATCTTCAGGTCATATATCAATGCCACCACAGCAAGCTCTCTTTATGAGGCGCGTCTCGCCGCAGAACAATTTGGAACCAAGGCCCATACCTTCTCTCCGGCTTACAATAACTACGAACTGGAGCAAATCGCACGCTGCTCCAGTCATATCACCTTCAATTCTCTTTCTCAATATGAGCGGTATGCCCGGCAGGCGTACAACTACCAGCCTGAGTTGAGTATCGGACTGAGAGTGAATCCGGAATACAGTGAGGTGGGAACGGCTCTGTATAATCCTTGTGCACCGGGCACTCGATTCGGTGTGACAAGTGACAAACTGCCCCGGCGCCTGCCTCCTTTGATAGAGGGCTTTCACTGTCATTGCCATTGCGAGAGTGGGGCAGATGTGTTCCAGCGTACGCTGCAACATATTGAGCAGCGCTTTGCTGACTGGTTCCCACAATTGAAGTGGATCAATTTCGGAGGTGGACACCTGATGACCAGGGATGATTATGACATACCTCTGCTTGTAGGGTTGATGAAGGATTTTCATCGCAGGTATCCGTGGCTGCATGTGATTTTAGAGCCGGGGAGTGCTTTCGCATGGCAAACGGGTGAACTCGTGGCGCAAGTAGTGGATATCGTCGAGGACAAAAACATCAAAACCGCAGTACTTAACGTGAGCTTCACCTGCCACATGCCCGACTGCCTGGAAATGCCTTATCAGCCTGAGGTCAGGGGGGCAGAAACTCTTCCTTTGGAGGCAGCAAGCCAGGCAAGTCCCGACACGCCCATCTATAGATTAGGTGGCAACAGCTGCCTTTCGGGGGATTTTATGGGGAGCTGGCGATTTCCCGACAAACTGAATGTAGGCGATGAAATCATCTTTGAAGACATGATACATTACACCACGGTCAAGACATGTATGTTCAATGGCATTACACATCCCGATATCATGATGCGGCGTCTGGACGGAAGTATAGAAACACTTCGCGAGTTCCAGTATGAGGATTACCGCGACCGGATGGATTAATAAATAGGTGAAAAAATGCCATCTTAAATTTTTTTGAAAAAAATCGCCCAAAAACTTGTGGGATAAAAAAAATAGTCTTACCTTTGCAACCGCATTTAGAGAAATGCTCCTTGCAAAAGGATATGCGGCAATAGCTCAGTTGGTAGAGCACGACCTTGCCAAGGTCGGGGTCGCG
>CAMIYC010000084.1 GCA_946402905.1 uncultured Prevotellaceae bacterium | reverse complement strand
GATTAAAAATCCTTATATTCATAGCGGCTGGATTACAAATCCAGCCGAGCGTGAAGATTGAAGATTGGATGTATAATTATGAAAGTTTAAAAGATTGATGACATGAAAAGGATATACCCACTATTTCTGACGGCCATAGTGATGCTTTGCACCATTTTGGCATGTGGCGATGACGATGACGGCGTGATGGAACGTCCTGACAACACGTCTGTGTACTACCAGCTCACTTTGAGTGACTGGCTTCTGATTTATTACGATGTAGAGGTGACTTATCAGGATGTGCATGGTGTGGAGCACACAGAACGTGTAGACAATCTGAACTGGCAATTCAAGGATAAGGATCAAGGCGAGCTGAAGAATTTCTACTTGAAGGCAGTGGCCACCTCACGCGGTCAGTTCCCCACTTTGTCAGACTCTCTCAAGACAATGGTTTTCAGCTGCGACTACAGGGCAGAATACTACAGCAAGAAGACCAGTGCCAAGAGTATCCACCAGACCCCCTACCGCACGACGGTGAAGAAGGAGAACATAGAGACCTTTGTCAATTCCAACCCCACCATCAAGCTTTTCGAGTGCACCTATAAGAACCTTTCCACTCTGGACGAGTAGTAAGCCAGCAGTCAGTTGCTATATCGGGGCACTTATAGCGTGATTTCAGCCGAGCCAAAGCACCGGTGATGCTCCTTATCGTAGACCACGCAAAACTGTCCCGGTGCCACTCCTTGTATCAACTGCCGTGCACGCACGACATACTCTCCTGGAGCAGTCTGCTCCAGGGAGGCAGGATGGAATTCAGGGGTATGGCGTATTTTGAATGTGACCTCCGTCATCGGTTGTTCCCCTGAAAGGAAATGAAAATCATGGATACGGAATGTATCCTTGTAGGCCGTACGTGGCTCATACCCCTTGCTCACATACAAGGTGTTTGCAGCCACGTCTTTTTTGACTACATACCACGGTCCTCCCCCGAATCCCAGTCCATGGCGCTGTCCGATGGTGTGAAACCACAGTCCTTTGTGCTCTCCGATACGTTTACCCGTCTCCAGTTCGATGACGAGTCCTGGATTTTCGCCGAGATAGCGTCGTATATAATCATTATAGTTGATTTTCCCCAAGAAGCAGATTCCCTGCGAGTCTTTTCGTTTTGCATTGACGAGATGCTCACGCTCGGCAATCTGTCTCACCTCATCCTTCATGTAATGTCCGATGGGAAAGAAAGCCTTTTTGAGCTGCCAGTCATCAATTTGTGCCAGAAAATCCGTCTGGTCCTTCACCGGGTCTGGGCTTGTGACGAGCCATTTCACGCCATCAATGATCTCCGTCCGTGCATAATGCCCGGTAGCAATCAAGTCGTATTCTCTTCCAGCCTTGGCGTCGAAAGCTCCGAATTTGATGAGCCGGTTGCACATCACATCCGGGTTGGGAGTATATCCAGCCTTCACCTTCTCCATGGTATATCTCGTGACCTGCTCCCAATACTCGTGATGACAATCCACCACACTCAATTTGCAGCCATACTTCGCCGCCACGGCTGTAGCCATCTCCAGGTCCTCTTCCGAAGAACAGTCCCATTCCTCCTCTTCCTCCGGCCCTATCTTGATATAGAAGCAGTCGGGATGCAGTCCTTGCCTGGCCAGTTCGTATACGACGACCGAGCTGTCGACCCCTCCCGAGAGCAACACGGCTATGCGTTTGTCCAAATAGTTTTCCGTCATTGTCTTCATATTTTGCGCAAAAATACAAAAAAATAGGGAAAATCCTTTTTGATGTAGGGATAATTCGTTGTGTGGCAGGTGAAAAAGGCATAGTTTTGCAGCAGAGAGAATTCAAGAAAAGTCAAACCCGTAAATTCATACGAACATGAAAAGAACGATTTTTTGCATAGCGGCTATTTTCAGCCTTATCATGGTGGTCCCGGTTTCAGCTCAGCCCCGCGGCCGTGGTTACACCCCACCCGCCCCTCGCTACGGCGGCAGTAGTCGTGTCACACGCTATCACATGCCCAACACCTATTTTGGTCTTCGTTTTGGTGTCTCAGCCTCACATGTCAACAGCGATGCGACATACCTTGACGGAGGCAAGAGTCAGTCAGGCATGAATGTGGGTGCTGTGGCCGGCATTCAAATGTCTCCGATGATGCCTTTGTTTTTTGAGACCGGCTTATTATATACCGAAAAAGGAGGCAAGGGTGATAACGGCAACAAGTTTACCTTCGACCTCAACTATCTGGAAGTGCCACTGACCCTGAAATATTCTGCCCGGGTAGCACCTGCCACCGCGGTAGAGCCCTTCATAGGAGGCTATCTGGCCTGTGGTGTCGGCGGCAAGATCAAAGACTTCGGCAACCGGTCTGCCTACAGCAGTTTTGGCGACGGTGGTTTTAAGCGTTTCGACGGAGGTATCCGTGTGGGTTGTGGCCTTGCCTGGGAGATGCTTTATGCAGAATTAGGCTACGACTTCGGCCTGACAAATATAGGCGACGACTATTTCAACGATACGCACAACGGAGCCTTCTTCGCCAACATCGGTATTAATTTTTAAGGTGAAAAGGTGGAAAGGTGAAAAGGTGAAAAGGTGGGCAGGTGTAATACCTTTTTTGTACTTTACAAAAAAAATGTTTAATTTTGCATTTGATTAGTGCCATCTATGCAGAATAATGGCATCGTGAATTGTCACCAACAACATCAAAACAGATAAAACTTATGAAAAGGATTACATTACTCATGCTGACCTCCGCCATCAGCCTCCTCACCTTAGCGCAGGGCAAACTGACGGCAGACGCCCAGTGGCGTATCGCCCGACAGAAAGCCCAAGCCATGCGCCTGGAAACGGAAGGGCAGATGAAAGTCGGCAAAAAAGACTCAGACCGTGGGACATGGGTCGTCGAAGTAGCCGAAAAGAATGTCGCAGAAACATTTGAGCAAATGAGAGCTGCCGGAGCCACGGTATGCTCCAAACTGGGTCATCTGGCCGTAATCAGCATTCCGTTTGACAGTCTGGAGAGCCTGCAGCGCATCGATGGTGTATTGCGCATCGACAAAGGCCACAAAGGACGGAAGAAGAGCGACGTGACACGCATCGAGACACACGTCGGTCAGCTCAACGGCACCACGCTCCCAGCAGGAGCCACGGCCTATACGGGCAAAGGAGTCACCGTGTGTCTGATTGATGCAGGCTTCGACTTCCAGCACCCAGCCTTCAAGGATGCCGATGGTCTCTCGCGCATCAAATGCATCTATATGATGGGCGACGACGGTGGCCACAAATTCACCTACAACGACCCCGAAGTGGGCGAGATCACCTTTCCCGGCTCCGTCTATGACACGCCCGAACTGATCTCCACCCTGACTACCGACAATGAAGAAGAGTATCACGGCACACACACCGCCGGCATTGCAGCAGGTAGTCTGTCGCCGCAAGGCTTTGGAGGCATGGCTCCGGAAGCCGACTTGGTGCTCATCCCCCTGAACGATGTAGAGGTGGAAGGTCTGGAAGAGGAAGAAGAATACGTGGAACTGGCGCTGTCGTTCGCCTCAGCCTATGCCCAGCAAAGCGGACAGCCTATGGTGCTGAGTGGCAGTCTGAACAGCCACGGAGGCCCTCACGACGGTACGAGCACGGTGACCAAAGCCATTGAAGCAGCATCTCAGTCACTTATTCCAGTATTCTCAGCAGGCAATGAGGGCGGCTATCCCATCCACCTCTATCAGGAATTCACCTCGGCCAAGCCTTCTGTCAACACGATATTACTGGCCATCGCTGAGGGTGAGACCAAAGGATACGAGTACATGGCTAATGTGTCGGGCTACACCCGCTGCGGCGACGAGGTGAGCGTGCAACTGACCCTCAAATCTGTCAACCCGTTCTCTGGCAAGCTCAACACCCTATGGACCTCTGAAAAATGCACGGTCACCACCGGTGGCGAAGATGCCATCAGCCTGGTGTCGAGCGAGGAAGATGCCACACTGGCTAAATACTTCGACGGGGAAGTAGGAGTCGCAGCCATCGACAACGGCGACGGCCAACTGAGTATCCACGCCATGGTCGATGGCGACATGGAAAAGCTCTACCTGTTTCAACTCACCGTGGGCGGAGCACCAGGGACACAACTGGACGTCTGGGACGACATAGCGGGCTTTGGCGGCAGAGAGTATTTCGGCCTGTCAGGTCTCGTCGATGGAAACAGCGACATGTCTGCCGGCGACTGGACTTCGACCGACCGTGTCGTGAGCGTAGGTGCTTATTGTGCCAACGTGCTCGACCGGCAATACGACGGCACGACGACAGACACCTCAAACCCCAAAGACGAGGACGAAGAGCCTATGGTGCTCGATGATGTCGCCTGGTATTCCAGCTACGGCACTTCATTCAATGGAGTGAGTCAGCCCACCATCTGTGCTCCGGGTGCCAATATCGTATCTTCCGTGAATCATTATTGCTTCGACGCCTCCACTGTGGCGGATGCCATGCAGTGGCAAGGGTACCCCTACAGCTCGGAGAGCGGCACATCGATGTCGTGCCCTGCCGTATCAGGCATCATCGCCCTCTGGCTCCAGGCCAAGCCCGACCTGACTCTTGACGACATCAAAGACGTGCTGCGCAACACATCGCGCACCGACTCCTATACGGTCAAGAACACCGACCACTGGGGCTATGGTAAAATAGATGCCGCGGCCGGCATCGACTACATCACCAATGGCTCGGCCATCCGTTCCATTGAGTACACCACCCTGCCTGACGTCGTCTACGATCTGCAAGGCCGCCGCATCAACAGCAAGCCCAGGGCAGGGGTCTACATCTACAAAGGGAAGAAGATGGTCGTCAAGTAGCAGGCTGTCTAATATCTTTTTATCAAGAGATTTGTCGAAGACCCAAGAGGAACGCAGTAATTTTAGAATTAAAGAATAGGGTGTCCAATATCTTTTATCAAGAATTTAAGAATTAAAGAATTTTAGTTACCAAAGTGGTTGGTCTCAAGGAGAATTCTTTAATTCTATAATTCTTGATATATAACAAAACTTACCCACCTTATTTTATCAAGAATTTAAGAATTAAAGAATTTTCATTCATACAGGAATTTATAGGAATTTGAGAAGAAATGGCAAGCCATTTCATTTTCTCCGCAAGTGGGATTCCCGTCGCTTGCGACGGATAATTCTCGATAATACTTTTATTGATTATAAATTCTTAAATTACCTCCCTTCGGTCAGTGGGTCTACGACAAATCTCTTGATAAACAATTTGTTATAATCGCTTTATGGGTGGGACACTTCAGTATATAATCATTGATTAACAACAAATTGGACACACTATTAAAGAATTATAGTTACCAAAGTGGTTGCTCCTAAGGAGAATTCTTTAATTCTATAATTCTTGATAATAATACCAATTAGCGAACAAAAGGACAGCCTAGTCAAGTAGTAGACATCTACAGATGGAGAGGCAGCAGGTATTTATTTATGGTGCTGCATTTTCCTGCGCCTGAATGTCGTCCAGACAGAAAGCAACACGATGGCGCCGACGAGACCAGCCGCCCAATAGCCCCATTTGTAAGGACCGTCAACGATAGAGGGCAGAGGTGAAGCCTCTGCCCTTACATTTTGGTCAGTATCGTCTTGTGGTGTACGATTCAGCACAGCCGCCCCGTCAGTGTTTTTCAATACCGGCTCAGGCTCCGCATATTTCACCTCGTAGATATTCACGGCATTTCCGCCTTGGTGTCCCCTTCCTTGGGAAGTGACGATAACGAACCGTCCATCGTTTGAGATATCAAGGCCCACGGGATAAGAGTCGACACTGATGGTATCAACAGTACGCATATTGCGCGTGTCGACGACGTAGAGTTTGCTGGCCAGGTTGCATGCCGCGAAGACGAAGCGGCCGCTTGGTGAGAGTTCGATAGTGCGTGCACCCTCCCCCACTTTACAGCTTTCCCATCCGCCTATCTTCATGGTTTTTCCTCCCAGTTGGCGTGCAGCTTTCATGAAGCTATCCAGTCTGATACGTTGCACATATCCCGCCTTGTTGATGCTCAGATAAAGATAGTCGTCCTTGATGACGAGGTGTCTCACATTGGGCATCATGCCAAGCACCCGTCCCATGTATCGTTGTGTCTCCATATTGATAACGGCGATTCCCCCGTTGCCGCCCATACATCCTACGAGCAGATACTTGTCATCGGGTGTGAAGACCGTGCCCCGCAGGCAATAACCGCTCTTGTTGTCGCGGTCCACGGGTTCGGTGAGGCTATAATTGAGCGGCAGGATGTAATCTACCACGAGCAACTTCTCATGATACCACTCCTCGGGGTTGAGGCTCTCCACATTGACGATTCCCACGGTGTTGTTGCCCCAGTGTGTGATGGCGATATGTCGTCCGTCATGAGAGCATGCGACCATCTTTGGCAGCGGCCCTGTCTCCATGAGTCTGACGATCTCGTCTGTACGTGTGTCTACCACCGCGATGGCCGAAGGGTCCTGTGCGTTCAGGTCGAAAGTGCGCCGGTAGAATGGGATCCACAAATACCGTCCTCCATGTGAGAAAGCACTCTCCACGGGTTTTCCCATGAACGTATTGAGGTTTTCGGTATAATGAGTGAAAGGATAGAACTTGCTGGGTGTGCTCCATAGTTTTGCATCCTTGTCGTCTTCAAACCGATAGTTGATGACTTTGAGTCTCTGATGAGTTTTCATGTCATAGACCACGGTGGCACATCCTTCCAGAGAATTGACATAATATTTGGTTCCATCGGGATGAATATTGGCCGACTTTGGCGACTGTATATACGGATCGCGGTATTGAGCAGGGCATCCTTTGTAATTAAGGTGTTTGTTGACCAATGTGATAGAGATGACGCCACTGTCTGCACCAGATACGGTGCCCACGGGGGGATGAATGGCCTGTGGTGCTTCATTCTGAGCTAAGACCATGGTGGCAACGGCCTGTATGAAGAAGAACAGGAATGAAAAGAGATGATTTTTCATCAATTGAATTATGAATTTATGGTGTATTTTAATAAGGGTCGCGGTATTTGCTCTCGTCCTTATCATCGAGCATGCTGACATAAGACTTGTATCTGCTTGCGGCGATGTAGTGCTCGTCGAGTGCTTTCAAGACGGCGCATCCCGGCTCATGCGTATGCGTGCAGTTGCTGAAACGGCAGTCTTTGGAAAATCTGAAGATCTCACGGAAGTATCCGCAGATCTCCTCGGGCTCCATGTCGAATGTACCAAATCCTTTGATGCCCGGCGTGTCGATGGCCCATCCGCCCTGCGGCAGTCTGAGCATCTCGCTGAACGTGGTAGTGTGCATGCCGGTGTTGTGCGCCTCGGAGATAGCAGCAGTCTTCAGTTTTACTCCGGGTATGAGCCTGTTGAGCAACGTTGACTTCCCCACTCCACTGTTACCGCTGAATACGGAGATTTTGTCCTTCAACAACTGTCGGATGTTGTCTATACCCTCGCCTGTTTTAGCAGACACCTCTACACATGTATATCCGATGCTGTCGTAAAGTTGCGCCATCATCTGTTGTATATGCCGCTCATCATCAGACAGCAGGTCGGTCTTATTGAAGATGAGGCATACCGGAACTCTGTAAGCTTCAGCCGAAGCGAGGAATCTGTCTATGAAGGTAGTTGACGTCTCTGGATAATTGACGGTGACGATGAGGAACGCCTGGTCGACGTTGGCTGCGATGATATGGCTCTGCTTGGAGAGGTTTGACGATTTGCGTATGATATAGTTACGGCGATCATCAATCTCATTGATGAACGCCGTACCTTCCTGATTGCGTATGATCTGCACATGGTCTCCCACAGCCACCGGGTTGGTGCTGCGTATACCACGTAGGCGGAAATTGCCTTTGATCTTACATTCCACCTGCTCCCCCTCTTCGTTGAGCACGGTGTACCAGCTGCCAGTATTTTTTATGACGATGCCTTTCACAGGGTCTATACGGTCATGATCTCCTTATTCTTGGCTGCCAGTATCTCGTCAATCTTCTTGATAAACTTGTCGTGAAGTTTCTGCAGTTCGAGTTCTGCGTCCTTCTCATTGTCCTCTGAAAGACCGTCTTTAATAGCCTTCTTGAGCTTGTCCTTGATATCCGAGCGCACGTTACGCACCTCGACTTTTGCTTTCTCAGCGATTTTGTTGCACTGCTTTGTGAGGTCGCGTCGACGCTCCTCGGTGGGCTGTGGTATTCCCAGTCGTATGACCTCTCCGTTGTTCTCGGGCGTGATACCGACATCAGAGTCCATGATAGCCTTCTCAATCGCCCTGATCATTTTCTTGTCCCACGGTCTGATGGCGATAGTGCGCGCGTCGGGTGTAGACACATTGGCCACTTGGTTGAGTGGCACCATGCTGCCATAGGAATCTACTCTCACGCCGCTGACTATGGCCACATTGGCCCGTCCGGCTCGTATTTTGGCCAACGATTCCTCGAGGAACATCGCAGCCATCTCCATTCTCTCTTCACTCTCGCTTAAAGTAGCTTTTACGTCGATCATATTTTCGCAATTATTAGTTTCAGACTACAAATGTAAGTAAAATTTTATTTATCTGCAACATATTCGTTAAAAAAATCAGTCCAGTTCATCAGCCACCATGTTGGTGAGTTTGACAAATTGAGGTATAGAGAGCTGTTCGGGCCTTGCAGTCATCATATCGCTGGAGAGCATCGCCTCAGTGGCGGGCCCGCCTGGCATCAACTGCCTCAGGCTCACCCTCAGCATTTTTCTTCTCTGGTTGAACACAGTTTTGACCACCCTTCTGAAGAGTTGCTCGTCACACCCCAGATCAGTGACCTCATTGCGTGTCATCCTGATGACGGCGCTTTTGACCTTTGGCGGCGGATTGAACACATGTTCGTCGACGGTGAACAGATACTCCACCCTGTACCACGCCTGTATGAGTACGCTCAGTATGCCGTATGCTTTATTGCCCGGTGCTGACGCGATGCGCTGTGCCACCTCACGCTGTATCATGCCCGTACAACAAGGTATGAGATCTTTGTTGTCGAGCATCTTGAAAAAGATCTGCGTAGATATGTCGTAGGGATAATTACCAGTGAGTACGAACTGCCGCCCATCGAACAGTTGGCGCAAGTCCATGCGCAGGAAGTCATCTGCCACAATCTGGTCGCGCAGTTGCGGGAAATGCTCATTGAGATATGCTACCGACTCGCTGTCGATCTCCACCACTCTCAGGTCTCGTGGTTTGGTGATGAGATACTGGGTGAGAACGCCCATCCCCGGTCCGACTTCGAGCACCGGAATTTCCGGGCATGCGTCGACAGTGTCGGCGATGTCTTTTGCGATATTCAGGTCGGTCAGGAAATGCTGTCCGAGATTTTTCTTTGGTCTTACACGTTTCATTGGGCGGTTGGCTTTCGCAATTCGCCTACAAAGATAATGAATGAAAAGGACAAAAACAAAAACTTCGTTATTTGTTTTGTATTTCTCTCGGTTTGCTAAATTTTAGTTTTTTCTATTCAGGTTCAAAAAATGTAGCATAATATGGCCTTTCAATTCTAAATATTCGAAAAATTGATATCATAATAAAATACAGAAACAATAATGAAGCCTGAAATATGCCTTATCAATCATGTCACCAAGAAGTTCGCGAAATTAGAATAAGACAAAAAATATCTGGTAAAGCCAATAGATTACGCATTTTTTTTACTATCTTTGTCATGTCTGTCGGAGTTGTATTGACTTTATAATGCACC
>CAMIYC010000083.1 GCA_946402905.1 uncultured Prevotellaceae bacterium | reverse complement strand
ACGTCGCCATTCGCAGCCCTGCGGTACCATTTGACCGTGCGCTCAAGCTCTGCCAGCGTCTCCTCCAAGGCGCGGCGCGGTGCGTCGCTCTTCGTCTTTGCAATGGCGGACTCGAGTCGCTCTTTCATCCTTTCTGCCATCGCCTCGATATGTGTCAGGTAGTACTTCGCCTTCGACGTGTCTATCTTGCGCCCGTGGCTGTCGTCCTTGTCGAGCAGTCGGGAGTAGTCGAGTCCCATCTTGTGACCGGTCTCACGAGAATACTGTCGTCTGGTCTCTGCTGCCATGGCATAGACCCACCGCATGGCATCGCCCACGGTCTCGATGTTGTCCTCGTTGAGCACCCCGTTCCACTTCCTCACATGGTCCTTCACACCACGGCGCACCTCCTTCTCCGACAGGCGCGGTGCTGCCGTGCCAGCCTCCACTGCGTTCTCCCGTTCTGTCTGGCGCGGCTCCATCGCTCCCTCGGAGTCACCACCCATCGCGGATTTTTTCCCCCCTTTCCCTTGCAGGTTCGAAGAAAAATCGCTAACTTTGTCGGTGGAATTGGCAGTGGTCTGCGCAGCTTGACCTCGATTGGCGGTTGCTATAGCGCTCATGTCTCCGTCAGCTGCCTCTTCATCATAAGCCGTGAGAACCCAGTTCTTGTCGGCTTTCTTTTTGCCATGTTCACGCCAATTCTTTCGGACGGTTACAAGTTTACTGCCTATTTTGAAAACCGCCTTATCGCCATTCTCAAACGCGTTCACGCCATTACTGATGATATTGTCTATTTCTTTGATTGCTTCATCTTTAGTCGCAAAGCTCTTTCCTTCGCCGACATGCTTGCCAAGAATGTGTCCAACACCTCCATGAACATCTCCCCATATAAGGTCAATTTCTCCCCATCCTTCTCTATGGAACACACCAAGCAGGTCTCCGCTCTTGTGTCTGATAAGGAAATCAAACGCCTCCGATATTTAAACAGGGTGCGGAATAGGGTGCGATTTTTTGTGCTTCAAAACGCCTCAAAACACCAGAAACGCCATTTAGGTTTTAAAAAGGAGTCATTTTAGAAGATTAAAGCCAGTGAGTTTATTTTACAAACTCACTGGCTTCCAGCACTTTAATTCAGTGAGCGGAATACGGGAATCGAACCCGCCTCCTCGGCTTGGGAAGCCGATGCACTACCGATGTGCTAATTCCGCTTAAGAAAGGAGCCGATACCGGGACTCGAACCCGGGACCTATTCATTACGAATGAATTGCTCTACCAACTGAGCCATATCGGCATTGACAAAAAGGCATTTTTATAATGCGACTGCAAAGGTAATTGATTTTTTTGTTTCCACAAAATATTTTCAGACAAATTTCTCACGAAGGTATTTTCCTGTGAGGCTTTCTTTGCAGCTTACCAATTCCTCAGGCGTTCCGGCGAAGACAAGGTTGCCTCCCTTGTCTCCTCCCTCAGGACCTAAGTCGATCACATGGTCAGCACATTTGATGACCTCCAGGTTGTGCTCGATCACGATGATGGAATGACCGCGCTCGATCAATGCGTTGAAAGCGGAGAGTAGACGCTGGATATCATGGAAATGCAAGCCGGTAGTAGGTTCGTCGAAGATAAACAGGGTAGGGTCTTGCTTCTCCTGCCCGATGAAATACGCCAGCTTGACACGCTGGTTTTCGCCGCCCGAGAGCGTCGACGAGTTTTGTCCTAATTTGATATAGCCCAGACCCACTTTTTCCAGGGGTGTCAGCCTGGTGACGACATCTTTCTGCTGGTGCTCCGTAAAGAATGCGATGGCCTCGCTGACGGTCATATCGAGCACGTCATTGATATTCTTCCCGGCGAAACGCACATCAAGGATGTCGTGCTTGAACCGCTGGCCATGGCATGACTCACATTCCAGTACCAAGTCGGCCATGAACTGCATCTCCACTGTGATAACGCCGGCACCCTTGCACTCGTCGCACCGCCCACCGTCAGTATTGAAGGAGAAATACTGAGGTGTCAGTCCCAGTTGTTTGGCCAGAGGCTGCTCGGCAAACAACTGCCGGATGGCATCGTATGCCTTGACGTATGTGGCAGGATTGGAACGCGTACTTTTACCGATTGGATTCTGGTCCACGAATTCCACTCTCTTCACCTGCTGCCAGTCGCCTTCCAGTGCCAGATACTCTCCAGGAGCGTCGCAGACATCCCCCAAGTGCCGTTTCAAGGCTGGGTATAGAATACCTTTCACCAGTGAGGACTTGCCACTTCCGCTCACACCTGTCACCACATTCATGACATTCAGGGGAAATGCCACGTCGATGCCCCTGAGGTTGTTCATCCGGGCACCTTTGATCTTGATGCACATGTTCCAGGGACGCCGGCTGGAAGGAACGGGGATAGTCTCCGTCTTTGTCAGGTATTTTACCGTGTAGCTGCGTGGATAGCGATCCAGGGCCTCCTTGTTGATGGCCGAGGCATGCCCCTCGAAGACAATCTCGCCCCCCAGTCGGCCTGCGTCTGGCCCAACGTCGATCAGGTAGTCTGCCGCCCGCATGAACTCCTCGTCATGTTCCACCACCACTACGGTGTTGCCGAGCGACTGCAATTCTTTGAGCACGTGGATGAGTCGGTCGGTGTCTCGGCTGTGCAAACCGATGCTCGGTTCGTCGAGGATATAAAGCGACCCGATCAGCGAACTGCCCAGCGAAGTGGTCAAGTTAATACGCTGACTCTCGCCGCCGCTCAGCGTGTTAGACTGGCGGTTGAGCGTCAGGTATCCCAGACCCACTTCGCTAAGGAAGTGAAGCCGGTTGTTGATCTCGGTGAGTAGACGCTTGGCCACTTGCTGCTCGTGGTCATCCAATTGCAAGCGCTCAAACCATTCTATCAGATTAGCGACAGGCATTTCCACCAGGTCGGAGATACTCATTCCGCCTATTTTCACATATCCCGATTCTTTCTTCAGACGGGTGCCGCGGCATTCGGGGCACACGGTCTTACCTCTGTAGCGGCTCAGCATCACCCGATACTGTATTTTATACTGGTTTTCCTTCACCATCTGAAAGAAAGCATCGATGGATACCTGCTGATGGATATCCTTGCTGTCGGAGGGCAGACCGTGCCAGAGCCAGCCTTTCTCTTTCTGGCTCAGTTCGTAATAGGGCTTGAAGATGGGGAAATTATCTTTCGCCGCCCTGCGGCAGAATTCCTTGGCCCACTCGCCCATTTTCTCGCCATGCCAGCACTGCACACACCCGTCATATACACTCAGGGTGGTGTTGGGTATCACCAGTTTCTCGTCTATGCCGATCACCTTTCCATAGCCCTCGCACGTAGGACAGGCACCCACTGGCGAGTTGAAGGAGAACATGTTGTCGTTGGGTTCCTCAAAGGTGATGCCGTCGGCTTCAAATCGGGTGGAGAAGTCGTACGAGATGTTGGAGGGCAGGAACGTGAGTCGGCACGACCCGTCGCCTTCGTAAAAGGCCGTCTCGGCAGAGTCGATCAGACGAGAGATGGCATCTTTGGAGGTGTCGACCGAGAGGCGGTCGATAAGCAGGTAGATGTCATCGACGGAAGTGGTCGACAGGGTTTCCTTATCTTCAAGGAAATCATCGATTCTCACGAATTGTCCTTTGACAAACAGGCGCACGTAACCCTGTTGCAGCTCCATCTGAAGTTGACGCTCCAGGGTGCGGTTCTCAGGCACATGAAGCGGCGCTGTGACACAGTATTTCGTACCCTCCGAGAATTGTTGCACGGTAGCGACGATATCATCGGTCGTATGCTTCTTGACCAGTACGCCACTGACGGGAGAATAAGTCTTGCCGATGCGGGCATAGAGCAGCCGCATATACTCATAGATCTCCGTGGAGGTGCCCACCGTCGACCTTGGGTTGCGGCTGTTCACCTTCTGCTCTATAGCGATGGCCGGTGGCAGGCCTTTGATGAAGTCGCACTCCGGCTTACTCATCCTGCCCAGAAACTGACGGGCATAAGAAGAAAGGCTCTCCACATACCGGCGCTGTCCCTCCGCGTAGAGGGTGTCGAAGGCCAGCGACGATTTGCCGCTGCCACTGACGCCGGCGATGACGATCAGCTGGTCGCGGGGTATGTTGACGTCAATGTTTTTCAGGTTGTTGACGCGTGCGCCTTTTACTTCTATGTAGTTGTTCATGTGCAGATGAGTGGTTTAGTGCATGGATTATGAGTTGATGGCGGCCAAGGCGAGAC
The DNA here is from genome assembly GCA_946402905.1 of uncultured Prevotellaceae bacterium. Taxonomy (GTDB): domain Bacteria; phylum Bacteroidota; class Bacteroidia; order Bacteroidales; family Bacteroidaceae; genus Prevotella. The sequence continues at coordinate 6,088 of CAMIYC010000083.1, read as the reverse complement.
TGCAGAACTTGCAGATTTTGGAGTCGCTGCGTGAGGGCAGGACGACGGGAGCCATCGTACCGGCCAGTACGCCGGCAGTCTCTGCGCCACAGAATAGGGTGATGGTCTTATAGAACACGTTGCCAGCCTCGATGTCAGGGAATACCAGGGCGTCGGCCTCGCCTTCTAATGGTGAGTCGATACCTTTCTTGACCAGACTCTCCTTACAGCAGGAGGTCTTCAGGTCGAGCGGACCGTCAATGACGCAGGGTCCGAAATCGCCGCGCTTGCCACTGTTGATGATGTCGATATATCCCTCTGTGAAGGGGAAGAATTTGCCGCCCACCTTTTCAGAGCAATGGATGAGCGAGATCTTCGGCTCAGCAATGCCGAAAGAGCGACACAGCCCCGCCACATATTTCACCTGCTCCACTCGCTGTTCCTGGGTAGGGTAGGGGATGACGGCGGCGTCGGTGAAGAAGAGCATCTTGGGATAGCCAGGGATGCAGGCGGCTGTGATATGTGTGAGCACCTGTCCCTTGGGCAGTATGCCGTGCTCTTTGTTGAGCACTGCATGGAGCAGGTTGTCGGTGTTGATCAGTCCTTTCATCAGCACGTCGGCCTTGCCTTCCCTCACCAGGGCCACAGCTTTCTGGGCGGCCTCGTCGCGGTCGGCAGCGTCGACATAGCTCACGTATGCACTCATCTCCTGAAATTCGGGTTTGTGCTCGATTTCTTCCCTGCATCCCACGAAGATAGCCTCGATAAAACCTTCCTTCAGAGCCCGGGCCACAGCATATTGTGTGGAGTCGTCAGAGGCGCATACCACTGCCACCTTCTTACGCTGTCCGAGTTGGGAGAGATGAGATACGAGTTGGTCGAAATTTCTTATGGTTTCCATCTTGATTTGTATTTATGTGTTTCACATTAGCAGGATATCTTAAATCATGCAAAATTACGAATAAACGAATGAAAAGCCAAATTTATTTGAGCTTTTCTGAGTGAGAGTAATTTCGGCGAAGCCAAAATTACGAATTAGGCAGTCCAATTTGTTATTGATAATCTATGATTACATCAAGAATTTAAGAATTATAGAATTATCTTTGACAGCATTCACTTTGGTAAATATAATTCTATAATTCTAAAATTCTTGATAAAAGATATTGGACAGCCAAAATTACGAATGAAAAGCCAAACACCTATAACATAGTCAGAGCGGCCAGGATCACAGCTAAAACCTCGGCCACCCGGTTGATATATACGGCCTTGCGCATGTCTGCGGTGACCAGCGGACGGTCGTTTTCGCCGATATAGGGTTTGTCAAACATTTCACCGAAATAATAATGCGGTCCGCCGAAACGGCAGTCGAGAATCCCAGCCAAAGCCGCCTCGGGATACCCACTGTTGGGACTGGCGTGACAGGAGCCGTATCTGCCGACGAAGCGCACCAGCGACAACCGTCCGGATGCGATGACCATCAGCAGGGCGGTCAGACGGGCTGGCAGGTAGTTGGCCACATCGTCCATCCGGGCGGCGAAGCAGCCAAATTCCTTATACCGGGCGGTGCGATAGCCGATCATCGAGTCGAGTGTGTTGACCATTTTGTAGGCCATCATGCCAGGCACACCGCAGAGGGCCAGCCAGAAAAGCGGAGCCACAACGCCATCGCTCAAGTTTTCTGCCAGAGTCTCCAGGGCAGCGGTGCGGATCTCCTGGGCCGACAGTTCCGAGGTGTCTCTGCCTACGATACGTGCCACCTGACGACGCCCTGCCTCCACCGATTCATCCACAGCCTGGAACACCATCCTGACCTCTCTGATCAAGGTGGTACCCGCCAAGCCGAAAAATATCAGAACTGCGCTGAAGGCCGTCGACAACAGGACACTGACATGGGAGACGGCGAAGAGAAGCCCCCAGGTCATCGCAAAGACTGACAATACGAGGCACGCCGAAACGAGAGCCCCTTTCAACGTCTTATGACGGCCTTGATTGTACTTCCGCTCACAGCGGGCTATCATTTTGCCAAACCATACGACGGGGTGAGGCAGCCGCGAGGGGTCGCCCAAGCAGAGGTCCAGTATCCATCCTGTCAACAGGGAGATGATCTTATACATGTCTGTAGTTAGCGGGATTGTATAAATTGACGTATTTCTTCGGTTAAAGCGTCATCCTCCTGAGCCGACCTGGCCGAGATGCGGAAATGATGCCGGGTGAGTCCTCTGAAGTTGGAGGCGTCTCTGATCAGCATCCCATGGCTGGCAAGATGCGCTTTCAGCTCGGCTGCGGTGGCGGGAGTCACAGTGCAAAGCATGAAATTGGTTTCTGTAGGCATCACTTCTATGCCGTCTATCCCGCTGAGCTTTTCGCGCAGACGCTGTGCTTCAGCCAGATAGGTGCCCAGCCCTCTTCTTTCTCCGGCGTGATGAGAGAAAAACCACTTGCCTGCCTCTATGGCCAGCGCATTCACGGCCCAGGGCCTGTACTGGCTTCTCAGCTGGGCAATGACTTCGGCGGGAGCAATGATATACCCCAGTCGCAGACCGGGTATACACAGCCGCTTGGTCATGGAATGGAGCTGGATGATATGGCCGTCGCACAAGGCATCGCGTGGCGACATGACCGTCTTCAAGGTGTAGTCCTCGTACGACTGGTCTACGATCAAAAGCTTGTGCTGTCTCGCCAGGTGGTGGATATGAGCGTCATCCCATACCTGGCCTGTGGGATTGTTGGGGTTGCAGATCCAGCAGACGGAAGGCGTTGCCGTCTCTTCCCAGCCGAAAACCTTACAGGCGTCATCGTATTCACAAAAGGTAGGACGTATCGCGCTATACGTACGCAGGTGACGGTAGGTCTGGGCGATGAGATAGATGGCGTCGGTGGCACCGCTGGTGACCAACACCTCGCCGTCGCCGATGCCATATTTCCGGGCGATCAGGTGCTCCAGCGAGTGAGAGGCGGGCTCAGGATATGAATAGATGACATGGAGACGCTCTTTCAGATACTGCCCGAGCGGTGCGGTATCCTCTCCGCCATATATGTTGGTGCTGAAATTCATACGGATATCAACATATCTCCAGATGTCGTCGCCGTGTCCGTCAATCATTGTTGCTGAGTATGTCGTAGATTTGCTGCATATTCACATATTTCCTCACATGGTCGGCCAGCAGGTCATATTGCCGCTCCTTGAAGGCATGATAGTCTATAGGGGGGTGCTTCTCACTGATTTTTTCGGCGAATGGCTCCAACAGAAAGTTGATGAAAGCCGTGTTGTCCAGAATCCCGTGGATATAAGTGCCCATGCACCTGCCGTCTTTCAGATACCCGCCTTCTTTGCCATCCTCGCTGATGGTGAGCGGATGGGATATGGCGTCGCCGAAAAGTGTCGTGTCGCCCATGTGTATCTCATACCCCTCCAACAGGTGATTCCCGCCATCTGGCAACAGTCTGAAACGGGTCTGGCGCACGGTCTTGTCGCCGTTCATCGTCGTGGTCAGAGGGAGCAGCCCCAAGCCGGGCAACCGCTCAGTATCGCCTTCTACATGTGCCGGGTCGCACACCTCGACACCCATCATCTGATAGCCTCCGCAGATGCCCAGGACACTGGCTCCCCGACGATGGGCCTGGATGATAGCTTGTGCCACCCCGTTACGCCTCAGCTCATACAGGTCGTCGATGGTCGATTTGGAGCCGGGCAGGATGATGATGTCACATTTGGAGAGGTCGTCCGTGTTGTTGGTGTAGAACAGGTGCACACGTGGGTCACGTTCCAACACATTGAAGTCGGTGAAGTTGGAGAGATGGCGCAGCAATACCACAGCCACATTCACCTTGCCCTGCTCCGCCTGTCTCGACTTCATGGCCAGGTCTACGCTGTCTTCCTCTTCGATATAGATATCATGGTAGTAAGGCACCACACCCACCACAGGCACTTCGCATAGGTCTTCCAGTATCTTCCTGCCACGTTCAAAGAGACGCAGGTCGCCCCTGAACTTATTGATGATGATGCCCTTGATGCGTTTGCGGTCTTCTGGTTCCTGCAGCACCACGCTGCCATAGACCGAGGCAAAGACACCGCCACGGTCTATGTCTCCCACGAGGAAAACATCGGCGCCGGCATGACGGGCCATGGGCATGTTCACCAGGTCGCTGTCACGCAGGTTCAGTTCGGAGATACTCCCCGCTCCTTCCATGACGACAGGGTTGAAGCGGCTTTGCAGACGGTCATAGGCAGCGCACACGGCAGAGCGCAGCTCCTCGCGGCCCTCACGGCGGAAATAGTCGTAGGCATCACGGTGGCCGATTGCACGGCCGTTGAGTATCACCTGACTGGTGTGGTCGCTCTGGGGCTTGAGCAAGAGAGGGTTCATGTCTGAATGGCAGGACACTCCGGCAGCTTCGGCCTGTACGGCTTGTGCACGGCCTATCTCCATGCCGTCGGGCGTGGCAAAGGAGTTGAGTGCCATGTTCTGCGCCTTGAAAGGAGCCGGGCGGTATCCGTCCTGCAGGAAAATACGGCAGAATGCGGTGGCAAGTATACTCTTGCCTACGTCGCTGCCGGTGCCGGCCAGCATCATCGGATGCAATCTTCGTGTCATAGTCTCAGTCGTATAAGGATGGTATCTCTGTCTCTCCCCAGTAGAGGTGGGTGTAGCTGGCCACCACACGGCCTTGCCTGATGACGGGTGTGTCGACATCCTGTCCGCGGGCGTCAAGTACCTGTACGATGGAGCGGGGTAGAGGTTCGGTGAATCGGGTGTAGTGAAATTCGTGTCCCTTGTAGCGATGGCCGTTCAGTTCAAACTGCCGATACCCCAGGCAGCGTTTGCGGTCGGCCTTGCGGGCCGTGATCGTATAGGGCAACACTCCGCACATGGGGTATTCGCCCTCGTCGTCGACCACACTGCGACAGAGGTAGATCAAGCCTCCGCACTCGGCCAGGATCCGTCCGCCGCGCTCAGCGTATTCCCTGACTGACTGTCGGGTCTGCTCAGCGGCGACGAGCTGTGGCAGGTGCTTTTCGGGGTAGCCTCCGGGCAGATAGAGCAACTGGGTGTCCTCTGGGATGGAAAAAGGCTCCTCTGGATTGAAAAAGACGGTGTCTGCACCCAGCGCGTCGAGCGTCTCCTGATAAACGAACGAGAACGACTCCGCGTTGCGCGCCACACACACTTTCCATTTCAGGGGATGGCTGATGGCCGGCACAGCGTCGGGCAACTCCCGGGTCGTGATGTCGAGCAACTTGCGCCAGTCGATATGCTCTTCCATCAGGTCAGCAAGGACTGCGGCCTCACTCATCTCCGAAAAGTCAAGGCCGAGGTAGCGGGAGCCGTTGTCGATACGATGGTCCTTGGGCAGACAACCAAAGCACTCGACATGCAGGTCTTCGCACACTTGGCGCAGCATGGCAGCATGACGCAGCGAACCCACCTGATTGAAGATCACGCCGCATACGCTCACGTCGCTCCGGAAATGGATGAAGCCAGATATCAGGGCTGCCGTGGAAAATGCCGACGAGCGGGCGTTGACGATCAACACGACGGGGATGCGGAGCACGGATGAAATCTCGGCGCACGAGCCGCGGTCGCGGTCGTATCCGTCATACATGCCCATCATGCCTTCCACCACGCAGACATCGGCTCCTGAGGCATATCTGGCATAAAGGTCGCGCACATGGGACTGTGAAGCCATGAAGGTGTCTAAATTCACGCTGCCTCTTCCGCACACGGTCTCGTGGAATTTGGTGTCGATATAGTCGGGGCCGCACTTGTAGGGCTGCACGGTATAATGCCGCCTGACCAGAAGGGCCATCAGCCCCCTGGCTACAGTGGTCTTGCCGGACCCGCTCGTAGGAGCAGCAAGAAGCAACTGTGGAATCTCACGCTTGTTTGTCATAGTCCTGCCAAGGTTTCGTCTCCGGTATAGACAATGAGCACACCTTCTTGGTATACTTGATGCCACCGGATAAGATAACGCTTGCAAAAGTACTCAATTATTCTCAAAAAATGGGCAATGCCCTAAAAAAACCTCCGTTATATGTATAATCAATATGTGTTTTTTAGCTTGAATATTTCATACTAAAATGAAAAATGTGAGGTTTTTTAACGCTAAC
>CAMIYC010000082.1 GCA_946402905.1 uncultured Prevotellaceae bacterium | reverse complement strand
TGGTACACTTTTCGATTATTAGGGGTGGTACACTTTTCAGTTACAATCTACAGGATATAAATACTATTTAGGTAAAGATGTTCCTCAAGACTTTGGTAAAGCAGTAGAATTGTTTCAGAAGGCGGCAAACCAAGACCACACTAAAGCACAATGTTTCCTTGGATTATGTTATAAGAATGGTGATGGTGTGCCTCAAAATTACGAGAAAGCTGTTGAACTATTACAAAAGGCAGTAGACAAAGGTTTTGCAGATGCTCAATTTATTCTTGGTATTTGTTATTATGATGGGAATGGTGTACCCCAAGACTTTGGTAAAGCAGTGGAATTATTTCAAGATGCAGCAAATCAAGGAAATGCTGATGCTCAATGTAATTTAGGAGCTTGCTATGACAATGGAAATGGTGTACCTAAAAACCTCGAAAAGGCAGTAGCATGGTATGAAAAAGCAGCCAGTCAGGGTAATGTCCGGGCACAATGTAATCTTGGTATTTGTTATTTTGAAGGATTCGGAGGATATGAAAATAGAAAAAACATTAAAAAAGCAATTAAATGGTTAGAGAAAGCAGCAAATCAAGGAGATGCTCAGGCACAATATTGCCTTGGTGATTGCTATAAATTATATATGGAAATACCCCAACATTTTGAAAAAGCTGTAGAATGGTATCAAAAAGCAGCGAACCAAGGCGATGTTTATGCACAAACTGAACTTGGTGAATGTTATATGAATGGTTGGGGGGTTCCTGTTTCTTATGAAAAAGCTGTAGAATGGTATCAAAAAGCAGCGAATCTAGGACACGCAGATGCGCAAAGATGCCTCGGCAACTGCTATATGAAAGGACACGGAGTACCAAAAAACAAAGATAAGGCAGAAGAGTGGCTTCGAAAAGCAGCAGATCAAGGTGACGAGATGGCTACGAGATTGCTACAATTTTTTAATTATTATGATTAAATAATCTTTAGACAGAAGTGATTATTATAAGAATAATAGAAATATCAAGGATTAGGTCGATAAGTAAACAGATAAATAATTAAAGTCATGAAAAGAATTATTCTTACACTTATGACAATATTTGTTTTCGCAAATACTTTTGCGCAACATATTGATTTCTTAGGAATCCCATTAGGACAACCGATGAAAGCATTCGACCGCTCTATTCAAGCAAAAGGGTTTGCCAGAAACGGTGAGTCTCAAGTACCTAACCTTCACCACTATAAAGGGAAATTTTGGAGATTTGAGATTACATATCTTATTGTAGAAGAAGAAAACGGGAGAGCATCTCGTGTGACTGTAGCTCCCTTAAGATCTGACATTAGTGATTTAAATAGTCTTGTTAATTCACTTATAAAAAAATATGGCAGATATACCCAAAAAGAAGGCAATGAATATGTGTGGAAATTAAGAGGAGGAGAAATTAGAGCAGTGTATTATCATGGTATCGGCATTTACTATACAGATAGGACTAGCAGTATTTACTATAGAAAATATCAACGTAATTATGAGGATGATTTATAGTTTTTCGCATGAACTTTACCTGAACCTACGATGACGTTAAATTTAGCACTACATATCCATATATTTTGAAATCTTTCATGAAATCAGCAAATTAACCCGCCATAAATTTGGCGGGTTGATTTTTATATTGAAATTTTGTAGCGTTAAATACCGCTACTAATTTAATCACATGAGTTACATACGCGCACAGTTTGTGGAGAGGGACGAATCCGGCAGGATCATAAAGGGCAGCGCCGCCATTTGCGAGGCGGGCAAGAAGAGCCACAGCGTCCAGAAGCAGGTGGAGAGGCTAGGCAAGGTGATATGGCTTAGCGACGATGGCAAGAGCGGCATATTCCTCTCGAAGACAAGACTTGGTGGAGTACAGTTCTGTTGACAACCAATTCCAGAAGGTTGCCGCAGACGACCCTAGGATAGCGGGGCAGGACCTGTTCCCCGCCCCGGGCACCCATACCGTCTTCGGGGACGCATACCTCCTGCTGCATTTCATGCAGGCCATCGGCATCTCCGGTATTTTGTCCGACGTGTTCGCGAGTGACGCAGACCGTCGCCGCTTCCTATGCCACAGCCTGCACTCCATCCTCAAGGAGGGTGCGCGCATCACCTGCGACCTTTTCGTGGGCAAGAGTGTCGTCTCGCACCTGACTGGGGACGTTCCGGTTTCCTCCCTCCGCACGGACACCGCATTTTTCACGATGATGGGCGATGACAACGTCAAGACCAGATTCTTCCAGGCATGGGTGAAGGCCATGCGCAGGATTTACCCCGATTTCGGCAGGGGATGCTATGTGGACTCCACGCCCCTGCCCAACGATGCGAAGGACAAACCGTTCAACGCCCTGTGCAGCCACGGCGTGGGACACGTGGCGGTGCAGACTCGCCTGGTGCTCGTACTGGACGAGGCGACAGGCCTCCCCGTGTGGTTCACGCTCATTCCGGGCAACGTTCTGGACGTGAACACCATCATGCAGGTCATGGACGACGTGAAGGACACGCTTGACATAGAGATGAGCTCAGTCGTGCTCGATGCCGGGTACGTGACCAAGGCTCTCGTGCAGCAGTATCCGATTGGGGCGGAAAAGAAGATGGCCGCAAGGATGCCCGCCAAGAAAGGCTACCCGTACAAAGCTCTTTACGAGGAAGTCAAGGATAAGGTCGGCAATGGCAAGTACACGTTCGTGAGGAACTCGCACATGTATTTCGGCTACAGGAAGAAGATCACGCTCTTCGGTACGGAGACATGGGCCTACGTCTACGTAGACAAATTCAGCGCCGTGGTGAACGGCACGAAATGGATATCCGAGCACCCCAAGGAATATGGGAAGATAAAGATGAAGGAGAAGACATGGACGGAGGTGAGCTTCGGCTACTTCGTGCTTCTCTCTAACGAGGACAAGACACCAGCCGCCCTCCTTGACGACTACTTCGAGAGAACCGACATAGAGTCGGTCATCAAGACTGGAAAGGAGTATGTCAACCTGCTTCCCCTGTGCAAGTGGAGCGAGACGACCATCAGCGGGAAGATACTGCTAGACATCATCGACCTGAACATCTACCTCATGCTCCGCAAGAAGATGAGCGGGGCGAAAAAGGCGTTGACGGAAATGTTCGGTGCCGTGCAATCCCTCATGTGCCACTACGACAAGAATGGAATCATAAAAATTGAGACACCGAACAAGCAGGTCAAGGAGATGGCAAAATTGATGGGTGCCAAGATTCCCGCATATATGAAACTCTCAGATTTTGAGAAAAATGGGGCGCAGTTTAATTCTTGGCTCTCGGAAAAATGTAGTGCTAAATTTTCAATTATCGTAGGCTGAATAATTCATTTTTTTAATATTCTCACAAATTCTTAGAAATGCCCACCGTCGGTCTAACGGTCCTGACACGCCGCTGATGCGCATGAATTCTCCTGTTTCCCCCAAAATTCAATATTCTTTGGAAAACCGCATCTGCAATATGCTAAAGAGGTGTCAATCCCATCAGTCATATCCACTTTGCCAGTAATAGACAGAAATTTCCAATCTTGGAGACGGATCAGCCAAAACGATATCGTTAAATTTTTTTGAATCCTGTGACGGATAGAAACCGATGATACCGTCTTCCAGCCACTTCAAGACTTCTTCTTTGGTAGTTGCTCTCCGATAATCAAGTTCACCGAAACGCTTATCCTCCTGCAGGTTGTATTTTTCAGCAAAGTCAAGTTTCAGTCCTTTCAAATAATCAAATTCGAAATGCTCATCCGGGTATTTTGACTCGGGTGATTTGTAATAGCCTAAATCAAGAATGTACATAACCTTATTTGTTTGTTTGCAATATGATCCTTTATCACTTCTATATAACTAAGCTGTTATTTCACTACTTTGCCTGGGAACGTGGGCGTCCTCGCCCGCCGCAGATGCGGGCGAGGACGCCCGCGCTCCCAGAGTTGACTGCAAAAATAGGTGATAAAATGATAACTTCAAAGAAAAATACAGCTTATTTTAAGCATTCTTTTTCTTTTTTTTGTATATTTGCCGAAACATTTTCATCAACTATTACTATGGCAAAAATATACACTTTTTTAGCTACCGGGTTCGAGGAGATTGAAGCGCTCGCACCTGTCGACATCCTGCGCCGTGGCGGTCAGGAGGTGGTGACACTCAGCATCACCGGCAGTCTGTTTGTGGAGTCGTCACACGGCGTGACCGTCAAGGCCGACATGCTCTTCGAAGAGGCCGACCTCAGCGATGCCGACATGTTGTTGCTGCCCGGTGGAATGCCAGGGTCAGTCAACCTCAATCAGCACGAGGGAGTGCGCCAGGCACTGATCGCACAAGACGAGAAAGGCCGCCGCATAGGAGCCATCTGCGCTGCACCGATGGTCCTGGGCTCCTTAGGACTGCTCAAAGGCCGCAGGGCCACCTGCTCACCCGGATTTGAGGGGTATATGGAAGGCGCGGAGTATACACAGGAGCTCTTCACCGTCGACGGCAACATCATCACAGGCGAGGGACCGTCGGCCGCGCTGCCTTACGCCTATCAGATCCTCTCTTTCTTCATCGGACAGGAAGAGACCCATACGCTGAAGCACAAAATGCAGTTCCTCCACCTCATAGGAGAAGAATAGACAACAGCAAAAAGCGAAAATGTTCGACATCCTCAGCCAAGACATCATGTACGCCCCCGGCGTGGGTCCCAAACGTAAGGAATTGCTCAACAAGGAGCTCAACATCCACACGTTTGGCGACATGCTGGAGTACTATCCTTATAAATATGTCGACCGACGGCATATCTACAAGACCAGCGAACTGATGGAGAGCATGTCGTTCGTACAGGTGAAAGGCAGGATACTGAGCTTTGAGTCGTTCGACTCCGGCAAGCGCAACAAACGGCTGGTGGCTCATTTCAGCGACGGGCACGGCATCGTAGACCTGGTGTGGTTTGCCAAGTCGAAATACGTGATCGACAACTACGACACTCATACCGAATACATCGTCTTCGGGCATCCCACCGTCTATGCACGGAGGTTTCAGTTTGCACACCCCGAGATAGAGAAGGCTGACAGCGTGCAGCTCTCCTCCATGGGCATGCAACCGTATTACGTGACAACAGAGAAGATGAAACGGGCTGGGATGACCTCACGCTCCATAGAGAAAATCATACGGGCCATCACCGACCGGCTCAAAGCACCGCTCGACGAGACCCTGCCCCCCTTCATCACACAGCCACGGCATCTCATCAGCCGCGATGAGGCGTTCAGGATGATACATCATCCTCAAGACGCGCGTGCGCTCGACCAGGCCAAACTAAGGCTCAAATTCGAAGAGCTCTTTTATGTGCAGCTCAACATCGTGCGCTATGCCAGCGACCACCGGCGTAAATACCGTGGCTACGTCATGGCCCACGTAGGACAGGTGTTCAACGGCTTTTACAACCACAACCTGCCGTTCCCACTCACCGAAGCACAGAAGAGGGTGGTGAGAGAGATACACGCCGACATGAAGAGCGGGAGGCAGATGAACCGTCTGCTCCAGGGTGACGTGGGGTCGGGCAAGACGCTGGTGGCGCTCATGGCAGCACTCATCGCCATCGACAATGGCTATCAGGCCTGCATCATGGCGCCGACGGAGATTCTTGCCGAGCAGCACCTCCAGACCGTCAGGAATTTCCTGCAGGGAATGCAGGTGCGGGTGGAACTGCTCACAGGCATCGTCAAAGGAAAGCAGCGGCAGGAGGTCTACGAAGCACTCCTCAGCGGCTCCATACACATCCTGGTCGGCACGCATGCCATCATAGAGGATAATGTACAGTTTCAGAAACTGGGTCTCGCCGTCATCGACGAGCAGCATCGCTTCGGGGTGGCACAGCGCGCACGCCTGTGGAGCAAGAGCGCCAACCCGCCACATATCCTGGTGATGACAGCCACGCCCATACCACGCACACTGGCCATGACTCTCTATGGCGACCTCGACGTGAGCGTCATCGACCAACTGCCGCCAGGACGAAAACCCGTATATACAGAGCACAAGTACGACGACCAGATATTCAGCCTCTTCCAGGGCATACGGCGCCAGATCAACGCCGGCAGACAGGTCTACATGGTCTATCCGCTCATCAAGGAGAGCGAGAGCCTCGACCTGAAAAACCTGGAGGTGGGATACCGACAGATGTGCGATTCATTCTCCGAATTCCGCCTGAGCAAAGTACACGGGAAAATGAAACCGAAAGAGAAGGAGGAAGAGATGCAGAGATTCGTCAGGGGAGAGACGCAGATCTTAGTGGCTACTACGGTGATCGAGGTGGGGGTCAACGTGCCCAACGCCTCTGTCATGGTCATCTTCGACGCACAGCGGTTCGGACTCTCACAGCTGCACCAGCTCCGGGGACGAGTGGGCAGAGGAGCCGACCAGTCGTTCTGCATCCTCGTCACCAACCGCAAACTATCCAAGGAGACACTCATGCGTATCAACATCATGTGCTCCACCAACGACGGATTCCAGATAGCAGAAGCCGACCTGAAACTACGTGGACCCGGCGACCTCGAAGGCACACAGCAGAGCGGCATGGCTTTCGACCTCAAAATAGCCGACATCGCACACGACGGGCAAATCGTGCAAATGGCACGCGACGAGGCACAGAAAATCATCGACGTCGACCCTCTCTGCCAGAAAACGGAATACGAAATGCTATGGAGCCGCCTCAACGCCCTCCGCAAAACCAACATCAACTGGGCCGCCATCTCATAAGCTAAGACACCAAGCATAGCCCCATCCCATATAGACTATACCCTCCAGAGAGACCATACCCCATCCCCCTAAAATTGTTAAAACGACAATAAAAACTGTTAATGCTCTCTTTTTTCTCAATTTTATAATGTACCTTTGCAGTGTCATTGATGAAATAAACGATTTCTGCAGTTCTGGCAACGCTTATTTCATCTTGTCAAAAAGAAGTATCACAAGAGGAGTGATAACGCTTAATAATCAAAAAAGAAAAGTATGAATGTAAAGAAAACGATAAAAACAATTGCATTATCAGTAGTAATGGCATCTGCCGCATTACCCGTAGCCGCACAGGACCTCATCGCACGCATGGCCCCGATCGACAGGAAAATCAAGCAGGTAGACACACTGGCACTGCAATCTATTCAGGAAAGGGAAAACCTCGAGTCACCGGCAGCGGCACTCTACCAAGACTGGGACAACCGCTATGCGCACAAGGCGACCGAGCTGCCCGAAACCTACAAAATCAACCTGCGCAACTTCTGCATGCCCACACCGAGCCGCGTCATCACCTCACAGTTTGGACCACGCTGGGGACGGCAGCACAAAGGCCTCGACATCAAAGTCTATATCGGCGACACCATCAAGGCCGCATGGAGCGGGAAAGTGCGCATCGTGAGATACGAGGCCAAAGGATACGGCAACTATGTCGTGATACGTCACAACAACGGCCTTGAGACCATCTACGGACACCTCTCCAAGCACCTCGTCAGGGAAAACCAGACCGTACGCGCCGGACAGCCCATTGGCCTCGGTGGCAACACAGGACGCAGCACGGGCTCACACCTGCACTTCGAGACTCGCCTCTGCGGCGTAGCCCTCAACCCGGCGCTCTTCTTCGATTTCCGCAACCAGGACATCACCGGCGACTACTATATGTTCCGCCGCAGCACTATCGACAGGGAATCGCTCAAAGCCACTGCCGACAGAGGACGGAAAGTATCCTCATACACCAAAGAGGAGGTCTACGGAGGCCACAAGCCCGAAGCAACGCCCATGAAGCGCGACGAGGAGAAAGCCACCGCATACAAAGGCTCCGTACAGTATCACACCGTAGAACCCGGAGAGACGCTATATTCCATCGCTCGCAAATACAACGTGTCACCTGAGCAGCTGCTACGCCTCAACCACTATCCCAGCAACAAGAAAGTGATCGTAGGCGAGAAGGTGAGATACTCATAAAAATCAATATTTACTGCCATATCAACAAGGGGTGAGAAAATCTCACCCCTTGTTCTTTATCTTACCAACGATACCGCGTATCACAAACCAGCCGTGCATCATGATGGTGGTAAGCCACCCATAGTGTACCGTCATCACACGAAAACGCTCCAGGAGCGAACGCCGGTGATGGCGGGTGGTCGCACCCTCTTGCAGGTAATGGGCCACTACCCCACTCACCCTTTGCAACCTGAGACCTCGCTGCCCGGCCTCCTTCATCACACGGATACACCAGTCGACATCGGCAGAGAAACGGCACCGGGTGTCATACGGCACGCTGCGGGCAATATCCGTCCGGGCATAGAAGGCTTGATGACACACCAGCATACCGTGACGGAACGAACGCCAACTGAGATGGTCGGGAGGTGACAGGCGGCGATGGAAAAGGAAACGGCCCGCCTCATCCACAATATCCGTGTCGCCATAGAGCACAGCGGGCCACTCTCCGTCGGCCACGCCCTCTGCTGCCAAGGCGATGCCGGAGAGGGTCTCGCCACTGGGCAGGCGGTCGCCGGCATTCAGAAAACTGATATAGTCGCCCGTAGCCTTGGACAGACCCTTATTCATGGCGTCATAGATGCCCCGGTCGGGCTCAGAGACCACCACAATCCGATGGCCGGTCTCAGCTTGCTCTGAGCGCGACACATATTCATCGACCATGCGCAGGGTGTCATCACCCGAGGCACCGTCCACGATGATGTGCTCCACTTCAGGATAGTCCTGGGCCAGCACGCTGTCGAGTGTGGCCCTCAGCACAGAGGCGGCATTATAAGTGACCGTGACGATCGAGAAGGTGATCATATACTATAGTGCTTATAAGCCATGGCATGGTTGTAGACCTCGATATAACGCAGGGAGACACTGTTCTGGGAATAATACGTAGTCACCTTCTTGACAGCCTGCGCACTGAGCGAGGCATAGTCGGCCTCCTCCAGCACCCATCTGATACCCTGCGCCAGATCGAGCACATTGCGGTACTCAGCCACATAACCGTTCTTCCGATGGTCGATCTCCTCGGGGATGCCACCTGTCTTGAAGCCCACGCAGGGGATGCCGCAGGCCATCGCCTCCATGATGGTATTGGGCAGGTTGTCCTCAAGGGAAGGCAGCACAAAGACATCCACGGCATTATACACATCCACGATCTTCTTCTCATCGCTGACGTAGCCCAGAGGATAAGCCGGCAAGGACAGCTGATCCTTGAAATCCTCTGCATGACCGCCGAGAATGGCCACGCCGATGTGCTCAGATGCATCGGGCTGCGCTTTCACCAGTTCATCTATCGAGTCGATCAGGAAGTCCATGCCCTTGCGCCGGTCGGTCACCCGCTGTGAGACAAAAAGGATCAGCTTCTTGTCCAACGGCAAGCCAAGACGCTGCCGGGCTTCCTGCTTGTCTGCAGGACGAAACACACGGGTGTCTATCGGGTTGGGGATATTGGTGATGCTGTGCTGGGAAATCAGGGCACTCTGCTTGGCCTGCTGTTCCAGCCAACGGCTGCAGGCCACAAAGGAGATATGATGCCGCCCGAACATCTGCTTCTTACGACTCCACACACGATACGCCAGGTCGGTCTTGCCTCCATGACCGGGGAGCATGCTGCAATACCGGCATGTCGTCATAAAAGCCTTGCAACCGCGGGGATAATGGCAAATGGCGGTGGCAGGCCACGCGTCGTGCATGGTCCATACCACAGGCTTGCCACTGTCGAGTATCTTACGGATACCTGCCAGCGACAACATACCTTGGTTGATCCAACTCAGGTGGATGATGTCGGCCTCGCGAAACTCACGCAGGCCGGTGATGTCGAAACCGGAATTGGCGATGTCTATCTCAAAAAGATGCTTCTTGGAGAAATGAAGCCGGGAAAAAATCGACAGCCGCTCTCGCAGGAAATGCCACTGAGACAACCAGCCTTTGTTCAGTCCCACCACGGTCAGCGACTCTGTCTCCTTGTCACGCACCAGCATCTTGGCTTTCACACCATTATTGTTGAGTGCCTCCATCAGCCTGTTGGCGGCCACTGCGGCACCACCGGTACGCTCACTTGTATTCACTATCAGTACTCTCATACTACAAAAGTAGAAAAATTCGGATAAATCGCAAAACAAATTCCCCAAAATATGCATTGTTATCGCACACAACGATTGATTTACATCAAGAAAAGGCATATTTTTTCATTTTAGCGCATCCAAAAACTTGCAACAAGCGCAAAATCGTCGTACCTTTGCATCGTCAATGATTGACAAAGCTCAATCATCCAAAGGTTAATAGATTGTTTAGGTTAGTAGTAATAGATTTAGGTTTTTAGTTATT
>CAMIYC010000081.1 GCA_946402905.1 uncultured Prevotellaceae bacterium | reverse complement strand
CCGCGTGAGTTTTACGCGAATTATCGGGAATTGACCGTGAATTTTTTGGGATTGCAAGCGAGAATGTAGGGACGCGGCGGGCCGCGTGAGTTTTACGCGAATTATCGGGAATTGACCGTGAATTTTTTGGGATTGCGAGAATATGCGGAAAGCATTCAATATTTTCGCATCTTTTCGCCTTTTTCGGACGTTTTCGCAATATAATACCTCATGACGCGGCACGCCGCGTCCCTACACCGTTAGGTTGAGGTATTGGGTTTTTTCTTCCTTTTTGTTGATGTCGCAGACGTCTTTTTGTTGCTTTTTGTTGCTTTTTGTCTAACGAAGTGTTTTTTTATTTATATATTCCATTAGCCAGTGTCACATCGTCGGAAGGGGGGATGGGGTGTTTTCGCATTAAAAATGCTGATACTCGGAGCGGGCGGATTGCAAATCCGCCCGAGCTAAACGCGACAGGCCGCGTTTTGATTTAGATTGCGGAAACATGCGGAAGGGACAGAAAGGATGCGAAAAAAACAGTCAGGGGGAGCAGGTACTTGAATGAGAAATCAAATACCTGCTCCCCCTGATTATTGATTATCCACTTGTCAACTGACCCTAATGAGTGGTAGTAGCAACTCGTCAACTTGTCAACTTGTCAACTCGTCAACTAGAAGTAGCAACTTGTCAATCACAGAATCTTTGGAACGCGGGCGAGGCCCTTTTCCAGTTCCTCGTCGGTGAGCTGATAGTTACGCAGGTCACCGTTGATATACTGGTCGTAGGCCGTCATGTCGATCAGACCATGGCCGCTCAGGTTGAAGAGGATCACCTTCTCCTCGCCCGTCTCGATACACTTCTTCGCCTCGCGGATGGTGGCAGCGATGGCGTGGCAGCTCTCCGGTGCGGGAATGATGCCCTCAGTGCGGCTGAAGAGCAGGCCGGCCTCAAAGGTCTCCAACTGCGGGATGTCGACACCGTACATGAAACCATCCTTGATGAGCTGGCTCACGATCATGCCGGCACCGTGATAACGCAGGCCGCCAGCATGTATGTTGGCTGGCTTGAAGTCATGACCCAGGGTGAACATCGGCAGCAATGGCGTGTATCCAGCCTCGTCGCCAAAGTCGTATTCAAAACGTCCGCGGGTGAGCTTCGGACAACTGTTGGGTTCGGCGGCGATAAACTCCGTGTGGCGCTCGCCGGTGAAGTTGTGACGCATGAAGGGGAAGGCGATGCCGCCGAAGTTGGAGCCGCCGCCGAAGCAGGCGATCACCATGTCGGGATACTCGCCGGCCATCTCCATCTGTTTCTCCGCCTCCAGGCCGATGATGGTCTGGTGGAGCGACACATGGTTGAGCACCGATCCGAGTGTGTACTTGCAGTTGGGTGTGGTGGAGGCCAGCTCCACGGCTTCGGAGATGGCCGTGCCCAGCGAGCCGGTGTGCATCGGGTCGCGCGTGATAATGTCCTTGCCGGCGCGGGTTGACATCGACGGCGATCCCACCACTGTCGAGCCGAAGGTGCGCATGATCGACGAGCGGTAGGGCTTCTGCTGCATCGACAGCTTCACTTGATATACCGCGCACTCCAGACCGAACACCTTGGCAGCGTAGCTCAGGGCTGCGCCCCACTGTCCGGCTCCTGTCTCGGTGGTCACGTTGGTCACGCCCTCCTGCTTGCAGTAGTAACACTGCGGCAGGGCCGAGTTCACCTTGTGCGACCCGAGCGGGTTGACGCTCTCGTTCTTGAAATAGATGTGTGCCGGCGTGCCCAGAGCCTCTTCCAGAGCGTAGGCCCGCACGAGCGGCGTGGAGCGATAGTATTTGTACATGTCAAGCACCGGCTCGGGGATGTCGATCCACGCATGCTCCGTGTCCAGTTCTTGTTTGCTGCACTCGAGATTGAAGATGAAAGCCAGGTCTTCTGCCTTGAGAGGCTTCTTGGTGGCCGGGTGTATAGGCGGCAGTGGCTTATTGGGCATCTCTGCCTGAATGTTATACCATTGTGTGGGAATGTCTTTTTCCTGGAGGATGAATCTTTTCTGCTTGCTCATATTCTTTAGTGTTAATGAATTAAAGGTAATGATTTGCAAAATTACACATTCTCGGCCAAAATCGTGTCATTTTGCATGAGATTTTAGCCAGAATGTGTAAAATCGGTTGCCTTTCAGGCTGGTCGCGTGGTTTTTTTTCACTGCATGGCGAAGTAGCGGTCGCCGAAGGCCATCATCTGAGCCTCGCTCACGCCTCTCTCGTCGAGGGTGAAATCGCGGCTCTCACCATTGACGTTCACCTGGATGCTCTTGCCGTCGGCATTGAAACGGAAAATCTCTTGCGTCTCACCGTTCTGGCTCACCGACCAGCTGTCGTTGGCCTTGTCGTAGGTGAGCAGCACCACCTGTCCGTTGGGCGCTGTGATGCGGTAACCGTCTTTCAGCGTCTTCACCGCATAGAGCAGTCCGTCGCTACCCAGGATGTGCTGCGTTTTGCCGATGTTGGCAGCAACAGGGTTCTCGCCGCTCCAGAACTCCACTGTGTTGAGTATTACGGAGTCGACGAAAAGGGTCACGCCACCCACGATGGGCATGAGGAAGAAGCCCACGATGGCGTTGATAAACTTGTTGTCGGTCATCGTCCTCTGCCAGGCGGCGTATTTGTTGAAGAGGCTGAACGACCCAATACACGAACTGCACATCATGCTGCCTGCCAGCAGGCACACCATGACTTTCAAACTTACTTTTCTCATCTTTCTATGTATTAAGGATTATACTAATTTCCGTGACGAATGGTGCAAATATAGTGCATTTTTTTGACATAGCAAGAGGAAATGCAGATTTTTGCGTGTCTGTGTGATGATCAGTGGGGTTTACGCGAATGATCGTGAATTGAACGTGAATGTTTTGGGGATTGCAAACGAGAATGTAGGGACGCGGCGTGCCGCGTGGGGTTTACGTTTACGCGAATTGACCGTGAATTGACCGTGAATGTTTTGGGGATTGCAAGCAAGAATGTAGGGACGCGGCGTGCCGCGTGGGTTTTACGCGAATTGACCGTGAATTGAACGTGAATTGATCGTGAATTTTTGGATTACAAGCGAGATTGTAGGGACGCGGCGGGCCGCGTGGGTTTTACGCGAATTGACCGTGAATTGAACGTGAATTGAACGAGAATGTTTTGGATTGCAAGCGAGAATGTAGGGACGCGGCGTGCCGCGTGGGTTTTACGAGAATTATCGTGAATTGATCGTGAATTGATCGTGAATTGATCGAGAATTTTGCACTCACGCTCGGCTGGATCGCGCTCGGCTGGATTTGCAATCCAGCCGCTTTGAATATAAGGATTTTTAATCCGATAAAATTGTTCTTTCGCATTACAAATTTACGCTCGGCTGGATTTGCAATCCAGCCGCTATGAATATAAGGATTTTTAATCCGGAAAAAAAGATATTTCGCATTACAAATGCTCATACTCAATGCGGGTGGATTGCAAATCCGCCCGAGCTGACCCGAGCTGAAATACGCCCGTAAGTGGTGAAAAGGCTTGAAAAGACAATCAGCGCAACCGTGCGGCTGCGCTGATTGAGGTATTATCATGGAGGGTCAGTCTTCCCAAAGGTTGGAGCCATTGGCGCGGTTGCCCGTTTCGCCTTCTCCCTGGCCGCCGGAATTGTCGTGGCTCCAGTCATCAAGAGATCTTACGAGACCAGGCACTTCCTCTGTGGTGAAGGCTTTTCCTGTCACCTCTCTTTTAAAACTCGTATTGTCCATTAATACCATGTCCACTTGCTCCGTCTCCACGGCCGGACTAATATATGTCTTTTTCATACTATACTTGCTTATTATTTCACGATAAATTTCTTTCCATTAACAATATAAATACCTTTGGGCAGGCTCGACGCGTCGGTTCCCATTTGCTGTCCGTTGATGTTGTAGATCTTTCCATTCACACTGGTCATTACCTCGCCATCGGCCATGTGTATCTTGCTGATACCGTCAGTCTCGGCGTTGAACACCATTTCCACGGCACTTGTCGAAGTGCCACCGGCGGAAGCGTAAGAGTCATCCTGGGTGAAACCTCCAAGGTTCCAGTGCATGGTTTCAAGCTCGATGTTGGACAGGTCGGCAAAACCGGTGTCAGTCCAGTTGGGGCAGATGATGGCCGTACAGGTGTTCCAGCTTCTGTTCAGCTGGTCCATCTCGCCGTCATGCCAGAAGTACATTACCTGACCGTTGGGCCAAGCGCCTTTATATCCAAGGAAATAACTGTATTGTGGCAGGTGATATTTCCAGAATGAGCCGACAAACGTATAGTTGGTGTAAGGCTTGTTGACGCCTGTGTCTGCGGCTTTGCCCGCTTCGGATGTCGATGTGCCGGCGGGGTTGTTGCTGTTGTAGTCGGCGAGTGTCTTGTAGATCTTGATGTACTCTGGAGCGATTGTCTCCACATTGTTCTGGAGAAGGGCTGCCATTTCTTCCTGTGTCTTGACATACTTGGCTTCTGCTACATCATCGAGAGGTATGCGCATGATTCTGCTTTCGGCCATGTCATTCTTCGAAAGTTTCATGTCCAGGTCGGGTTTGATCATGTATGGATGGCCAGCCACCAATACGACATCGTCGTCAGACTGTGCTGCGTCTACCAGGTCAATGCCGAAGTTGAGCACGATTTTCTTGTCCACGACACGGTCTACGCTGACCAGGCGGCACAGTTTAGGATAAGATTTCACGGTGTAATCATCAGTCTCATCACCAGTGGTATACTGTCCGAAATACCTGCCCATCTCCTTTTTGGTCATTGGGAAGGGCAGGCAGATGGTCCACCACTCATTGTCGTATACCTGTCCGAAATTGAAGGTGAAAGTTTTGTCGGTGTCTCCCGTGGTGCCGTAGCTGGACAGGAGGAACTGATGCCATCCTGCATATTTCGTGTCAAATTGAAGACTGCTGTTATTGTTGGCTCCGTCGACGAGGATGTCCTGTATGTTATCGTAATATTGTTCGGTTGTCCGGCCTGTTCCATACTGATACTTGCCGTCTCCGTTTTTAAATCCCCACTTGTCGTTTCCGTCTCCTCCAACGCGTGTGTTGACAGTGGCATTCCAGAGATAGCCCGTGGTGCCCTGGATGAACGCGCGGTTCATCTCAGCCTGGTTGGGCCACATCACGATGTTGCCGCGCTCGTCGCGGTATTCTGTCGCGATGGAGAAGTCACGTGTGGGGTCGGTGTATTTCCATACCTCGTTGTTGTCATAGCATTCTGCGGGGAAGTGAAGGATAGCCATATAGCCATCTCCGCAATGATAGCTTTCGCGGGTCACCACGCCAGTGGCCTGGTCCAGGGTGTTGTTGGCCACATAAGAGACCGTGGAGAAAGCAAAAGCCTCGCATTCCGGTGCCGTGGTGGCCAGTACGTATACGTCGGTGACACCGATACATGTAGCAAAAGCCTCTGTGCCGATGAATGTGACCGTAGGAGCAATAGTTATCGTTCTTTCTCCATAGTCTAATTTATATTGGTCATCATAGCTGGCTGTGGAAGTCGTGTATATATGATTGAGCTTCTCACATCCATAAAGGGCTTTTTGTTGTATTGTTGTGTAGTTGGAAGGAATACAAAGACTTTCGATTAATTTATTGCCACCCAAAAACTGGCTCGGCAAAGTGGTCATGCCTAATGGCAGCTTGATAGTTTTCAGCGATGATGCATAAGCGTGAAACTTCATGTCGTCAACATTATCGAAGACTGCATTCTGCAAATCCATTTCCTGTATTCCTAAACAGACAGCTCCATTTCCTGACGTATGCGGTGTGCTTAGTTTTGAGTCATCGTCAGAGAGTCCTTCTGCAGACCATTTCGGACGGATGTCATCAATATTAATATGACCGGCGTATACCAGTTTGGTGCATGCACCATTGCCGGTAGGAGCCCCATTCCACATGTCTGAGATTACTTTCATGCTACTGAGTTGATTTTTGTCGCCTTCGCCAAAAGACTGATTCTGTGATGTGGTAGAATATCCATAAAAGGTCTTAGACGTTGCGTCATAGGCTCCTGCACCAATTAAATTGGGGCAGTTCGCAGCAGTTAATACATCAGCGGTGAGATTGGTGACTTCAGCGGGAAAAGCAATGTACTTTGCCTTTGACTTAAACTGATTGGATAATTCGCAATTCAGAGTGGCACTGTGCATGTCCTGGAACTTAAGACTTGTTAAGTATTCGTTGATGGCATCCAGGTCATCCTGGTTGAGCTTGCTTCCAGAAAAATTGAGTGCGGTAGCAGTTAAAAGAATATTTCTGAATTCAGAAACTGTCATCAACTGACCATCTGAATAAATCGATGAAACATAACTGTCATCATCAGTTGAGGTGTTTAAAATCTTTGCCAACTCTCCTGGCTCAAGCCCAGAGAACGTTGGAAAATTAATTTCAGACCCACCTATCCATTTTTTTTGGGTGGGATAGTAATTGATGGTCGCATCTATATCAATAGATACAAATGCGATAAGAATTAAAGATAGTAAAATCTTTTTCATTTGTTTGTTTTGTTTAATTTGTTAGTTTTGTTATTAAAAAATAATTGGTTTTTGACTTGTTTCGGCCGGGGGGGGGGATGGGGTGACTCGCTTGCGCTTCCCTGCCGTCGGCTTATTGGGGTGTTTGTTTGGGGTGCGCTGCACTTGCGGGCGGCTTGGGGTGATGGTGCGACCCTTGCGGGCGGCGGTTCTTCCGCTTAGGAGTGCAATTTTAGGTGTCAGGCGTCGGGTCTGTGTGGGTCAGGTTGAAGTGGTCAGGCGTATTGTTTCCTCAAGTCAGACTTCAAGTACTCGACTCTCATGTCTGTTGTCAGGTCTTGGGTAGAGTCAAGCGGCATATTCAAAATAATAATGAAGGTTTTATCTTACGAATGATTCATACATCTAATTTTCAGCTTCCGCTAACTTCAGGTTGTCAGGTTTTAGGTTGTTTGGTTGTTTGGTTGTTGGGTTTTGGGGTTGTTGGGTTGGCAGGTCGCAATGTTTTCAGGTTATCTGGTCGCGATGCTTAGAGGCTTTTAGGTGAGATATGCATGACGACAGTGTGTTCATTGGTCATGTCGCCTTATAACCTTATAACCTTAAAACCTTAAAACCTTAAAAACCAACAAGTGAAGCAAAAGCGGAGATTGTATACATTTATTTAGTTCATTATAGTCAGTCGTAGCGTGTTTTTGGAGGTATGTAGTCAGTCGTAGTTAGGTTTATGATGGTAGATAGTCAGTCGTAGTTAGGTTTATGATGGTAGATAGTCTGTCGTAGTTTGTTTGTGTGGTATGTAGTCTATCGTAGTTTGTTTGTGTGGTATGTAGTCTGTTATCTTTTTTTTGAGTGTAAGATGTCTTTTTGGTATTCTTTCGTAGTAATCCCCGCCGCATGGTTTCGTTGCCATGCGGCGGGGGATATGAGGTTAGATATTAATCATTCAATATCGTCGTGCTCTTAATCGAAGAGTCCTGTGTTGGAGCGGCTTGCCCAGTCGTTTGGCTCCTTGCCGGCCACTTCTGTGGGGAATCCACTAATCGTGCTTCCACTCTCACTCCATCCTTCGTTCACCCAGGCTTCTGGGGCGTATTTGCCCTCTGCACCCCATTCTGCATGGGTATTAACTTGTAAAGAGGCACATACGACATGCATAGGCTCGGCTATCTCAATCTCTGTGATGGGTGCTGAATATGTCTTTTTCATCTTTCAACTCAATATTTTTATTTAACCATATATTTCTTGCCATTCACGATATAGAGTCCTGCGGGCAGGCCTTCTACAGAAGTGGAGTTGTTGCGTACCACCTGACCATTGACGGAGAAGACGACATTCAGGTCTACCTTCTTCACTTCCTGGTTGTTGGCCTCAGCCTCTGCGATAATCTCGTCGATGCCCGTCGGGTCTACCACTTCCCATTCGCCGAATACGACGTTGCGGTTTGTGCTTGATGAAGATTCGGGAACATAGCATTCTATATTCTTTTGTGCGTTTTCTGCAGGACGTATGATTGCTGTGAAAGGAGACCACTTGCCTTGACCTTTCCCATCACCAGCTTTACGGTAGTACTTTGGATAGGGATTCGTTCCTCCGTTGTCTATCTCTGCTCCGAGATAATATGCGATAGGATAGTCACTGCTCAGCATGTCCTTTGCTTCTTCAGTTGGATTACCAATAAAGACATACATTCCTTTACCATCACCGAACGGCTCGTTGGTGTTAACGTATTCGCTTTGTTTTTGGTCACCGCCGACAGTCTCCCATGAGTTATACGTGGCACCAGTCGTAGCATTAAATGCAACTTTATTTGCGTCTGCCAGAGCATCGGCACTTTCGTAATAAATCTTGTTTGCTACATCTACCGTACCATAGCTCAATCTCTTCACACCAGCGAATGTACAGTCAGCAGGATGACCAGTCTTTGCACCAACGGCTGGGTGAATCATATATGGATGACCGGCCTTAGCTATTAAGTGAGTGATGCTTGCATAAGTTTCCACCATAGCTTTCTTGGCGGGGTCAGTAATGTTCTTCACAAGTTGATCTTCCACTCCATACGGCATATAGATATACTGCCCGACCTCACTTGGTATGTTCGACTCTATACACTTGTAGGTATAGAAATTCACGCTACTCTTATTTGAGACGGCATAAGAACGTTTTGCGGCATGTCCTTCGTATGGATTGTTGGGGTCACCATCCTCAGTTCTCACATAGAGACGGCCGTCGCTTAAACGATCTTCTGTCACATAATAAGTGGGAGCGACCCTGTCAAAATGGAAAATCAAATCATAGAGCTCTTTTTCCTCTGTCGAGTTTACTTTATCCTTAATCATCTCAACACCGACAAACTCCGCGATTTCACACTTTTGGTTGAAGGCACGGAATAAGGTGTTGTCATCCATATCCCATGGGAAACACATCGTGTACCAAGTGTCATCATATTTCTTCGTAAAGATGTAATCCTCGTTGTTGGTAGTCTGCTTGATAGGCAGTTGCCTCCATCCAATAGAAGAGAACTCACCCGGAGTAGCAGTTGCGCCTGCTTGCAGGCAAATCTGATAATCGATACGTGTAGGCCAGTATTTTTTAGTCTTGCTGGGGCCGAATCTATAATAATCTTCATGGCTGCCAACTTTTTCAGAGCCTACAGCATAGCCAGAACTTATGTAGCCACCCTCATTAATGGCATTAATTTTGTATTGTGCCAATCCATTAACGGATTGAATGTCACCAGTATTTTCAAGCCAGGATTCTGGACCCTGATTGGTCTCCGGATTTATTTTCCCATCGTAAAATTCCTTCAATGCAGGGATTTCATTGGGATAATGCAAAATAACCATACAATCACCGCCGCCTCTTCCGAAACGTGAATCAGACATTTCATCCGTGTACCATGACATCACCTCATCGTCTGAAGCGTTTTCTATTTCTCCTCTATGTGCAGGAGTGGATGGGTCATGCGTGTTAGAAATGGCTTGGGCTTTCAAGAATGTACCACTTCCATTGCCATCTTTATTCAAACTGACAATCTGAGGTATTTTTGCAGTTGATCTTGCCATGACATAGATGTCTGTCAAGCCGGAATTTTCAAAAACGGATGGATAAATTCTTTGTGTTCCCGTTCCGCTATACTCAGGGATGATCAATTCATGCAGATTGGCACAAAGGTTGAATGCACCGCTTTTGATTTCCCTGGCTGTGGTAGGTATACGTACAGACTCCAACAATACACATTCTTTGAACATGTTTATTCCTATATCCTGCACACCCTCGGAGAGAGTGACGTGTTTCAAAGAACTGCAGTAAGCAAATACACCATCAACCTGGTTGTCTTGCCCCTCTCCTCCTATAGTACACTGGCCTGTCAGGGGTCTCATAACCACAGTCTCGATAGCATCACATTCATAAAATGCGCCGTCACCTATATGGGTCAATGTGCCTGGAAGCATTAATTCATCCATTTCAACACGAGAAGGAGTATTATTATCGCCAACTTTCTTTAGTAATTTTCTGAAAGCTCCTTGCTCTATTCTGGATACACCATATACGGTTCCATTTTCATCTGTTTCTTCAGGGAAAGAAACGCTCCTGAGATTTGGCATAACTTTATCTGTGCTGAAACTTTGTATTGTTCCGCCACAGAAAACGACTTCCTCAAGTTTGCTGTCACTGTTGGTGTTGAACATGTCCTTTGTCACCACAGCATTGGGATCTTTGGGAGTAATCGCCTTTATCAGTTTTGAATCCCAAGGCTTGAACGTCATTGGACTTCCAGATACTTTTGTTTGTACAGGTTGACCATCTATCCAATTTATTTGAGTTTTTTCATTAGGGAATATAGCATCCTTGAAGTCTACAGTCGTAGCAGCGGATACGCCATTAAAAGCGTCAAAAGGACCGTTAATTCCGTATTGACCGACATTTTCATTATATTTGCCTTTAAACACCAATTCGGTGCATCCCTTTATTTGGTTCCAGACATCTTCGCCAAAATGATTTTTGGCATTGTCTTGACTTTTAAAAGTCGTGCAGTAGTCATCAACTCCAGTTGCAGTATACTCTATAATGGCCTTTGAGTCATCAAAGGTTACTGAGGGATTTTTTTGCGCCCACGTCCCCATCGAGACCATGACCAACATCAAAGATAGTAAAATCTTTTTCATTCGTAAATCAATTTTTTTATTATAAACCTTCATTTGTTTGTATATTTATTCATCTTAATATCCGGAGAGAAGCCTGAGTTTTTTTTTGAAAATTTCCGTTTTAGTCAAAATTATTTCTGTTTTAAACTTCTTGGCCGCCAACATGACACCATTTTGTTGCTTTTATGCATTTTGCATGCAAGT
>CAMIYC010000080.1 GCA_946402905.1 uncultured Prevotellaceae bacterium | reverse complement strand
GGAAACGGGGGAGTCGGAGGGGGTGTTAGGGGGAGTGTGTATGCTTCATAGGAAATATTCACCTGGCATCTATACTACAACAAATTAGACACCCTATTATAGAATATAGATCCAAAGTGACTGTTTACTATAAGAATTACAGAATAGACTGTCCAATTTTTTCTTATCAAGAATTTAAGAGATTTGTCGAAGACCCACTGACCAACGGGAGGTAATTATAGAATTATAGTTACCAAAATGGCTGTTCACAAGGAGAATTCCTTAATTACAGCGTTCCTTGTGGATTTTCGACAAATCTCTTATATTCTTGATAATCATAAAAACACCAACAAAAAACTGACCCACCCGAAACACCAAACAGGGGATGCCATGACAAATGGCATCCCCTGTTTTCGTATCGGGTGGAGGTCTTAGTCTTTTATCCTGTTAGATACTATATTTTGGGGGGATTAAATTATATACCCCATATTTTTACTTTTTTATATTCATATTTCCTTTTTTTCTTATAATAAAAATCATACCCTCCTCCTAAATGTAATTTGCCTTCGCCATTCTCGAAATTCATGCTATATATTGAAACTCTTATCTGTAGCGATTGCTTCTTTTTGTTAATTTTTTGAATTATAAACACGGAATGTTTTTTTAACGAATCAGACGAACATGGGAAGCCGATTTTTATAGGATATTTTCCAGAATAAATATATTCGTTTGTAAATGCATTGTTTAAAACGTAGATGGAATCTGTTACACCAGAATCCTCTTTAAATTCTGCATTTTGAATATTATGCTCATAAATTTTATCAAGCATATCATTAATCACGTATTTATAGTTTTCTTGAGTAAAACTTTTTTGTGATAATGATAATAAAATAATAAAAAGAAGAATATTTTTCATCATTTAAATATTGATAGTGGTAATGTTGCTATTACACCTTTTGGGGTATATTTATACAACGTATTATTGCCCATTGAATACACGTATTCTGCCTTTTTCCTACCCATAGATAGCATGTCCTGTTTACAAGGTGGATCTTGCCAACCATATGTATACCCTCCTTTTTTCACAGTTCCACTTGGATGACTATGCCAATCTGGATTTCCGATTGTTTTGGCATATCCTCCAGTAGAAGGATCAATATAGGAACCTTCTTTACAATCTTTCACTCCATCAAAAGTATAATTTCCGCTATATTCACGATTGTTTGCTTTGGAAGCACCTTTTTGCCCACTCCCTGTTGAAAGCCGCTATCTCTGCCTGTTCGAAGAGACGTTTGAAGACCGCTTCCTGCAAAACTACAGGGCGTTCCATCAGCGTTGAAAGGTTCTTGATGGCATATAGCCACTTGTCGAGCAAGGTGACTAGTTCCTGCTCCGTCTTGCGGAACTTCGGCATCTCAAGGTAGATGTATGTCAGCTTGTCGAAGAACACCTTCTGCGTGGCAATGTCAACGAGTTTCACCTCATGGTGCATATAGTCCTCATCGTTCCCCTCGAATACGAAATTAAGGATGCCGATGGTATAAATACGCTTCAGTTCAAAATTCCATTTGCCCTGCTGTGCCTGCTCCTGAATGGGAAAGGTACTGTAGAAGATGCTCCTGTCCTTGAAGTATTCCTGATCCATCTTCTGCATCTCGATAAGGAACTTCTCGCCTTTCTCATTCTCGCAGTAAACGTCAAAGACAGTCTTGCGGTCAGATACCGCCTGTCCGAGATGCTCGCCGTTAAGATATTTCAGGTCCTTAACCACCTCCTTGCCGTCAAAGAGGGAATTGAGGAAACTGATCAGCAGTTCCTTGTTGACCTCTGTTCCAAACAGTTTCTTAAAGGCGAAATCCGTATAGAAATTAACGAATCTCTCTTGTGACGCAGATATACCCATAATGAAGCCTTTCTTTTTTTCTTTGCTTTCAAAGATACAAACAATTTCTTGTATCTCCAAAGAAAACGACATTTTTTCATTTTGCCCAAGAAGAGCCTTGTATCTTCTTCCCTTGTTCCTCCTATGATCATCCTACCCAAACTCGATGGACCTCCGCTTTTTCTCTTATAAAGGATAAGAGCTGCATCGAGTTGGGTTAGGAGGCATAAGGGAGGAGCATAGGAGAAAGAACAGACCTAAAGCATAGAAAAATCCCCTTCTCTCAGCACTAAAGACACAATGTCTATAGGTTGAGAGAAGAGGAATTTAGAGAGTATAAAAGTCCCACACCACCATTGAATTCACAAGGAATTGATGGGGTTGGGGATAAAGACTACTTTGGTTTGTCGTAAACATCTCGTAGTTCTTCACTTAATCTTATAGAAGTAAATTCCTTCGTCCAGTTCAACAAAGACCGGATAATAAATAGCAAATTTTCCATTTTTCTTTGAAAACTTCATATCAGCTATACCCCCCTGTAATTCATACGGATATAATGTATCGACATTTTCGCACGCAGGTGGAAGAGTATATATACAATCAATAGATAACTTACCGCATTTAAAACTCCATGTTGATTTTTTATCATAAATGAGCTTTCCTTTTCTTCCATATACTTTTTGCATAAAGACTCCATTTGGTAATAACCAAATTGAATCTTTAAAACATTCATGTGTTTCAGTATAAGTTCCAATAAAATCTTCTTCATTGATATTATTGCAACTTACAAGCATCACAATGAGTAATAACGTGTATAATACTATTTTTTTTGTCATTTTTAGTTAACGAGTGAAAAGACATTACAATCTCCAAGAATTGGAGGTCTTGTTCCTGATTGGAGTGTCGAAGTATTATATACGGAAAATGTTATATTCATTGATTCTGTTGTCAATTCTGAGACACTCCAACGTTACGAAATAAGATATTTTGTCCATAAGATTAGTCTGGAAGAGCTGGCATTAAAGGCTTGCTGAGGTGTAGTCGCCTCCAATCGAGCAAAGCGATTAATGGTTCTTAGTCTTCCCCTCCTACGGAGGGGTTAGGGGAGGTTCTTAGTCTTCCCCTCCTTCGGAGGGGTTAGGGGAGGTTTTTCCTTCGGAGGGGTTAGGGGAGGTTCCTAATCGTCGTTTGTATTTCCTCCAGGCGTTTCAGGGCATGTCGGCGTGCCATGATGATCTGGTAGCGGTATACGATGCAGGTGAGGAAGAAATAGACCAGCACCTGTATCCAAAGGGCGATATACTCCGGCCGCACGTCGGCCAGGGTAGCCCCCATGGAATTGATGCGCACGTAGGCCCTGACGCCAAAGGTGGAGGGTATGAGCCATGAGAAGCCTTGCCATGCGCCGGGGATGCTGCTCAGCGGCCAGGAGACGCCGGTGAGGAAGAGGAAGGGCACACTGGTGAAAACGATGATCAGCATCACGTTCTCCCGGTAGCGGATGATGCAGGAGATGAACATGCCGAAGAAGATGCATGCCAGCACAAACGGCACCATCACCCACAGGATGGCCTTGGGGTCGCCGATATGTATGAAACTGAAGAGGCGAGGCACCACGAGCACCTCGAAGGCAGCCAGCACGGCGTAGACCATGGCATAGCAGGACGACTTGCCCAGGACGATGCGGAAGATGCCGTTGTAGTGGCGGCTCACCGGCACGAGGTCGCGGTAGCGGTTGTGCTCGCGTGCCGTGCCGGCGGCGAGTCCGATGCCCAGCAGGAGCGTCTGCTGTATGACCAGTATCAGCACGGCGGGTATGATGAAACTGCCGTAGCCGGCGGTACTGTTGAAGAGGGGCACCTCGTCGTAGGTCAGGGGTGCTGTCGTCACCTCGTCTTCATGCCCGGTATAGTTGCCCGACAGGGCAATCTGGATGCCCGAGTTCATCTCGCCCACCACGGCGGTGGCCGTCTGATAGATAGCCTTGTAGTAGAGCAGGAAACTCATGTTGCAATAGACACCCACCGTGGCCTGTTCCATCCGGTTGAGACGTGTGTCAAAGTCGGCGGGGATATAAATGATGCCGTAGGCCTGCTGGTGGCCGATGAGCCGTTTGGCCTCCTCCATGTTGTCGCAGTGGTAGGCCACCCTCACGTCGGGTGCCGCGTCGTAGTGGCGCAGCAGCTGGCGGCTCATGTTGCTGTGAGACAGGTCGACCACCGCGACGGGCACCTCCCGCACCACCTCGTTGTTGTATATCCAAGAGTAGAGCAGGGGATAGAGCAGGGGGACGATGATAAAGAAGATCAGCACACCCTCGTCTTTGACCACGGCTTTCATCTCCTTGGCCCAGATGTAGCACATGTCGTAGATGCCCTCTCGGATCCTGCCGGATAGTGTCTCTTTTTTCTTCATGGCGTTCAGGGGATATAGACAAACTCAAGCATGGCCTTGCGGATGTTGTGCACCACCAGCAGGGGCAGCAGGATAAACAAGAACAAGGCTCCGATATGGAGTATCGCGTCGGTCAGCGGATAGCCGTTGAAGACGCACAACTGGTAGATCATATAGTAGTGGCGCAGGGGGAACAGTTGTGCCAAGGCCCGGATGGGGGTGTCCATGGCGCTGAGCGGAAATGCCGAGCCCACGGCAGAGAAGCTGAGCACTGCCCACAGCGAGCAGATGCTCATCGACATGCGCAGGGAGGGGACGAGCCCGAAGATGAAGATGCCGAAAGCCTGTGAGGCGAGCACGGTGAGGATAGACAGCAGGGCGATGGGTATGAAACCGCCCGGATGCGGAAACTGCAGCACGCCGAAGACATACCACATATATCCGATGACGATGGTGTTGAAGACGAGAAACTGTGGCAGGAACTTCCCTGCCAGTGCCACGTAGATATTGTTGTCGGCCATCGCCAGCCATTCTCTGGACGACTCAAACTTCAGTTCGGTGCCGATGGAGTAGGCGGAGATGAGGAAGATGAACAGCATGATGGCTCCCGGCACCAGCATGGTGCTGAGATAGACGTTGTAGTTGACCCAAGGATTATTGAGCGTATGCAGGTCGATGACGATGGGTTGCAGGAATGCCTTGATCTGTGCGGGCGTATACCCCTTGGCCTGCATGGTGGCGCTGCCTACGCCTGCAGAGCCCAGCATGGAGATGGTCTTGAGGTCGCGGAAGAGCAAAGCCCCCGAGGTGAGCGTCGTGTAGGAATAGTAAAACGACAGCTTGGGCTGGCGCGATGAGAGAAGATTGTCAGACATCCCCTTGGGTATATAGAGGAAGGCGTAGATCTTGCCCTGCTGTACGGCGCGCCGCGCATCGTCG
The DNA here is from genome assembly GCA_946402905.1 of uncultured Prevotellaceae bacterium. Lineage (GTDB taxonomy): Bacteria > Bacteroidota > Bacteroidia > Bacteroidales > Bacteroidaceae > Prevotella. The sequence continues at coordinate 5,656 of CAMIYC010000080.1, read as the reverse complement.
ATATGGGGGTATCGCGCCACTACGTGTGATGACTGGAAAGAGTCGAGCCGCCTGACGAGGGAGCGCGATGTGGCAGAGTTGTCGAGGTCTACCACCCCTACGGGCATCTCCTGAGGCAGGCCGTCGCCCATGATGGTGGTGAAGAACACGACGATGACGATGGGGAAAAACACCATGCAGAAGAAATAGATGGGGTTTCGCCTGAAAAATCCACATTCACGTGCGGCAATCCTGAGTATCTGTCCTATCCTCTTCAATGCCTGAGCACTTAGTTCTTGATAATCAATGACATTCCCGGACGCAGGCCCTCGAATTTCTCCACCGGACGGGCTTTCACCTCAAAGGTTTTCAGGTCGTATTGTCCGGTGCTCTTGGTGGCTTTCCATACAGAATAAGACCCGAGGTCTTTCATGAAAAACACCTTCATGCGGATGTCTTTCTTGAAAGCGGGTGAGAAGGCAGTGAACTCGTCGCCCACCTTCAAGCTGTTGAGTTTGTCTTCACGCACATTGAAGGTGCCCCACATGTCGGTCATCACGGCGATGCTCATGATGGGCGACCCCGTGCCGACCAGTTCGCCTATCTTGGGGTAGATGGCGGTCACCTCGCCGTCCATCTGAGCGGTCTGGATCGTCTCTCTGAGGTAGGAGTTGACTTCCTGGATGGCACCCCTGGCCTGGGCCACTTGCGCCGAGGTGGCTTTCTTCTCTTCCTGGCGGCTGCCGTTGCAGGCCATGTCATACTGGCTCTGGGCGGCTTTCACCTGGGCATCGGTGGCCTGGACGGCAGCCTGAGCCTCGTCGCGTCGCTGGGCGGTCACGACCCCCTCTTTGTAGAGGTTGCTGATGCGCATGAAGGTCTTGTTGGCGATGTCGTTGGCTGCCTTGGCCTGCTGGAGCAGCTGGTAGGCGGCACGGATGGTCTCCTCGCGCGCGCCGTTGTCGGCCATCTCGTTGAGGGCGGCAGCGGCATTGCGGGCACTCTCGGCCTGCGTCTTCTTGGCATTCACCTCCGGAGCGTCGAGGATGGCGAGGGTGTCGCCGGCGTGCACGAAGTCACCCTCCTTGACACGCAGTTCGAGGATGCGTCCCGGCACTTTGCTCGACACGCGGTATTCTGTCACCTCCACTTCACCTTGGATGAAGTCTTCCTCTTGGTCGAGGGTGAAATAGCCGATAGTGGCCACCACGGCCACTACTGCGATAAAGCCTAAGATGGCCAGCAGGATGTTGTTATGCTGCGACTTTGCTGACATAATAGTAAATGATTATAGTCCTGGGGCAGATGTCACTGCCTGGGAACGGTTCATTTTTGTTTTTCGTTTTGATGGGCAAAATTAATGATTTCGTGTCACATGGCCAATCTTTTTGCGTGATGAAAGTTGAAATAATTTTAAAATTAATATTTTTAGGGAAAAAACGAACAATTCAATTTTTTTTTATATATTTGCGAAGAATTATATCTATGTGATGCTTTAGCAGCCAAAACTCCTTATAAAAACCCGCCGATATGAGAAAGGATTCATTTTTATACCGAGTGTATGACCTTTACTATGAAGGTTTCAAGAATATGACCCTGGGCAAAACCCTGTGGAAAATCATTCTTATCAAGCTGTTTATCATGTTTGTCATCCTGAAGTTGTTTTTCTTCCCCAATTTCCTCAAGTCCAAGGCTCCCGATGGAAAGGAAGCCGACTATGTGGGCAATGAAATGGTGAAGAGGGTAGAAGGGGGCGCGAGTGACAGCTTCTGACAGAATACCAACTGCTTTTACAAGGTGACACAATAATTAGCTGTTAACTATTCATTAATCATTATTCATTATTTAATCTTCATGGAGAATATCTTATTAAACATTGATTCGGGAATGGTGGACTGGGCCAGGGCTCAGTTTGCCTTGACAGCCATCTATCACTGGCTGTTTGTGCCTCTCACGCTGGGGCTGGCCGTCATCATGGGTATCATGGAGACGTGCTACTACCGTACGAAAAATGTCTTCTGGAAAGACACCGCCATGTTCTGGCAGAAACTGTTTGGCATCAACTTTGCCATGGGTGTCGCCACGGGGCTGATCCTGGAATTTGAGTTCGGCACCAACTGGAGCAATTACTCCTGGTTTGTGGGTGATATCTTCGGAGCCCCCCTTGCCGTGGAAGGCATCGTGGCGTTTTTCATGGAGTCGACCTTTGTGGCGGTGATGTATTTCGGATGGAAGAAAGTATCGCCGGGCTTTCACCTGGCCTCGACGTGGCTCACGGGGGTCGGTGCCACGATATCGGCCTGGTGGATATTGGTGGCCAACTCCTGGATGCAGTATCCTGTGGGTTGTGAATTCAACCCCGACACCATGCGCAATGAGATGGTGTCGTTTGCAGAGGTGGCCCTCTCTCCCTTCGCTGTCGACAAGTTTTTCCACACCGTCACGTCGGCATGGATCATCGGCGCTTTGTTCACCGTGGCTGTCTGTGCCTATTATCTATTGAAGAAGCGGGAGCGCAAACTGGCCCTGGAGAGTATGAAGATCGCGGCTATCGTGGGGCTGGTGTCGTCGTTGCTGGCTGGCATGACAGGCGACAACTCCGCCTATATGGTGGCCAAGACGCAGCCGATGAAGCTTGCAGCCATGGAGGCCCTTTATGACGGCGGCGAGGGCATGCCCCTCACGGGTATTGCGCTGCTCAACCCGTTTGAGCAGCCCGATTATGCCTCTGGCGAGGAGCCGGCACTGAAGATAGCCGTGCCCAAGATGCTGTCGCTGCTGGCCACGCACGATTTCGACGGCTTCGTGCCTGGTGTCAATGACATCATCAAGGGTGGTTATAAGGATCAGAATGGCGAGATGCAGCCGTCGCTGGCCGAGAAGATGAAGATCGGCCGCGAGGTGATCACGGCCCTCGGCGAGTTTCGTCAGATGAAGTCGCAGTCGATAGGCGAGCCTACTGCTGCTCAGAAGCAAGAAATGGAGGCCAAGTCGGCATTTATCAAGGACAACATGAAATATTTCGGCTACGGATACATCAAAGACGCGGAGCAGACGGTGCCCTTCATCCCCTTGTGCTTCTATGCTTTCCGCATCATGGTCGGACTGGGCTGTTTCTTTATCCTGTTTTTTGCAGTGACGATCTTCTTGCTGTACAAGAAAGATATCTGCCAGAGCAAGTGGTGGCTGTGGCTGGCCGTCATCCTGCTGCCGCTTGGATACGTGGCCAGTGAGTCGGGATGGCTCGTGGCAGAGTTCGGACGCCAGCCCTGGACCATCCAGGACATGCTGCCCACATGGATTGGCGTGAGCGACTTGTCGTCCACATCAGTCATGGTCACCTTCTTCCTTTTCCTTGTGCTTTTCACCGTCTTGCTCGCGGTAGAGATCAATATCCTCTGCAAGCAGATCAAGAAAGGCCCTCACTATAGTAAATAACCCTAAAGATTCACACGTTATGACATACGAATTGATGCAACAATATTGGTGGTTCCTGGTGTCGCTGCTGGGAGCACTGCTTGTTTTCCTGATGTTTGTACAAGGGGCCAATTCCCTGATCTTCAGTCTCGGCACAAATGAAGACGAGCGCCGGATGCTGGTCAATTCCACGGGGCGCAAATGGGAATTCACCTTCACCACGCTGGTCACTTTCGGAGGGGCTTTCTTCGCCTCCTTCCCGCTTTTCTACAGCACCAGCTTCGGCGGGGCATACTGGCTCTGGATGATCATCCTTTTCTCTTTCGTACTGCAGGCGGTCAGCTATGAGTTTCAGCACAAGCTGGGCAATATCTTCGGGGCGCGCACCTTCCAGTGCTTCCTCGTCATCAACGGCATCCTGGGGCCGCTGCTCCTGGGCGGGGCTGTGGCCACCTTCTTCAACGGCTCCAATTTCGTGATCGACAAGATGAGCATCACCGACGATATCCAGCCCGTCATCAGCCGGTGGGCCAATGCAAGCCACGGGCTCGATGCCCTGCTCGACCCCTGGAACCTGGTTTTCGGCTTCGCCGTGTTTTTCCTGGCCAGGGTGCTCGGTGTCCTATATATTATAAATAATGTGAATGACGAGCGTATCCGCAGGCGTGCCTCCGTCAGGTTGATCGGCGCGGCGGTGCCTTTCCTCATCTTCTTCGTCGCTTTTCTCGTGCGCACCTTGCTGAAGGACGGTTTCGCCTACGATCCTGCCACCGGCATCATCTTCCTGGAGCCGATGAAGTATTTGCACAACCTCATGGATATGTGGGTCGTGACCCTCATCTTCCTCGTGGGCGTCATCTTGGTGTTGTATGCCATCATCAAGACGGTGATGAGCAAGACGTATATCGGGGGCATCTGGCCTGCCGGCATCGGCGTGGTGCTGGTGGTGACCTGTCTCTTGCTTTTCGCCGGATGGAACCATACCGCCTATTATCCTTCCAATTTCGATTTGCAAAGCAGTCTCACCATCGACAACAGTTGCAGCAGCGAGTTCACGCTGCGCACCATGACCTATGTGAGCTTCATCATCCCCTTTGTGCTGGCCTATATCTTCTATGCATGGAGGGCTATCGACAAGAAGAAAATCGACCTGGATGACATCCGAAGCGACGACCACGCTTATTAACTATCTGACTTCCGCAAGCTCCAGTTATTGGATTGTTAGGTTGGTAGGTCGTTAGGTTGTTAGGTCGCTCAGCTCGGGCGGATTTGCAATCCGTCCGCATTGAGTATGAGCATTTGTAATGCGAAATGTCAATTCTTTCGGATTAAAAATCCTTATATTCATAGCGGCTGGATTACAAATCCAGCCGAGCGTGAGGTTTAGGTGAGATATGCATGACAACAGCGTGTTCATTGTTAATTTCATCCATAACCACCCAACCCAACAACCTACCAACCTTCAAACCTTCAAACCTTCAAGCCTTAGTGAAATATGAAAAGATTTGTTTTATTATCTATTGCCATTCTGGGACTCCTGACTGCCTCCTGGGCTCAGGAGTCCAATAAGGATGTGTTTTCAAAGAAAGGTGTACTCCTGCGCACCACGATGGGCGACATCGTCATCGGCCTGTATAATGAGACCCCTCAGCATCGCGACAATTTCCTCAAGCTGGTGAAGCAGAAGGCATACAATGGCGTGCTCTTCCACCGCGTGATCAAGGACTTTATGATCCAGGGTGGCGATATGTCTTCTAAAACCGCTGTGAAAGGACAGGAGCTTGGCGGCGGCCCGGAGACCTATTCTATACCGGCGGAGATCCGTTTTCCGCAGCTTTTTCACAAGAAAGGCGTCGTCGCTGCTGCCCGCGAGAATGATATGGTCAATCCTCAGAGGGCATCATCGTCCAGCCAGTTTTATATCGTGGTGGGACAGAAAATGACCAATGAGCAGCTCGACCAGGTGCAGTTGCGGGTTTTTCAGGCCACCAAGGGAACTGCCCGTTTTACGCCCGAGCAGCGTGAGGTGTATCGTACGGTCGGGGGCACACCGCATCTCGACGGACAATACACCGTTTTCGGCGAAGTTGTCAAGGGCATGGATGTGGTGGAGAAGATACAACTCGTGGAGACGGATAGAAACGACCGGCCTCTGGATGATGTGAAAATAGTGAAGGCAAAAATCATCAAGAATATACGAAAATAGGGTATCCGCAGGGTTTACACTTGATTTATGTCAAGAATCCCGAAAATTTTCGTC
>CAMIYC010000079.1 GCA_946402905.1 uncultured Prevotellaceae bacterium | reverse complement strand
GGCAAGTACATCCACAAGGTGCAGTTTGAAGAGTTGATGCAAACTCTCAACCTTCCGATGGACGAGCTGGAGAAATTCGCCGGCGATGTGCTCGAACGTTTCAACAACCCATTTGTCGACCACCAGGTCACCAGCATCATGCTCAACTCATTCCCGAAGTTCTGCGCACGCGACCTGCCCGGCGTGAAGACTTACCTGGAGCGCAAGGGCGAACTGCCTCAGGGCCTTGTGTTCGGACTGGCTGCCATCATCACTTATTACAAAGGTGGTGTACGTGAAGACGGTGCCGAGATTGTGCCCAACGACGCACAGGACATCATGGATCTGCTCAAAGAGCTTTGGGCTACTGGCGACACTCAGAAAGTGACCGACGGTGTGCTCTCCGCCACCTCCATCTGGGGCGAAGACCTGCACAACGTGGCCGGCCTGGCAGAGCTTGTCAAGAAAGACCTCGACCTCATTCAGGAGAAAGGCATGCTCGAGGCCGTCAAGACCATCTTGTAAGATTCCCCAACTCTGTCATAAAAAACGCTTTTGTGGATAGTTCCACAAAAGCGTTTTTACTTTATTATTTATCGAATTGCACCTTTACCTCTGTGAAGCAATGTATCCAGAGCTGGTGCAGATATCTGAACTCCTTTAGTTATTCTCGTTTATTCCCACTCGATGGTCGAAGGTGGTTTAGAGGAAATGTCGTAGCACACGCGGTTGACACCTCGCACCTTGTTGATAATCTCATTAGACACCTTGGCCATAAAGTCATAGGGCAAGTGAGCCCAGTCGGCAGTCATGGCGTCAGTGCTGGTGACGGCACGCAGTGCCACCGGATGCTCGTAGGTGCGCTCATCGCCCATGACACCCACGCTGCGCACGGTGGAGAGCAGCACGGCACCTGCCTGCCATATCTTGTCATACAGTATCTCTCCGTCATCACAGACATATTGCAGCATCGACTCTATATAGATGTCATCAGCATCCTGGAGGATGCGCACTTTCTCCGGCGTGATGTCACCCAGGATACGTACGGCCAGTCCAGGTCCTGGGAACGGATGGCGCTTGATTAAGCGCTCGGGCATATCAAGCTGATAACCAACGCGTCGCACCTCATCCTTAAACAACCACTTTAACGGCTCACACAGTTGCAGGTGCATCTCCTTGGGCAATCCGCCCACGTTGTGATGGCTCTTGATGACCATGCCTGTGATGCTCAGGCTCTCAATGCGGTCGGGATAGATGGTGCCCTGTGCCAGCCACTTCGCATCAGTGATTTTCTTGGCTTCAGCGTTGAACACCTCTACAAAGTCGCGGCCGATAATCTTACGTTTTTGCTCCGGGTCAGTGACACCTTTGAGGTCGGCGAAGAATTTTTCGCTCGCGTCGACACCGATCACATTCAGTCCGAGGCCCTTATAAGCGTCCATCACCTTGGCGAACTCATTCTTGCGCAGCATGCCGTGATCGACGAAGATACAGGTGAGACGATCGCCGATGGCGCGATTGAGCAGGGTAGCACAGACAGAAGAGTCGACACCGCCGCTCAGGCCGAGAATGACGCGGTCGTTGCCAAGTTGCTGTTTCAGCTCCGCCACAGTAGTCTCCACAAATGAAGCCGGACTCCATTCCTGACGGCTTCCGCAGATATCTACCACGAAGTTGCGCAGCAGCTGCTTGCCCTGGATGGTATGAAACACCTCCGGATGAAACTGCACTGCCCAGAGCGGACAGGCATTGCTCGCATAGGCGGCATATTTCACATCTGCGGTAGAAGCAATGACATGGCAGTCGTCGGGTATGGCGGTGATAGTGTCGCCATGACTCATCCATACCTGCGAATTGGGTTCGAAACCTTTGAACAGCGCATTATCCACATCGAAAGAGAGCAGATTGGCACGTCCGTATTCGCGTGTGTTGGTTTTCTCCACTTTTCCTCCGTTGCTGTGGGCAATAAACTGTGCGCCATAGCATATTCCCAGCACCGGCACTTTGCCTACAAACTGGCTCAGGTCTACACGGAAAGCCTGTGGGTCATGCACCGAATACGGCGATCCGCTGAGTATCACCCCGATGACAGATGGGTCGTCGGAGGGGAACTTGTTGTAAGGAATAATCTCGCAGAATGTGTCAAGTTCTCTCACCCTGCGGCCTATAAGCTGGGTGGTCTGTGAACCGAAATCGAGAATAATGATTTTCTGTTGCATGTTATATGGTTTTGGTTTTTACGTGGTTGCTGTATAGGGTTGCACTCGTCAGCCATTTTCCAATTGCCGGAGGAATGTGTCTGCCTGGTCGAGCGTGTCTGTCTTGCCGACATCCATCAGTTTGAGATCTTCTTTGAGGTAGCCCATGATGCGGGCTTGCCCACACACTTTCAGATAGAAATCTATGATGCTGAATTTTTCACCCCATTCTTCCATCATCCCGAAAAGACGTGGAGAGAAGACATGAATGCCGGAGAAAGCGAAACGCTGACATCCGGCCACATCCAGGTCTGGATAGGGCGACCGCACCTCACCCGTCTGCACATTAGTCCACCCCACCAGACGCATGTGGTCATCAAAGAGCAGATACCTGCTTGTCTCGCGTCTGCTTACCATCAGCGTGGCATCGTTGTCTTGCGACAAATCATAAAATGCACGAAGGTCGACATTGCTCAGAATATCGACGTTATGTATCAAGATGGGGCGGTGGGGGTCGAAAAGTGGTGCGGCGTGCCGCAAGCCTCCACCTGTTTCAAGCAATGCAGCACTTTCGTCAGACACCCGTATGTCTACTCCGGGGTATTGATGACCATCCAGATAGGACACGATCTGGTCGGCGAAATGATGCACATTGACGACCACCCGGTCCGTGCCGGCATCCTTCAGGCGTTGCAACACGCGATGCAGCAGAGGCTGGCCACCGACGGGCACCAGGGCTTTAGGCATACGGTCGGTCAGAGGCTTCAGCCGGGTGCCCAGCCCCGCAGCCAGCACCATGGCCTGCATGTGCTGCGAGTAGGGTCTCAGCACCTGGGTGATGCCCTGCTCACGGTGGCAGATTCTGACCTCGATGCCAAAACGGCTGTGGATATGCTCGGCCAAGTGCTGTGCCGAATAGACACTGCGATGCTGACCGCCAGTACATCCGAAGCTGAACATCAGGCTGGTGAACCCCCTTTGCAGGTAACGGGTCACATGAGCATCCGCCAGGCGGTATACACTCTCCAGGAATGTCAGGATCTCTCCGTCGTCTTCGAGAAAACGGATGACAGGCTCGTCGAGGCCAGTGAGTTTCTTATAGGGTTCGTAGCGGCCCGGGTTATGCGTGCTGCGGCAGTCGAAGACATACCCACCCCCATTACCCGACTCGTCTTCGGGAATTCCTTTCTTGTAGGAGAAGCTGAATACCCGGACCACCAGGGGCCCTTTGCCGTCATATTTTGAGAAAGTAGCCGGTCCGTCGGCCGGATGTGCCTCGTAGACGTTAGTCTCGGCAGTCTTATATCCATCAGCCCGCTGGAGGGGCTGGTCTTCTTTGACAGCGAACTGAGGCAGGCTGACCAGGCGCCGTAGCATATCCACCATATAAGGATAATGGAAGTCAACAGTGTCGAGCATCTCACGCAGGTTTTGTATCGCCGGCGGTATAGAGTCGATGAAATGTTGTTTCCTCTCAAAATATCCCCTAAAGCCATAGGCACCAAGGACCTGCAACGTGCGGAATAGCACAAAAAGACTTAGCCGGTCGACGAAGTGCCGCTTCGACGGCACCTCTATATAGTTTTTCAGCGAGTTGTAATATTCGTAGATGAGCCGACGTCGCAGTTTATTGGAGTATCTTGCCGAGGCTTGCCACAAGAAAGAGGCCAGGTCGTAATAGAAAGGACCTCGACGACCTCCCTGATAGTCAATAAAGTAGGGGTTTCCCGCCTTGTCGAGCATAATATTACGAGCCTGGAAGTCACGGTACATGAAACTGTCTACTTGCTCTGCGGTCAGGTCTTTTGCGAACAGCCGGAAATTGGCCTCCAGCTTGAGCTCATGAAAATCGAGGTCTGTGGGCTTTAAGAAACAGTATTTGAAGTAGTTGAGGTCAAAGAGCACCGACTCCTCGTTGAATGCTGGCTGAGGATAACACACAGACCAGTCGAGTCCGCGGGCGCCACGCACCTGGAAATTGGGGAGCTGGCGTATGGTCTTCAGCAGCAGCTCCTGCTCCTGCACATTGTAACGGCCTCCCGCCTCACGCCCACCTTTCAGGGCATCGAAAAGTGCGGTAGTGCCCAGGTCAGACTGCAGATAACGCATCTCATCGTCGCTGACAGCCAGTATAGTCGGAACCGGAAGTTGACGCTTGCCAAAATGCCGTGTGAGATAGATGAAAGCATGGTTCTCATCCCGGCTGGTGCCAATCACACCCACTACGGTATGTCCATCGGCGCCGGAAATCCTGAAATACTGCCTGTTACTGCCTGCACCGGCTATAGGACGTATCTCGGCAGGCTCCTCGCCCTTCCATGATTGATACAATTGTCTTAACTGAAGCATGGTCTATTGTTGGTCTTTCAGCTCTTCTTGTTCTTCCATTTCCTCTCTCTGCTTGGCCAGCCATTTCTGGCGTCTCTTGTTGTCATACTGCCTCAGCAAGGCGTCGATGAGCAACAGAATCATCATAATGCCCAGTGACATCAGCCAGGAGCGCGTAAGATATAACAACCCTGATGAAACAAACACAAGGAGCAAGATATGCTTAATCACCTTTTTATCCATCATAACTAATTTTTTGCAAAGTTACAAAATAACGAGCGAAAATGTGGTGTTTTAACATAAAATGACAAGATAAGATTTGTAAAAACAAAAAAATAGTTTAACTTTGCTTTTGGAAATACGAAAGACACGTTATGCAACACAGCAAATATCTTGTAGCTAATGACCGCGATGCAAAATGGGGACTTACTGTGAGTACAGTGGGGCACGACGTTGTGGACATCGGTGAGCACTACCCTACCCGTGGACATGCAGACGGCTATTTCTTCGACATGGACAAGGGTCGGATACTGAATGAATACCAGATACTCTACCTCATTGAGGGTGAAGGATTCTTCGTCTCAGCCCATCACACCAAGTCGGTCATCAAATCTGGCGACATCTTCCTGCTTTTTCCCAACGAATGGCACAGTTACGGTCCCCTCAAGACATCAGCCTGGAAGAGTTACTGGATCGGTTTCAAAGGCAAGAACATGGACGACCGCGTGCTGAATGGCTTCCTGTCGCCAGAAAAGCCCATCTATCACGTCGGCTATTCTTCGGAGATTATCTCGCTCTACGACAATGCATTGAAGGCCGCGGAGGAGGAAGCCGCCTATTCACAGCAGCTCATGGCGGGTATTGTCAATCATCTCATCGGCATCATGTATTCGCTGGAGCGTAACATCATCCTCAACAAAGACCACGCTCGGGTGGACATGATCAACCGTGCCAGGTATCGCATTCGCGAAACGCTGGAAAGTGATCTTTCCATCCAGAAACTGGCCGAGGAACTGGGTGTGAGCTATTCCAATTTCCGCAAACTCTTTAAGGAGTACACCGGTTTGTCACCCGCACTTTACCAGCAAGACCTGCGACTGCAGCGCGCCAAGGAACTGCTGTCGACCACCAAGATCAGCATCAAGGAAATCGCCTACCGGCTCAATTTTGAATCACCCGACTATTTCTCGTCGAAATTCCGTGCCAAAACCGGACAGAAGCCCAGCGAGTTCAGGGCTGCCAACTCTTGAGCCGTCTACTTGTCAAATTTCGCTGAAGAATTGTCAAATAACAATGCGAAGACTCCTTGACAACTTTTATCTTTGCTTATAACTAACAAATTATCTAATAACACACAAATATGAAAAGTATACTTGAAGGTCGTCCCTCCCTGAAAAAAGAGGTGTACAAGATAGCCGAAGTGGCCGGATATCTCTGGCAGAACGGATGGGCCGAGCGCAACGGCGGCAATATCACCGTGAACATCACCAAATTTGTAGACGACGAGATCAAAGCGATGCCTGCCATCAGCGAAGTGAAGCAGATAGGCACCACTCTTCCCATGCTCAAGGGCAATTATTTCTACTGCAAAGGCACAGGCAAGCGTATGCGTGACCTGGCTCGCGAGCCGATGGAGAACGGCAGCGTGATACGAATCCTCGACGACTGCGCCAGCTATGTGATCATCGCCGACAACCCAGTGCTGCCCACCAGCGAGCTGCCGTCACACTTAAGTGTGCACAATCATCTGATAGAAAAAGGCTCTGCTTACAACGCCACCGTCCACACCCACCCCATCGAACTGGTGGCAATGAGCCACAATAAGGCTTTCCTTGAGAAAGACGTACTCACCAACATGCTTTGGAGCATGATCCCTGAGACCAAGGCTTTCTGTCCGTTAGGTCTGGGCATTATACCTTACACCCTTCCCGGAAGTGTAGAACTGGCAGAAGCCACGCTGCGCGAGCTCGATGATTACGATGTCGTGCTTTGGGAGAAGCACGGTGTCTTCGCCCAGGGTCTGGATGTGATGGATGCCTTCGACCAGATAGACGTCCTGAGCAAGAGTGCCAAGATTTATGTCAATGCCCGTGCCATGGGATTTGAGCCTGAGGGAATGAGCCAGGCACAGATGAAAGAAATGTCGGTGGCATTCAACCTGCCCAAATGATTCGCTGAAGGCAAAAAAAGAGAAACAATATCATCCAATAAAGCTATTCAAGAATAAAGGAGTGAAAATTTTCACTCCTTTATTCTTTCATATCACAGCAGCTGTGGAAGGAACGACGAGATGATCAAGACGATAATGCCGATGATCAGCACCGTGATAGTCTTGCTTGAACATCCCTTCCATTCCTTGAGGATGATGCCCCATACATTGGAGAAGACGACGTTGAGCGCCATGAGTATGCAGAATGACAGTGTGGTGAGTGTCTCAGACGAAGTGAGGAATCCCTTGCCCAGGGAAAGTCCGAAAAACTGACTATACCACAAAGCACCGGCCAAAGCACAGAACACGAGGTTGTTGCCCCATACGCTGCCCTTCTTATAATCGCCCCAGGTGTTGTTTTTGCTGTTTTGATAAAGGCAATACACAGCATTGGTCACAAATCCGCCCAAAGTGACAAGCAGCGTCGCCGGCAAGGTCTTAAACATATCTGCAGTCTCGGCGAAATGGATGTCCTTGCCAAACTCCAGACCCACGTTGAAGCATCCACTCATGAAACCTGCAAGCAGTGCAATGACAATGCCCTTGGGGAAATTGAAGTCCTTGACAGCCGCTTTCTTCTCTTCCTCCGACAGGGAAGACGCTTTCATCGAGCCAGCGACACCGATGATGGCAATACCCACCAAGGTGACCACTACTCCCATGATGACAGCGAAAGTGAGTTTGGAGAGTGCGTCCAACTCAGGGAAGAAGATATTGAGCAGCACCGGCCCCATGATCGTGCCCAGTCCGGCACAGGTGCCAAGTGCGATGCTCTGTCCAAGCGCCACGCCAAGATATCTCATGGAGAGCCCGAAGGTCAAGCCTCCAACACCCCACAACACTCCGAAGAAAACAGTCATCCATACATTGAACGAGGGAGCGGAAGCGAACAACTCGCACAGACCATGCCCTGCGGGTACTGCCAGCAAAGCGCCCAGAAGCGGGAAGACAAGCCAGGCGAACACGCCCTGTATCAGCCAGTAGCTCTCCCAGCTCCAGTCTTTGATCTTATTGATCGGCACATAGCACGAAGATTGGCAGAACGCACCGACGGCGATGATTAAAAGTCCTATAACGATTTCCATTTGAAATAAGATAATGGTGTCTAAAACTGAAAATATCCCCCCTATCCATGGACAGGGGGGACTGGTCACGATTTATTTGTATTAAGCTCTCTTGCTGGTCACTTCTTTCTCATACTGCTGGATGCAGGGGATATATTCCTCGCCTACAGGTACATTGTTCTTGAGGTTGAAGTAGTCAAACACAGCGCCGAATGGGAGAGACTTGGCTTCCTCGAGCAATGCGAGACGCTCAAAGTACTGGCCGTTGTCCTCATATTCACGCAGTTTGGCTGTAGGCTCGAGCAATGCCTGGAGCACGCACTTCTGTGTGGCGCGTGAGCCGACGATATAAGCACCGATACGGTTGATGCTGGCATCGAAATAATCCAGGCCGATATGAGCGCGGTTCAAGGCGTCGGCACGCACGATTTCCTTGAAGAGGTCGAGGGTCTGGTCATTCATGATGGTCACATGGTCGCTGTCCCAGCGCACCGGGCGGCTCACGTGGAGCATCAGTTCGGGCACATACATCAACAGGGTGGAGACAAAGTCGCTCACGTTCTCGGTCTGCTCATAGTGGCCGGTGTCGAGCGTATAGATCTGCTTGCGTGTGGCACAGTAGGCTGTAAAGAAGTCGTGTGAGCCTACAGTATAACTTTCCAGTCCGATACCGAAGAGTTTGGCCTCGAAACAAGCTTTCATGTCAGGCAGGTTTTCAGCCATGATCTCGTCGAGAGAGGCAGCCAGTATCTCGCGGTATTTCATGCGATTCACGGTGAGGTCCTTGCTTCCGTCATGCACCCAGATGTTCATGATACAGGGATCGTTCTGTGCTTTACCCATAGCGTCGGCGATACGGCGGCAGCGCTTGGTGTGCTCAATCCAGAAGTCGCGGATGCCCTTGTCGGGATTGGAGAGGGTCAGGTTGCCACTCTTGGGATGAGAGAAAGAGGTGGAGTTGAAGTCGAGCTTCATGTTGTTCTCCTTGGCCCAGTCCATCCAGCTCTGGAAATGCTCAATCTCGACCTCGTCACGATCTACGAATTTGCCTTTGAAGTCGCCATAAATCTCATGGAGGTTGAGACGGTGGTTGCCAGCGAGCAAGGTCTTGACAAATTCGATGTCTTTGCGCACCTCATCGATGTTGCGGGCGCGGCCGGGATAATTGCCGGTGGTCTGGATACCGCCAGACAATGCTTCATTGCGCTCAAAACCTACCACGTCGTCGGTCTGCCAGCAATGCAGTGAGATTTGCTGTTTTTCCAGTTCAGCGATTGCCTTGTCGGTGTCAACACCAATAGCTGCGTAGCGCTCTTTAGCTACGGCATAAGCTTTTTCGATCAATTCTGCTTTCATTTCTAATGATTTTTTAAGTTATTAAGTTTTTAAGATATTGAGTTTTTAAGTGAATAAGCGTATCATACAGCGGCTTTTTGTGTAATGGCCAGGAACTGCTGATAGGCATCGTCCCATTTTTCCGTGTCCTGCGGCTCAAACTGCTGCATGGAGACACTATCGGCGATGATTTTGCGCATTTCCCAGATGTCAGCCACAGCTCCGGAAGCCTTGGCCTGCAGCATAATATTACCGATGGCAGTACACTCCTGCGGACCGGCAAGAACCACCACACCCGTGGAGTTGGCTGTAAACTGGTTCAGGTATTTGTTGAGCGATCCACCACCAATGATATGCAGTGCCTTGATGGGGAAGCCTGCAAATTCCTTGAGCCACCCAAACACCTGACGATACCTCAGGGCGAGGCTGTCGAAGATACAACGGCAGATCTCAGCATAGCCCGTAGGCACATGCTGTCCGGTCTTGCGGCAGTAGTCCTGTATGGCGTCGACCATTGAAGCCGGGTTGGCAAACGAAGCATCATCTGGATTAATCAAACTTTGGAAAGGAGCCACCTTCATGGCCTCGGCCTGCAATTCAGCATGCGACTTCGGTGCATCGGTCCACTCCTTGCGGCAACGCTCGTAGAGCCACATGCCACAAATATTCTTAAGGAAACGTGTGGTCCCCTCAATACCGCCTTCGTTGGTGAAGTTATACTCATAACTCTTGGCGTTGATGACAGCCTCTTGGGTCTCTATACCCATCAGGCTCCAGGTGCCACTGCTCAGATAGGCAAACTGCTCATTGGCGGCAGGCACGGCAGCCACAGCACTACCGGTGTCGTGACCAGCCACGGCCACCACGGGAATAGCGCCCAGACCTGTCATGGTCTGCACTTCCTCGGTCAGTGTTCCGATCACGGTGGCAGGATTCACCATCTCTCCAAACCGGTCTTTGCTCAGGCCTACACTTGCGAGGAGTGTGTCATCCAGCTGCTTGGTTTTCGGATCGAGCATCTGCGATGTGGAGGCAATGGTATACTCGCACACCTGCTTGCCAGTCAGCATATAACTGAGACAGTCAGGAACAAACAATATTTTGTCGGCATTCTCCAAGGCGGAATCACCGTTGCTCTTCATGGCATACAGTTGGAAGAGCGAGTTGAAATTCATAAACTGAATACCGGTGATGTCATATACTTTCTGACGGTTGATGCACTTCTCGAAATACTCTTCCATCTTCCCGAAAGTATGAGGGTCACGATAGGCCAACGGATTGCGCAGGATGGCTCCATCCTTGGCAATGCACACGAAATCTACGCCCCAGGTGTCGATACCGATGGAGGTGACTGGAATCTGGCGCTGAGCCGTCAGTTTCAGCCCCTTGATGATTTCAAAATATAGCGCATAGATGTCCCAGTAGAAATGTCCGCCGGTCTGAATGAGATGATTATCAAAGCGGGTCAGTTCCTCGAGTTGTATCTTATCTCCTTCTAAGGTGCCGATAATCGTACGACCGCTGGTAGCCCCAAGGTCGACGGCAAAAAAGTATTGTTTGTTACTTGTCATTTTAAGGTTATATTAATTCATTGGTTAGTCGTAGCCATCCTATGCCATCATAGGTTGATGTTGCAAAGATAAGCCTAAAAAAAAAATCTTCACCCTACATTTTGATTTTATGACTAAAAGTTTTGGACAAAAAAAATCGGATGTCTCCCGACAACCGATTTTCAAAAAACAAACTACTTAAAAACTAATCTACTAAAACAAAT
>CAMIYC010000078.1 GCA_946402905.1 uncultured Prevotellaceae bacterium | reverse complement strand
TCGAAAGACAGCAGATTTACAGTCTGCCCCATTTGGCCACTCTGGAAAACACCCCCTCGTGGACGTTGGCGGATTCGAACCGTCGACCCTCTGTCTGTCAGACAGATACTCTAAACCAGCTGAGCTAAACGTCCATATCTGTTTACGGTGTGCAAAGGTAGGCATTTTTTTTGAATCTGCAAATTTTTCGCCGATATTTTTTACAGACAGGTATATTTATCGAGTAAAAAGTATCCAAACTCCTCTGTCGGCATTCAGAACGGATAGCCGATGGCGAGATGGAGGCTCTGGCCGTCGCCGAAGCGGCGGATATTGTAGAACCCACCCTTTCCGGTGTCATAAGGCACATGCAGACCGATACCCCAGTCGAGTCGCACCACGAAATAGTCGAGGTCGTAGCGAAGACCCACACCGGTGCCCAATGCCATCTGACGAAGGAAGTCGGTGCTCTTGAAAACCGTTTTGTAGTCTCCGTAAAACTCGTCAAAATTCCACACATTACCGGCATCGAGGAACAATGCTCCGTAAAGATTGCCGAAAAGACGGGGACGATACTCCAGGTTGGCCTGGAATTTGATGTCGCCCACCTGCTCGATATAACGCCAGCGACGCTCCTCGCTGCGGTAGTTGCCAGGACCGATACTTCGCACGGTGAAGGCCCTGATGCTGTTGGCACCGCCCACCCAGAATTGTTCTGTATAGGGTGAGTAGGAGGAGTTGCCAAACGACCAGATCACACCTCCGTTGAGATGGGCCACCAGCTGGGCATGGTCAGACACGCTCCATGTCTTGGTGAAATTGGTCTCTATCTTCAGAAACTGTGCGTAGGGGTTCTTAAACAGTTCTTTGTCCTTGTCATTCCACTTCTTGCCGGCCGCCATGTATCCCAGCGAGAGTAGATTGCCGGCCTCGGCGACCGTCGTCTCCCAGAAGATGGGATGCCGCAGCCCGGCAGGACTGGTATACATCAGCGTGTACTTCAGCTTCGGGATAAAAAGGTCCATCATCGATGCCATCAGATAGGGGTGATCAACGATCAATTCATAAAACTTGTCCGTGCCGTGCTTCAGGTAGTTGTACTCCACCATCAGCGGCGTGAATTGATGCATCCACTGGGGCGACTTCTGAAACTTATACGTCAGCTCGCCCGAGACGATGTGACGCTTGAAATAGCCCGAGCGGTTCACCACTACCGAAGAGGCCTTGATCAGCGTAGACTGGGTGAGGTAGCGACGTCGGCGGATCGGGTTGCCTTGGGCGTCACGGCGCGGTTGGGCAGACTGCTGCAACGTACGATTGGGATACCAGGTGCGCTTGGAGAATGGATTGAAGAGGCGGGGCCACTCCAGGGAGGCGTCACCGCCATATTCATAGGAGTTGACTTCCGAATCAGACCTGTCGAAGGCGTGGCCTGTCTGCCATTCATAAGACCCATGCAGGTTGATGTCAAGCTTTTCACCGCCACGGAAGGCGTTGCGCTTGGTCAGACCGATCACCAGCTGGGGCCCCAGAAAACCGGAGGTCTTGCCCTTCAGGTTGGACTCGATATAGAAATCGTATGGCTTGTCGAAGGTGCAGTTGAGCTTCAGGTCAAGGGTGTCACAGGTGGAGGTGGTGTCACGAGGGGTGAAATTGAAGTCGACCCGGCTGAACAATTCATTGGCCGAGATCTTGCTCGCCGACTCTAAATAATCGGAATAGCTGTAGAGCTGACCCGATCTCAGCTTCATGTCGCGCATGATCACACCAGCCCGGATCGGGGGCCGGCTGCCCGTGAAATGAATAGTGAAACGGCGACGTACGATGGAGTCTTCCAGCTGGCGCATGTACGACTTGCGCAGACTGACGTCCACCTTGCCGATATACCATTTGCGTAGAGCCTGGGCGGGCAGGCTGTCGGCCATCTGCAAACGCAGCTGTACCTTTCCCGGCACGGCAACGGTGTCGGCCAGATAAGAGGCATAGCTGGGCTGATAGTAGAAATAGCCATTGTTGCGAAGAAGCGTGGCCACACGGCTGCGCTCGGCATCGAGCGTCGAGACATCAAAGGGGTCGCCGGGACGAATCTTCGCCTCTGCCATCGTACTGTCGATCAGCTCCTTCGCCTCTGGCGTGAAATTCATATATCTCACCGTGTCGAGGGTGAAAAGAGGCCCCATATACACATCATAGGCCACCTTGCCTTTCTTGGGGTTCTTGGTCTTCACATCCTCGGCCTCTACACTGCCCCTGAAATAGCCGTGCGCACGGAGCGTGGACTGTGCCACCGAGGCGCGCAACGCTGAGTTGACATTGCTCATCAGCACCGGTGCCTTGCCGAATGACTTGGTCATCCAGCTGGCAAACTTCGTCTCCTTGTCAGCGTATTTATTCCATATCCACAGGCTGATGGGAAAGGGCGAGCGAATGGAAGAACTGCCGAACAGGGCTCCGTTGGGCTCGCACGCAAGGGCGGCATCGACCTCTTCCATGGTCAGGGCCGAATGGTCGTTTTTCTCGTAGTCGGAATAGTTGATATGGTCTATGCCGATATACAACTGGTCGCCTTCCGGCACACCGCTCGTCGTAGAACAAGCAGTCGCCACGAGGACGATGGCCAGCAGCACGGCACTTCTCTCTATATATTCTCGCACACTTATCATGGCCGTCTATTCTTTAGGGTGTCACTCTCTGATATCACTCTCCGGGTGGAGTCGGCACGCATCGCGTCGGGGCGCAACAGAGGCATCGGCATGTTGACGTCACTCTTGAAATTGAAGATATCCTTGAAATGCTGCAACTTCCTACGCCACAGGAAACCCACGCCATACTCTCCGATCTCGCCTTCCAGCCAGTCGTAGGAGTCGCGGTTGTAGAAGAGCTTCACATACTGGTTGGAATTCGGACTCAGACGGTACTCAAAAGCTACGTTGGTCAGGAACGACTGGTTCTGTGTGGTCTCCGAACCTGTCGACACCTTGCCGCCCAGCACCACGCGCAGACGGTTGTTCCAGAACCGCTTGGCAAACTTGAAAGAGTAGTCGGTGTGCATGGCGCCGGAAGCGTCGGTGGCATTGTCCACACCCACCGAGATGTCGAGCGTGCGGAGCGCGTTGCCGGTGATATTGTTGATCTCACTCTGCAGGAAGGAGCTCAGCGCGCCGTTCATCGTGAAGCCGCTCGTGTTGCCGTCGGCCAGGTACATGCCGGTGGTGAGCATCGTCACAGCCACCTTGCTGCGCTCCTCGGTAGTCATAGAGGCCAGCTCCGAGCCGATCGTCACGTCTTCAGGAGCCTCGATGACAAATTCCAGCCCCATGTCGTCGAGCGTCTGTGTGATGATCACACCACACTTGAAGTTGACACTGCGCGTACTGCCGCCCTCATCCTCGACGGTGGCCTTGCGGTCCTCCGTGGCTGTAATGTGCAGCACCGGGTTCATCGGGTCGCCCTTAAACTCTATATAACTGCCGTCCTGGATGGTGAAGGTCTTCAGAGGGATGACGGGCAGTGAATATTTCATCTCGCCGTTGCTCAGCGTATACCTGCCCGTCAGGCGCAGATTGTCCACTACATTGTATTTCATACGCAAGTCGCCGCCACCAATCAGGTCGATGTAGTTGCTGTGGTCGGCATTGAGGTCGCACTTGATATGAGCAGCCTGGTCGACGGTCATCGACAGGTCCATCTCAAAGCCTGAGAGCGGCGGACGTTGCACCACATACTCCGTGGTATCCTTGAAGTCGACAAACTTCACCAGCTCGTCAAGACGGGTGTCGGTGGTCAGCGGAGAGTCTTTGAGCACATAGGTCATGTCGGTGGAGCCAAGCACTTCGAGCCGGCCGCGCATGCTCAGGGCATCGACAGGGCCACGCATCCGCCCGAAGAAATTGACAAATGCCTTGCCGTATGCCTCCGACGTCAGGTTCTCCTTGGCGTCGATCAGCTGGAAGTCGCGGGCCTGCATGCGCAGGTCGAGATACATCTTGTCCAGATTGGAGAAGTCGAGGTGGCCTTTCATCTCCAATGACTTGTTGTTGTGGGAGAACAACTCGAAGTTCTCAAACAGCAGGTTGCTGCCCACGATCCGCACGGGGTCGTTGGCGGCACGAAGCTCCACACCGTAGGGCAGACTGAAGATATAGGTGGAGTCGAGATACAACTCGCCGTCGACGACCGGGCTGGACAGGGAGCCCTTGACAGCCAACTCGCCTTCGGCATAGCCTTTGAAACCGATGAGCTGGTCGGGGATGAATCCGTTGACGACAGAGAGGGGCATACGGCTCATGTTGATCTTGGCATCGATGCTTCCGGAACCTTCAGGATTGTAGGTGCCGTTCAGGGTGCATACTTCATCGCCGTCGCTGTACAGCACACCGTCGACAAAGTGTGAGCCGTCGTCGTTAGGCATGTAGACAAACTCCGTACTGAGGTTGCCGATAGGCGAATTCTCGTAGGTGAGATGCTTCACGGCCAGGTCGCTCGACACCGTCAGGTCTTTGTCGGTCTGCACGATATGGAAGTCGCCATTGGCCACGCCGGTCACCTTGGGCAGGTAGGGAAGGATCGACAATATCTTGTCCAGGTCCAGCTGGTGCACGCTCACCGTGAGGTCTTGCAGGGCATCCAGGTTGGAGTCGTCGGTATACACCTGCAGCTTCGTGCCGTCTTCGCCCTGCAGCTTGAGGTCGGCAGACAGCCGGTTGTCGTTGGACCAGAACACATAGTTGTCGTCGTTGGCTGTGAAGGGGATATATCCCAGCACAGGATGGGTGTTGACCAGTCTCACACGTGTGCCGCCGTCTTCGATCGATGCCACGGCACCCACATCCACCCCCAGCTTGTTATACTTGTCATACAACGTCAGGTTGACGTCGGCGCCGCGCTCCAGCAAGGAGCCGTTGAAGAGGGCGTTGAAGACATACTGCGGGTTGTCCACGCCATTGCGCACCTGACCATTGTATTTGAAGCCGAGGCTGTCGGTCACGATGTCAAACGACACCTGGTCCAACTGCACGCCACTGGTCACCAGGGAGTCCACATTGAGCGTGCCGTTGAGTCCGTCGGTACTCGACGAGCGCATGTCTACAAAGAGATTCTTGAAGGAGATGCCTTGCTCAGACAGCACGTCGGCAAAGAAATTGCCAGAGCCGCTGGTGAGATAGACATCGGCACGGGGCAGACGCTTTTTCAGCAGGGCCTGGTCCAGACGTCTGGCCTTGAGCTGACCAGACAGCTCATCCGAGAAGCGCTCCACATCAGACAGCAGCCGTTTATAACCGGCACCGCCCTTCATGTCCAGGTGGAAGTCGCCGCTACTCACCCGGGCATAGGTGGAATCGCTGCGGGTCATGACATCCATCACCACGTCGTCGGGCTTGAAGAAGGTATCGTTGTAGAAGATCTGCATGTCAGATAGATAGCCGTTTACTTTATAGTAATCCTTTAAGTCGGTGTCGACATCCACATGCGCACAGACCGAGGCGGTGAGCGGTTTGTCGGCTATCTTCAGGCGATAGAAGTCTGCATGCTTCAAGTCGCAGGAGAAGGTGCCCTTCACCTTTGAAGTATTCATTAAGGCATCAAAGGATATCTTGCCGTCCAGCAGGGGGTTACGGCTGTCGATGTTGGCACTCATCACGCCCTTGTGGAGCAAGGCGTCGGCGGTCATGCCGGCCAGGTCGTAGCCGGCATAGTGCAACTGGTCGATCCGCGCCCTGGCACGCAGAGAGGTGGAGGGGGAGCGGTAGTCGGTGCCCTCGCCGTCGGCCTCGATATGTCCGCTCAGCGGAGTGAGCCCCATCTTGGGCAGGAAATGCTGCAAGGGGAACCGGCGGGCATCGACCGTGGCGGAGTATTTCATCCTGTCGGCATCGAAGGCCACGTTGGCCTTGAGGTCTCCCCCACCCTCCGTGGCGGTGAAGTCAGCGCCATACTGGCTGCCGTTGGCCTTGAAGCGGCCGTCGATACCGATGCCGCGGGGGATAGAAACGGTCTCGGTGATATCTTTGTCGAGCAGGGAGGTCACGAAGTCGAGATTTCCGGTCTTGCCTTTCACACGCAGGTCTGCTTTCATACGCGAGGGGTCATCCAGACCTGCCACATAGCCGTCGGCATCCACCTCGAAGGCTGTAGGCAGCGACAGGTGCAGGCCACGGATGTCGGCATGGCGCAGGTTGCCACTGACCTTGCCGTTGACCGTGAGGGGCTGGTGGGGCCACTTGCGCACGAAGTCCTGAGGCATCTGGCCCATCACTCTCATGAGATCTTGCTTGCCCACATAGCCGTCGACATCGGCATACACCTTGCCGGGATTCTCCGCGTCGAAGGCGTTCAGGTCCATGTCCACCCGCGCAGAAATCTCGGAGTCGGGGGTCTTGATATGGGCTTGGGGCACGGTGATACGGGTGGAGTCGAGGGAAAGGGCCGCGGTGAAGTCGCTCACCTCGATACCGCTTTTCTCTTTCAGCGAACAGGTGCGCAACTTGAAATCGAGGCGCTCACCGGCATACGAGAGGGAATCGACACCAAGCTTGATATCACTCACAGCGAGATGGTTGGTGTCCAGGCCGTTGACGGGCGCCTCTGCCTGGTTGTCATAGCACAGCCGGCCGCCGGTCCAGTCGAAGCGCTCCACATGGTAGGCGCCCTTCTCCAGGTCGAAACGCCCGTTCTGGGCATGGGCGTCGGCGATGTAGGCCTGGGCACGCAGTGTGTCGCCCGGCATACGCAAGGTGACGTCGGCCCTCGACAACGAGAGGTCGCCGACGCGTATCTTCCACTGATTTTCCGACTTGGTGGTATCCGGCGGCACCGTGTCGGCCAGACAGATCTCCAGGCGCGCACTGTCAAGACGTGCCTGGTCGACATTGACCAGCGACTGTGCCAGGTCGACGCCGTGGCATTCCAGCGAAAGTTTCTCCACGTTGCCTTTCACCCTCACGTCGGGAATGAAGCCGTTGGTGTTGAGTTTCACCTTGGACAGACTCAGCGCGTCGATCTCCACCTGCTTCTTGAAAAGGGGTTTGAGCTGCACGTCGACGACCAGCTGTCCCACATCTGCGATTGTGTCTCTCACACCGGCTATCGAGTCGTTGTCCTTGATCATCTTGAAATCGTCTACCACCAGGTCGAGAGGGAATTTCAGCGAGACGTGCCCCACAGAGATATCCATGCCGGTCTGCTCCGAGGCATAGGTAGCCACTTTCTTCACCGCCCAGTTCTGAACCGGAGGGAGGTAAAGAAGCACTGTCAACAACAAGAAGAGCAGTACGGGGATCAGTATGGCTATGCCTATCCACTTGAAGACTTTCTTCATAAGCGGTATCAATGTGGGAATTCTTGAGAAATGCTATGCAAAAATAGACATTTTTTTCGTAGAATGCGACAATATAGGGAGAAAGTTTGGTTTTTGCCTTGTTTTATTCGGGTTTCACCAGCTCGCGCCATAATTTGTCTGCGGGGAGCGGTGCCTCTGCACAGATCATCTCCTTGGAGACGGGATGCACAAACGAGATGCTCCGCGACAGCAATGAGATGCTGCCGTCGGGGTTGGACCGCCGCGCACCGTATTTCAGGTCGCCCTTGATAGGACAGCCCATGGCGGCCAACTGGCACCGGATCTGATGGTGCCGGCCCGTGAGCAGCCGCACTTCAAGGAGGAAATAGCGATCCGAACGGCCGATCAGGCGATACAGCAGTTCGGCTTTCTTGGAGTCACGCACTTCATGGTCGTACTGATAGCTCTTGTTCTGCCGCTCATTCCTCACAAGCCACCCGGTAAGCCTGCCTTCCTCCGCGGGGGGGCGGTGCTGCACGATGGCCCAGTAGGTCTTGTGCACCTCACCATCGCGAAACATCTGGTTCAGACGTGTCAGGGCCTTGGAGGTGCGGGCAAAGACGACAAGACCGGACACAGGACGATCAAGACGATGCACAACACCGAGAAACACATTGCCCGGTTTGTTGTACTTCGTCTTGATATACTGTTTCACCGTCTCCGAGAGCGGTTCGTCGCCGGTCTTGTCGCCCTGCACGATCTCTCCGCTGCTCTTGGAGACAATGATGATATGGTTGTCTTCGTAGACGACTTCCATCGGAGGACAGGCGTTTACATATTCATACCGCCGTCGACCTGTATCACCTGGCCGGTGACGTATGACGACAGGTCGCAGGCAAGGAAGGTAGCCACATTGGCGATGTCTTCCACTGTACCGCCACGGCGCAGGGGGATCTTCTGTATCCACTCCTTACGGATATTCTCAGGCAGTGCCTGGGTCATCGGCGTGTCAATGAAGCCCGGGGCGATGGCGTTGGCACGTATGCCACGGCTGCCCATCTCCTGTCCGATACTCTTGGCCAGCGCGATAAGTCCGGCTTTCGACGCGGCATAGTTGCACTGTGCGGCATTGCCGTGCACACCGACGACAGAAGACATGTTGATGATAGAACCGCCGCGCTGCCTCATCATGATAGGCGTACAGGCGTGTATGAAGTTGAAAGCTGATTTCAGGTTCACGTTGATGACGGCATCCCACTGAGCCTCAGACATCTTGAGCATCAGTCCGTCTTTAGTGATACCGGCGTTGTTGACCAGGATATCGATACGGCCGAAATCTTCCAACACCTGTTTCACCACTTCGGCGGTCTGAGCAAAATCAGCGGCGTTGCTGGCATAACCCTTGGCCTTTACACCACACTGTGTGATTTCCTCTTCGGTAGCCTTGCCGTTCTCGTCGATGACGAGGTCGGTGAAGGCGACATTGGCGCCCTCCTGGGCAAACTTGATGGCGATAGCCTTACCAATACCACGTGCAGCACCTGTAATCAATGCTGTCTTTCCTGTTAATAATCCCATTGTTTTGTTGTTTATTGATGAAATGAAAAATTTACCTGTTGAAATTCTTGCCCAGGGCACCATAGACCACCTTGGCCACGAGGGGCTTGCTCGACTCTGGTGTCAGGCCGTGGCCCAGCCGACCATAGATATAGGGCACTTCAAGCCCCTTGATACAATAGTGGGTGATGTCGGCCACCAACTCCACATCGTCGATGTCAAACTCGCCATCCGCTTTGCCCTCGGCATACACCTTACGGAAAAGCTCTATCTCGTCTTCGTCGAAGTGCTTGCGCATCTTCTCCACCATCCAGATATTACGGAAAAATTCGGCGCGGAGGTTGCCGTTTCTCACCACCGTCTCCTTGATCATGCTCAGATGGGTGTATATCAGCTCTATCACCTTGTCTTGAGGCGGAATCTTCTTGGCAGCCACTTCATCCAGCTTGTCCGACAGACGCTCCAGCTCCGACTCAATGACTGCATAGTAGACATCTTCCTTGCTTTTAAAATAGGTATAAAGCGTGCGGCGCCCTTTGCCAGAGGCCACCGCAATATCGTTCATAGTGGTATTCTCAATGCCTTTTTTTGCAAACAGCTGCCTCGCCACATCGACAAGCTTTTGCCTGGTCTTAGAAATTGACATAATATCTCAAATTTGCACATCGTTCATAACATGTGCAAAAATATATCTTTTATTTGATTTGTACAAATTTTATCGCACCAAATACATAAGAATAACATTTTTTTGATATTTCTGTACCCAATGCGGAAAATAAATGCAAAAACATTTGGTCGTTTCATAAAAAAGCAGTACCTTTGCACTCGCAAAATTAAAACCGCGGAGTGGAGCAGTTGGTAGCTCGCCAGGCTCATAACCTGGAGGTCGCATGTTCGAGTCCTGCCTCCGCAACAACAAGCCATCCTTTTGGATGGCTTTTTTCATTGATCTTTCATTGAGCTTTCATCCTCTTTCTAATTCCGTTAGGCACTCTCCTACCCTTGTAGTGGAAGGGCCTCAGGTAGAAGAGAGAGAGGAGCGGGGGTGGGGTTGGAGGAGACGGATTGCATCAATAAAACAAAAAAAAACCGTCCTACTGGACGGTTTTGTATATGATTTCCCTGATTCTCAAAATTTCTTCATCAGAATTTCATGTAGCTCATCACCTTTTCATAATAGCGCTGGGTGCTGCGCACCTTATAGTTGATGCCGCCCTGCCACATACGTATGGCGCGCTCCACGTTATTGCTTGGGTTATAATATGACTGGATGATCGTAAACATGTCGAAAGATTTCTCTTTGTTGAAACGGTCATTGAGCGAGAATCGCTTGCTCACATTGCGACGCTTCAGGATATTGTTACATTCTTTTACCAGTCCCGGTGAGATCTGCAATGGTCCACAGTAGATACCGTTTCTTGCGTTGACATTCCCCCGGCTCTCCACCTGCATGATTGCATTCAGCACAGGCGTCCAGTCAAAACCAGACTTTTCTTGAGCAGAAAGTGTTGTCGTCGCAGAAAACAAAGTGACCATCAATACAAAAACATACTTCAATACTATCTTCATCATTCATTATTTTATGGAGCCAATAAAAAGAGAAAAGAACAAGGTGATCAAAAAGTCACCTAAAAGGCTCCGATTATTACTCAGAATGGTCTTCAGAACAAAAGAAAACCCATTCATTTTTTATCACGATGCAAAATTAATAAAAATAATCCACAAAAAGGCCAAATTTAAGGCAGCATTGACCAATTTTAAGATTTCAAGTATTGAATTAACAAATCTTCACCCCGATGGAGAGGATCAAGCAGCGCAAGTCTCGCCTTCAGATACCTGGGAACAGGAGGATAGTATTACTAGGAGGAATAGTTTATCTAGGCGGATAGACTGTTCAATATCTTTTTATCAAGAATTTTAGAGATTTGTCGAAGACCCACTGACCAACGGGAGGTAATTTAAGAATTAGGGTGTCCTTTTGTTGTAGTATAGATGTCATGAGAATGTTTCCTCTGAAGCATACACACTCCCCCTGCCCCCCTCTAACTTAGAGGGGGAACTGCGCACTCCCCCTGCCCCCCTCTAACTTAGAGGGGGAACTGCACACTCCCCCTGCCCCCCTCTAACTTAGAGGGGGAACTGCACACTCCCCCTTGCACCCCCTCTAACTTAGAGGGGGAACTGCACACCAGGACGATTATAGGAGCGATAGAGGCGACAGAAACGACTCTAACGATTCTAACGATAGGAACGAAGCCCCCCAGAAAACAAAAAAGC
>CAMIYC010000077.1 GCA_946402905.1 uncultured Prevotellaceae bacterium | reverse complement strand
CGTTTCCCGGGGGAGAGCAACCTCTAACTTAGAGGGGGAACTGCACACTCCCCCTTGTCCCCTCTAACTTAGAGGGGGAACTGATTACCACTGCAAATGGAGAGTGGATGTGTAAGAAAGCAAATTGGACAGCCTATTTCTGAATATACAAATAAAAAATTAATAAAATGAGTAAATTCGACAAACCCGTCTGATCATTGGGGACGGTTCTCGATGATCATTTTTTGAAAATGAAATGTTCTTGACATCCCTGCCTTCTTGACATCCTAAACCCGCCACCTGTATCCCATCTGCGGCGGCGGGTATGCGTTGTAGAATCTAACAATACGTTAAAGTGCCATAAAATGTATTACAGGAAAGTCGCTAATTGAAATCTTTTGTGTAAGTTTGCACACAAATTGCGATTAGGAAATGAAGAAATCAGCCATTTCGGTCATTGTAATGCTTGTGCTGGCTATGTTGGCATTCTCCTGCAAGAAGCCATCCGCCATCAAGGAACTGGGCATCCAGTTTGATACACTCCATGCCGACACGACCGCCATGCTGCTCGACACGGTGGTGAGTCCTAAGTGCGACATATCACTCGACATCATCACATTCCGGGGGGAGCGTTTCGCCTCAGTCAATGACAGTGTGCTTCGCTCAGGCGTGCTGCCTCCCGACTACCTGTCGCTCACGTCGAAGCGTCTAACGCCGCGCGAGGCCGTCGATTCATTCATGCGCAAATACGTCGGTGACTACCAGTCGTTTTACGCCGGCATATTCACCGACGAGCAAGACACCGCTGCGCTGAACATGAAGCTGGATGTGAGTACCATGGTGCAAGACGGTTGTAAACATGTGGTCAACTACATGGCCAAGATATGCAACAAGCAGGGCGCACTCGTCAACGAATACACGGTGGCAAAGAACATTGACATGCGAACCGGCCGTCTGGTGAGGCTCGACGAATTCTTCGTGCCAGGCTACCGCCCCGGTCTTTGCGAGGCCATCGTCAGGCAACTGGAGCGACAGACCACCGTCAAAGGCTTGGACCGTCTGCGCGGTGAGGGCTTTTTCGTGAACTGCGATGTCTACCCCACCTCCAATTTCATCTTAGGCTCCGACGCTATCACCTTCATCTATGTCGAGGGCGAGATAGCCGACCGCGACAAAGGAGAGATCAAGGTGGAGGTCGACTACGGCAAACTCAAGCACCTGATGAAACGATGAATACGATACTCAAATATTTCCCCGACCTGACGC
Organism: uncultured Prevotellaceae bacterium; assembly: GCA_946402905.1. Classification (GTDB taxonomy): domain Bacteria; phylum Bacteroidota; class Bacteroidia; order Bacteroidales; family Bacteroidaceae; genus Prevotella. Next base: position 9,852 of record CAMIYC010000077.1, on the reverse strand, counting down.
CACGGCAGCGCTCACAGATGGAAGCGCTCTATGCCCTGTATTCCGACTGGAACCAGAAGATTAACGTGATCTCCCGCAAGGACATTGAGCACCTCTATGAGCACCATGTGCTGCACTCGCTTGCCATCGCACGTTTCGTGAGATGGAAACCGGGCACCGAGATCCTGGACTTCGGCACGGGCGGCGGTTTTCCCGGCATCCCACTCGCCATACTGAATCCCGACTGTCACTTCCACCTGATCGACGGCACCGGCAAGAAAATACGTGTGGTGAATGAGGTGGCCCAGGCCATCGGCCTGGAGAACGTACGCGCCAGTCACCTGCGCGGCGAAGAGGAGAAAGGCCGCTACGACTTTGTCGTCAGCCGTGCCGTGATGCCCCTACCCGACCTAGTACGCATCATACGCAAGAACATCTCCAAGACCCAGCGCAACGCCATCGCCAACGGCGTGATCTGCCTCAAAGGCGGCGACGTAGCCGCAGAGACCCACCCCTTCAGACAGTCTGTCGAAGTGGTCGACATCAATGAGTGGTTTGACGAGGAGTGGTTTAACGAGAAACATATCATCTACCTGCCATTATGATCAACATCCGCAAATTTGTCTGCAACATGCTGCAGGAGAACACCTACGTGGTGAGCGACGAGACTAAAGACTGTGTCATCATCGACTGCGGCGCCTATTACGAGGAAGAGCGCCAGGCCATCTGCGACTATATCCGCAGCAACGGCCTCAAGCCCCGTCACCTCCTGGCCACCCACGGCCATGTGGACCACAACTTCGGCAACCAGGCGATGCTCGAGGAGTTTGGCCTGCGGGTCGAAGCGCCCTCTGGCGACGAATCCCTGATGCAGAAGCTGCCGGAGCAGAACAGCCTGTGGTTCGGCCTGGACAGCAGGCCCTATCCTCCCGTGGGCAAATACCTTGCCGACGACGATGTGATCACCTTCGGCAGCCATGAGATCCATATCCTGCCTACCCCCGGCCACTCCCCCGGATCGGTGGTCTACGAGATAGCCGGCGAAAACGCCATCTTCTCCGGCGACACCCTCTTCCACCTCTCCATCGGGCGCACCGACCTGGAGGGCGGCAGCATGATGCAACTGATACAGAGTCTGCGTACGCTGGCACAGTTGCCCGACGAGACCCGTGTGTATACCGGACACGGCGAAGACACCACCATCGGCGACGAACTGCGTATGAACCCCTTCATGGACCGATGACAGAGAAGATCATACTCGGCATAGACCCCGGCACCAACCTGATGGGCTATGGTGTGATCAGGGTGGCAGGCAGCCAGGTGACGATGCTCGCTACCGGCGTGGTAGACCTGCGCAAGCTGGGTGACCCGTACCTGAAGCTGGGGCGTGTGTTTGAACAAGTGACAAGCATCATCGACCAATACCTGCCCGATGAGATGGCCATCGAGGCCCCCTTCTTCGGCAAGAACGTACAGTCGATGCTCAAGCTGGGGCGCGCCCAGGGCGTGGCCATCGCCGCGGCCATCCATCACGACATCCCCATCCATGAGTATGCCCCACTGAAGATCAAGATGGCCATCACGGGCAACGGCAGCGCGTCGAAGCAACAAGTGGCCGGGATGCTGAGCCGCCTGCTCCGCATCGATGCCGACCACATGCCCCATTTCCTCGACGCCACCGATGCACTGGGCGCGGCCTACTGCCACTTCATGCAGATGAACCGCCCGGAGTCGCAGGCCCACTTCCGTGGCTGGAAAGACTTTGTGAACAGAAACCAGGAGAGAGTATGCAAGCGACCATAAGAATCAGCCAGGGCGTGGCCCGGATGCCCCGATGGCGCATGGCCCAGCCCGTAGACCTGGAGATCGGCCGGGGAGAGCAAGTGGCCATCGCCGGCGGCAACGGCAGTGGCAAATCGATGCTCACAGACCTGATCACCGGCCGTCATCCGCTGCTGCTACGCGACCCGGAATACGACTTCGGTCCCGGAGCGCGCCCTTTGGTGTCGGACAACATCAGATACATCACCTTCCGCGACTGCTATGGCGGCGACAACGACCGCACCTACTACCTGCAGCAGCGGTGGAACCATCACGACATCGACGAGGAGACCCCCACCGTGGGCAAGACCCTGGAGGAAGCCTTCCTGTCGTCGGGCAACGACACGCCGGAGCGCCGTGACTTCCAGAGAAAAATCTATGAGCTGTTTGGCCTCAACGGCTTGCTCGACAAATATATCATCCTGCTCTCCAGCGGTGAGCTGCGCAAGACCGAACTGGCCAAGGCCCTGTTTGGCCAACCGCGCGTCCTGATCATGGACAACCCCTTCATCGGTCTGGACTCCGCCACCCGCGAGCAGCTCAAGACACTGCTGGGCGAGCTGACCTCGACCATGCAGCTGCAGATCGTGCTGATCCTCTCCAAGACCGACGACATGCCACCGTTTATCACCCATGTGATACCCGTGAGTGCCATGACCGTGGGCCGCAAGATGACACGCGCCGAATACATGCAGGCCTACGGCAGAAGACCCACCCGCGTGCTCCCGGAAGAGAAGGAGAAGGCCATCACACTATTGCCCTACCGCGACGATGATTATCACGCCGAGGAAGTGGTGAGGATGCGCGACGTGACCATCAGATATGGCGAGCGCACCATCCTGCAGCACCTCGACTGGACCATCCGCAACGGGGAGCGATGGTCGCTGAGCGGCCCCAACGGCAGCGGCAAGTCGACACTGCTGAGTCTCATCTGCGCCGACAACCCCCAGGGCTACGCCTGCGACATCACCCTCTTCGGCAGGAGCCGCGGCAGCGGCGAGAGCATCTGGGACATCAAGCGCCACATCGGCTACGTATCGCCAGAGATGCACCGCGCCTACAAGAAAGACCTGCCCGCCATCCGTATCGTGGCCAGCGGTCTGAAAGACTCCATCGGGCTTTACGTGCGCCCCACCGATGCCGAATATGCCGTCTGCCGCTGGTGGATGGATATCTTCGGACTGGAAGACATGTATGAGCGCACGTTCCTCTCGCTGTCGAGCGGAGAGCAACGCCTGGTGCTGCTGGCCAGGGCATTTGTCAAAGACCCCGAACTGCTCATCCTCGACGAGCCTCTGCATGGCCTTGACGACCGCAACCGCCAGCTGGTGAAAGACATCATCGAGGCATTCTGCCGTCGTCGCGACAAGACTCTGATCATGGTGACCCACTACGAAGAGGAGTTGCCGCCCTGCATCACGCTACACAAAAGAATAGAACAAAACCATCAATAAAATGAGAAAAACTTTACTTATCGCTTTTGCCCTTATGGCATATCTCGGCGTCTATGCCCAAGACGCCTACAACGAGGCCATCCGCATGGCCAAAGCTGTGGCCGACGACACCTCCCGCACCCTGGAGGAGCGTAAGGTGGCCACTTTCAAAAAAGACGCCCTGTACTATCTGGGCGCACAGTCGTACAAGCTGACCCCCGACAGCAGTGCGTCGATGCTCGACCATCAGGCTCTTGCCCTCTTCCAGTATATCAACCTGTATACCGGTCGTCTGGCGATGGCTGGCAAGAGAGAGCGTGCAGAGATCATCGAACTTTTCAAGAACGTGAGCCTTGCGCATCCGAAATTCAAGGATAAGAACAAAGAGTATGTGCTGGCCTACATCACCAACGAGGGCTATATCACCAAATTCTCACTCGACACCGACTGGGTGGCCGCCTACAACGACATCAAGCGGCGGATGATGGGGAAGTGAAGTTTTTAGTGACGAGTTGACAAGTGGACAAGTGGACAAGTTGACGAGTTGACAAGTGGACAAGTTGACAAGTTGACAAGTTGTTAGTTGATGAGGTGATGGCTTCTTCGGCCGTATTTGTAGTAATACCAATAGGTATTGCCAAACTCCCGCCTCAGGTAATTGGGGGCTGCCTCCTTGGGATACTGTCGCTCGACCTGGCGGAAATTCTGGAAATCCGTCTCCACGACGTGATTCTCACCTTCAGGTATCGGCTTGCCCGAATAGAACTTATAGAGCAGCATTGCCTCGGCATAATGCCGGGGCATGATTGTATCCGGGTATAGCCTTTTGGCCAGTGCTGCGAAATGCTCGAGGTCGCGGTCTACGAGATAGCCCATGAGCCGATATTGCACCGACGCAGGCCTTGACTTGGCAAAATCGTTGATCAGCGTGTCGCTGATGATCAGGGTGCAGACCTCGTCGCCATCGGGCAAGAGCTGGCGTGAGGTGCACTCTACCGGATAATGAAAAAACTGTTCGCCGAGCATGTCTCGCCGGGCCAGCGCGTAAGCCCTGAGCATAGTGAGAGAAGCGTCGGTGCTGAGCGACCTCCTGCCCACCTTCAGAGCTTTGTCGTATTTGCCCTCAGCGATGAGCGACTCCATCCTCATGCGGTAATGAAAGACATCCTGGCTGTTGCTGAAAAAGCCGACGAGCAAGAACTGCGCCACCATCAGTGCCAGCGCCACCCACAGGTCACGCAGCCAGGTGGTGTGTGTCATGGCGGTGACCTTGTTATTGATGATCTGCCTGGCCGTCCAATAAAATACAGCGAGGGCCAGTGGCACAGCCACCCACCAGCCACCGAACGAGAATCCCTTGTGAATGACAGGACTGACGTCGGTGATGACTGTAAGCACGAGCAAAGAAGGGAAAAACGTGAGCGCATAAGCCCACTTGTCCAATTTGACGAAGGAGGCCACGCCCCATTGCAAGAGGCAGAGCGTGATGGTGATGAGTATTGCCCCTACGGTGCGTCCATAATGCGTCTTACCCTCGGAGAGCACATGCTGTGCTGCCGCCAGCACATCCTGCTGATAAAAGAAAAGGTATGCGAAAGAGAATACACAGAACGCCATGATACAGGCGATCTGTGTATATGTCTCTTTAGATGTAGTCTTATTGCTTTCGAGCAGGAAATAAGTCATCTGGATGCTAATTCTTCTTCAGTACGACAGCCGACCGCGCCGGGATATAGAGTTTGAGCCACTCCTTATGATCAGCCACATAGAGCGGGTCGTAATTGGTGAAATGCGTGACGGAGTCGTCGGCCAGTCCATTACCTCCGAACTCCTTGGCGTCGGTATTGAGCACCACATCATACGACCCTGTAGGTACGAGGAAACCGTAGTCGGTGAAGGAGCGGTTGGGACTGAAATTGAAGACGAATACCAAGTCGCCGCGCATATAGGCCAGCACCTGGTCGCCGTCGTTATGCCATATCTCGACGACGGGAGTCTTCTGGAAATTCTTCACAGTCTTGATGACGCTGAGCATCCGCTCGTCGAAGTCGCCCAGCCAGTGGTAGCAGAGCTCCTTGTTGTCGACCAGGTTCCACTGTCGGCGTGCATACTTGTAGCTCCATCCGTTGCCCTCCCTCGGGAAGTCGATCCACTCGGGATGTCCGAATTCATTGCCCATGAAGTTGAGGTATCCTCCGTTGATGGTGGATGCCGTGACCAGGCGTATCATCTTGTGCAGTGCGATGCCACGGTGGACCGTCTCGTTTTCGTCGCCTTTCTTGAAGTGCCAGTACATGTCGGCGTCGATGAGGCGGAAGATGATGGTCTTGTCGCCCACCAGAGCCTGGTCGTGGCTCTCGCAATAGCTGATGGTCTTCTCGTCGGAGCGGCGGTTGGTGACCTCCCAGAAGATCGAGCTGGGCTTCCAGTTCTCATCGCTCACCTCCTTGATGGTCTTGATCCAGTAGTCGGGTATGTTCATGGCCATCCGGTAGTCGAATCCGAAGCCACCATCCTCAAATTTCGCTGCGAGTCCCGGCATGCCGCTCACCTCCTCTGCGATGGTGATGGCATTGGGATTGACCTCATGTATCAGTTTGTTGGCCAGTGTGAGATAGCAGATGGCATTGTCGTCCTGATGGCCGTTGAAATAGTCACCGTAATTAGTGAATGCCTCTCCCAGTCCATGGCTGTAATAGAGCATCGAAGTGACGCCGTCGAAGCGGAATCCGTCGAAATGATATTCCTCGAGCCAGAACTTGCAGTTGGACATGAGGAAGTGCATCACGCCGTCATTTCCATAGTCGAAGCAGAGCGAGTCCCATGCCGGATGCTCATGTCTCTCGCCGGGATAGAAATACTGGTTGGGGTCACCAGCAAGATTGCCCAGACCCTCCACCTCATTTTTCACGGCATGAGAATGCACGATGTCCATGATGACAGCGATGCCATTCTGATGAGCGGTGTCGATGAGCTCCTTGAGCTCCTCGGGTGTGCCAAACCGGCTGGAAGCAGCGAAGAAAGAGCTCACGTGATAGCCGAAAGACCCATAATAGGGATGCTCCTGTATGGCCATGATCTGGATGCAGTTGTATCCGTCTTTAATGACTCTCGGCAGCACATTATCCTTGAACTCCGTATATGAGCCTACCTTCTCGGCATCCTGTCCCATTCCGATATGGCACTCGTAGATAAGGAGCGGATTGACGTTGGCCTTGAATTTCTTTTTCTTCCATACGTATGGTTTCTCCGGGTTCCACACCTGTGCGGAGAATATCTTCGTATCATCATCCTGCACCACACGGCGTGCCCATGCGGGGATTCTCTCCCCCTCGCCTCCATTCCAGTGTACGTGCATCTTGTAGAGGTCGCCGTGCTTGACAGCCTTGGCCGAGAGTTTCAGCTCCCAGTTGCCAGTTCCCGGCACTCTTTTGGCACGGTATTTCTCCGTCTCTTTCCAGTCGTTGAAATCGCCTACGAGATAGATGTCGGTAGCCGTGGGAGCCCACTCTCTGAACACCCATCCCCGGGCTGTCTTGTGCAGCCCGTAATAGTCATGTCCCGAAGCGAATTCGGCGAGAGTGTTCTTGCCATTGTGTGTGAGCTGGCTGATTTTCCATAGAGCGTGGTCGTGCCGTCCGGTGATGGCCGCCTCAAAAGGCTCAAGATAGGGGTCTTTGGCCACCAAGCCGATGTGCTTGGGTGCCCTCGGCTTTCTGGCGGTAGCTTTTGTAGTTTTTTTCTCTGGCATAATTTTCTGTGTTTTGATTTACGCTTTCACTTTGAAGATGGCCTTTTTCAGTTCGGGCTGATCGGAGATACACGGTGCGTGTCCGTCCTGTGGGAAGAAAATGGCAAACATCCCCTGCCGGCATGTGACGATGCTCTGCGACGGCACACCGGGCAGTTTGGCGATATCCTTCTGCTCATTGAAGTCACATTCGGGCAAGTCTTCGACGGGTGTATATCCATAAGACTCTGCCCCCGTGAGCGGTATCTGTATGTCGATCATCTTACGATGATACTCCAGCACAGCCTCTTCCTGTATTTTCCCCTTTGCCACCTGTATGTTGACGAAGAGGTCGTCGCCCTTGATGAGGTGCTTGCCTGGCTCAAGGGCACAGAGGTCATTGTTTTTAATAAAATCGATTGCTTCTGCAAACAGCGGATTCAGATCCGCGTACTTTCCGAGATTTTCCAGTGTGTCGATAATCATATTGTAAGGTTTTGAGGTTTTGAGGTTTTGAGGTTATGAGGTTATGAGGTGGTGAGGGGTAACACTGCGTTCAGCATCCTCAATTTTCATTCGCATGCCTGATGCCATTCTCGTAGTAGCCACGTGCGGTGATTTGCCCGTTGCGGTCTTTCTCCACGAAATTTCCGTCGCGCTCGCCGTTTTTGTAGTTGCCTTCAAATCGCTTTCCGTCAGCGCTTTGCTCTATCACGGCCCCGTGGCGTATGCCCCGGTGGAAATTGCCGCGCAACCGTCGCCCGTCGTGGAATCGTATGATGACGAGTCCCTCGAATTTGCCTTCCCGGAACTCCCCCTCGATCACGTCGCCGTTTTTCTTGGTCAGCTTGCCATGCCCATTCTGCATATCCTTATACCACGAGCCGTCATAGACATCTCCGTTTTGCCATTTGAAGACGCCGGCTCCCGACTTCTCTCCCTTGAGGAAACGTCCGGAGTAATAGTCGCCATTGCTGTACTTGACCACACCCAGCCCCGTGCGCTCTCCTCTGACATACTCGCCCTCATAGACGTCACCGTTGGCAAATTTGTAGGTGCCCTTACCATGTGGCAGGTCGTGAAGCCAGCTGCCGGTGTAGATGTCGCCGTCGTCGTAATAGTTGGTGCCTTGCCCCTGGCGCTCATTGGCCACCCAGTTGCCCGTGTAATAGATGCCGTTGCCCCAGTTGAAGACCCCCTTTCCGTCTTTCATGTCGTCTTTCCACTGTCCGTCGTAATACTGTCCGGTAGAGAAAGTATACTTGCCCCGGCCGTTGCGCTTGTCGGCTTTCCACTCCCCCTTATAGACGTCGCCGTTGTAGTAATACATGGTACCCTCTCCCTCCTGGTAGTCACGATACCACATACCCACATACTTATTGTTGTTCATGAAATAGAAAGTGCCCTTTCCGTGCTGGAGGTCCTGAAACCACTGTCCCTCATATTTCTCACCGTCGGAGAAAGTGAACACGCCATAACCGTGTCTTTTGCCTTTGACATATTCCCCTTTGTAGACGTCGCCGTTCTTGTATGTGGTTTCTCCCTTTCCATTTGGTTTGCTTCCCAGCATCTCACCCTTATAGGACCCTCCGTCCTTGGTAGTGCAAGAGCCGAGCGTAATCTTCTGTGCTTCTGCATAATAAGGTATAAGCAGAAACGACATGATGATATAAAAAAAGTGAGTTTTCATTTTACCAATCCAAATTTCGACCCAAAATTAGTAAAAAAATGTGGATATTGCACCATGAAACGAGTTTTTTATGAATTTTTTTAATTAAGTTTGCACACTGAAAACCATATCGACACAAAGTATGAGATTTATCGGCATTATTCCGGCGCGCTACGCGTCGACGAGATTTCCAGGCAAGCCACTGGCCATGCTTGGCGGCAAGACTGTGATAGAAAGGGTCTACACCCAGGTGTCAGCTGTGCTTGACCATGCTTATGTAGCTACCGACGACGCTCGCATCTATGATGAAGTGGAGCGTTTTGGGGGCCGTGCCATCATGACCTCTCCCCACCACAAGAGCGGCACCGACCGCATCGCCGAAGCCGCGCAGAAATGCGGTGCCTCCTACGACGTGGTGGTCAATGTGCAGGGCGATGAGCCATTTGTGCACCAGGAGCAGATCAGGGCCCTTTGCGCCTGTTTCGACCATCCCGACACCCAGATAGCCACTCTTGGCAAGCCCTTTGAGAGCATGGAGGCAGCCCTGAACCCCAACTCGCCCAAGATTGTGACCGACAACGAGGGTTTCGCCCTCTATTTCAGCCGGAGCGTCATCCCCTTCGTGCGTGGTGTGGAGCAAGACGAGTGGCTGGAGCACTATCCCTTTGTGAAGCACCTGGGTCTCTATGCCTACCGCAAGGAAGTGCTTGAGGCCGTCACGCGGTTGCCCCAGTCGAGCCTGGAGATGGCCGAGAGCCTGGAACAACTGCGCTGGCTGCAAAACGGCTATCGCATCCGTGTGGCTCTGACCGACCTGGAGACCATCGGCATCGACACCCCAGAGGACCTGGCCAGGGCGGAGGAAAGAGTGAAAAAAATCGAAGGTTAAGGCAGCTGAAACCAATATCATTTTATCAAGAGATTTGTCGAAGACCCACTGACCAAATTTAAGAATTATAGTTACCAAAGTGGCCGTTCTCAAGGAGAATTCTTTAATAGGGTGTGCTTTTGTTGTAGTATAGATGTCATGTGAATGTTTCCTATGAAGCATACACACTCCCCCTACCCCACTCTAACTTAGAGGGGGGAAATGCAGGCTGAGACACACTCCCCCTGGCCCCCTCTAACTTGAGGCTGCTGAAAAAGTCCAGATTGTTAAATTTGTTAACCTAAAAGTTAGATAATATGCACTCAAATCAGGTTGTCAGCTTTACCCCGAG
>CAMIYC010000076.1 GCA_946402905.1 uncultured Prevotellaceae bacterium | reverse complement strand
CGGGGGAGTCGGAGGGGGTGTTAGGGGGAGTGTGTATGCTTCATAGGAAACATTCTCAGCTCGGGCGGATTTGTAATCCGCCCGCATTGAGTATGAGCATTTGTAATGCGAAATATCATTTTTTTCGGATTAAAAATCCTTATATTCATAGCGGCTGGATTACAAATCCAGCCGAGCGTGAGAATTCTTTTTTAGAACAACTCCTTTGGTAACTAAAATTCTTTAATTACCTCCCTTCGGTCAGTGGGTCTACGACAAATCTCTTAAATTCTTGATATATAATCATAGATTAACAACATATTGGACAGTCTATTTCTATTCCATTTTTAGGTTTTTTTGCAAAAAATGTGTATCTTTGCAAAAATAAAATGCTATTCTATGAAAAAATTATTCGTTTTATTGTTTTTGATGCTTCCTTTGGGCCTGTCGGCGCAGTGGAGAGGCTCAGACGGAAAGGAGAAGCCCCAGTGGGGAGGCACTCCAGGCAAGGATATCAAGACCGTCTTTGCCGTGGGACTGCACCATACGGGCGACTTCTACAAAAGTGCCGCCGGAGCGGGTTTGGGACTGATGTTCAATATAGGGCGGTTTTCGAATATGCTCAATGCCTCCTTTGGTGTGGAGTACATAGAATATCTGGGCGGCGACCCTCGCCCTGATGATACCAAGAACGCCTTAGGCATCGTAGACGGCGGCGCGCAGGTGGTCATCCCTGTATATCTGAAGCTACAGCTCTTCAACACCAGCCAATGGACGAAGTTCTATGTCGGATGCGGCGGAGAATATGGATTGCGGGTCAGGGATGGCGGTGTGCTCAAGCATTATTATCCCGACGACCATGTGTTGCGCGACCATAGTCTGGCCGTCATGCCCATCATCGGCTGGAAGAGCCGCAATCTCGACTTTGGCATCTACTATAAGCATTATCTTGACGAACCATTCAATCACTCTCTCGACGGGAAGAAAGACTTCGGCGAAGACAAAGCCCGCGTGGGTTATTATGTGACCTATTATTTCTGAAAGACATCAAATCCCTTTATATGAAAAAGACAACCAACCTCACAAAACTAATGTTGCTCGTCGTGGCCTTATGCTTGGGCACCTCGGTGTGGGCTCGCCCCATCACGGCAGAGCAGGCGAAGAAGAACGCCGTGAAATTCCTCTCTTCAGAAAAGAGAATGGCTGCGAAAGCCGGACTTAATCTCCAACTCGCATTCTCTATGCAGGGCACTCAGAAAACCCAGGACCATCCATCCCCCGTGGTCTATGCCTACAATATCCCCGACGGCGGCTTTGTCATCGTCTCTGGCGACGATGTGGCCCGTGCGGTGCTGGGCTATGGCGAGCAAGGGCAGGTGAGCATGGACCAGATGCCCGACAACATGCGGGTGTGGCTCGACCGCTATGTCAGGGCTATCTCCTGGGCGCAGGCCAACGGCTACAAGCCCATGCGGATGGCTGCCACGGACTCCCGGGCAGAGGTGCCCTATATGGTCAAGACGACGTGGGACCAGGACGAGCCTTACTGGAACCAGTGTGTCTTCTCCAGAAAGAAATGCTATACGGGCTGTGTGGCCACGGCGATGGCGCAGATCATGTACTACTGGGCTGTGTCAGGTCGTGACGGCAAGCGTTTCCAGCATGGCTGTCAGGCACTGAGCAAATACACCACCTCTACAAAAAAATATTCAGTGGCTGCATTGCCGGCCGTGACCACTTTCGACTGGGACAATATGACCGCCGATAAGCCTGCCACCACAGCCGGCATGGCTGCCGTGGCACAGCTCATGCGCTACTGCGGACAATCTGTCGAGATGGATTATACCGTCGACGGCTCCGGTGCCTACTCCGAAGATATCCCCGCCGCATTCTCCAGCAAGTTCGGCTACAGCACTACTGCCCGAATTGTCTACAAGGACAATATGTCGGCCACGCAGTGGGACAACCTGATCTACGCCGAGATGGCCGCCGGAAGACCCGTGTGCATGGGCGGTGCCGACGAGGTTGAAGAGATCGGGCATGAGTTTGTCTGCGACGGCTATCAGGCCAGTACCGGACTGTACCACTTCAACTGGGGCTGGAGCGGCTTCTGCGACAACTATTTCGCGCTCGACGCCCTTGAGCCGGGCGGTACCGGCAGTGGCGGCACGGAGAGCGACATGGGCAGTTACAACGACGGATGCGACGCCATCATCGGCATTGAGCCTCCGGCTGGCAGCGACAACACTGGTGAGGATAACACCGACGACGACCAGACCCAGGAAAACCTCACCGTCACCTTTGATGCCACCAAGGACCTGGGCTCCCAGGCTGGCAGTAGCACAGGCGCAGACGAAGTGACTAAAGACGGCATCACCATCTCTGTGTCTCCCACGGGTTCGTTTGGCAACGAGCAGCAGTATCGTGTCTATAAGGGGTCTGATTTCACCATGACTTCGACGAGAGGCAAGATCACGAAGGTGGTGTTCACTTGTACGGCGTCCGGCGAAGCTAAATATGGGCCAGGCAACTTTACGGGAGCCACTACAGGCACTTACACTTGGGAAGATATGGTCGGCACCTGGACCGGTGAAGCCTCGACCTTCTCGCTGACGGCAGAGAGTGCCCAGGTGCGCATCGCCACCATCGAGGTGACGGTGGGTGAAGGCGGAGACGAACCAACTCCCGATCCCGATCCTGACCCTGATCCAGACCCCGACCCTGATCCTGATCCCGACCCAGATCCTGTGCCAGTCTCCGGTGTGGTGACTTTCGACGCGACCTTGGACTTAGGTACCTGTGGAAAAGACAATCCCGGCCCCGACCAGATCACCAAGGACGGCATCACAATCGCCATCACCAATGGTATGCTGGGCAACGGCGAAGAATACCGTGTCTATAAGAACCAAGACTTCACGATGACCTCCACCGTGGGCAATGTCGTGAAAGTGGAGTTCACCTGTATGGCCAGTGGCGAAGAGAAATGGGGACCCGGTGGCTTTGTTGACCCAGAGACTGGCTCCTACGCCTTTGAGGATGTGACCGGTACGTGGACGGGCAGTGCTGAAGAGTTCACCCTGACCGCGACCAACAGTCAGGTGCGCATCACCCAGATCAATGTCTATCTGGAGAAGAAGGCGCTGGCTGGCGATGTGAACGCCGACGGACGAGTGGATATCTCTGATGTGCTGCTGATGGTCGATTATATCCTGGGCAAACAGCCTGAAGTATTTGTCGTGGCCAATGCCGACCTGAACGGTGACAAAGTGGTGGACATCTCGGATGTGCTGGTCACCGTCGACATCATCCTGGGCAAGACCGTCGTGGAATGACCAAAAAGGCACGCTGATTGTATGGAAAAGAACGAAGAACTGCGCACGGCGTGGGAATTTGTCGAGAACACCGGACGAAGCATCTTCCTCACAGGCAAGGCCGGTACGGGCAAGACCACGTTTCTGCGCACGGTAGTAGAAAGGTCGCGCAAGCGTAGTATCGTGGTGGCTCCCACCGGTGTGGCTGCCATCAATGCCGGCGGCGTGACCATCCACTCCTTCTTTCAGCTGCCCTTCTCGCCCTTCGTGCCCGATGCCACGATCAAAAACAAGTTTGACTTCAGTGCCGACAAGCGGCGCATTATCGCCTCGCTCGACCTGCTGATCATCGACGAGATCTCGATGGTACGCAGCGACCTGCTCGACGCCATCGACTCCGTGTTGCGGCGCTACCGCAACCGCCTGCTGCCTTTCGGTGGCGTGCAGCTGCTGATGATCGGCGACTTGCAGCAGCTCACCCCCGTGGTGACGGCTGAGGACGAGGCCGTGCTGCGCCCTTATTACGACACGCCCTATTTCTTCGGCTCGAAGGCCTTGGCTCAGACCGACTATGTGACCATCCAGCTGGAGAGAGTCTATCGTCAGCAGGACAACACGTTTATCAGCATCCTCAACCATATCCGCACGGGCCAGGTCGACGACCACGACCTGGCCTTGCTCAACGCCCGCTGCCAGCCCCAATTCACTCCCCGGCCCGACGAAGACTATGTGCGGCTGACGACGCACAACCGTTTTGCCGACCAGTATAACGAGAGCGAACTGCGGCGGATCGACACTCCGGCCTACACCTTCGCAGCAGATATCGATGGCAGTTTCCCGGAGTATTCCTATCCCACCAACGAGACGCTCACCCTGAAAGTGGGCACTCAGGTGATGTTTGTCAAGAACGACCCATCACCCGCGCACCAATATTATAACGGACGTATCGGTCATGTGACCTATGTCGACCCTAAGAAGATTATGGTGCTCTGTCCGGGCGACATGCAAGCCATCGATGTAGAGCCGCTCACATGGGAAAACACGCGCTATACACTCAACCCCGAGACCCGGGAAATTGAGACCGACGTGCAAGGCACTTTCAAGCAGTATCCCCTGCGCCTGGCGTGGGCTATCACCATCCATAAGAGCCAGGGGCTCACTTTCGACCATGCCGTCATCGACGCCACCTATTCCTTCGCCCCCGGACAGGTGTATGTGGCGCTGAGCCGGTGCCGCACCCTGGAGGGCATGGTGCTCTCGTCGCCCATTGAGCGGCATTCCATCCTCAAAGACGGACGTGTGGATGAGTATATCGCCTGTCAGGAGCAGAATGCCAGGGAGAGCATCCAGCGTCTGCCTCAGCTCAAGGAGGAGTATTACCGTTTTCTCCTGCTCGAATTGTTCGACTTCACTGAGTTATTGCGCCAACAGGAATACATGGTGCGTACGTTTGTCGAGTTCCTCTCACGTGCTTACCCATCCCTGGAGCAACTCCAGCGGCAGACCTTGGAACAATTTAAAAAACAGGTGACGGACGTCGCTGCAAAATGGACAGCCCTGATTCGTCAGACGCCTGCGGAGACGCTCCACGATGAGGCTTTCCTCCAGCGAGTAGGCCGAAGTGCGGAGTATTTCGCCCATACGCTCGATACCTTATTGGCCAAGCCACTTCAACTTACCTCGCAAGTGGAGACAGGCAACAAGCAGGTGGCACAGCGACTGACCGTGATTGTACCCGAGCAGTATCAGACCTGGAAAGCCAAATCGCTCCTCCTGCGCAAGATTTCACAGGAGCGGTTCTCCGTCAGCTATTACCTGAAGCAGAAGCAACTGTCGCTGCTCGATGCCATGGATGCCGACAAGTCCAAAAAGACGAGGAAGGGCGGCTACAAAAAGAAGAAAGTCGCAGAGCCGACACCGCCCAAGCCCCCCAAGGTGAAGTCGGAGGAAGTGACCATGACCCTCTTCCGTCAGGGCATGCGCCTGGATGAGATTGCCGCAGAACGTGGCATGGCTGTCAGTACTATCTTCGGCCATCTGCTCAAGTACGTGCAGAGTGGTGACCTGGCCATCGACCAGCTGGTCTCTTCCGACCGTAAAGAGGCCATCCGTCGGGTGATACAGAAGGTGGGAACCGGAGAAGGCCTGAAAGCCATCAAGAGTCTTTGTCCGCCCGACGTCACCTACGATGAGATCCGACTGGTGCTGGCGGAGCAGTGAACTGTTCAAAATGTCCTTTGTTTCTAGCACGCCTCTCTCCATTTGCAGTTGTAACCAATTCCCCCTCTAAGTTAGAGGGGGCCAGGGGGAGTGTGTATGCTTCATAGAATTATTCACCCGACATATACACTACAACAAATTGGACAGCCTATTATAGAATTAAAGAATTCTCTTTAAGAGCAACAAATTTAGTAACTAAAATTCTTTGATAGGCTGCCCAATATCTTTTTATCAAGAATTTAAGAATTATAGAATTTTTGTTACCAAAGTGGTTGATCTCAAGGATAATTCTTCAATTACCTCCCGTTGGTCAGTGGGTCTACGACAAGTCTCTAAAATTCTTGATAATATTATCAATTAGCGAACAAAAGGACACCCTAAATCTTTATTTACCTCCCGTTGGTCAGTGGGTCTACAACAAGTCTCTATAATTCTTGATATGATATAAAAACACGGGGACGGAGTTTTTGATTCATAGGTTGATGCCGTAGTTCTGCTTGATTTCGCTCATTACGAAAGTGCTCTCGATGGATGCCACGGAGTCGATGTCGCCCAGTTTGGTGAGCACGAACTCCTGATACTGCTTCATGTCGCGGGCGCGCACTTTCAGCAGATAGTCGTAGGCGCCGCTGGTGTTGTAGCACTCGGTCACCTCGGGTATGCGCATGATGCGGCGGGTGAAGGCATCGGCAATCTCGTAGTTGATCTGCTTGAGCTTCACCTTGCAGAACACGAGCAACCCCTGGCCCAGCTTCTCGGGGTCGAGCACGGCCACGTATTTCTTGATGTAGCCCTGGCGCTCCAGTCGCTTCTGCCGCTCGAAGACGGGTGTGGGTGTGAGATGCACCGCGTCGGCCAGTTCCTTCGTGGTGAGTTTGGAGTTTTTTTGCAGCGTTTTCAGTATCTGCAGGTCGGTTTGGTCTAAGGTTTCAGCCATTTGTCAGA
This sequence comes from uncultured Prevotellaceae bacterium, assembly GCA_946402905.1. Lineage (GTDB taxonomy): Bacteria > Bacteroidota > Bacteroidia > Bacteroidales > Bacteroidaceae > Prevotella. The sequence continues at coordinate 4,835 of CAMIYC010000076.1, read as the reverse complement.
ATTTTATTCTTTTTGGAATGATTTTATGTGTCTTTTTCAGAAATATTTTCTGTCTACTTTACAAATTTAGTGATATTTTCCGAATCAATCAAGAAATTTGGAAGATATTTCTAAACTTCTTAACTTTGCACCCAGAAAACAATTAATAACAAATAAAAGAAAGGAAAAAGATTATGAGTAAGAAGAATTATCGCTTCGAGACTTTGCAGCTCCATGTAGGACAGGAACAGGCCGACCCCGCTACCGACGCCCGCGCTGTGCCCATCTACCAGACCACGAGTTACGTGTTCCATAACTCTCAGCACGCTGCCGACCGCTTCGGTCTGCGCGATGCCGGTAATATCTATGGCCGACTGACCAACTCCACGCAGGGCGTGTTCGAAGACCGCGTGGCAGCATTAGAGGGCGGTGTGGCTGGACTGGCCGTAGCCTCAGGTGCTGCAGCCATCACCTACGCCCTGCAGAACATCTTGCAGGCTGGCGACCACATCGTGGCAGCCGACAATCTCTATGGCGGTTCGTACAATCTGATCACTCACACGCTCTCGACCCAGGGCATCGAGAATACCATTGTCAACGTGAACGACCTGGAAGCCCTTGAGGCATCGATAAAGCCCAACACGAAGGTGGTCTTTGCCGAGACCTTCGGCAACCCCAACAGCGACGTGCTCGACCTGGAGGGCGTGGCAGCCGTTGCCCACAAGCACGGCATCCCCTTCATTGTGGACAACACGTTCGGCACCCCTTATCTGATCCGCCCGCTGGAGCACGGAGCTGACATCGTGGTGCATTCGGCCACCAAGTTCCTGGGCGGCCATGGCAGCAGTCTGGGCGGAGTCATCGTCGACGGCGGCAAGTTCGACTGGAAGGCCAATCCCGACAAGTTCCCCACACTGGCCCAGCCCGACCCCTCGTATCACGGCATCGTGTTTGCCGACGCCGTGGGAGCAGCCGCCTTCGTCACCCGCATCCGTGCCGTCTTGCTGCGCGACACCGGCGCCACCATTTCTCCCTTCAACGCCTTCATCCTGCTGCAGGGCGTGGAGACACTGAGTCTGCGCGTAGAGCGTCACGTGGAGAATGCCCTGCATGTGGTCGAGTTCCTGGCCAACCATCCGAAAGTAGCCAAGGTGAACCACCCGGCCCTGGAGAGCCATCCCGACCACGCTCTCTACCAGAAATACTTCCCCAATGGCGGTGGCTCCATCTTCACCTTCGAGATCAAGGGTGGACAAGAAGAGGCATGGAAGTTTATCGACGCGCTGCAGATCTTCTCGCTGCTGGCCAACGTGGCCGACGTGAAGAGTCTCGTCATCCATCCCTACACGACCACCCACTCACAACTCTCGCCCGAGGAACTGGCCGAGCAGCACATCACGCCATCTACCATACGCCTTTCGATCGGCACAGAACATATCTACGACATCATTGACGATTTGTCGCAAGCATTCGACAAAATATAATAAGATGACGATTTTCGAGTTTATTAATAAGAGATGAAAGAAAAAGTCGCACTGGTGACAGGTGCCAACAAAGGAATAGGGTTCGGCATTGCCAAACACCTCGGACTGAACGGATGGAAAGTGATTATCGGCGCACGCAACCGTGAGCGCGCGGAGAAAGCCATCGGTCTGTTAGCCGCAGCGGGAGTTGAAGTGCTGGGCTGGACGAACATCGAGCTGACCGTCCCTGGCAGTCTGGAACAGGCTGCCAGGGAGGTGGGCGAGCGATTCAGCGGACTGTCGTTGCTTGTCAACAATGCAGGCATACCTGGCGACATGAGCGTGGACAGTCGGCATACGGAAATCGCTGACATCAGGAAGGCCCTCGAAGTGAACTTCATCGGCACCTTCGCGCTGACCAAGGCCCTGCTGCCACTGCTCGAACAAAACAACGGAAGGGTCGTCAATATCACCGTGCCGTCGGAAATCAGTCCCTACTGGCATCCGCTGGCCTACGTGGCCAGCAAGGCTGCACAGAACGCCATGATGGGCGTGATGGCCACTGAGTTTGAGCAGCACGGCACACCCGTGGAGATCTTCTCCGTGCATCCGGGTCCCACCACCACCGATCTGAACGGAAACATGGCGTTGCCAGGGTTCCACGACATCGAGACGGTGGGCCGTAAGACGGCTGAACTGATCAACGACGGGCAGAACCATCAAGGGGAGTTCATCGAACTCTATCCCATCGTGAAAGAAAATTAATTCAAGTTTCGCTTTCGCTTCACTTGTTGGTTTTGAAGGTTTTAAGGTTTGAAGGTTTTAAGGTTTTAAGGTTATGAGGTTTTAAGGTTATGAGGTTATAAGGCTATAAGGTTATAAAGTTATAAAGTGATATTACCTAAGAATACGCTGTCATCATGCATATCTCACCTAAAAACCTCTAAGCGTAGCTACCTAACAACCTAACAACCTAACAACCTAACAACCTGATAACCTAACAACCTAACAACCTGATAACCTGATGAAACTGGAGCTTGCGAAAGTTGAGTGAAGAATTAGAATTCATAAAACTAAAAAATAATCCATGTTATGGCTAAGATTGCAACACAGCTGACCGAGCTCATCGGCAATACCCCACTACTTGAGCTCAACCAATTTTCACAGGCAAAGGGCATCGAGACGCCCGTCATTGCCAAAGTTGAGTATTTCAACCCGGGCGGCAGCGTCAAGGATCGTATCGCTCTGGCCATGATCGAGGATGCAGAACAGCGCGGTATACTGAAACCCGGAGCCACCATCATCGAGCCCACCAGCGGAAACACAGGCGTGGGACTGGCACTGGTGAGCGCCGTGAAGGGATACCATCTCATCCTGACCATGCCCGAGACGATGAGCATCGAGCGTCGCAACCTGGTGAAGGCCTACGGAGCCGAGGTGCGGCTCACACCAGGCAAGGACGGTATGCCCGGAGCCATCCGTGCCGCCGAAGCACTGCGCGATGCCACTCCTGGCAGCGTCATCCTGCAGCAGTTTGAGAATCCTGCCAACCCCGCACGCCACTATGCCACTACAGGGCCTGAAATCTGGCGCGACACCGACGGAAAGGTGGACATCCTGGTGGCCGGCGTGGGAACGGGCGGCACCATCTCGGGAGCAGGCAAATTTCTGAAGGAGCAGAACCCTGAAGTGAAAGTGATAGCCGTAGAGCCGAAGTCGTCGCCCGTGCTAAACGGCGGACAGAGCGGACCGCACAAGATTCAGGGCATCGGTGCAGGCTTCGTGCCCAACACCTACGACGGCAAAGTGATCGACGAGGTGTTTGATGTGGAAAACGACGATGCCATCCGCACTGGCCGTGAGGTGGCCCGGCAGGAAGGACTGCTCGTGGGCATCTCTGCCGGAGCCGCCCTCTTTGCTGCTGCCGAGATTGCCAAGCGCGAAGAGAACAAAGGAAAGAAAATCGTGGTGCTGTTGCCCGACACTGGCGAGCGCTATCTCTCTACTGTGCTTTACGCATTCGAGGATTATCCGCTGTAAGTCAAGCAAGAAAAAAGAGGATGGATCACTTCTGCGTGACACATCCTCTTTTTTTCTTATCTATAGTCAAAATATCATCATAATTACGAAATAGGGTGTCCTTTTTGTTTTCTTACACATCCACTCTCTATTTGCAGTGGTAATCAGTTCCCCCTCTAAGTTAGAGGGGGGCAGGGGGAGTGTGTATACTTCATAGGAAACATTCAGTGGTAATCAGTTCCCCCTCTAAGTTAGAGGTTGCTCTCCCCCGGGAAACGGGGGAGTCGGAGGGGGTGTTAGGGGGAGTGTGTACGCTTCATAGGAAACATTCACACGACATCTATACTACTACAAAGGACACCCTAATTACGAAATATCCAGACGATGTGAATCATGAAAAAAGCGGGAGAAACCCATGGGTTTCTCCCGCTTGCTGTTATGTGGCTTATCGCCTGACAGTGGTGGTTAGAAGATCGAACGAACGTCCATCACCTCAGTTGCACCTTTATCACTCAGGCTCGACAAAGCCAGGATGTCTTGCTCCATGTTCATCTGCATCATTTTGATGCTTGGTACTGAATAATTTTTCATAATTGTTCAAATTAAAGGGTTAAACATTTATTTTTTGAAATACTTCTTTCCGTTGACGATCACTACGCCCTTGTAGCTCTTCTCCACGCGCTGTCCGTTGAGGTTGTAAGCGTTGCCATTGGCGATGGCATCGGCCACGATAGCGTTGATGCCGTCGGTCTCCTCAAAGACGAACGACAGTCTGGCGTTGACAGAGCCGGAAGCCACCTTGTTGAAGTAAGCCTTGTTGGCAGGGATGGTGGTGCCGAGGAACTTGTAGAAGCCCTCCTCGCCATCGACAACAGAGAGGATGGACACAGTGCCGTAGGGCACCTCGGTGTCTTCCAGAGTGCCAATGAAGTCGTTCTGTGCGGTGATGGGGGCTGCGCCCTCCATGACAGGAACAGTGACCTCCATGCCGTCGCCCTTGACGAGGATACCAGTGCCTGCGGGCACTTGCTGCACCTCGGTCAGTATGACCTGATCGCCGCTCAGGCGTGCGACGAATGCCTGTGCGTCGCTTGCGCTGAAGTCAAGGTCTTTGTCGTAGCAGAAGGTGCCGTAGCCGTTGGCCTTGGTGATGATGGTGACCTCTGCGATCTCAGCAGCCTTGATAGGATAGGTGGCGGTGAAGAAGGTCTTCTCGCCGGTCTTGTTGTTCTCGAGCATGGCCTTGACTACGAACTCACCCTCTCCGGCTACCTTGACGGTCTCACCGGGGAAGAGGTTCATGGCGGTCATGGATGTCTCGGGATCGCTTCCGTCGGTGGTGACCCAGCACTGGAAGTTGTCGCCGTCGAAGCT
>CAMIYC010000075.1 GCA_946402905.1 uncultured Prevotellaceae bacterium | reverse complement strand
CCTCATAACCTAAAACCTTAAAACCTAACAAGTTGAGCGAATGCGAAACTTGAGTTAAATGATATATGATGTAGATGCAGGACCATACAAAATCAGTCAAATCAGATAAATCCGTAGTTTGTCATTTATCTACAATTATTGCAACGTTCAACAAATGGAATTAAAAACTACGGATAGTTCTGATTTTTCTGAAATTAAATGATTCAACTTTCGTCAAGCTCCAGTTATCAGGTTGTAAGGTTTTAAGGTTGTCTTACCGCTCACTGATGTCGTCATACAACGTCTGCAGATAGGCCTGGCCCCTCAGCAGATTGTAAGATTTCTGCCGGCCTCTGTCTACTACGGTACGTTGCGATTTGTTGTCGTAGATCAACTCGTTCTCTTCACTGACCATGCCAAAGGCGTCGGGCACGGTGAAAAACGCGAAGTGAGGGGCATGAGGATCCATCATGTCTTTGCTGAACGTAAACTCTTGGTGGTCTATGCCCATCTGGCCCAACAGGGTCGCGGCGATGTCGTGCTGGCTGCCGATGGTCTCCACACGACGTGGACGGTCGATGGCGCCGCCGGTCAGGATGAGGGGTATCTGATAGCGTTCGGTCACCAGGTTGCTGATGTCGCGAGGATAGGCGCCTAAGTGGTCGGGCACTAATATGACCAGGGCGTTGGACCATAACGCTGAGTTCTTGAGGTGGTCGACAAATCGCCCTACACAGCTGTCGGTGTAGGCGAAGGCATTCAGACGCTCATCCGCAAGACGGTGGTAGGGTACATCGAATGGTTCGTGCGAACTGGAGGTCTGTATCACGTGTAGCAGGGGATGGACATGAGACTCCTTGGACAGGTCGCTCCATACTCGGTTGAAGAGATGCTCATCATGTACACCCCATTTGCTGAGACGCTCCGACAGCGGAAAGTCCACGTCCGACACGATGTGTTCAAATCCCTGATTGATCAGATACGACCTCATGTTGGTGAAGTTGGCGTCGCCGCCGTAATAGTATCTCAGGTCGTATCCCACAGACCGCAGGCTGCCGGCGATGGAGGGCAGGTGTGTGGTCTTGCGGGGGTATTTCATCAAACTCATTGTGGGCTGGGCGGGGTAGCCGCTCAGGATTGAGACAAGGCCGCGGTCGGTGCGGAAACTGTTGGCATAGAAATGGGTGAAGAGCACGCCTTCAGCTGCGATGCGGTCCAGGTGCACTGCCACATCAGCCTGTCCGCCAAGGCTCGGCATCAGCATAGATGAGAAACTTTCCAGCACGATCAGGTAGATGTCGGGACGGCGGTTGTTGATCAGTATCTCGGTCGAGTCGCTATGGGTGTAGCTGAGCTGCGCGAAAAGGCGGGATGCTTCCGGAGCGTCCATAAAACGGTATTGCGAATCGAAGTCCGACTCATGTGCCAGGGATTCCATGATGCTGAACAGGGGGTTGACAGCGGCGTGGTTCAGAGAGGTTTCGGTGCTGAAATACACCTGGCCGGTGTTCATCGACGAGACGGTCACACCGCCGCGGATGGCCAGGAACAACAGTGCGTAGACGGGCAGCAGCGACAACGTGTAGAGTGACCGCCGGCAGACAGTGGCGGATGCTACCGGCTCACGACGATGCCTGCGCATGATGGAGATGGCACCATAGGATATAAGCCACGTCAGCGACACTACGGCCAGCACTCCCACTGCTGCGTATACATTGCTCACACTGGCAAAGGCGTCTTTGGGTGAACTCAGCAGGTAAAACAGGGGGGTGGAGTCGAGGGGGAATCTCCAGTATTCATACAATACCGTGTTGCTGACAAAAGACAGGCTCACCATTAGTGCCGAGATGATCAGGATGATATCGATCAGCCAGTCCACTATGCGGTGCTTCAGCCAGATATGCACGCCTAAAAGCAGGGCTGGCAAAGCGGTGAGGTAGCCGGCCATCGACAGGTCGAGCGGCAGGCCGTGCCACATCGTCTGGCACCAGTCAGTGAGGCCGTAATGCTCGTAACTTGTATGGTTATAGAGCATGAAGAGAGGCTTCTCCATCATAAAGACACAAAGCCAGTATAGGAAGAGAAGTAGAATGGTCAGGTGCTTGTATTTCATTTCAATTTCTTTTTCGGAGTGCAAAAATACTTATTTGTTTTGAAATAAAGCACTATTTGCCGTAGAAAGAGTATGAAATATGCAGGTTAAAAACGAGCTTTGGCTAAATAACTGAAGTTTCCTACCCTTAGAGCGATTATAACAAATTGTTTATCAAGAATTTAAGAATTTAAGAATTTATAATCAATAAAAGTATTATCGAGAATTATCCGTCGCAAGCGACGGGAATCCCACTTGCGGAGAAAATGAAATGGCTTGCCATTTCTTCTCAAATTCCTATAAATTCCTGTATGAATGAAAATTCTTTAATTCTTAAATTCTTGATAAAATAAGGTGGGAAAGTTTGGCTGAATAATTACTCTTCTTGTATTTATGCTGGAAATCGTAAGAAGAGTTGGCTTCGACGAGATAAATATCAAATCTATCCCAATCTTTCAAATTTTTGATTTGTTTTGCGAATAGGGTGTCCAATTCGTTTTCTTACACATCCACTCTCTATTTGCAGTGGTAATCAGTTCCCCCTCTAAGTTAGAGGGGGTAGGGGGAGTGTGTATACTTTCAAGAGAAACATTCACATGGCATCTATACTACAACAAAAGGACAGTCTAATTCTTGATAAATAATATGTTATAATCTCTTTGAAGGTGGGAAAAATCAGCTATCTAATAATCAATTTCTTCCCTCCTTTAATGTAAATGCCGGGAGGCAAGGAGTGGTTGGGGTCCTTTCCCCTGCACACTCCCCTCATGTCATAGATATTCCCGTCATCCGGCTTTCTCGCAGCTCCTTGGTCACGGATTCCCATATATGACGAGTTGTCCCATTCATAAAGGAGCGTGCCATTGCGGGTGAAGTTCATCACACGATTATAATAGACATAATTCCATGGGGGAAAATAGGCATTAATCTCGAAAATGCCACAAGGTCCACTCAGGTGGCCGATCGTTCTGACTTGAAACTCGTCGTGGGGACCTTTAACCATATCGTACACATTGCCATCCAACAATTCGATGGATTCAATAGTATCGATTTTTTGCGTCATGAATCCATTGCTGGGATAGGGAAAAGCACCAAATGGGATGGTCTTACCCACTTTCCAGTTGTAATCATATCGCAATGATTCATACTCAAATCCCGTATCATAAATACTATAGTGTGACACTACACCATAAAAATAAACTTTTCCGTTGGCCTCTCTGATTCCATAGCTATGGTCATATTCCCAATGCCAAGGAGAGTTTCTGTCCCATGCGTCAACGAATGCGCCACCATCTGTCACCCGCATCATCACTGTCACTTTTTTGTAAGTCACACCATTGATGACGGTGTCGCCGGCCACCGTGCATCTCCAATATCGGGAGAGACTGAAATCATCTGTATGCGCATGACTTTCATATTCCCATACAGTCCCCTCGGGATAGAATTCCTCTATGTCGTTCTGTGCGTAAAGAGAGACAGAAAAAACACATATAAAGAGAATTATTATAATTTTCATAGTAGCCTAAAATCCGCACCACGTAAATTAAACATTACTTGAAAATACCTGAGCAACAAAAGTTGCTCAGGATTATTCCATGTCAGAAATTTCACTTACCTTAGTGGCGCAATTAAAAGTCAATAAAACTCCGACTGACATGACAAATATAGCAAAAAAAATGAGAAAATCACCACTTTTGGTGAAATAAATTTTCGTGTTGGACAAATTCGACACATACAAATTAGACACCCTATTTTGCGAATTCACATTTTTTGACCTCTTTGATTTGGCTTTGTCGTAAGAATAGTATATTTTTGCATTCTATTGGGTGACAGAAGCCCATATTAACCTGCATATTTCATACTCTTCCGTTGCGAAAATGTCAAGGACTTGTGCGTCAGCGTGAGCGCAGCGACGACAACGCAGGATGTAGTAAATCCTACTTCCAAGGCGGAGGAGAGAGCATTGCGTTGAGGTGCAGGTCATGGGCATTTGCAGTAGGAAGAGTATGAAATTTGCAGGTTAATAGAATATGAAATACATCAAATGGGGATTCATCGGCTGCGGAGAGGTGGCCGAGATCAAAAGCGGCCCTGCCTTCAGCGAGGTGGAAGGGTCGAGTGTGGTCGCTGTGATGAGTCGCAGCGAGCAGCGGGCGCGCTCATACGCTGAGCGCCATCACGTGCCAAGATGGTATACCGACGCACAGCAGCTCATCGACGACCCGGAGGTCAATGCGGTGTATGTGGCCACACCACCGTCGAGCCATGCCGCCTTTGCCATCATGGCCATGAGAGCAGGCAAACCGGTGTATGTCGAGAAACCCCTCGCGTCCAACTATATGGACTGTGCCCGTATCAACAGGGTCAGCGAGCAGACGGGCATGCCGTGCTTCGTGGCTTATTACAGGAGATATTTGCCCTATTTCCAACGGGTGAAGGAAATCATACAAAACGGGGTCATCGGGCGCGTCATCAATGTGCAGGTGAGGTATGCGTGCCCGCCTCGTAATCTCGACTATTCCAAAGCGGAGAACCTGCCATGGCGACTGCAGCCAGACATTTCCGGCGGTGGCTATTTCTACGACCTCGCACCACACCAGTTTGACCTCTTGCAGGAAATTTTCGGCGTGATCGTCGACGCAAAAGGAATCTGCGACAACAGGGCCGGGCTATACTCGGCAGAAGACACGCTCAGCGCCTGCTTCCAATTTGAGAGCGGACTGCCAGGCAGCGGCTCATGGTGCTTCGTGGGGCATGAGGCAGCCACCGAAGACCGTATTGAGGTCATCGGCGACAAGGGAATACTCAGTTTCTCAGTGTTCAATTACGAACCCATACAACTGGTCACCAGTGACGGATCCACCAGTATCACTGTGCCCAATCCGCCCTACGTGCAGCTGCCCATCATCAAGGCCGTCATTGAAGACTTGCAAGGATTCAATATCTGCTCGTCTACCAGTGTCTCTGCCACACCGGTCAACTGGGTGCTCGACCGTATTTTAGGAAAGTATTGATGCGTAGGTTACTGTTGTTGATTATATTCTCCATGACTGCATCGTGGGCTTGCGCGCAGCCTGATAGCCTCCCTGAAAAAAAGAACTTTTTCAAGAAGGTCTATAATGGCGTGGCTGCTGTCGTGAGGGAATTCAACAATGTGGACACTTCGTATATCGAACCGCAAAAATATAAGTTCACCACTACCCTGATGTCCACTTACACCTATGAGATGTACCGCATTAAGGGAAAGTCGGGCCAGTCCGTCGTCTTCTCTCCCGAGGCGAGGGTGAAGATTGGACCCTATATCGGATGGAGCCTCCTTTTTTGGGGATACACTATCGACCTGGCTTATATCAGCGCCAATAAGAAAAAAGAACTCGACTTCAGTATTTATAGTTCGATGCTTGGGGTCGATTTCTTTAGGAGAAACTCCGGTCACGACTATCGCATCAGGTCGTGGAACCTCGGCGATGACCTGCGCACCGACACACTGGGCGGCATACCGTTCGACGGACTCAATGTGAGCATCACGGGGCTCAACGGCTATTATATCCTCAACCACAGAAAGTTTTCATATCCGGCAGCATTCAGCCAGAGCACGTGTCAGCGGCGCAGTGCAGGTTCGCTCATCCTGGGGGCAGGATATACACGCCATTCGCTCGACCTCGACTATGCCAAATTGCAGAATGCGCTCACCACCAGTATGCCTGATGTCACGGAGCGACTCGACAGCAGCCTGCTCTTTAGCAAGATACGCTATACCGATATCTCTGCTTCCGTGGGGTATGGATACAACTGGGTGTTCTCCCGCAACTGGCTCCTGTCTGCCTGCCTGTCTGCCTCTTTCGGGTATAAGCACTCTACAGGTAAGAATGCTTTCTCGCTGGCGTGGATTCCTGAATTCTCATTCAGCAATTTCAATATCGACGGGGTGGGGCGACTGGGTGTCATCTGGAATGACTCCAAATGGTACTTCGGGGCATACGGTGTCGTCCATTCGTATAATTACAGGAAAGCTCAGTTTCAAACCAACAACTACTTCGGAAATGTGAAAGTCTATGTCGGCTTCAATTTCGGAAGGAAAAAATCTCACAAACGATGAAAAAAATATTCTTACTATTGATACTTGCGGCCTCTTCGCTCTCTTCTTGCAGCCAGGGGGCGGAAAAGCACCAAAAGCAGCAGGGTGTCTCAGACTCAGAGCTGGCTGCCAGTGTGGCCATGCCGTCTTATGCCATTTCGCTGACTCATCCTGGCGACAGCGCACGTATCGTCTCGCTGCTGGCCGAGAGCCGTGGGATGGCGGGCGATGAGAATACCATCATTCATTATGCCCAGCGATTCCTCGGTTTGCCTTATGTGGCTTTTACCCTTGACCAGAACGACGAGGAGGCGCTCGTCATCAATACCGAGGGGCTCGACTGCACCACCTACGTGGAGAATGTCACGGCCCTCGCTTGGTGCGCCAGCAGGAAGATCTACGATTTCAAGGGATTCTGCGATGTCCTCGCACAGGTGAGATATATCGGCGGCAAGGTGGCATATACCACCCGCCAGCATTATTTCACCACCTGGATCTCATCCAATATCACCGACGGACTTGTCTCGGAGTTTCAGTTGCCGGCCCCTCCCTTGTCGGCGAAACGCAAGGCTCGTGTGAACTATATGACCACACACGTGGAGGCTTACCGTATGCTCAACGCCCACAGGCAGTGGTTGCAGGCTATCAAGGAGATGGAGCAGGATGTCTGCCAGACGGAGTTTGTCTATATCCCCAAAGACCAGTTGCGAAATTCCGACCGCTATCGTGACTACATCCACGACGGCGACATCATCGGCATCGTCACCAACAAAGCTGGACTCGACATCTCTCATGTGGGCTTCGCACGTTGGCACAGCGACGGTTTGCACATGATGCACGCCTCGTCGCTCCGTAAAAAAGTCATCGACGACCCCACGTCTCTCTACGACTACTTGCAAAAGCAAAAGTCTGCCGTCGGCATCCGCGTGGTCCGGGTCAATTTATAGGTGGAAATGAATAAAACCCACCTATAAGCCGCTTCTACGCAGCCATGGGGCTAAGAATTGGTCATAGATGGCGTATGCGCCATGGGAATGTGTAATTAGGTCTTTCTTCAGCAATGCACTCTTTCCTCCTTTTTTGTCCCTTTATATTGAGCGTAGTCAACTCTGGGAACGCGGGCGTCCTCGCCCGCATCTGCGGCGGGCGAGGACGCCCACGTTCCCAGGCAAAGTAGTGAAATAACAGCTTAGTTATATAGAAGCGTTTTTCATTTTTATTGCATTAGTATGGCAACCTGAGATGGTCACATGTGGATATGGCACAAGGTGTAGGAATACGTGGGGAATGTTTTTACGGAAAAAGCAGAAAAGATTTTATCTGCGTCGTCTCTTTCTACGGATTGTGAAGGTGAAAACTGAACAAAAAGTGAGTGCTCTATATGGCGATTCACCATAATTTCAATTAAATTATAAGGCAATTCGTGATTTATGTGGGAATAAAGTAATCAACACCACGTAATTTTATTATCTTTGCATTTAAATTTATCATTATATATTATCATGGCAAAGTTAAATCGTATAAAGGCAGTTCTTGCTGAGCAAGAGAAAACCAGCAAGTGGTTGGCAGGTCAAGTGGGCAAGTCTGCATGTACTGTCAGTAAATGGTGCAACAATGTTGTTCAACCAGATTTGAATACCCTTGATAAGATAGCAAAACTACTTGACATTGATGTTAAAGACTTGTTGAACTCAACTGAAAAATCAAATTAGCATAATATGGCCGTAACAGACGACAGAAAATATACAAAAGCATTTGTCTATAATCTCCTTGAAGGAGTGAAGGGTAAAACTCTGGGTGAAGTCGATAAGTCTCACCAGTTTGCTCGTACACAAAACAGCGGGAAAATTACAGGCATTGCAGGTGATGTAATAGAACAATCGGTCTTTGGTTACAAAAGAGATAGTAAGCAAGAGTGCGACATCGAGATTGATGGTGTATTAACTGAATTAAAAACCACTGGTGTACGTATCCCGAAATCAGATTTAAAGAATGTCAAGGATAAATCAGGTGCAGCATACAACGTATATCTTGGTGCTAAAGAAGGCATAAGCATCACAGGTGTTACTTTCGAACCAGACATTCAGCGTGATTTTATGACCTCTCACTTTTGGGAGAAGTCAGAACATCTATTAATTGTGTTTTATGAATATAAATCATACGAGGTAGTTTCTGCTTCGGAGTATGCCCAATTTCCTATTGTTGATTATTGCTACAATCGCTTTTCCGATGAAGAACGTGACAAGTTGCAGAATGACTGGGAGATAGTACGAAACTATCTTCAAGTTATATATGCAAAATATCCCACACAAGAAGAACGAAATGAGAACTTGCGAGGATTTACGCATGTACTCCGTCCTGACCTTTTGCTTATAGAGTTAGTTCCTGGTTTTAAAAAGAAGTCAACAGGTACATATCAAAAACCTCGTTACCGATTGAAGCAAACCTTTGTCGATTATATCGTTCGTGGTCATTTTGACAAGAGCAGAGCGGCAACTGAGGTAAAGTTGCGTGAATCGTTCTCAAGCTTCTCTCAGCTGGACGCCCTTTGCCACTCAATCGCTGCAAAGTATAGTGGGAAGACTTTTTTACAATTGAAGAGATTTTTTTGCATAGACACAGAAATGTCCACTAAGGATTTCGGAGCAAAATGTGTGTTGAAGATGTTCGATGCAAAATGTAATCGTCTTAATCAAATAACTGATTTTACAAAGGTTGGTATTATTGCAAAAACAATAACTATCACTCCGACAGGAGGCAGAACAGAGGATATGAAACTCAAACATATAGACTTTGAAGAATGGGCTGACAAAGACATTGATTTTGAAGAGTCTGAACTGTATGCTTATTTCTGCGAACATTGTTTCCTTTGTCCTGTATTCTGCGAGCGTGACCCTAAAGACCCGTCTAAGACAACGTTTGAAGGTTTCAAACGATTTGCTTTCGATGAATCCTTTATTGAGAATGAAGTCAAACGAACATGGGATGATTCTCGCAATCTGATTCATCGCAACGAATTGAAATGGGAATACGTTTATGACAATCAAGGCAACAAACGAAGGAATAAAAGTGGGTCATATATGGGAGCCCCGAATTTCCCTAAAAGTTCTGAATATGTTGTATTCTTCCGAGGAGGTTCAAACGTTTCTACGGATGCAACAAGAACGGAGGTCGTAAATGGTATAAAGATGCTTCCTCAGTTCTTCTGGTTGAAAGGTTCATATATCGCAGACAAACTTCAAACTTTATCTTATCTTTAATATATGTCAAAAAGCAAACATATAATACGTGTAGTTGAGTTATTTGCTGGTGTAGGTGGCTTCCGCATCGGACTTGAAGGGGCATCGGATGCTTACGAGACGATTTGGAACAATCAATGGGAACCATCTACACAACATCAGGATGCATCGCTTGTATATCAAGCAAGATTCGGAACCAGAGGACACTCAAACAAGGACATCAACCTTGTTCCTACCAACGAGATTCCTGAGCATGATTTGCTAGTAGGTGGATTCCCCTGCCAAGACTATTCTGTGGCAGCATCGCTCAGTCGTTCTGGTGGAATCGAGGGAAAGAAAGGTGTGCTTTGGTGGCAAATCTACCGCATTTTGAACGAGAAAGGTGACAAGCGGCCGCAGTATATTTTCTTTGAGAATGTTGACCGCCTGCTGAACTCACCTGCCAGCCAGCGAGGGCGTGACTTCGCAATTATCCTCGCATCGCTGGCTGACTTGGGATATATCGTAGAGTGGCGTGTTATCAATGCTGCTGACTACGGTATGCCTCAGCGTCGTCGAAGAACATACATTGTGGGTTATCATAAAGACTCTGTCGTTGCCAAGAGAATAGAGCGAATGGAAGATTGGGTGAAGTTTGATGGAGTGTTGGCACAGGCGTTCCCCTTCCGAGCAAAAGAAAAAATGGTTTCTGCTTTCTACATCAACGGCACTATTCACGAGGTATCAGCAAACTTCAACAAAGGCAAGAAAGATAGCCCATTTGGAAATGTTGGCATAATGAGAGACCGACACGTCTATTCTGTTGATGCCGACCCCGTGTACGAAGGTACGATACAAACTTTGGGCGATAATCTTGTGGATGAAGACTTTGTACCCGAAGAGTTCTTTATTCCCGAAGCAGACCTGCCCAAATGGCAATATGAGAAAGGCGCGAAGAAGATTAACCGTGTATCAAAAGAAGGGTTTGAATATGTGTTCTCTGAAGGCGGAATGGCTTTCCCCGATTATCTTGACAGACCTTCACGTACTATGATAACGGGCGAAGGGGGTAATGCTCCATCGCGTTTCAAACATGTGGTGCAGACACCGTCAGGACGCTATCGTCGCCTTATCCCCATCGAGTTGGAACGTCTGAATATGTTCCCTGACAACCACACGTATCATCCAGATGTTTCCAATGGCCGTCGTGCCTTTTTGATGGGCAATGCTCTGGTATGTGGCATTGTACAAGAGATTGGCAGAAGTCTTTATCGATTTATTTACGACGAGGCTCCCGTGTCGACTCATCCCATACATGTGCAGCGCAATCCTCGTCCTGTATTAACCCTTGACTTGTTTCCCGACGAAGACGAATTGATTGTCAACAAACCAAAGAAGACTTATAAATTAGACAACACAAAGCGTTTGCTTATTGGTCTTGTTAAAAAAGACAACGAGGACTACTTCCTCAATCAAGAGCCTTTGAAGTTGTACTATACCGGGAATGTCGGAACTTTCCCGTCAACCATCGCCTTGAATAAACTCTATTATTTCATGCCGTATATCAAGGGTAAGGGTGTTCGAGACCTTTACCTGATAAAGATTTTGCGTGTGGGCAGCAAAACGGAGATTCATCCCGAGGTAGAAGACGAAAAAGCCCCACGTCTTGTGTTCGAATTGGAGTACCTTGAAAGGATGCCCGAATATAAGATGATAAACCTGAATTTCCAACACACATTCACGGACACATATTTAGGACGATTGTGGAACGTATAAGAACAATTATATGACGATTTCATTACTTGCACATCGAAAGTAATAAAAACATTATTTGACTCTAAGCAGTTCCTCATTCATCATCTTAACAAGATTGACAACAGAATAAGTAAACCCACTGACTACCAGCTGTTATGCCAAAAGGTCAGTGGGTTAATTGTTCTCAAATTGTGTCACACACACCATGTTGGGAACATTTGATGAAGAACTATTTGCACAGTATCTCAGCCAACTATCATTACGATGACAGATGTGAATATGAATAAGCCCAGCACAAAGAAGAACCAGAAGAGCCATTGGGCTTAGTGACCGAGGGGGCAACCTTCGCAACCCATCGCAAATGATTGCAACCCATCGCAAACGATCGCAAACGATCGCAAGCATCGCTATCATGTAAATGA
>CAMIYC010000074.1 GCA_946402905.1 uncultured Prevotellaceae bacterium | reverse complement strand
GTATGGTGCTCTGCCATCCGGGTCAGATCAAGCCATTCAAGAAGTTCAAGGCTTCCATCTACGTGCTGAAGAAGGAAGAGGGTGGCCGTCACACACCATTCGGCAACAAGTATCGTCCTCAGTTCTATCTCCGCACCATGGACTGTACTGGTGAGATCACTCTGCCCGAGGGCGTTGAGATGGTGATGCCAGGTGACAACGTTGAGATTCAGGTAGAATTGATCTACGCTGTTGCTCTGAATAAGGGTCTCCGCTTCGCTATCCGTGAGGGTGGCCGCACAGTGGGCTCTGGCCAGATCACAGAGGTTTACGAAGACTAATATCTAACAAGATATGACGAGGTTCCCGCGTCAGTGGGCGCGGGAACTTTTTTACGGGAATAGCTCAGTTGGTAGAGCATCGGTCTCCAAAACCGAGGGTCGTGAGTTCGAGTCTTACTTCCCGTGCTAAACAAAGAAGGATATGTTTAAAAGATTCGTGAATTATTGCAAGGAATGTTACGACGAACTTGCGCATAAGACTACATGGCCATCAATGAAGGAGCTGTCTCACAGTGCAATGGTTGTTTTGTCTGCTTCCCTTATCATTGCTCTTGTGGTGTTCCTTATGGATGTGGTGTTTGAGAATTGCATGAAATTTGTTTATCAATTGTTCTCTTAACAAATGGCTCAGACAGGAAAGAATTGGTATGTGCTTAAGACCGTGAGCGGTAAAGAGGCTAAGGTGAAAGAATACATTGAGGCCGAACTTAAGCACAATCAGATGTTGTCTCAATTTGTTTTCCAGATTGTGATTCCTATGGAAAAGCACGCTACCCAGCGTAGCGATGGGAAACGCGTGGTCAAGGAGAAGGTATCTCTCCCTGGCTATGTCTTTGTTGAGGCCATCATGAAGGGTGACGTGGCTCATACGCTTCGTTTCATGCCCAACGTGCTCGGTTTCCTGGGTGGTTTGGACAATCCCTCGCCTGTCAAGCAGTCAGAAATCAACCGTATGCTCGGTAATGCCGAGGAAACCGAGATAGTGGATGAGGTAATCATCCCCTACGAGGTGAACGAGACAGTAAAAGTTACGGAAGGCCCATTCAGCGGATTCTCTGGTGTCATCGAAGAGGTGAATGCCGAGAAGCGCAAACTTAAGGTGATGGTCAAGATCTTCGGACGTAAGACTCCGTTGGAGCTTGGTTTTATGCAGGTCGTAAAAGAATAGCGGATTGTTACGGATCTGTGATTTCTTTTATATCTATCTAATTTTTAATTATCAAAAACAATGGCTAAAGAAGTTGCTGGATTAATCAAACTACAGATTAAGGGTGGCGCTGCAAATCCTTCACCCCCAGTTGGTCCTGCTCTTGGTTCCAAGGGTATCAACATCATGGGATTCTGCAAGGAGTTCAACGCAAGGACCCAGGATAAGGCTGGAAAAGTTCTTCCTGTCGTTATCACTTATTACACCGACAAGTCTTTCAGCTTTGTAATCAAGACACCTCCCGCAGCCATCCAGCTGCTCGAGGCTGCTAAGGTTAAAAGCGGCTCTGCCGAGCCCAACCGCAAGAAGGTAGCTTCTGTGACATGGGATCAGGTACGTGCCATCGCTGAGGATAAGATGAGCGATTTGAATTGCTTCACCATCGAGTCAGCTATGAAACTTGTTGCCGGCACAGCTAGAAGTATGGGTATCACTGTAAAAGGGGAATTCCCTGGTAAATAATTAAACTTCAATTTAAGGAACAATGAAGAAACTGACAAGAAACCAGAAATCAGTAGCTGAAAAGATTGAAGCAGGGAAAGCATACTCTTTGCGTGAGGCATCAGAGCTCGTAAAGGAAATCACCACTACGAAGTTTGATGCATCCGTTGATATCGATGTACGTCTTGGTGTTGACCCACGTAAGGCCAACCAGATGGTGCGTGGCGTGGTATCTCTGCCATGCGGCACTGGTAAGGTAGTGCGTGTGTTGTGCCTTTGTACACCTGATGCTGAAGCTGCTGCTAAGGAAGCTGGCGCTGATTACGTCGGTCTCGAGGAATATATCGAGAAGATCAAAGGTGGCTGGACTGACGTCGACGTGATTATCACGATGCCTTCTTGCATGGGTAAGATTGGTCCTCTGGGCCGTATCCTCGGTCCTCGCGGACTGATGCCTAACCCCAAGAGCGGCACTGTGACTATGGATGTTGCTAAGGCAGTGAAAGAAGTGAAACAGGGTAAGATAGACTTCAAGGTTGACAAGACTGGTATCGTGCATGCCTCCATTGGCAAGGTGAATTTCACCCCCGACCAGATTTTCCAGAATGCTAAGGAGTTTATTTCTACCATTATCAAACTGAAACCCGCTGCCGCTAAAGGTACATATATCAAGAGTATCTTTGTTTCAAGCACTATGAGTATGGGTATCAAGGTAGATCCCAAGTCTGTAGAATAACCCAAATTTGATTGTGTAAAATGAAAAAAGAAATAAAAGATACTATCATCGTTGAACTGGGCGAGATGCTGAAAGAGTATCCTCACTTCTATCTGGTCGACGTGACTGGTCTGAATGCTGAGAAGACTTCCAAACTTCGTCGCAACTGTTTCAAGAATGAGATTAAGATGGTCGTTGTGAAGAACAAGCTTCTTCACAAGGCATTTGAAGCTTCTGACATCGATTTCTCCGAGATGTATTCAGCCCTCAAGGGCAATACCGCAGTGATGTTCTGCAATACTGCCAACTTGCCAGCCAAGATGCTGAAGGACTACACCAAGGAAGGTATTCCTTGCCTGAAGGCCGCCTATGCTGAGGAGGGTATATTCGTTGGTGCGGACAAGCTCGAAGAACTCGCAGCTATCAAGAGCAAGAACGAACTCATCGCAGACATTGTGGCACTTCTGCAGTCACCTGCAAAGAATGTCATTTCTGCTCTTCAGTCAGGCGCGAACACCATCCATGGTGTGCTGAAGACTTTAGGCGAGCGTCCTGAATAAAATAAAGTCATACACTTCAACAAAGATTTCAAAACAATTAAAAATTTTAAATAAAATGGCAGATATCAAAGCTATTGCTGAACAATTAGTTAATTTGACAGTAAAGGAAGTAAACGAGTTGGCTACTGTCCTCAAGGACGAGTATGGTATTGAACCCGCTGCCGCAGCCGTAGCCGTGGCTGCTGGTCCTGCTGCAGCTGCAGCTCCCGCAGAGGAAGAGAAGACCGAGTTCAACGTAGTTCTTGCTGAGGTTGGTCCTAACAAGCTGAAGGTCGTGAAGGCCGTTAAGGAGGCTTGTGGTCTTGGTCTGAAAGAGGCTAAGGAACTCGTCGACGGTGCTCCTTCCACTCTGAAAGAGGGTATGGCAAAGGCCGAGGCCGAGAATCTCAAGAAGACCATCGAGGCTGAGGGTGCCAAGGTAGAGCTCAAATAATCATTCGAAGCATTGACCATTCCGCCCTTTTTGCGGCGGTTTGGACTTCTGGAAATTTCGGTTAAGAGTCTCCCAGTCGGGGATTCTTAACCTTTTTGTGTCTTTTTCGTCTAATGATGCCGGTTGAGCCAACCGGACGAAAAAAAATAACTTTTAATGTCCACCAAAATCGTTAACAACAGAGTAAACTTTGCGAGCGTGAAGAATCCGATGCCCACTCCGGATTTTCTTGACGTGCAATTGAAGTCTTTCCAGGATTTCCTGCAGCTCGACACCCCTCCTGAGCTTAGGAAAAACGATGGATTGTACAAAGTGTTCTCGGAGAATTTCCCTATCACTGACACCCGGAACAATTTCGTTCTCGAATTCCTCGACTACTTTATCGACCCGCCCCGTTACTCCATCGACGAGTGTCTGGAGCGCGGACTCACGTACAGTGTTCCGCTCAAGGCGAAGATGAAGCTTTACTGCACCGACCCCGACCATGAGGATTTCGGAATGGTGACATCAGATGTCTTCCTGGGCACGATACCCTACATGACCAAGAATGGTACGTTTATCATCAACGGTGCTGAGCGTGTGGTTGTCTCCCAGTTGCACCGTTCGCCCGGTGTGTTCTTCAGTCAGGGTGTCCATGCCAACGGCACTGTGCTCTATTCAGCCCGCATCATCCCGTTCAAGGGTTCGTGGATAGAGTTTGCCACCGACATCAACAATGTGATGTACGCCTATATCGACCGCAAGAAGAAATTGCCCGTCACGACTCTGTTGCGTGCCATCGGTTTTGAGTCGGACAAAGACATTCTGCGCATCTTCGACCTCGCCGAAGAGGTGAAGGTGAACAAGAAGAACATGAAGGATGTGATAGGCCGCAAGCTCGCCGGCCATGTGCTGAAGACATGGACCGAGGATTTCTCCGACGAGGAGACCGGCGAGGTAGTATCCATCGAGCGCAATGAGGTGCTCATGGACCGCGAGACTGTCATCACGAAGGAGAATGCTGAGGAGATCCTTGAGAGTGGCACCCAGACCATCCTGCTGCATAAGGATGATGATGCTGCCAACCGTTATGCCATCATCTTCAACACGCTGGCCAAGGACTCGAGCAAGTCGGAGAAAGAGGCTGTGCAATATATCTACCGCCAGCTTCGCAATGCCGACCCTGCCGATGATGCCAGTGCCCGTGAGGTGATCCAGAACCTCTTCTTCTCCGACAAGCGTTACGACCTGGGAGAAGTGGGCCGCTACCGCATCAACAAGAAGCTGGGCCTGAACACCGACATGGATATCCGCATCCTCACCAAGGAGGATATCATCGAGATTATCAAGTATCTCATACAGTTGGTCAATTCCAATGCCACGGTCGACGATATCGACCACCTTTCCAACCGTCGTGTGCGCACTGTGGGCGAGCAGCTCGCCAACCAGTTCTCCATCGGCCTGGCCCGTATGAGTCGCACCATCCGTGAGCGCATGAATGTGCGCGACAATGAGGTGTTCACTCCCACCGACCTCATCAATGCCAAGACGATATCCAGTGTCATCAACTCATTCTTCGGTACCAACCCGCTGAGTCAGTTTATGGACCAGACCAACCCGCTTGCCGAGGTCACGCACAAGCGTCGTCTCTCTGCCCTGGGTCCTGGCGGTCTGTCTCGCGACCGTGCCGGTTTTGAGGTGCGTGACGTACACTATACCCATTACGGCCGTCTCTGTCCTATCGAGAGTCCTGAAGGCCCCAACATCGGTCTGATCTCCTCTCTCTGCGTCTATGCCACGATCAATCAGCTTGGCTTCATCGAGACGCCCTACCGCAAGGTAGAAAACAAGGTGGTAGACCTTGACAACGACCATGTGGTCTACATGACCGCTGAGGAGGAGCAGGAGCACTATATCGGACAGGGTAATGCCCCGCTCAACGACGACGGTACCTTCATCCGCGACAATGTGAAATGCCGTCTCGACGCCGACTTCCCTGTGGTGGCTCCTGAGAATGTATCATTTATGGATGTCTCGCCCCAGCAGATCGCCTCTGTGTCGGCAGCGCTCATCCCGTTCCTTGAGCATGACGACGGTCACCGTGCGCTCATGGGATGTAACATGATGCGCCAGGCCGTGCCTCTGCTCCACAACGACGCCCCCATCGTGGGTACCGGTCTGGAGCGCCAGGTGTGCGAAGACTCCCGCACGATGGTCGTGGCCGAGGGAGAGGGTGTCATCGAGTATGTCGACGCCACCACGATCCGTATTCTCTACGACCGCACCGAGGATGAGGAGTTTGTGAGTTTCGAGCCCGCTCTGAAAGAGTATCGCGTGTCGAAATTCCGCCGCACCAACCAGAATATGACCATCGACCTTCGCCCCATCTGCAATAAGGGCGACCGTGTGCACAAGGGCCAGATTCTCACCGAGGGCTATGCCACCGAGGACGGCGAGCTTGCCCTGGGCCGCAACCTGCTGGTGGCCTATATGCCCTGGAAGGGCTACAACTATGAGGATGCCATCGTGCTCTCCGAGCGTCTGGTGCGTGAGGATGTGCTCACCAGCGTGCATGTGGACGAGTATCAGCTCGACGTGCGCGAGACCAAGCGCGGCATGGAGGAATTTACGTCAGATATCCCCAACGTCAGTGAGGAGGCCACCAAAGACCTCGACGACAACGGTATCATCCGTGTGGGTGCCCGTGTCGAGCCAGGCGACATCCTCATCGGCAAGATCTCTCCCAAGGGCGAGAGCGATCCCTCTCCTGAGGAGAAGCTTCTCCGTGCCATCTTCGGCGACAAGGCCGGCGATGTGAAAGACTCCTCTCTCAAGGCCAACCCGTCGCTCAGCGGTGTGGTGATCGACAAGAAGCTCTTCTCCCGTGCCGTGAAGACTCGCGAGTCGCGCCGTCTTGACAAGGTGCAGCTGCAGAAGATCGACGAGGAGTATGAGGCCAAGAACAACGACCTGAAGGACATCCTTGTCGACAAGCTGCTCATCCTGATAGAGGACAAGACTTCTCAGGGTGTGAAAGACTACACCGGCACAGAGATTATCACCAAGGGTTCGAAGTTCACTGTGGCCAGCCTGAAGAATCTCGAGTATGAAGGCATCCAGTCCAATGACTGGACTGACGACGAGCATACCAATATGCTGATTTCCCAGCTCATCATGAACTATATCCGCAAGGCCAAGTTGCTCGACGCCGAGATGAAGCGCCGCAAGTTTGCCATCACCATCGGCGATGAGCTTCCCTCCGGTATCCTCCAGATGGCCAAGGTCTATGTGGCCAAGAAGCGTAAGATCGGTGTGGGCGACAAACTCGCCGGCCGTCATGGCAACAAGGGTATCGTGTCGAAGGTGGTGAGACAGGAGGATATGCCGTTCCTGGAGGACGGACGTCCTGTCGACCTTGTGCTCAACCCGCTGGGTGTGCCATCTCGTATGAACCTTGGCCAGATTTTCGAGGCCATCCTTGGAGCTGCCGGCAAGAAGCTGGGTGTGAAGTTTGCCACCCCCATCTTCGATGGTGCCAAGCTCGACGACCTCTCAGAGTGGACCGACAAGGCAGGCCTGCCTCGCCTGTGCTCCACACACCTTTATGACGGCGAGACCGGCGAGAGGTTTGACCAGCCCGCCACAGTGGGTATCACCTACTTCCTCAAGCTCGGACACATGGTGGAAGACAAGATGCACGCCCGCAGCATTGGTCCGTACTCCCTCATCACGCAGCAGCCCCTTGGCGGTAAGGCACAGTTTGGTGGCCAGCGTTTCGGAGAGATGGAGGTCTGGGCACTGGAGGCTTTTGGCGCCAGTCATGTGCTTCAGGAGATCCTCACCGTGAAGTCGGACGATGTGGTAGGCCGCAGCAAAGCCTATGAGGCCATCGTCAAGGGTGAGCCGATGCCAATGGCCGGTATCCCCGAATCTCTCAACGTGCTTCTGCACGAGCTCCGCGGACTTGGATTAAGTATCAAACTCGACTAAACGTATTAGAAAATGGCTTTTAAGAAAGATACAAAAGTTAAGAACAACTTTACGAAGATCACCATCGGTCTGGCTTCTCCTGAGGAGATCCTGGAAAACTCATACGGCGAGGTGACCAAGCCTGAGACCATCAACTACCGTACGTACAAACCCGAGCGCGACGGACTGTTCTGCGAGCGCATATTCGGCCCTACGCGCGATTATGAGTGCGGTTGCGGCAAATATAAGCGCATCAGATACAAAGGCATCGTCTGCGACCGCTGCGGTGTCGAGGTGACGGAGAAGAACGTGCGTCGTGAGCGTTCCGGGCATATTGAGCTGGTAGTGCCTGTGGCTCATATCTGGTATTTCCGCTCTCTGCCCAATAAGATAGGCTATCTGCTTGGCCTGCCTACCAAGAAGCTCGACGCGGTGATCTATTATGAAAAGTATGTGGTCATCCAGCCGGGTGCCTTTGAGGGGCGCACCGAGGGCGATATGGAGTTGAACGGTTCGCATCAGTTCGACCTCATCACCGAGGACGAGTATCTCGACATCGTGGAGAACCGTCTCTCGCCCGAGAATCAGGCCCTGCCCGACACCGACCCCAACAAGTTTGTGGCCAAGATGGGTGCCGAGGCTGTCTACGACCTGCTGTCCAACCTCAATCTCGACGAGCTGGCCGCAGAGCTTCGCAAGCGTGCCAACACCGACTCCTCTCAGGCGCGTAAGACAGAGGCCCTGAAGCGTCTGCAGGTGGTCGAGGCATTCCGCAACAGCAAGGATGTGAACCGTCCGGAGTGGATGATCATGAAGATTATCCCTGTCACCCCGCCGGAGCTCCGCCCGCTCGTGCCGCTGGATGGCGGCCGTTTCGCCACGTCCGACCTCAACGACCTCTACCGTCGTGTCATCATCCGCAACAACCGTCTGAAGCGACTCATGGAGATCAAGGCTCCCGAGGTGATCCTGCGCAATGAGAAGCGTATGCTTCAGGAGGCTGTCGACAGTTTGTTTGACAACTCCCGCAAGAGCAGTGCCGTGAAGAGTGAGTCCAACCGCCCGCTCAAGTCGCTCTCCGACTCGCTGAAAGGCAAGCAGGGCCGCTTCCGTCAGAATCTGCTCGGTAAGCGTGTCGACTATTCGGCCCGCTCGGTGATCGTCGTCGGTCCGGAGCTGAAGATGGGTGAGTGTGGTCTGCCCAAGCTGATGGCTGCAGAACTTTACAAGCCGTTTATCATCCGCAAGCTGATAGAGCGCGGCATCGTCAAGACGGTGAAGAGCGCCAAGAAGATTGTCGACCGTCGCGAGCCGGTGATCTGGGATATCCTCGAGAATGTGATGAAGGGTCATCCCGTGCTGCTCAACCGTGCGCCTACACTTCACCGTCTGGGTATCCAGGCCTTCCAGCCCAAGCTCATCGAGGGTAAAGCCATCCAGCTTCACCCGCTGGCATGTACGGCGTTCAACGCCGACTTCGACGGCGACCAGATGGCTGTACACCTCCCGCTGAGCAACGAGGCCATCCTCGAGGCGCAGATCCTGATGCTGCAGAGCCATAATATCCTCAACCCGGCCAATGGCGCTCCTATCACGGTGCCGTCACAGGACATGGTGCTCGGACTCTATTATATCACCAAGATCCGTCCGGGAGCCAAGGGTGAGGGCCTTACTTTCTACGGTCCTGAAGAGGCCATCATCGCCCACAACGAGGGCAAGTGCGATCTTCACGCCCAGGTGCGTGTGATCGTCAAGGATCTCGACGAGAACGGTCGTCTGGTCGACAAGATGGTGGAGACCTCCGTGGGTCGTGTCATCGTCAACGGCATTGTGCCTGAGGAGGTAGGTTTCGTCAACAAGGTGATTTCCAAGAAGAGTCTGCGCGACATCATTGCCGACGTCATCAAGTCGGTAGGCTTCGCCCGTGCCTGTGAGTTCCTCGATGGTATCAAGAACCTCGGCTACCGCATGGCCTACCTGGCCGGCCTGTCGTTCAACCTCGACGACATCATCATTCCGCCAGAGAAGGCCGACCTCATCGCCAAGGGTAATGAGGAGGTGCGTCAGATCACCGACAACTATAATATGGGCTTCATCACCGATAATGAGCGTTACAACCAGGTGATCGACACCTGGACGCATGTCAACAACGACATTGCCAGCATCCTTATGAAGGAGATGACCGAGGCCGACCAGGGCTTCAACGCTGTGTTTATGATGCTCGACTCGGGTGCCCGTGGTTCTAAAGACCAGATCAAGCAGCTCTCCGGTATCCGTGGTCTGATGGCCAAGCCTCAGAAGGCAGGTGCCGAGGGTGCTCAGATCATTGAAAACCCGATTCTCTCCAACTTCAAGGAGGGTATGTCGGTGCTCGAATACTTCATCGCCTCTCACGGTGCTCGTAAGGGTCTGGCCGACACGGCTATGAAGACCGCCGACGCCGGATACCTGACCCGTCGTCTGGTAGACGTCTCCCATGATGTCATCATCACCGAGGAAGACTGCGGTACGCTGCGCGGCCTGCAGTGCTCCGCCCTGAAGAGTGGCGACGAGGTGATCTCTACCCTTTATGAGCGCATTCTCGGACGTGTGTCCGTGCATGATATCATCAACCCCACGACCAACGAACTGATCGTTGCTGCCGGTGAGGAAATCACCGAGTCGGTGGCTCAGGCCATCGAAGACTCTCCCATCGAGAGTGTCGAGATCCGTTCGGTGCTCACCTGCGAGAGCCGCAAGGGTGTGTGTATGAAATGTTATGGCCGCAACCTGGCCACCAGCCGTATGGTGCAGATGGGCGAGGCCGTAGGTGTGATAGCCGCCCAGGCCATCGGTGAGCCAGGTACGCAGCTGACCCTGCGTACGTTCCACGCCGGTGGTGTGGCTGCCAACGCTGCCGCCAACGCCTCGATTGTGGCCAAGAACGACGCTCGTGTGGAGTTTGACGAGCTGCGTACAGTGCCTTTCAAGGAGGGCCTCAAGGATGCTGCTGACAGGGTGGAGTGCGAGATGGTAGTGAGCCGTCTGGCCGAGGCACGCTTTGTCGACGTCAATACCGGCATCGTGCTGTCTACGGTGCCCCTGCCTTATGGTAGCTCTCTCTATTTCAAGAGTGGCTCAGAGGTGAAGAAAGGCGACATCATCGCCAAGTGGGACCCGTTTAATGCGGTCATTGTCACCGAATTTAATGGTACGCTCCATTTCAAGGATGTGGTCGAAGGTTCCACCTACAAGGCAGAGACCGACGAGACGACCGGCCTGACAGAGAAGATCATCGTCGACTCCAAAGACAAGACCATGGTGCCTACCTGCGATGTGATCAGTGAGGACGGCGAGGTGATCGGTACCTACAACTTCCCCGTAGGCGGCCACGTCGTGGTGAACGACGGCGACAAGGTGGAGAGCGGTACCACACTGGTGAAGATTCCGCGTGCCGTGGGCAAGGCTGGTGATATCACTGGTGGTCTGCCCCGCGTCACTGAGCTTTTCGAGGCCCGCAACCCGTCCAACCCCGCTGTGGTCAGCGAGATCGACGGCGAGGTGACCATGGGTCGTCTGAAGCGCGGCAACCGTGAGATCATCGTCACCAGCAAGACCGGCGAGCAGCGCAAGTATCTTGTGCAGCTGTCGAAGCAGATTCTGGTGCAGGAGCACGACGCTGTGCGTGCCGGCACTCCGCTCTCCGATGGCGTCATCACTCCGAGCGATATCCTCTCTATCAAGGGTCCGACCGCTGTGCAGGAGTATATCGTCAATGAGGTGCAGGATGTCTACCGTCTGCAGGGTGTGAAGATCAACGACAAGCACTTCGAGATCATCGTGCGCCAGATGATGCGCAAGGTGCAGATCGTCGAGCCGGGCGACACCACGTTCCTGGAGCAGGAAGTGGTAGACAAACTCGACTTCGCCGAGGAGAACGACCGCATCTGGGGCAAGAAATATGTGCTCGACAAGGGCGACAGCGAGAATGTGTACGAGGGACAGATCATCTCAGCCCGTAAGCTGCGTGATGAAAACTCCAGCCTCACCCGTCGCGACCTCCGCACTATCAAGGTGCGTGATGTCATCCCCGCCACGTCTACACAGATCTTGCAGGGTATCACCCGCGCCGCGCTGCAGACCAAGAGCTTCATGTCGGCGGCTTCATTCCAGGAGACGACCAAGGTGCTCAACGAGGCTGCTATCCGTGGCAAGGTAGACCACCTCGAGGGTATGAAGGAGAACGTCATCTGCGGTCACCTCATCCCCGCCGGTACAGGTCTGCGTCAGTGGGACAAGCTCATCGTCGGTTCGCGCGAGGAGCACGACCGCATGCAGGCCAACCGCAAGAATGTGCTTGACTTCGAGACTGAAGAAGCCGTGGCCGAAGAGCGATAATTTACAGACAAGGATACTTCATTGCGGCTACCCTCTACCAAAAGGGTAGCCGCAATCTACAGACAGCAGCTTACAGTCAGCAGTTTACGGTCAGCATTTCACAGTTCCGCATCTCACAATGCATATAACTTGTCAACTCGTCAACTCGTCAACTTGTCACTAAAAGTATCAACTTGTCAACTCGTCAACTCGTCACTAAAAAGTAACAACTTGTCAACTTGTCAACTCGTCAACTCGTCACTAAAAGAATCAACTCGTCAACTAAATAAAAAAATGGAAAATCAGAATAAACCTCAGGGCCAGCAACTACAGATAGAGGTGGCCCCCGATGTGGCAGCGGGTGTATATGCCAATTTCGCCATCATCTCTCATACCAGTTCCGAATTCGTCGTCGACCTTGCTTCGATGCTTCCAGGCGTGCCTAAGGCCACCGTGCGCAGCCGTGTCATTCTCTCTCCTGAGCATGCCAAGCGTCTCGCCATGGCCTTGCAGGAGAACATCGCACGCTATGAGCAGGAGTTCGGAAAGATACAATTGCCCAATCGCCAACCTCGCACCATTTCACCGTTCAATATCAAAAACGGCGGTGAGGCGTAATAAGCATATCTGACATCAGCAAAGGGGCATGGTGGGTATCTTCCCGCTATGCCCCTTTTTTTGTCCTTTTATTTTGCAATTTGGCAGATATTGACTATCTTCGCAGTCAAAGAGTGAAAGACAAGTGTAGAACCCAAGCACTGACTGTAGATATGGAGAGATTTTTCAACACTGCCGGCCCCAATATCCTGGAGGACCATTACACGATAGACCCGTTGAGTCGCTTCGACCTGGATGACATCCTGATGCTGATACGTCAGAAGCGCTATTTCGTGCTCCACGCTCCGCGTCAGACGGGTAAGACCTCCTGTCTGCTCGCCTTGCGCGACTACCTGAACGCCCACGGCGATTATATCGCCGTCTATATCAACGTGGAAGGTGGGCAGGCAGCGCGCAACAATATCTTTTCATGCATCAGTGGCATCTGTGACACACTTGCAGAATGTGTTGTGGATACCATAGGACAAGAGTATCCTCTTGAGCTCAGAGATGATATGAGGAAAATGGACGCGTCTTCCATGTTGTCGACGATGCTGGGTAGGTTGTCGAAATCTTTGCCGAAGCCCTTAGTGCTTCTCATCGACGAGATCGACTCCTTGGTGGGCGACTCCCTGGTGAGCGTGCTGCGTCAGCTGCGCTCCGGCTATGCCGGCCGCCCTGCGGCTTTCCCGCAGAGTGTCGTGTTGTGCGGTGTTCGCGACGTGCGCGACTACCGCATCGTGCTCTCCAACCAGGACATCGTCACGGGCGGCTCGGCGTTCAACATCAAGGCTGAGTCGCTGCGCCTGGGCGACTTCACCAAGGAGGAAATCCATGAATTGTACATGCAGCACACGCGCGAGACGGGTCAGGAGTTCGACGAGGCATGCTTCCCGATGATCTGGGAGGCCACCGAGGGCCAGCCGTGGCTGGTCAACGCACTGGGCCGCGAGGTGACCTGGAGCATGAGGGAGAACCGCGACCGCACGGTGCGCATCATCCCCGAGATGATCTACCGTGCACAGGAGCGCATCATCTACCGCCGCGACACCCACATCGACATCCTCATCGACAAACTGCGCGAGGAGCGCGTGCGCAGGGTGATACAGCCAATCATCTCCGGCGAGACAGACGTGGACGACAGCATGATTCCCACCGACGACATCCAGTATGTGGCCGACATGGGTCTTATCAAGATAGAGCGCGGCAAGCCGCTTCGCATCTCCAACGGCATCTACCGCGAGGTCATCCCCCGTGAGCTGACCTGGAGCACGCAGACGTCGCTCGTGCAGGAACCCCAGTGGTATGCGCGCCCTGACGGCGGCATCGACGTGGAGAAGCTGCTGCTGGACTTCCAGCAGTTC
>CAMIYC010000073.1 GCA_946402905.1 uncultured Prevotellaceae bacterium | reverse complement strand
CGAGCGCCAGGAGCGTGACGGCCATTCAGCGCCGCACGGGTGCTTACGTCCGCGGCGTGGAGAAAAAAGAAGTAGAGCCCGACATGCCTGGTCCTTTAATGGAATTTCCAATAGAGCAGGTCGACCTGGGGTTGAGTGTCAACTGGTGTAGTGTCAATGTCTGGGGAAATTCTTACAATGCATACCATTTTGCTCATGAATATGTAGCCTGGGGGGAGACGGAGGCGAAAACCAAGTATACCTGGGCTAATTATGAACATGCAAAAGGCACAGCGGCATCGGTGATTAACATTGGAACGAATATCAGTGGTAGTAATTATGATGTGGCTTATTCTGTAGATGATTGGTGGATATTCCTAAATGAATATGATTTAGGGTGGCGTATGCCGACAACGGCAGAGGTCAACGAACTGCTCACTAAATGCACATGGAAGGAAGTTTCTTCACCGCAGAAAGGATACGAAGTGACAGGCCCCAACGGCAATACTATCTACTTACCGTTCACCGGCTGTAGTTATGACGGCAAAGAGTATGGAGAGGACCAATATGCTTATATCTGGACTTCCAACCTTGATACCAGCAATAAGCAAAAGGCCAAGGCTTTGTATATCAAGAGCGGTCAAAAAGCTGCTTTGGCTTCCATTCAGCGAAGAACGGGTGCAGTGGTGAGACCCGTATGTCCCAAGCCCAAGCTTGTCGACCTGAATTTGCCGAGTGGGATTCTTTGGGCCACCTGTAATGTCGGGGCTGATGCACCACAGAAGGCTGGTGATTATTTTGCCTGGGGAGAGACCGAAACAAAGAGCACATACACCTGGAATAACTATCAGTTTGACATTGAGGACACGGGGGCTCAAGGCTCATACCTTCTTATTAGTGATGATGACATCAGCGGGCCTGATACTGGCATCACCTACTTTGTGAGATCAGACGACACCGCCAGCTCTTCTATTGGAGTGTACTGTATAGACCCGGCCTTTGGAGACGTATTTAGTATCGTTGACGGCATCGATGATGAACTGCGTTACGTGAGCTATATGCCCAATGCTAATGATTTCAGGGAACTCATCCAATACTGCACCGAAAAAGAAGTGACCGTCAATGGGGTCAAAGGGGTGAGATTCACCGGCAATAATGGACAGTCGGTGTTCTTCCCATACGCGGGTTCGTACTATGACAGTAGCACGCCGGCCAAGGGCACGGCAAGCTATTATTGGTCAAGCAATATCTATACGGCCGACAAAAAGAAGGCTTATTCTATGAGTCTGAAGAGCGGCAGTGCCAGCGTTACTACCTGCCAGAGACGTACCGGGTTGCCCATACGGCCTGTGTATCGTATCAGCGACTGGGGCTGGGACTGGGCCAACAACTCACATTTCGACACGAGCGGTATCCGTCAGGTCAATCCTACAGTCGGATCTGACTCCAATTCAGTCTATACGGTGCAGGGCGTGAAGGTAGAAGGCGAGCTCAAGCCCGGTGTCTACATCCGAGGCGGCAAGAAGTTCGTCGTGAAGTAAAAACTACATGCACTGATCTTTTAAAAAGGGCTGGCATATTCTGCCGGCCCTTTTTTAGAATGGGGCTATAGCTCCTATAGTGTCTATTGCGTCTATGGCTTCTATAGTGTCTATAGCCTCTATAGCCTCTATAGCTGTCTTTTTCTATCAATTTTGTATGATTTTCCCCGGGGCGCTCATCGGGATTTGTAATCCCGATGTATATAATATAAGGATTTTTAATCCGATAATCGCATTGCAAATGCTTATATTCAATGCGTGCGGATTGCAAATCCGCACGAGCGGCGGATGACTGAGTATATAAAAATATGCAGGTTAATTGGTAAAGATTCTTAAAATGTAAGTTTTAGGAATCTTTTTTAATATTATTTAGACTGTATTTTTCGGAAAAAAGTCATGAATGTTGTACTTTTGCGACTGATTTTGAGGGGGAGAACGCCAAAATCCCCTGAATATGTATATTTATAGAAACAAAACAACTAAAAATAAAGTATTATTATGGCAGAAGCTATTGATATCCGCGAACTGAACATACGGATTGAACAACAGAGTGCATTCGTGTCCAACCTCACGATGGGCATGGACAGAGTGATCGTGGGACAGAAACACCTCGTCGACACCCTGCTCATCGGACTGTTGAGCGACGGGCATATACTGCTTGAGGGTGTGCCGGGACTGGCCAAGACACTCGCCATCAAGACACTCGCACAGCTCATCGACGCCAAGTATAGCCGCATACAGTTTACACCCGACCTGTTGCCGGCCGATGTGGTGGGCACGATGATCTACTCACAGAAAGATGAGAAATTTCAGGTGAAGAAAGGCCCCGTGTTTGCCAACTTCGTGCTGGCCGACGAAATCAACCGTGCTCCGGCAAAGGTGCAGAGCGCACTGCTCGAAGCGATGCAGGAGCACCAGGTGACCATCGGTGACAACACGTTCCAGTTGCCTGATCCTTTCCTCGTGATGGCTACGCAGAACCCCATCGAACAGGAGGGTACCTATCAGCTCCCTGAGGCGCAGGTAGACCGTTTCATGCTCAAGGCCGTGATCGACTATCCTACACTCCAGGAGGAGAGACTCATCATCCGCGAAAACCTGCACGGCAGTCTGCCTACCGTCACACCGGTTACCACCGCACAGGAGATCATCGACGCCCGTGCCGTGGTGCGTCAGGTGTATATCGACGAGAAAATAGAGCAGTATATCGCCGACATCGTCTTCGCCACACGTTATCCCGACCGCTACGGGCTGCCTCAGATGCGCGACTACATCACCTTCGGCGGCTCGCCCCGCGCCAGCATCAGCCTGGCCAAGGCCGCACGTGCCTACGCGTTCATCAAGCGCCGTGGCTATGTCGTTCCTGAGGATGTCAGGGCCGTGGCTCATGATGTGCTGCGTCATCGTATCGGCCTGTCTTATGAGGCCGAGGCCGGAAATATCACCAGTGAGGAGATAGTAAGTAATATCATCAATAAAGTGGAGGTTCCTTGATGGATACTTCGGATTTGCTGAAAAAAGTACGACAGATCGAGATCAAGACCCGTGGACTGAGCCAGAACATCTTTGCGGGCCAATATCACTCTGCTTTCAAGGGGCGTGGTATGGCTTT
Organism: uncultured Prevotellaceae bacterium; assembly: GCA_946402905.1. GTDB lineage: Bacteria > Bacteroidota > Bacteroidia > Bacteroidales > Bacteroidaceae > Prevotella. Next base: position 10,650 of record CAMIYC010000073.1, on the reverse strand, counting down.
CTCAGAGGTGCGCGAATATCAGTATGGCGACGACGTGCGCGACATCGACTGGAACGTGACGGCACGCTTCCACAAACCTTATATCAAGGTGTTTGAGGAGGAGCGCGAACTCACCGTGATGTTGCTCGTTGATGTCAGCGGATCGCTCGACTTCGGTACGCTCAGGCAGACCAAGCGTGACATGGAGGCGGAAATCGCAGCCACACTGGCCTTCAGCGCCATCCAGAACAATGACAAGATCGGCGTGATCTTCTTCTCTGACAAAATAGAGAAATATATCCCGCCCAAGAAAGGACGCAAACATATCCTTTACATCATTCGTGAGATGCTCGATTTCAAACCGGAAAGCAAGCGCACTGATGTGGGAATGGCTGTGGAATTTCTCACACGGGTGATGAAACGCAAGTGTACGGCGTTCTTGATGAGTGACTTCTTCGTGCGTAACTCCTTTGAGAATCAGCTGACCATTTGCAACCGCAAGCACGACGTGGTGGCCATACAGATCTACGACCAGCGTGCCAAGGAGCTGCCCGACGTGGGATTGATGAAGATCCGTGACGCTGAGACAGGGCATGAGATGATTGTCGACACAAGCAGCAAGAAATTGCGACGCGCACATACGGCCTACTGGCTCCGACGCCAGGCCGACCTCAAACAGCTCTTCAGCAAGAGCAAGGTAGACAATATCTCCATCGCCACGCATGAAGACTATGTGAAATCATTGATGCTACTCTTTGCGATGCGTTCATAAAATATGAAGATGAAGAAGATTTTTCCGTTAGTTATCCTACTGATGCTTACCACCTTGCACGCATCGGCTCAAGTATCGGTTGAAAACAGGATAGACAGTGTGCAGATCCTCATTGGCGAGCAGGCGCATATCACCCTGAGCGTGACAATGAAGGAAGGGCAGCATGCCGTCTTCCCCCAATATGGCCCCAACGCATTCCTCACACAAGGAGTCGAGGTGCTGGAGGCTAAAGACGGCGACACCGTCAGACTCGACAATCAGATGATGCGTGTGGCACGTGTGTATACCATCACATCCTTCGACGACACGCTTTATTACCTGCCTCCGATGAAGGTGAAGGTAGATGACAAGGAATATCAGGGTAAAAGCCTGGCACTCAAAGTGATCACCCTTGACGTGGATACCCTCCACCCCAACCAGTTCTTCCCACCGAAGGACGTGCAGGACAATCCTTTCCTCTGGAGCGACTGGAGCTTGTCGTTCTGGCTCAGCCTGTTGATGCTCCTTCTCTTGCTGGCGCTGTTTTATTGCTATTTGCGACTGCGCGACAACAAGCCTATCATTTCACGGATAAGGTTCGTCAGAAAGTTGCTCCCGCATCAGCGTGCCATGAAAGAGATCGAACAGATCAAGGCTGGAAGACTCTCGCAGTCGGAAGACCAGAAGACGTATTACACCAGACTGACCGACACACTGCGTACCTATCTCGAGGAGCGGTTCGGATTCAATGCCATGGAGATGACCAGCAGCGAGATCATCGAGCGCTTGCAGCAGCAAGACGACCCGAAGGCCATAGACGAGCTGCGCGAGCTCTTGCAGACGGCCGATCTGGTGAAGTTTGCCAAATTCTCCGTACTTACCAATGAGAATGACCGCAACCTGGCCAGTGTCATCGACTTCATCGACAGCACGAAGCGCGAAGACATGCCTACCATCGAAAAGATAGAGCCTGCACTCTCTGAGACTGACAAGCGTACACAACGCTCGCGCAAGCTGCTCATCGCTCTGATCTCCATCCTGGGTGCAGCCATCGTGGCCATACTGGTCTACGTGATCTGGCAGGCATACCTGCTGATAGGATAATATACCGGAAATCCCGGATTCTCCGGAAACTCAGAAAAAAACAGAATAATGGAATTTGCGAATAAAGAATATTTCCTCCTCTTGTTGCTGGCAATACCCTATGTGCTGTGGTATTTCCTTTACAGGAAGAAGACGGAGCCGACGATGCGCATGAGCGATACCTACGCCTATCAGTTCGCACCGAAGAGCTGGCGCATGCGGTTGCTCCATCTGCCCATGTTGCTGCGACTGCTCACTTTCTTGCTCGTGGTCGTCATTCTGGCCAGGCCGCAGACGCATACCTCATGGGGCAATAAGACGGTGGAGGGAATCGACATCATGCTGGCCATTGACGTCTCAACCAGTATGCTGGCTGAAGACTTGCGACCCAACCGCATGGAGGCTGCCAAGGATGTGGCCGCCGAGTTCGTGTCGGGAAGACCCGATGACAATATCGGCCTGACCATCTTCGCCGGCGAGGCTTTCACACAGTGCCCCATGACCACCGACCATCAGTCGCTCCTCAATCTTCTGCACAATGTGCGTACAGACATTGCCGCCAAAGGACTGATTGAAGACGGCACTGCCATCGGTATGGGACTGGCCAGTGCTGTGAGCCGACTGGAGAACAGCAAGGCCAAGAGCAAGGTGGTCATCCTGCTGACTGACGGCAGCAACAACCGTGGAGACATCTCGCCCAAGACCGCAGCTGCCATTGCCAAGAAGCTCGGCATACGTGTGTATACCATCGCCGTGGGCACCAACAACAAGCTGACGCGTTATCCTGTCAATGTGGGTAATACGGTGCAGTATATCAATGTGCCGGTCGAGATAGATACACAGACGCTGAAGGAAATCGCTGCCATGACCAGCGGCAATTTCTACCGTGCCACCAACACCGCCGAACTCAAAAAGATCTACCAGGATATCGACAAACTGGAGAAAACCAAGTTTGACGTCAAGAAGTTCAGCAAGCGGTATGAGGCATATCAGCCTTTTGCTATCGCGGCGATGCTGTTGCTGCTGCTTGAAATACTGTTGCGCAACACGGTGTTCCGCAGAATACCGTAAGTGCATATAACATAGATCCTCTGAGCCACTGGTCTACTGGACCTCTGAACCACTGGACCTCACAACCTCACAACCTCACAACCTCAAGAAATAATGTTTCGATTTGAAGACCCGATATACCTCTGGCTGTTGCTCGTCATCCCTGTGATGTGGGTGATACGCCTGATCTCCGACCGCCGTCGGATGAAAAAGATACGTAAGTTTGGAGATGCCGACCTCGTGAAGCAGATGATGGAGGACGTGTCCAAATACCGTCCCACGGTGAAATTCTGGCTCTTGCAAGCTGCCCTTGCTTTGATTGTGGTCATGCTTGCACGGCCACAGATGGGCACGCGTATCAGCCGTGAGAAACGGCAGGGCATCGAAGCCATTATCTGTATGGATATCTCCAACTCTATGCTCGCTGAAGACGTGGTGCCTTCGAGGCTGCAGAAAAGCAAGCTGCTCGTGGAGAATATGGTAGACAAGTTCGTCAACGACAAGGTGGGACTCATTGTCTACGCCGGCGACGCTTTCGTGCAACTGCCTATCACTGCCGACTATGTGTCGGCTAAGATGTTCATGCAGAATATCAGTCCTTCGCTCATAGCATCTCAGGGCACCGATATCGCCGCGGCCATCAGCATGGCCATGGTAAGCTTCACCCCTGATGAGAAAGCCGACAAAGCCATCATCCTCATTACCGATGGAGAGGATCATGAGGGGCAGGCTCTCGAGGCGGCTCAGGCAGCCAAAGAGAAAGGCTTCAGGGTGTTCATCCTGGGAGTGGGCTCCACCAAAGGCGCACCCATCCCGATGCCGGATGGCTCTTATCTCACTGATAATGCCGGCGAGACCGTGATGACACGCCTCAATGAGGATATGTGCAAGGAAATCGCCGCTGCAGGCAGTGGCACTTATATCCATGTGGATAACACCAGTGAAGCACAGGAACGCCTCGACGAGGAAATCGCCAAGATGCAGAAAGGGGATGTGTCCACACTGGTCTACAGCGAATATGATGAGCAGTTCCAGGCGGTAGGCATCTTGGTGCTTTTGCTGCTGCTGATAGAGGTGATCGTCATGGAACGTGAGAATCCCGTGACCAAGCGCATACGGCTTTTCGGCAGGAAAGAGGCTGTCGCGATGATACTGCTGCTTGTGGTTGCCTCTGCAGCGCAGGCACAGACCGACCGCCAGTATGTGCGCCTGGGCAACAAGGAGTTCAGGAAGGGTGCTTTCGATAAGGCCGAACTGGAATACAAGAAGTCGCTCTCAAAGAATGAGAACAATAGTCAGGCCGCCTATAATATGGGATGTGCGATGATGCAACAGCAGAAAGACTCGGCTGCCATCGCGCAGTTTGAGATAGCCGGCAAGATGGAGACCAACAAAATCAGGCGTGCCATGTCGTATCATAATATCGGTGTGATCCTGCAGATGCACCAGGAGTATGCCAAGGCCATCGAGGCCTATAAGGAGGCGCTGCGCAACAACCCTGCCGATCACCAGACCCGCTACAACCTGGAACTGTGTAAGAGACAACTGAAGAATCAGCAGCAGAACCAGCAGAATAAGAACCAAAACCAGAACCAGGATCAGAAAGACCAGGACAAGAATAAGAACAAAGATCAAAACAAGGATCAAAACAAAGATCAGAATAAAGACCAAAACAAGGATCAGAACAAAGATCAAGATAAAGACCGCCAGAACCAGGACCAGCAGCAGGAGCAGCAGAGTCAGATGAGCAAGGAAAACGCTGAGCGGCTGCTTGATGCCGCTGTGCAGCAGGAGAAGCAAACTCAGCAACGACTCCAGAAAGCCATGCAGCAACCCCAGCGCCGCAGGCTTCAAAAGAACTGGTGATCAAATGGAGAAATGACCCATCATAGTTTAACTTAATAGTGGGGATTGATAGAACCCACCTTAATAGTGATATGAGACGATATACATTATTTATAATATATTTGTGGCTCGCCACCGTCATGCAGGCGCAGAGAATCTCTGTCAGCGCCCCGTCACGTGTGGCGGCAGGTGAGACTTTCCGACTTTCATACACCGTCAACACGGTCGACGTGAACGGCAGGTTGCAGCTCGGCTCGTTGCCGGATGCACTGGAGGTGGTCTACGGACCCAGTGTGTCGCAGCAGGAGAGTTATAGCGTGTACAACGGTCATACCACCAGCATGTCGTCGATCACTTACACTTATATGCTGATGTCGGAAAAAAGTGGTACATTCACCATCCCTCCCGCACATATCAAAGTGGGGGGGAGCACGCTCACTTCCGAAGCAGTGAAAGTGACTGTCACAGGTGGTCATGGAGGGGGCGGAGGCACTACCTTCCACCAAGATGAGGACGACCAGCCACGGCTGCAGAGGGCGGGCTCGCATATCGGCAGCAATGACCTTTTCATCCGCGTCAGTGCCAATAAGACACGTGTGCACGAACAGGAGCCGGTCCTGCTCACCTATAAGGTCTATACGCTGGTGGAACTGACTCAACTGGAGGGAAAAATGCCTGACCTGAATGGATTTCACTCCCAGGAAGTGCAGCTGCCGCAGCAGAAAAATTTCCACATCGAGCATGTCAACGGCCGAAACTATCGCACGGTGACCTGGAGCCAGTATGTGATGTATCCGCAGATGACGGGCAAACTGGAGATACCGAGCATCACATTCAAGGGAATCGTCGTGCAGAAAAACGACAATATCGATCCCTTTGAGGCATTCTTCAACGGCGGATCGGGATATGTGGAGGTGAAACGCGAAATCGAAGCCCCAGGTCTCACCATACAGGTTGACTCCCTGCCCGACAGACCATCCAATTTCTCCGGTGGAGTGGGAAAATTCAATATCTCTGCACAGCTCGACAAGAATGAGGTGAAGGCCGGAGATCCTGTCACCCTGCGTGTGGTGGTAGGTGGCGTGGGCAACCTGAAACTGCTGAAACAGCCCATTGTGGAGTTTCCGAAAGACTTCGACAAGTACGATCCTAAGGTGACCGATAAGACCAAACTCTCAGCCAATGGCGTCGAGGGCAATATGGTTTATGACTTCCTGGCCGTGCCGCGCAATAAGGGCGATTACACGATTCCTGCCGTAGAGTTCGTTTACTATGATACGTCAACCGATTCATACAAGACACTCAAGACACAGCCTTTCGCACTGAAAGTGTTGCAAGGCGACGGGTCGGGTTCGGTATCCGACTATACGGACCTGAAAAACAAAGACATCCACCCGATCAAGACAGGAAAGACACAACTGGCCAACGCCGACGAGTTCTTCTATGGCTCCACGGCCTACTGGATATGGATCCTGCTGCCGCTGCTTGTCTTTGTCTTGCTGCTGGCCATCTTCCGCAAGCGTGCCATCGACAATGCCAATATCAGCAAGATGCGAGGAAAGAAAGCCAGCAAAGTGGCCACCAAGCGACTGCGCACCGCCAATAGGCTGATGCTCAACGGCGAGAATGACAAGTTCTACGACGAGGTGCTGCGTGCACTGTGGGGATATGTCGGCGACAAGCTCAATATGCCTGTGGAACAACTCTCACGGGAGAATATCAGTGAGCAGTTGGCTGGCCGCCATGTCGACGAGGCGACAGTCGCCCGCTTCATCCAGGCCCTCGACGAGTGTGAGTTCGAACGCTATGCCCCAGGCGATGCCAAAGGCAACATGAGCAGGACATTCGAAGCCGCGATGACGGCTATCATGAAAATTGAAGAATCCATGAAGTCAAAACGTAAGAGCAGCGCAGCATTGTCTCTACTCTTGGTCATGTTCCTGCTGCCGGTTGCCGGTCAGACTGTCACCAAGGACAATGCCGACACCGAATACAAGAAAGGCAACTATCAGCAAGCCATTAAAGACTACGAGGAACTGCTGAAAGGCGGTGTGAGCGCCGACCTGTATTATAATCTGGGAAATGCCTATTACCGCACCGACAATATCACCCGGGCCATCATCAACTATGAACGTGCCTTGATGTTGTCACCCGGTGATGAGGACATCAGGTTCAACCTGCAGCTCGCCCGCTCCAAAACCATCGACAAAATCGCACCGGAGTCGGAGATGTTTTTCGTCACATGGTATCATGCGCTGGTCAATCTCACAAGTGTTGACAACTGGGCGCGTATCGCTATCGTCTGTATCGTGATGGCACTCCTGCTGCTGCTGGTATACCTCTTCGCCGAGGCTGTCAACTGGCGCAAAGTGGGCTTTTTCGGTGCCTTGACTTGTTTCGTGGTCTTCTTGCTGGCCAATCTTTTCGCCTATCAGCAGAGAGACAGGTTGCAAAATCGCCGGGAGGCTGTGGTCATCGCCTTGTCGGCGAGCGTGCAGAAGTCACCCTCTGACAACAGCGAAGCGGCTTTCGTGTTGCATGAAGGCACCAAGGTCAGCGTCACCGATCCTTCCATCAAAGGATGGAGTGGGGTGAGACTGGCTGACGGACGTGAGGGCTGGATCCAGAACGACAAACTGGAGGAGATATAAAAAGATTGTATATAGAAGATTGAAAATTAAGGGCTATTAGTATCTTACAACTTGACCGCCAATTGCTCGCATTCTTCAACGGTAGTGAATCGTTGTTCCTCGACGGGCTCATTGTCACTCTCACCTCAGGGGCGACATGGATACCCTTGTATGTCGCCCTGCTGTATCTGGTGATCAAGAACAACGACACCATGGCGCAGATCATGCTCATCGTGGGATGCTGTCTGCTTTGTTTCTTCGTCACCGAATTCGTCACCGAGGGGCTGGTCAAGCCTGCTGTGGCGCGGCCACGGCCTGGCAATCATCCTCTGTATATGTATGACGTCGACGTGGTCGATGATCTGCGAGGTCTCGACTACAGCTTCTTTTCGGCCCATGCTGCCAACACTTTCGGCATAGCTGTCTTCTTCTGCCTGCTCGTGCGCAACAGCCTGTTCTCATGGTTGATGGTCGGCTGGTCGTTGCTCAACTGCTATACGCGGCTCTACCTGGCCAAGCACTATCCGTCAGACATCTGCGTGGGATTGCTCTTCGGTGCCTTGGTGGGCACTCTGGCCTACCTCCTCTATGCTGCCGTCTATCGACGCATCTCCTCACGGGGCCATTATATCTCGTCGCAGTATTCACGCACAGGTTATAGCCTCGACGATATCGATGTCGTGGCTCTGGTGCTGATGCTCATCCTGTTTTACGCCATTGTCAGGGCGTTTGTTTTACAACTGTAAGAAAATGGACACAAAACATATTAGAATCGAAGACTATAATTATCCGCTCGCCGACGACAGGATCGCCAAGTTCCCCCTCGCCAGGCGAGACCAGTCCAAATTGCTCGTCTACCGTCATGGTGAGGTGAGCGAGGACGTTTTTTGCCATCTGCCCGACTACTTGCCCCATGGTGCGTTGATGATTTTCAACAATACCAAGGTGATCATGGCGCGCATTCATTTCCGCAAAGAGACCGGAGCCCTGATCGAGGTGTTCCTCCTCGAGCCGGCGGCACCTGCCGACTATGAGCAGATGTTTCAGACTACCTCATGCTGTGAGTGGGTGTGCCTTGTGGGCAATCTGAAAAAATGGAAGGAGGGGGCGCTCGAAAGGACGCTGGACGTGAATGGACGGCACCTCCGCTTCAGGGCTCGTCGCATCGGCGAGCAACACACCGGGCAGCGTATCGCCTTTGAGTGGGACAATCCTGAGGTGAATTTCGCCGAGATACTCGATGCTGTGGGCGAACTGCCTATTCCTCCCTATCTCAACCGGGATTCGCAGGAGAGCGACAAGACCACCTATCAGACCGTCTATTCAAAGATCAAGGGCAGTGTGGCTGCTCCAACGGCCGGGCTGCATTTCACCGACGAGGTGCTGCGCGACCTCGACGGCCGTGGCATCGACCGGGAGGAATTGACCCTGCATGTCGGCGCGGGCACGTTTCGTCCGGTGAAGAGCACGGAGATAGAGGGGCATGAGATGCACTCGGAATTCATCTCCGTACGTCGCCAGACCATAGAGAAACTCCTGGCCCATGACTGCCATGCCATCGCCGTGGGCACAACCAGCGTGCGCACGCTGGAGAGTCTTTATTATATCGGTGTGAAGTTGCACGACCATCCCGATGCCTCCCCCGAACAGCTGCATGTCTGTCAGTGGGAACCCTACGACCATCCGTCGGCTCTGACTCCGAGAGAAGCGATGGAGGAGATCCTGCGCTATATGGACCGTCATCAGCTGAAGTCCCTGCAGACCAGCACGCAGATTATCATCGCTCCAGGATATGACTACAAGATAGTGAAGATGCTGGTGACCAATTTTCATCAGCCGCAGAGCACACTGCTGCTGCTCGTCAGCGCATTCGTCAAGGGCGACTGGCGCAAGATCTATGATTATGCGCTCTCGCATGAGTTCCGTTTCCTGAGCTATGGCGACAGTTCGCTGTTGATACCGTAGCCTCTTTTTCACAATTAAAACAGCAAAACATGAAAATAGGAGATAAAGTAAGATTTCTCAGTGAGACCGGTGGCGGGACAGTCGCTGGTTTTCAAGGTAAGAATATCGTGTTGGTAGAAGATGAGGACGGATTCCAGATACCGACACCTGTCAACGAGGTGGTGGTAGTGGTGACCGACGACTATAACATCAGCAAAGTCCACACCTCGGCAGTGCCAGGAACAAAGCCAACGCCAAAAACCACGCCACAGCGGGTGGAGTCTGATGACCCGGCCGACCTTCCTGTCACATTCAAGGCTCCCGTAGAGGAGCGGAAGGGTGGGGATGTGCTCTCCGCCTATCTGGCGTTTGTGCCCATGGATGTCAGGCAGATGACCACAACGGCTTTTGAGACTTATTTCGTCAACGACAGCAATTATTACCTCCACTATGTCTATATGTTGGCCGATGGTGCCAACTGGCGCCTGAAGTCATGTGGCGAAGTGGAGCCCAATACCAAGCTGTTCATCGAGGAGTTTGGAAAAGAGTCGCTCAACGACATGGAGCGCGCATGTGTGCAGATCACGGCTTATAAGCGTGACAAGACTTTTATCCTCAAACCTGCCATTGACGTGCAATTCCGCATCGACCCTGTGAAGTTCTATAAATTGCATACCTTTCAGGAGAATGATTTCTTCGAGGCGCCTGCTTTGCTCTTTACGCTGATAGAGAATGACGTGCCTATGCGCCCGCTCGTCATCGATGCCAGGAAGTTGAAGCAGCAGATGTATGCCACAGCCAGACAGGAGACGGCCCCTGCTCGTAAGAGTCAGACGGATGAAGGCTATGTGAGGCGTTATGACGCATCTCAGAGCAAGGGCAAGCCGATGCCACGCCATCAGCAGGACGACGTGGTTGTGGTAGACCTGCATGCTGGCGAGGTGCTCGACACCACTGCAGGTATGTCGGCCGGCGACATCCTCAACTACCAGTTGGGCGTGTTCCGCAAGACCCTCGAAGAGTATAAGCAGAAAAAAGGGCAGAAGATCGTTTTTATCCACGGCAAGGGGGAAGGTGTGCTGAGGCATGCGCTGATCAATGAGCTCAAATACAAATACAAGAAGTATACCTATCAGGATGCTTCTTTCCAGGAATATGGCTATGGAGCCACGCAAGTGACCATCAGATAGCCCCATTGACACTTTTTTTTAGAAAAATGAAAAAAAAAGTGCGAAAAATTTGCAGGGCTCAAAATAAAGCACTACCTTTGCACCGCATTTGAGCGATAATGCTGCGGTAAGAACAACCGGGAATGGAAGTTTGGGTGAGTGGCTGAAACCAGCAGTTTGCTAAACTGCCGTGCGGGTT
>CAMIYC010000072.1 GCA_946402905.1 uncultured Prevotellaceae bacterium | reverse complement strand
AGGTCTTCGGATAGTCAGTCGTCCTATGCCATCCACGGAAGAATTAAACTGCGCCTTATAATTTCTTTTTATGATGAATGACTTTGGGGTAATTAAAATTCTTTAATAGGGTGTCCATTTTGTAGTAGTATAGATGTCATGTGAATGTTTCCTATGAAGCGTACACACTCCCCCTAACACCCCCACTGACTCCCCCGTTTCCCGGGGGAGAGCAACCTCTAACTTGAGGCTGCTGAAAAAGTCCTGTTTCTATCAAAAGTGGCCTCTGAGATTTCAATTTTTGACTATGCTCCAAGATAGGGGTACGAATAATCGAGATATGAAAAATTGGATTAACCTACTTTTTCAGCAGCCTCAACTTAGAGGGGGAACTGATTACCACTGCAAATAGAGAGTGGATGTGTAAGAAAACAAATTGACACCCTAATTCTTTAATTCTTAAATTCTTGATAAAAGTTATATAACATCCCAAGTAATTTTAGAATTAAAGAATTATCCTTGAGATCAGTCACTTTGGTATCTGAAATTCTATAATTCTAAAATTCTTGATAAAAATGGAAAGCCTATACCAAAGCAGTTGACCCAAAAGAGAATTCTTAAATTCTAAAATTCTCGATAAAAGATATATGACAGCCTAATTGACAGCTTGAGGGCTGGATCGTGCTCCTGATCGGCCTCTTATTTCTTACTTACTTGCTGATAGCCCACAAGCAGGTCTGTGCGACCTCCTGGCTCACGATAGTAGACCAGGGCCTGGTATTTGTTCTCTGTCTGGAAGAAACTGCCCTCGGTGGGCATCACTTGTGTGTAGCCCTCGGAGTCCAGGATGATATATTGATAGGAGTAGTATCCCATCTTGAGAAGCACCTCGGCTTGATATGACTTCGTGGCGTAGTCATATTCCATCAGATACTCAGGCAAAAACTGGTCGTTGGTCCATACGCCGTTGAGATAGACATCACCCTCTACTGGCTGTGGGCATAACAACTGGAAATGAACCTTCACATAGTCGGAGATGCGGTCGTTCTCGATGTTGTCGCTGTTGCGGATGTAAAAAGAGCCGTTGGCGTCTTCATCATAAAGATAGTTGGGACGAGGCTCGTCGACGAAGACAAAGGCATGGAAGAGCTGGCCGTCCCAACGGATACGGTCGATGCCGAGGGTGGGGTGGTCGGTGTCGAGCACCTCGAATTTGTGATACTCGTTGCCTGCGTCGAATATAAGGGCCTTGTTGTGCGACCATTGCAGACCGTCGCTCTTGGTGAATTGAGGCTGGGCGTTGACTACGGCATTGTCCCATCTGCCGTTTTGCATCACCACGGTCTTGATCTGGGTGGAGGGATTGATCACTCTCAGCTGATCATATCTTACATCCATTGAAACCTGCTGATGAGACTTGTTGATGTCTATGTCGGTGTTGGTGTCGACCGACATGGATACACCGGCTATGGGCTCTACCACCATGAAACAGGCGGCGAACATCGGTTCTTCGTCGTTGTTGTCGTCGTATACGGTCAGCCGGTAGTTGCCGCTCATCTTCAGACGACAATTCCTGTTGGGGATGGTCAGGCGGTAGTGGGTATAGAGCATGTTGGTGTTGAGCGACTCCTCTGTGTCCTCGATAAGGTTGCCCTCGGTGAAGCCCTCTACATAGTCACTCTCAAAAAGTTCCTCACTCTTGCTCCAGTCTGCCTCGCAGTGCTCGATGCGGTAGGTATAGCGATGGTACTCGTGGGTCAGGTCGTCAAATCCTATATGGATAGGGTCGCCATGGAGCATGGTGATGGGGGGAGAGAGCCAGTCGTCGCCAGCCACCACCTGCAGTGTGGCAATGCGACTGTTGTAGATCTCATGACGCTGGGCCATGGTGGCGAGGGCGCTGACAGACAACAGCAATGTGGTCAGAAAAAACTTCTTCATGCTCATTGGGGGGGTAGGTGAATGATGAAAAAACAGGCGGCAGAGACGAATAATCAGAAAAGCCTCCCGCGGCCTGGATGGGCGGGAGGCTTGTTCAATTAGTGGTCTTCTTATTTTTTATTCAAAGCCATGTCTACAGTGACGGCAACAGCCACGGTGGCACCCACCATGGGGTTGTTGCCCATACCAAGGAATCCCATCATCTCCACGTGAGCGGGCACGGAAGACGAACCGGCAAACTGTGCGTCGGAGTGCATACGTCCGAGCGTGTCGGTCATACCATAAGAAGCAGGACCGGCTGCCATGTTGTCGGGATGGAGGGTGCGGCCTGTGCCACCACCGGAAGCCACGGAGAAGTAGGGCTTGCCGGCCAGCACGCGCTCTTTCTTATAAGTGCCGGCCACGGGGTGCTGGAAGCGGGTGGGGTTGGTGGAGTTGCCGGTGATGGATACGTCGACATTCTCGTTCCACAGGATAGCCACGCCTTCGCGCACGTCGTCAGCACCATAGCATCTCACTTTGGCACGTGGACCGTCGCTGTAGGCGGTCTCTTTCACGATGTTGAGCTTGCCGGTGTAGTAGTCAAACTTTGTCTGCACATATGTGAAGCCATTGATGCGGCTGATGATCATAGCAGCGTCTTTGCCCAGACCGTTGAGGATGGTGCGGAGAGGTTTCTTGCGCACTTTGTTGGCCATCTCTGCAATCTTGATGGCACCCTCGGCAGCGGCAAATGACTCATGACCGGCGAGGAATGCGAAGCACTCTGTCTCCTCACGCAGAAGACGGGCGGCCAGGTTGCCGTGTCCGATACCTACCTTGCGGTCGTCGGCCACGGAGCCGGGAATGCAGAAACTCTGAAGGCCGATACCAATGGCCTCGGCGGCCTCGGCAGCATTCTTCACACCCTTCTTGATGGCGATGGCAGCACCACAGACGTATGCCCATTTGGCATTCTCAAAGCAGATGCCCTGGGTGTCTTCACAAATCTGATAGGGATCCACACCGATGCTCTCGCAGATCTGGTTGGCTTCCTCGATATCTTTGATGCCGTTGGCGTTGAGAGCGGCGATCACTTGGTTGATGCGGCGCTCCTGACTCTCGAATTTCACTTCTCTTATCATATTGTCGTCCTCCTTTATTCTTTACGTGGGTCAATAGCTTTTACAACGCCCTGCTCAGCGGTGGTGCGGCCATAGCGGCCCGTGAATTTCTTCACAGCCTCGTTGGCGTCCATGCCACCCTTGATGGCTTCCATCATCTTGCCTAAGTGTACATACTCATAGCCACATACCTGGCTGTCCTTGTCAAGGAACTGCTTCGTGATGTAGCCCTCGGTCAGCTCCAGGTAACGGGTGCCCTTGGCAACAGTGCCGTAGAGCGTGCCAGTCTGGCTGCGCAGACCTTTGCCCAGGTCTTCAAGGCCGGCGCCGATCACAAGACCACCCTCGGAGAAGGCACTCTGTGTGCGGCCGTAGACCACTTGCAGGAAAAGCTCTCTCATGGCAGTGTTGATAGCGTCGCACACAAGGTCGGTGTTGAGAGCCTCGAGGATCGTCTTACCGGGGAGAATCTCTGATGCCATGGCGGCAGAGTGGGTCATACCTGTACAGCCGATGGTCTCGACCAGGCACTCCTGGATGATACCGTCCTTGATGTTGAGAGACAGCTTGCAGGCTCCCTGCTGAGGAGCACACCATCCCACACCGTGAGTATAACCAGAGATGTCTTTGATCTCTTTTGCCTGAATCCATTTGCCCTCTTCAGGTATTGGGGCTGGTCCGTGATTGGGACCTTTCGCAACAACACACATGTTGTTGACTTCGTTTGAATAAGTCATATTCGATACTGTTTATGTAAATAGATGTGTTTGTCTGATAAACGACTGCAAAGTTAAGCAAAAAATGGCAGAATCGAGCAAAACATCTGCTCATTTTTCATCCTGCGACTATGTTTTTTATGTCCTTTTAGCGGATATTTTGTTTTTTGTTGTAACTTTGCAAACTTAATATTGCATTTGTATGAAAGAGATTACCATTTCGGAGCAGGCGGTGATGGATGCCGCACAGAAAGACATGGATGCCTTCGTAGGCGTATTCATCGACGCTATCGACGAGGCGATCGGCGGACAGCTCAACGCTCAGACCATGGCCTCGCTCAATGCTGACCAGCTGACGCTCCTGGCCTATCGTATCCTGCGCGACGAAGTGATGGACGGTGGCTTTGTGCAACTCATCCACAATGGGTACGGTGGCTTTATATTCCGAAATCCCTTCGCAAAGATGATGCGGCTGTGGGGCATCGACGAACTGGCAAAGATGATCAACAAGGTGCGTAAATTATACACGGCATATCATGAGGAGATAGAGCGCGACTGCACCGATGAGGAGTTCATGGCGCTCTTTGAGCGGATGCCGCAGTTTGATGACTTTGACGATGAGTTCGTCGAGAACGAGGAGCAGTGGACCGCCGCCGTGGCTTATTATGTGGACGAGCATGTCGACCGCTTTGCAAAAATTTTGAAAGATGAATAAAGAAGAACAAGAGATAAGAAAAAAGAGCCCGGTACAGATCCGCAACAAGAAAGCCTCATTTGAGTATTTCTTTGTCGACACATTCATGGCGGGCATCGTGCTCACAGGCACGGAGATCAAATCCATACGCCTGGGAAAGGCATCGCTCGTAGATGCCTATTGCGTGATTATTAATGGTGAGATGTGGGTCAAAGGGATGAATATCTCGCCCTATTTCTATGGGTCATATTCCAATCATGAGTCCAAGCGAGACCGCAAACTGCTGCTCACCAAGCGCGAGATATCACGACTGCAGGAGGCCACCAAACAGGTGGGATACACCATCATACCCATACTGGTCTTTATTGACGGGAAAGGAAGGGCTAAGGTGGACATCGCACTGGCGAAAGGCAAAAAAATGTATGACAAGCGGCAGTCGCTCAAGGACAAGGAAGACCGCCGGGAGATGGACCGCGCATTCAAGCATTTTTAATCATTCATTCAAGTTACGCTCATGAAGTCTCTCCTATCTGCTATCCAGCAGCGCATCCTTATCCTCGACGGAGCCATGGGGACACGCATCCAGCAGTTCGGACTGGAAGAGCCTGATTTCCATGGCTATCCCTTACTGCGTCATCATGCGGTGCTCAAAGGCAACAACGATGTACTCAACATCACCCGGCCTGATGTGATCGAACAGATACATTGCTGCTATCTGGAGGCCGGAGCCGACATCATCACCACGAATACTTTCAGCTCGCAGCGTATCTCACAGGCCGACTACCAGTTGGAAAACTACAGCCGGCGCATGGCATTGGAGGGGGCGCGCATCGCACGTCGTGCTGCCGACAGGTATTCCAACCCAAAGCAGCCACGCTTCGTGTGCGGCTCGGTGGGACCCACCAACAAGTCGGCGTCGATGAGTCCTGATGTAAGCGACCCGTCGGCAAGGGCTGTCACCTACGACCAACTCTACGATGCCTTTGCTGAGCAGGTGGATGCATTGGTGGAAGGCGGAGTAGACGCCATACTGATAGAGACCATTTTCGATACGCTCAACGCCAAGGCAGCCATCGATGCTGCCATGAGTGTGTTTGAACAGCGGGGATGCCAGTTGCCTGTCATGCTATCTGTCACTATCAGCGACCTGGCCGGACGCACACTGAGCGGACAGACTCTTGATGCCTTCCTGGCCAGCATCAGTGGTTATCCGATACTTTCCGTGGGACTGAACTGCTCTTTCGGGGCTTCGCAGATGAAACCTTTCCTGCGTGAGCTGTCTGCCAAGGCGCCCTATTATGTGTCTGCACACCCCAACGCCGGACTGCCCAACTCTTTGGGACTTTACGATGAGACGGCGGAGACCATGGCACCGAAGATCGCTGAGCTGATCGATGAGGGACTGGTCAATATCGTAGGGGGCTGCTGTGGCACCGACGAGCATTTCATACGCCTCTTTGCCGAGGCGGCTCAGGGCAAGGCTCCGCGCCAGAGACCGCAGGTGCCTCCTGTGATGAGGCTCAGCGGCCTGGATGTCCTGGAGGTCTCTCCTGAGGTGCCGTTTGTCAACGTGGGTGAGCGGTGCAATGTGGCGGGATCACGCAAGTTTCTGAGACTCATCAAGGAAAGAAAATACGACGAGGCGGTCAGCATCGCCCGAAAGCAGGTGGCTGACGGAGCCCTGGTCATCGACATCAATATGGACGACGCCTTGCTTAGTGCCAGCGACGAGATGGTGCGCTTCCTGCGGACGATTGCCTCGGAGCCCGATATCGCGAGGGTGCCGGTGATGATCGACTCGTCAGACTGGGACGTGGTCTGTGCCGCGTTGAAATGTGTGCAGGGTAAGTGTATCGTCAACTCTATCTCGCTTAAAGAGGGGGAGGAGACATTCATACAGCATGCCCGGACCGTGAAACGGTTCGGGGCGGCTGTCGTGGTGATGTGCTTCGATGAGCAGGGACAGGCCACGACCTTTGAGCGCAGGACCCAGATTGCACGGCGGGCATACAGCATCCTGGTCGATAGGGTGGGGATGAGTCCCCTCGACATCATCTTCGACCCCAACATCCTGGCCATAGCCACCGGTATGGATGAGCACGATGATTATGCCGCAGACTTTATCAGGTCGTGTGCTTGGATACGACACCATTTGCCGGGAGCTCATGTCAGCGGGGGGGTGAGCAACCTGTCGTTCTCCTTCCGGGGCAACAATTATATCCGTGAGGCGATGCACGCGGTGTTTTTATACCACGCTATAGCGGCTGGCATGGATTTTGGCATCGTCAACCCTGCCTCCAAGGTGACTTATCAGGACATCCCGCCCGAGCAATTGCAGCTGATTGAAGATGTGGTCCTCAACCGAAAGAAAGGGGCTGCTGCACAGTTGGTCGAGCTGGCTAATCAACTGAAATCCAAAGAAGAAGCAATGTCCGAAGGAGGTAAGGCCGGCAATCCATCGGCGGCTCCTTCACAGGAAGCATGGCGGCAGGGCAGTGTTGAGCAGAGATTGTCTGATGCCTTGCGCAAGGGCATCGGCGACTATCTCCAGCAAGACCTCGACGAGGCGCTGAGGCTATACCCTCATGCCGTCGATATCATAGAGGGGCCGCTTATGGCTGGAATGAATCTTGTGGGCGAACTGTTTGGCTGTGGAAAGATGTTCTTGCCACAGGTGGTCAAGACCGCACGCACCATGAAGCAGGCCGTGGAAATACTACAGCCACATATCGAGGCCGAGCGCAAAGGCAACGCCCGTCATGTGGGAAAAATCCTACTGGCTACGGTCAAGGGAGATGTACATGATATAGGAAAAAATATCGTGTCGGTGATTATGGCTTGCAACAATTACGAGGTCATCGACATGGGGGTGATGGTGCCCGCAGACCAGATCGTGCGGAAAGCCATCGAGGAAAAAGTCGACTTGATAGGACTGAGCGGACTGATTACTCCCAGCCTCGAGGAAATGGTGCATGTGGCGGAAGAACTCAAGCGTGCTCATCTCGACATTCCTATAATGATCGGTGGAGCTACGACCAGTGAACTGCATGTGGCTCTGAAGATAGCTCCTGTCTATGGCGGACCAGTGGTGTGGATGAAGGATGCCTCGCAGAATGCGATCATAGCTTCCAGGCTGATGGATGCCAACGAGAAACAGAAGCTCAATCAGCAGTTGAACGATAATTATGCTCACCTACGTGAGGATTATCATAACGACCAACAGCGACTCCTCTCCATCGATGAGGCTCGCAAGCGCAAACTTTCACTCTTTGATTGACACCGAGTGAAACTTATTGTGGCTTTCCGATCATAGGCTCCCATGTGGCATAATCTTCCCATTGCTTTTTTGTGCTGTTTTATAGTGAGAATGTAGCGTTTTTGTATTGATTAATAGAGAGATAGCATTTTGAGAAAATGAAAAAAGAAAGTTCTCAACCTTCAGTGCAAATTTCCTCCCCCTCTAAGTTAGAGGGGGCCGGGGGGAGTGTGTCAGCCCCTCCATGTTCTCAACCTTCAGTGCTATCTTCTTCCCCCTCTAAGTTAGAGGGGGCCAGGGGGAGTGTGTCATCCCCACATCCTCCGACCCCTGATACCCCTCCATCCACAGTGCTATCTTCCTCCCCCTCTAAGTTAGAGGGGGCCAGGGGGAGTGTGTCAGCCCCTCCATGTTCTCAACCTTCAGTGCTATCTTCTTCCCCCTCTAAGTTAGAGGGGGCCGGGGGGAGTGTGTCAGTAAGAACCAAAAATACTCCCGATATGAAACAATATCGCAGAGAATTGAGAAATAATAGTACACCAGCTGAAAAAGCCTTATGGAAATTAATAAAAGGAAAGCAAATAGAAGGCTTGAGATTCCGGAGACAATTTAGCATTGGAAATTATATTTTGGATTTCTATTGCCCTTCGCTTCATCTTGCAATAGAGTTGGATGGAGAATATCATAACGATGAACATATTTTTGAGAAAGATCAGAATCGGGTGAAAGGATTGTTTCACCAATTTCATATACAGACATTAAGATTTGAGAATCGTATAGTTTTTCAACAGCCTGAAGCAATTATCAACAGTATTCTTTTATTTAGAAATAATTTAATGGGTACGCAAGACAATCAAGCCTCTCGGGGCAACACACTCCCCCCATCCCCCTCTAACTTAGAGGGGGAGCCGTGCACACTCCCCCCGCCCCCCTCTAACTTAGAGGGGGAGCCGCACACACTCCCCCCAACCCCCTCTAACTTAGAGGGGGAGCCGTGCACACACATCAAGACGATTATCTTCGACTTTGGTGGAGTCATTGTCACGCTCGACCATCCCAAGGCAGTGGAGAAATTCGGCCTGCTGGGACTGGATAATGCACCTCAGCGCCTCAACCCCTATACGCAGGGCGGTATCTTCGGACAACTCGAACTGGGGCGAATCAGCGCCGATGAGTTTGTCGATGAGCTGAGCCTCCTTTGCCATCGGCAACTCTCCTTCGACCAATGCCTCGATGCGTGGCTGGGATACCGCAAGGAACTGCCAGAGCGCAATCTCAATGCCCTTATGCGGCTGAGGCAGGAGGGATACCGGCTCGTCTTGCTGTCTAATACAAATCCATTTATGATGCACTGGGCCTCCAGTACTGATTTCGACGGACAGGGACACCCCGTGGAACATTATTTCGATAGCGTTTACCTCAGTTATCAAATGGGCGTTATGAAGCCTGACCCACGTTTCTTCCAGATGGTGCTCGACAAAGAGCAAATCCTGCCCCGAGAAACGCTGTTCCTCGACGACGGACCACGCAATGTGGAAGTGGCAAGCCGACTCGGCATACGTACGATGTGTCCTGAAAACGGCAAGGACTGGACGCACGATCTCTTCAAGATGCTGGGCCTCGATGCGTAAAATAACAGTCAATTTCTGGCGCTCTCTTGGCAGACTCAAAAAAAATCACTAATTTTGCACACTTTTAGGTGGGTTCTATTTATTATGTCGAGGCGATTTTGGCTTTTAGCCGAGTGCAGAGTGTAAGTCAAAGAGGGAGATAGCGGGCTATACGACCGATGAGACTTGACGCTATGCACCGGATTAAAGCAAAAAGCGACCGAAACGTATTAATCAGAATGCTGCCTATATATCAAACAGAATTAATAGAACACACCTATAGTCAAAAGCGTGTAAAAACAAATAGATAATGTTTAAAAAAAGAAGAAACTGGCGTCCTCTTCCCGGTGTCCCGCTCACTGAGATGGACAAGAAAATCATGTACTGGGAAAACAAGGGCAAGGAAGTGCCCACCCGCGACCTGATCAGGACACCGGAGGAAATAGAGGGCATACGCCGAAGCGGGGTGGTCAACACCGGAGTGCTCGACGAGGTGGCAAAGCATATCCATGCCGGGATGAACACACTCGAAATAGACAAGATTTGCATGGACTATTGTGCTGCACATGGAGCCACACCGGCTTGTCTCAACTACGAAGGCTTTCCTAAGAGTGTCTGCACCAGCATCAACGAGGTGGTGTGTCATGGTATCCCCAAAGAGGAGGATGTGCTCGAGGAGGGGGATATCATCAATGTAGACTTCACCACCATACTCGACGGCTTCTACTCCGACGCCTCACGCATGTTTATTATCGGTAAGACCACGCCGGAAAAGGAACAACTCGTACGCGTGGCCAAAGAATGCCTTGAAATCGGTGCCGAGGCGGCCAAACCTTATTGCTTCGTGGGCGATATCGGCAATGCCATCCAGAAACATGCCGACAAATATCACTATGGCATCGTGAGAGACCTTTGCGGGCACGGAGTGGGACTGAAATTCCACGAGAAACCTGATGTCGTCCATTACGGACGCAAAGGCACGGGTATGCTGCTCGTTCCTGGCATGGTGTTTACCATCGAACCAATGGTCAACATGGGCACATGGCGGGTGTTCATCGACTCGGAAGATCCTTATGGATGGGAAGTCATCTCCGATGACGAATTGCCCAGTGCTCAGTGGGAACATACATTCGTGATGACAGAGCACGGCGTGGAGATTCTGACTTATTAAGATGAAAAAGAATATTTATATATTAGGTATAGAGAGCAGTTGCGATGACACGTCGGCGGCAGTACTGCGCGACGGGGTCTTGCTGAGCAATGTCACTGCTTCACAGGATGTGCACCGTGACTATGGGGGAGTGGTGCCCGAACTGGCCTCGCGGGCTCACCAGCAGAATGTGGTGCCCGTGGTTGACCAGGCTATCCGACGTGCCGGCATCACCAAGGAGATGCTCTCCGCGGTGGCGTTCACTCGCGGACCGGGACTGATGGGATCGCTTCTGGTGGGAGTGAGTTTCGCTAAGGGATTCGCCAGGGCACTCGGCATTCCGCTCATCGATGTCAACCATCTCCAGGGGCATGTCATGGCTCATTTTATCAAGGAGAGCGACGACGACCACTCTGCGCCGCCCATGCCGTTCCTGTGCCTGCTGGTCAGTGGAGGCAACTCGCAGATCGTCAGAGTCAATGCTTATAATGACATGCAGGTGCTCGGACAGACCATCGACGACGCTGCAGGAGAGGCCATTGACAAATGCAGCAAGGTCATGGGGCTGGGATATCCCGGCGGACCGATTATCGACCGGCTGGCACGTCAGGGCAACCCGCATGCGTATCAGTTCTCCGAACCACATATTCCCGGGCTCGACTATAGCTTCAGTGGGCTGAAGACTTCTTTCTTGTATCATCTGCGCGACTGGGTCGCAGAAGACCCTGATTTCGTGGAGCATCACAAGGAAGATCTCGCGGCAAGCCTGGAGTTCACCATCGTGGATATTCTGATGAAAAAACTGCGTCTGGCCGTCAAACAGACTGGCATCAAACATGTGGCGGTGGCAGGGGGAGTGTCGGCCAACAATGGACTGCGCAACGCGTTTCAAGACCATGCGCGACGTTTTGGCTGGAAAATCTATATCCCGCGGTTCAGTTATACCACCGACAACGCTGCCATGATTGGACTCACGGGGTATTATAAGTATCTCGACGGGGAATTCTGCTCCATCGACGCGCCGGCCTTCTCGAAAGTCACGTTTCAATAATCTCTAACCCCTCCCTATCCCTCAAACCCCTCCCTATCCCTCAAACCCCTCCCTATCCCTCAAACCCCTCCCTATCCCTCCCCAAAGGGGAGGGGATTGAAAGCACCACCTCATCACCCCACCACCTCACCACCTCACAACCTCAAAACCTCAAAACCTCAAAAAACAACCATATATGGAACTGGAAATTAAGATTTTAAGCCGAGAGATTCAAGCATTGCTTTATGAGTCGGGCAAGACGCTCGGCACTGCTGAGAGCTGCACCGGCGGACGTATCGCCGAGGCCGTCATCGCCACACCGGGTGCATCGGAGTATTTCAAGGGCGCCATTGTCTCGTATACCAACGAGGTGAAAGAGCGCCTGCTCGGAGTAGACCACGATGTACTGGAAGAGCAGACCGCTGTCTGCGAAGAGGTGGCACGGCAGATGGTGCAGGGCGCTGTCAAGGCCCTCAACGTTGATTTTGCCATCTCTGCCACCGGTATCGCAGGACCGGGAGGAGGCACCAAGGAAATCCCTGTGGGCACTATTTGGCTCGCCTGGGGGTCGGCTGATGATATACAGACACTGAAGCTCGACGAGGATCAGGGACGTGACCTCAACCTCGCCACTGCCACAACGCGCGCCCTACAGTCGTTCTTGCAATACCTCAATCAGCGTTTGCCGAAGAGCGAAGAGGAAGAACTCGCCTGAATTGATAGGAATAAATTTACGAATTAGACTGTCCAATATCTTTTTATCAAGAATTATAGAATTATAGTTGCCAAAGTGGCTGCTCTCAAAGAGAATTCTTAAATTCTATAATTCTTGATATACAATCATAGAAAAACATCATATTGGATAGAATATGCGTTTTTTTTACAATCATGTGCTTGATATTTACAAACGCGTGATTTTTTTGATTTTTTTTCAGGTAAAATGTTGTTTTTTCCTGTTTTTTTGTTATATTTGCAAATATCTTTATGTAATGTGCCTGCTATGGTTGTCATAAGATATAATAAGACTAAATTGCCAAAATGTCTTGACTGAAGATCGCGATTCTAAAATCCTCTAATATAAGAAATACTATTAACCCCAAAAAACAAAAAAACTATGAAACGATTGCATTTTTTGATGTTGCTGCTGTTGGCATCTGTCGTGTCAATGGCCGACAACAAGGAATACGTTGACCTTGGCCTTCCCAGCGGTACGTTGTGGGCCAAGTGCAACGTCGGGGCCTCTGCCCCTGAGGGCTACGGCTCGTATTTCGCCTGGGGCGAGACCAAGACGAAGTCGACCTACAGCTGGGCCAACTATCAGTACGCCAGCGGCACCGCTGCCACGGCGACTTATATCGGCACGTTCCTTCCTGGCAGTACATCCGTGACGACGATCCAGGGCAGCCAGTACGATGCTGCTAAGGCAGCCTGGGGCAGCGACTGGGCGATGCCCTCCAAGGACCAGGTGCATGAGCTGCTGACCAACTGCTCCGTGAGCAAGAGGACGGTCAACGGCGTTGTGGGCGTTCAGTTCAAGGGCAAGAACGGCAACACGTTGTTTTTCCCCTGCTCTGGCTATAAGTACGACTCCAATTATGCGGGCAAGGGCACCGAGGGCTATTTCTGGTCTGGGACCGGCGATGCCTACGGCCATGAGAAGTCTAAGGCCGTGGCCCTCTACATCAAGAGCAGCTCGATGTGTACGGCCAGCAACATCCAGCGTCGCACGGGTGCTCCCGTGCGTGCGGTGCGCGTGTCGGGCGGCGGCTCCTCGACCGAGCCTGTCACATCGTCACCCGAGGCGGTGGACCTCGGGCTGAGCGTGCCCTGGGCTACGTTCAACGTGGGTGCGACCTCGAAGGAGAAGACCGGCACCTACTTCGCCTGGGGCGAGACAGCCAAAAAGAGCACCTACACGTGGGCTAACTATAAGCACGCCTCCGGCTCGGCCACGACCTGCAAGGACATCGGGGCCAACATCAGCGCCAACACGATGTATGACGTCGCCGCGAAAGAATGGGGTGGCGAGTGGCGCATGCCCACCGAGGGCGAGATCGACGAACTGATCTCTAAGTGTACGTGGACGGCGGCCACAGTGAGCGGTGTGAAGGGATACACGGTGAAGGGACCCTCCGGCAAGAGCATCTTCCTGCCCTTCGGCGGCTGCAGCTACGACGGCGGCAATTACGGTTCCGGCAGCTATGCCTACTACTGGAGCTCTGAGGTGAGCGCCGGCGCGACGGGCTCCACGGTCTACGCCCTGTATCCAAAGAGTGGCGTGAAGACGACAAAGGCTTCGATCAAGCGGCGTACGGGTGCGCTCATACGTCCGGTAAAGGGCGCGTTCGCTCCACCGCTCCCGCCTCCCGCCAAGTCACCTGATCTGGTAGACCTGGGCCTTTCTGTCAAGTGGGCAGACCAGGATGTTTATGCTGACTGTCCGGGCGAGCTGGGCGGACTTTTCGCCTGGGGTGAGACCGCGACGAAGAGCACCTACACGTGGGCTAACTACAAGCACGCCTCCGGCACTGCCGCCACGGCGAAGAACATCGGCTCCAATATCAGTGGTACGGCTTATGACGTGGCAGCAAGCCAGGTGGATTGCGAGATGTGCCTGCCCACCGTGGAGCAGTGGCAGGAACTGTTCTCGAAATGCACCTTCAAGGTGGTGACGGAGTCACGCTGGAACGGCAGTGGCTATGTTGATGGCAAGGCCTACGAGGTGAAGGGACCCAACGGCAACACCATCACACTGCCCTTGGGCGGCTGCAGCTACGACGGCAAGGACTATGGTGAAAACAGTTACACCTATTTCTGGACGGCCAACAACGACGCCACCGTCTCCAA
Organism: uncultured Prevotellaceae bacterium; assembly: GCA_946402905.1. Taxonomy (GTDB): domain Bacteria; phylum Bacteroidota; class Bacteroidia; order Bacteroidales; family Bacteroidaceae; genus Prevotella. The sequence continues at coordinate 78 of CAMIYC010000072.1, read as the reverse complement.
GGCGAAGGCGGCATACCTCACGACGAGCGCCAGGAGCGTGACGGCCATTCAGCGCCGCACGGGTGCTTACGTCCGCGG
>CAMIYC010000071.1 GCA_946402905.1 uncultured Prevotellaceae bacterium | reverse complement strand
TCAGACACCTCCTCCGAGGGCTGAATAATTGCTTCTGCGACTTCTGGTCGCACTTCATGCAGCAAAGGTAATAAATCTTTCGCAAAAAACCATACCGTATGTGCAAGGTCTTCGGCAGTCAGTCGTCCGTGCCGTCCACGGAAGAATTAAACTGCGCCAATTATAACCTCAAGTTGTCAATCAGGATGTCATATATCTTTTATCAAGAATTTAAGAATTTAAGAATTTTAGTTACCACAAAGTCGTTCATCATAAAAAGAATTCTTTAATTCTATAATTCCTGATAAAAAGAAATTATAACCTCAAGATGTCAATCAGGATGTCATATATCTTTTATCAAGAATTTAAGAATTTAAGAATTTTAGTTACCACAAAGTCGTTCATCATAAAAAGAATTCTTTAATTCTATAATTCCTGATAAAAAGAAATTATAACCTCAAGATGTCAATCAGGATGTCATATATCTTTTATCAAGAATTTTAGAATTTAAGAATTTTAATTAACCCAAAGTCGTTGATCAAAAAGAATTCTTTAATTCTATAATTCTTGATAAAAGAAATTATAACCTCAAGCTGTCAATTTTGAATGGTCAGTCCATGCGCTTTGATATATTTAGACAGCGTGCTGCGATTGACTTTCAGTTTTCTCGCAATCTGAGTGCATGAGACGTTTTGCTGAAGAAGCCTACGGATGGTGTTCTCTTTTCCTGAGAGTTTATTTCGCGCAGGGGCATTACGGCTGCCTTTCGGCCTGCCAAGGCGCATCCCTTCAGCTTTCTTACGTGCAAGAGCCTCACGGGTGCGCTGAGATATCAAGTTGCGCTCTATCTCTGCCGACAAGGCGAAGGCGAAAGCCAGCACCTTGCTCTGCAGGTCATCGCCCAGTCGGTAGTTGTCCTTGATGGTCCACACCCTGCATTCCTTCGTCATGCAGATGTTTAGTATCTCCATCACCATAAACAGATTGCGCCCCAGGCGCGACAATTCACTGCAAATGATGATATCGCCTTTTTTCACTTTTCTCAACAACCTCCCCAGCTGGCGTTTCGTATAGGTTTTAGTACCACTGATGGTCTCTTCGATCCAGTCGTCGATCGACAGTTGTTGCTGCTCACAAAACCGGCAGATCTCAAATCGTTGATTCTCTACCGTCTGCTTGTCGCTGCTTACTCTAATATACCCATAAATCATATCATCTAATTTTAGTTATTGTAAATCCTTACCTATCGGTCTGCACAATGGATATTTATACAAAATATTGTCGTTCTTAAGTATTTTTTTCACAAAGTTGAAACATTTTCCCCCATGATTATTTTCAATTTATATATTTTTTTCTTAATTTTGCTTTTAATAGAGAATAAAACCAAGCAGATACAATATGATAAAATCTTTACTCACGATGCTATTGTCATTTATTGGTGTGACAACAGCTTTCTCACAAGCCACCAACTACACTGTGAGCACAGAGCCCACCACTCGCGGAGCCCTCCTTGAAGAATTCACGGGCATACACTGTGGATTCTGCCCTCAAGGTCACGCCATTGCCAAGAAGATGCTGCGCAACCACAGCAACATCTATACCATTGCCATCCACTCAGGTCATTACGCTGTGAACAACCGCGACGAGCCCAACTTCCGCACCGAGGAGGGTACAGAGTTGGACAGCTACTATCAGCCCGACGGATATCCCAGCGGCATGGTCAACAGGGCACGTTTTGGGGGTTCGTCTCCTATCATGAGCCGCAGTGTATGGCCCGATGAGGCCAAGGCCCTCACAGCCATGGATGCCCCGGTCAATCTTCTGGCCACCGCCCGGTATGATGGTTCCGACCGCAGTCTCAGCATCCATGTCGAAGGCTATTTCACCGCCGAAGAGCAGCTTCAAGACCAGGAGCTGATGGTGGTATGGACCCAGAGCAACATCCTCGGCCCTCAAAATGGTGCCAACATGGGCGACGACTATTCCCACCAGCACATGCTCCGCCAGTATGTCACCCCACTTTGGGGCGACACCCTTCAGTCTCCCGCCAAGGGGACCTATTTCGCTCGCGACTACACCATCACACTGCCCGAAGAGCTCAACGACGTGGAAGTGGTACCCGCCGACATAGACATTCTGGCCTTTGTGAGCAACGGCAAAGACGAGATACAGAATGTGACCGGCTGCAAGCCATCCTACACCAACTACGAACGGATGGCAGGTGAGATAGCTCCCTCACAGATTCCCATTGGCACACGCTATGCCTTCAATTTCTTTGAAGTATTCTTCCGCAACCTCTCTACAGAAGAAGCCACCAGTGCCACCTTCGAGATATCCATCAACGACCAGACCCAGACCATAGAATGGACCGGCAGCGTAGGCTCCGGCGAGGAGCTCGACATCCAGCTTCCCATCACGAGTTTCGATCTGGAGAAGAAAGATGAGAACGAATACTCCATCACCCTTAAGTCTATCAACGGCAAGGCGGTGAAGACGAGCAAGCTCAAGGGCGACTTCCTCTGGGCACAGTCTTGTACGCCAGAGTTGCTTGTCGAGATTAAGACCAACGACCGCGCCGACGATGCCTACTATCGTATCAAAGACGCCGACGGCGAGGTGGTAAGAACTTTCGGCCCCTACCCTTCCGGCGTGATTACGGAAGAGACCCTGCACCTGAGCCTGGATCCCGACCGAGTCTACTGCATAGAGGTATGGTGTCCCTGGGGGATGGGGCTGACCGACCCCAACAGCACCTATGTGCTGCGCAATGATGACAACACCCTGCTGGCTCAGGTGCTAAAGATCACCGACTACGGCACCCGTAACTTCATCTGCACCTCCAAACCGTCGGGTGTCGACCAGCTGGACATCACCCACGAAACGCTCCATCCTTCCACCGACAGCAAGGTGTACTATGACCTCAGCGGCCGTCGCATCAGCCATCCAGTCAAAGGCATCTATATCAAAAACGGGAAAAAAACAGTCATAGAATAAATCATCAAAACATCTTATTATGAAAAAGTTCCTACTTTCTTTTGCCGCACTGGCCCTCAGTCTGACCATGTCTGCCCAATGGCCCGACAGCACCGACGAGGCCGTGCGGATGTCACAACCCGGACAGAGCGACTATGGGTGCCAGGTTGCATTCTCTCCCGACGGCACCACCTATGTGGTGAAAATCGTGCCCTATGCCCCCGGCGAGGCCGGTCTCACCACGCTGAGTTATCGTCTGTACATCCTCGACAAAAACGGGGTACTGAAGTCACCTGAAGAAGGCATCGAGATAGCCACCAAGCCCAACCGCTCCTGGACAGCCGTCAACAATCAGGTGTATGCCGACCACGACGGCAATGCAATCGTGATGGTATGTGACAGCCGCGATGCCCCTGCCGGCACCACCGACCAAGGCTATTATATATATAAGGTGAACCCAGAGGGTGAAATCTTATGGACACAAAGCCTTGTAGATGGTGAAGTCTACGAATTGCCCGTATCCATCTGCTGCGCCCAGAACAGCGACGGCGACTATATCTTCGCCTTCACCGCCATGTCGTATGGTGACGCCCCCGCGCCCATCATCCTTGAGAAGCTGGACAAAGACACCGGAGAGGGTGTATGGCTTCGCACACTGGAACACGAGACCCGTCCCTATGCTTATCCACACCTGGTCAGCTCCACCGACGGCAACGTGATGCTATTTTACGCCTACACCTCCAACCAATATATCTATGCCAAGATGATCAACCGCGACGGCGACGATGTGTGGGAAAGCGACACCCGTGTGTATCGCGGAGGATTCGACACCACTCCGATACACACCCACATTAAATCGTTTGAGGGTCCCGACGGAGGCGGCCTGTTCTCCTGGCGCGACGACCGTTTCAGCGAAGGATGCTTCACCTCATACCTCTCCTATATCAAGGCCGACGGTGAATATGGCTTTCCCAATGAGACCAACGCACTCAAAATCTGCTACGACGACAACAACACCCGCAGGTCAAGCCACGTGGTATGGAGCGAGAAGCACAACTGCTTCTATGCTGCCCTTCAAGCCTTCAACCAAGGCTCACAAAGCTACCAGATGCTATATGTGCAGAAAATCTCCAAAGAAGGCGAGCTGCTCTGGGGTCAGGATGGCGTGGAACTGGAACCGCTGGTGATTTCCAGCATCTACGACAATCCTGTGGTGAAGGTTGACGACGAGGGCAACCCCGTGATTTTCTACATGAAGACCTACGACATCTATACCTATCAGACCAATGAAATCACCCAGTGCGCAGTGAAACTCGACGCCGACGGCAATCGCCTGTGGGATGAGAGTGTCACCTTCGACACCCATAAGAGCTACAAGACCGACCTCAACGTATCAGACCTCATCGACGGCAAATACTGGGTTGTGGCATGGGCCGACAACAGAGACGGAGCCATGAAAGACGGCAGTGACAACATCTATGCCACCCGTTTCAACGTAGACGGCACCGTGGGCGATCCCGACAAGAATGGCATCAGCACGGTCAGCGACCTACCTGCAAAGAGCAGCGCCTATTTTGACCTGACCGGACGACGTGTCGCCTCCCCCACCAAAGGAGTCTATATCGTCGACGGCCAGAAAAAAGTGATGCGATAAAACAAACGACAACCAATACGTCATATCTATGAAACAAACATTACTAACCCTGATCGGTCTGCTGCTCTCATGGATGGGAGTGCAGGCACAAGTCATCAGTTCCTACAAATTTGAGGCCTCTATGGGCACATACGAGGAGCTGACCGGGGCCACGGTACTCAACACCTCGGCCCTGGAAGGAGACGCGCTTAGCTCACAGGTGTTTGGTGCCGATGGCACTGCTGTGAGTTCCTCTGGCGACCTGGCCGGTATTGACATCGGCTTCACCTTCAACTACAACCAGAAGGCGATGACCAAATTCGTCGTCTACACCAACGGAGCCATCCAGTTGGGCGACGGCGATATCAGCATCAACCCCTATGGTTATTACAACAACTTCTCCAATGCCTCCAACTTCCTGGGCATCTGCGGTATCCGCGACATCACCAACAGTGCTGACGCCGAGATCAGCTACAAAGTGGTAGGTGAGGCTCCCAACCGTCAGCTGATCGTGCAATGGAAGAACGTGGTCAACAAGATGGCCTGGTGGGGCGAAGGCGACTACCTCATCAAGAACCAGCAGATCAAGCTCAACGAGGCTGACGGGAAAATCATCTTCTGCTTCGGTCAGTGGACCCCCACGGAGAGCATGAGTTCGGGTAATTTCAAGATCGGACTGGGTGGCGAGAACGAAGACTTCCTGCTGCTCAACGGCACGTATGAGGCACCGACTACCAACTACAAGAACTCCACTTCTGCCATCAACACCACGACCGACGTCTACCCCACCAGCGGACTGACTTACACCTTCAGCCAGCCCGACCCCTGCGTAGCGCCTATCGCCCAGCCCACTGAGCTGGCCCTGGAAGCCTCCTCTTCAGAGATCAACGGCTCCTTCGTCGTGTCAGAGTCGGCAGACCATTACCTGGTGCTCTGCTCGACCCAGCCCATCAGCGCCACACCCGCCGACGGTGTGAGCTATGCAGCCGGCGACGAGATAGACGGCGCACAAGTGCTTGAGTACACCGACGGCAACATCTTCAGCCTGTCGAGAGACCTGGCCGGATCGACCACTTACTACTTCGCGGTCTTTGCCGCCAACTCACGCTGCCTCAACGGACCTTCATACCTTCTTGCATCTCCATTGAAGGGCGAGGTGAAGACCAAGCCAGGAGCCCCCGGCCCACTGACAGCCGAGGCCACAGACCTGACCGTCGTCAAGGTGACCGCTACAGCCAACAGCAGCGGACAGAAAGTGGTCATCGCACAAAGCGACCAAGCCGGTCTCAACTCCATCGGACAGATGTTAGAGTCTGGTGCCTTCGGCACACCCTCCGGTGCGCTCTCCGTCGGTGACGAAATCGAGGGCGGCGGCAAGGTGATCTTCGTGGGCATCCCCACCGATCCTATTGTCATCGAAGGCCTGAAAGAGAACTCCGCCTACTTCTTCCGCTCATGGAGTGTAGACGACGACAACAACTACTCCACCGACGTGTCGGACATCATCACCGCCACCGGTGGTACCGTGCCCTACGTGCCCGACTTCAGCCAATTCTCTCCCTACAACTACGAATATCTCCCAGGCTGGGAGGGTGAAGGCGACTTCTTCATCCAGGAGGACAAAGACGGCACCAAGTTCCTGCAGGCACAGGCATCATCACCCGATCCCGACCAGGGCACCATCCTTCAGACAGCCACTCCGTGGATACAGCTTGCCGAAGGCACCAACCGTATCTCCTTCGACCTGAACATGGAGAGCCCCGGCTGGTGGACCAGTCCGTATGTATGGAACATGGACGACGTGTTCCAGGTGGCCGTATCAGAAGACGGTGAGAACTATACGACCATTCTGAACGTCAACGACGACAATGCCCCGAAATTCGATGACGGCAGCGTCAACTACACCGTGGTGTTTGATGAGTGCGCAGGCAAGAAAGTGAAGATACGCCTGCAGTTTAAGATTTTTGGCAGGATGAATGCCAAGTTCTACAACTTCACGGTAGAAGAGAAGAAGCCCGTAGACTATCCTATCGAACTGGCCGCCTCTGAGATTGTAGGCAGCAAAGCCACCATCGTATGGAAGAGTCAGAACAGCCCCGCTGAGACCAACTGGGACCTCAGATTCAAGAAGAGCGACGAGAACGAGTGGAGCGAGCCCATCTCCGTATCGGGCGAACCCACCTATCAGCTGACCGACCTTGTGGGTCTGTGCAGCTACGACGTGCAGGTGCGCGCCATCTCCGGCGAGCTGATCAGCGACTGGAGCAAGACCCTCACGTTCACCTCAGGCATCAGCATCCCGTTTGAGGACACCTTCGCCAGCGGCAACATCGCCGGATGGACCTCGATGACCGGTGAGCTGAAAGAGGAAGGCACCGAACTGAGCAACTCGTCGTCATGGAATTATAACAGCCGCAACGGCATGATTTTCTCCACTTACATGAGCGAGGTGGACGAATGGCTCATCAGTCCTACCCTCGACCTGGGCGACGGTTCCAAGTCATACACCATCAACTACGACTTCGGCAATATCTACGGCAGCAACGACGGTCAGAACATCAAGTATCAGATCGTCGTCTCCAAAGACAACGGCCTGACCTGGAGCAGCAACGACGTGCTGGCCACCTTCACCGGTGAGGACATTCCGACGGAACCCGTTGAGAGCACAGTCTACTCCGCCAACCTGAAAGGGTTTACCGGCAATGTGAAAGTAGCTTTTTATATCCACGCCCAGAGCAATGACATCGACTACCTGCGTGTCAACAAGATCGCCGTGGTCGAGAATGAAGAGGAGACAGGAGCAGCATTCAACGTGACCTATGCCATCCAAGAGGGTGAGACCCATCCTTCGGGCGACGTAGTCCCCGTGGCTGTTGACGGCAAGGAAGTGGCCACGCTGACCTTCGGCGAGGCCGGCGGCGCTGACTTCAAGGAAGGCAAGGCCAACGATGCCATCGACGGTTTCGTAGCATTCACAGAAGGCAACGGCGAGAACGGCAATAAAGCCGGCGGTACCTTCTACACCATCACACCGAAATACGACGGTCATATCACCATCGGCGTGGTGCTCAATGCCGGCAAGCAGTTCTACGTACTTGAAGACGGCACCGCACTGCCCGACTACGACGGCATCACCGTAGAGTCCAAGTATTATGGTACCTACGACTTCGACGTGACAGCAGATAAGAGCTACAAGTTCTACTGCTCCGGCTCGAAACTCGGGTTCTATGGCTTCAACTTCAAGGGCACCATGGGCGAAGTGCCGGAACCAGAGCCTATCTATATCGAGACCGACCTGACCAGCCAGTTTGCATCACTCACAGACTGGACCAACTGGATTGGCGCCACCGGCTATGCCACATGGGCAGCACCACAGGTAACGACCAACGCCGGCCAGACCGTCTATATGTGTGAGAGATACAACGAGACCTGCGAGAACACCGGCGACGTGTTCTATCAGAACCTCACCGGCCTGACCCCAGGCACCTACAAGATCGAGCTATACGGCTCAGCCGCCTATACGTTCGGCCGTGGTTTCGACTCCGGATACTTCAGACCCGAAGATACTGCAGAAGACCCACTCACCAGCAACACCGGCGTGTCACTCTACGCAGAGACCAGCAATGGTACCGTCTCCCAGGAGATAGCCATCTATAAAGCCACCTCCTTCTCAGAGGTATCGACAGCTACGCTCGATAACGTGAATGTGGGCGAAGACGGCATCGTGAAGCTCGGCATGAGCAAGTCGACCAACTACACCAACTGGCACATTGTGCAACTCAAGGGTGTGACCGCCATGGTGAAAGCCACCGATCTGTGGGCCAACTATATCGCTCAGGCCACAGCACTTGCCAGCCAGCCTATGAACGGCGAGGTGCTCTCCGCCCTCCAGGCCGCCATGGTCGACGATGCCGCCTTCACTACGGCTGAGGAGTATCAGGCAGCCATTGCCACCCTGGATGCCGCCATGCAGGCAGCTATCGCATCGATCGATCTCTACAAAGCCACAGCCGACGCCCTCAGCACATTCGGCGAGAAAGCAGCCACGCTCGACGAGGCCGGCCAGGCCGCTTACGACGTGTCTGAGATTCAGGCCGAATACGACAACCGTACGTTGACGGAAGACAAGTCCTCTGCCATCAAGGCAGCCTACGTGACAGCCGTGAAGGCCCAGACCACTCCAGGCTCCGACTACACCGATGCCGGCAGTACCGCTGTCTCCGACTGGATCGGCTCCACCGGTGCCTACCAGACGATCTATGCAGAGCGCTTCGGCGAGGAGATGGGCGAAGGCGAGATCATGTATCAGCGTGTCGAGGGTCTGCAGCCAGGCACATACAATGTGGAACTGTATGCCGTGGCCAGCCAGGCATGGAACTCCGCCGCTATCGGCAATGACATCACCGTGGCCTACGCCAACGATGCCACCTACGGCATCGAGGTCATCGCACAGGTGGCTTGCGACCCGACCCAGTCGATAGTCTCTCTCGACGCCACTGTGGGCGAAGACGGTGTGCTGCAGTATGGCATGAAGAACCTCACCAATGGCGGCAACTGGTTTGTCGTACAGCTGAAATCCATCACCCTCACGCTGTTGGAGAAAGACGCTATTGAGGCGGTAGAAAACAAGAACATCCCCGATGGCACTGTCTACAACCTCAACGGTCAGAAGGTGACCACTCCATCGAGAGGCATCTACATCATCAACGGCAAGAAGAGATTGGTGAAATAGATGACAGACTGAAGATTGATAATCTTGTGAACATAGTTCCCCAAGGCCCATGTGACCTTGGGGAACTTTTTTATGTATTCAATAAGGAATTGAACGAGAAACGAACGGCGCAATATACTCAGAGAGCTCGGAGGACTCGAAATACTTTGGTAACTATAATTCTGTAATTCTTTAATTCTTGACAAAAAAGATGAGAAGCTTAAGTTATATATATCAAGAATTAGAGAATTAAAGAATTTTCCTTTAGAGCAGCCGCTTTGGTAACTATAATTCTGTAATTACCTCCCGTTGGTCAGTGGGTCTTCGACAAATCTCTTTAATTCTTGATAAAAAGATATTGGACAGTCTATGTTAGAAATTATAAGAATTTGAGAAGAAATGGCAAGCCATTTCAAAGGAAAGCAGAAAAGTTTTGGTTTTTAGAAATATTTATTGAATTAATTTTGAAAATCAAAACAATTTTATAACTTTGCAGACGGAATGAGAATAGTATCACATAGACGATTAGTTGAGTTTTACAGTTCGAAAGGACATGGAGACGCTCAGGCTGCACTCGAACGATGGTATGACATCGCAGAAAAGGCAGAGTGGAAGAACCTGTCGGATATAAAGGCAGACTTTCCTTCGACAGACTACGTAGGAAACCAACATTATGTCTTTGACATCAGAGGCAACAAATATCGTCTTGTTGTGGTTGTAAAGTTTACAATCGGGCATGTATTTATCCGATTTGTAGGTACGCATAGTGAATACGATAAGATTGACGTTTCAACGATATAATAAAAGGAGGTACGTATATGGCAAAAATTACAAAGGAACAATATGAGTTTGCATTGGCACGTATTGAAGAACTGCTGCCGATGGTGGACGACAATACACCTGCCAACGACCGCAATGCTGTTGAGTTGACAATGATGTCGGATGTCGTCATAGACTATGAGAAGGAGCACTATCCCATAGGCAAACCAACCGTAGCCCAGTTGATACAGCTGTCGTTGGACGAGAAAAACATGAGCCAGAAGCAGTTAGCGACAGAGATTGGGGTTAGCCCTTCCCGCATCAGCGACTATGTTTCTGGCAGGGCAGAACCTACATTGAAGATTGCCCGTCTGCTTTGTTCCACCCTGGGTATAACGCCAGCGGCAATGTTGGGTTTTTGAACGATCAGTACATATCCCGGAATGTCACTTACCATAAGCTTGAGGGATGTGAAGGGTTCCTTTGCGACCATAACGGCAAAAAGACATTCCGCGTTTTTTTACTTACATTCGTCACAAAAATGCACATAATATCCTAAAAAGATGGTGTAATCCATCATTATTTCGTATCTTTGTAGAGCACTTTATCTATCAAGCTTATGAAAAGAAACATCAGCACCATCCTTATTGCCATCGTTGCAATGATGGCCGTTCATGCACAAGAAAAGGTCATCAAACCCCAAAGCATTATCCCGATGCCGAAAATCACAGTGGAGAAATGGGAAAAGCTCTCCAACCAATATGGAGATGATTCTGAGGAGTTAAGGAAATATGGCGATGTCACCGTCTACGACGACTTGTACAGTGGCAAATGCAGCTGGTACTGCGGCGGAGAAGTAAAAAGCGTCACAGCATCAAGCTGCCTGCCTTCCAACAGCAAGTTTGACTACAAGGGCGAGAACGCCCACGATTTCAGTCACGAGAACGTCTGGGCCACAAAGGGCAAGGGCATTGGCGAAAGTCTGACCTACACGTTCGAGGGGAAATGCCCTCGTATCACAACGGTGAAAATCCTCAACGGCCATGTCAAGTCGGAGGAGGCATGGAAAGCCAACTCACGCGTGAAGAAACTGCGCGTATGGTACAACAACCAGCCTTATGCCATCCTCGCTTTGGAGGACAGCCGCACCCTCCAGAGTTTCGATGTCGGCATCCTCGGCTACAACGACGGAACAAAGCCCGACTGGACACTGAAATTTGAGATTCTTGAAGTCTATCCTGGCTCAAAATATGGCGACACCGTCATTGCAGAACTTTATTTTGATGGAATCGACGTACATTGACCTTAGAGAATTTGTTTTTGTTCTCCTCTCGACTTTTCATAACTTTGCAAGAACAAATGCATGATACTTCTTCACCTTCTATGTTATCGTTAACTACCTATCACATTAATTGATGAAATAAGCTATGGACAATAAAGAGGAAAAACGCCGTATGGTGGTAATAGACCTTGTAAAAGCCAATGTCTTTGCAGTCGTTCTCATGGTGGTTTCCGCCATTTTATTGATGGTGCCGTTTTTTATGATATGGAAGGACAAGAAATCTGTCGGTGAACTCCTTGGAAGCCCCGGTAACTGGCTATGGACATTCGTCCTTATGCTCATGGGCATCGTAGTTCATGAATTGATACATGGCCTGACATGGGCATGCTTCACCAAGTATGGTTGGAAAAGCATCAGCTTCGGCGTGAAATGGAAAATGCTCACTCCTTACTGTCATTGCGACGAACCCATGAGTATCCCTGGGTATATGTGGGGCGCCATGATGCCTTGTATCATATTAGGTGTCATACCAGCCTTCATCGCCCTCTTCATTGGAAGCCTGCCGATGCTGGCATGGGGCGTCTTTTTTATCGCTGCAGCGGCAGGGGACATCTGGATGACATGGCTCCTGACTAAAGAAAATCCAAGGAGTCTCATACTGGACCATCCTTCCGAGCCTGGTTTCTACATCATTGACCAAGAATAGGACTCATGGTATTTACCAATGTGGCTGTCAAGCCGTAAAGAAAAACCATCATGATTATGCGAATCAAACTTCTTATCTTCGACTTTGACGGCACTCTGGGTGATACGCGCGGCATCATTGTCACCACGATGAGACAGACCATGTGTGAAATGGGCCTTCCCGTACCGGACGAACCGACCTGCGCCGCAACCATAGGCCTGCCGCTGAAAGAGTGTTACCGCAAAATGTCTCCGGATGTCAGCGATGCCATCCTCGACCGATGTGCCGACACGCATCACCGTCTCTTCGACCAGAACATGACACGCATGGCACCCAGAGTCTTCCCGGGTGTCAGGGAAACGCTGGATCTACTCCATTCTCAAGGATTCTTACTGACAGTCGCGTCTTCCCGTTCAAAGAAATCACTCCTTGAACTACTGGATATCATGCAAATCGGACGGTTCTTCCAACTTGTCCTCGGCGCTGATGACGTGAGAAAGGCAAAGCCTGACCCGGAACCAGTACTCCACACGCTGCAGCAGATGAGCGTAAGTCCGGACGAGACTCTGGTCGTCGGTGACATGGCCGTTGATATCATGATGGGCAACGGTGCGGGATGCCAAACCTGTGGCGTCACTTACGGCAACGGAAGCCGCGATGAACTGGCCAAGGCTGGTGCGCAACTCATCATCGACCATATAGGTGAACTTCCCAGCCTTTTATCCGCTATCTGAAGGACGGGGACAGGTTATCAGGCTGTCAGGTCGCTACGCTTAGAGGTTTTTAGGTGAGATATGATACTCCACAAAGGCTTCCATGGCTTCATAGCATGCCAATCCAAGCTCATCATAACGACGGGCGGTCTCCCGGTTGCGGTCTTCTGCACGCTGCCAGAACAATCGCTCGTCATTGCCGAGGAAAGGCGCGCTCTCCATCTGGCTCTGATGCTTGAGGATGGCATTCCGTTTTTCACGCAGCTCCTCAGGACTCATCGGTACGCACATTTCAATGTCAGCAACATCCCATTCTGCCCAGGCACCGCGGTACATCCATACTCGGCAGTCGTCTAACCACTTGGCATGAGAATGCTTCTCCTCGTCAATGGCGGCTAGTACTGCATCTGTACATTTGCGATGAGTGCCGTGAGGGTCAGCCAGGTCAGCTGCCACATATACCTGATGGGGCTGGATGCCGGACAATAGTTCACGTATTGGGTGGACATCACGTTCGCTCATCGGAAGTTTCTCGATAGTCCCCGATTCATAGAACGGGAGGTCGAGAAAATGGATGCGGTCACTTGGTATGTTGTTGTAGGAACAGGCAAGACGGGCTTCTCCCCGCCGTATAAGTCCCTTGAGTGCAAGTACTTCTGGAATGTCAGCCATCACTGGATCTTTTGAGGTAGGATAAAGATACTTGTTTCCTCCGTATGCCTCGATCTCAGCTTGTTCCTTCTTGCGAAGGAATTGTTTCACTTGTTGGTATGTCCGGTCAATGACGTCGTCTGAATCATTGGCGAAAAGCCTGTTGAAACCATTAATAAAATGCATGAACCGTGTCACCTCGTCATCATTGACCGCAATGTTGCCACTGGTCTCATAAGCGATGTGAACATCATGACCCTGCTGTAGCAACCTACGAATAGTGCCGCCCATGGAGATTACGTCATCATCGGGATGTGGCGAGAAAACCACCACCCGTTTAGGAAAGGGATATGCACGTTCGGGACGTAATGTGTCGTCGGCATCAGGCTTTCCTCCGGGCCAGCCGGTGATGGTGTGCTGCAACTCATTGAAAACCTCGATGTTCACAAGACCGGCCGATCCGAACTGCTCCACCCAGTGTCGCATGCCATTTTCGATATAGTCACGGGTGGATAGCTTTAAAAGAGGTTTGCCTGTCTTGCGGCAAAGTTCCACGACTTCACGACGTAACTTGTGTTCAGGCATCTTAATGGTGGAGGTGAGATTCAGATTCATGGTTGACAAGATTTATTCTTATTGTCGAGTAAGTGGAGGGACTTTCACCCTCCCTTCTCACGGAACCGTGCTTGACAGTCTCCCGTCACACGGCTCTTCGTACTTAACTCTTTTGTTTAAATTGTTTATAATTCTATTTATCTCAATTTGTAAAGTCGCGGATATGGGATATAACCTAAGAAGTCGAAGGAAGTATGCTCGGAGTTGCCCTTGCGGTTACTATCCTTGCAAAAGACTATCTTGGTCTTTTCCTCATTCAGTTTCAGTCCGCAGTCTGCAAACCGCTTTACCAAGCATGCTTTCAGATACTGCGCATGCTTCTCTGTACGGCAGTGACAGATGGTCCCTTACCTTGCCATCCCTCAACAGGGTGACTTTCAATCATCGCTCACCACCCATCAGTTTCCATCAGAGCAGCATGAA
>CAMIYC010000070.1 GCA_946402905.1 uncultured Prevotellaceae bacterium | reverse complement strand
TTTATATCGGATTTTGAAAGATTTTGAGCGAAGCGACCTTAAATGCTGGAGGAGCAGGGCTTGGCTCAAAATGTTATTTCGCATTACAAATGCTCATACTCAGTGCGGGAGGATTGCAAATCCGCCCGAGCGGAAAATGATTTGAAAGATTTTATATCGGATTTTGAAAGATTTTGAGCGAAGCGACCTTAAATGCTGGAGGAGCGGGGCTTGGTAAAAATGTTATTTCGCATTACAAATGCTGATACTCGGAGCGGGCGGATTGCAAATCCGCCCGAGCGGAGCGAAGCGACCTTAAATGCTGGAGGAGCGGGGCTTGGCTCAAATTCTCACAAAATACTTTAGGAGCTCTCAGATTAGTGGAAAGAGGTGAGGAGACGATGTGGGTTATTGCCTGCCAAGGGTCTCGACGATGCGGGCAAGTTGATTGGGGATGCGTATCTGCTGGGGACACTTCGAGAGACACTCCTCACAGTCCTGACAGCTGTGGGCCCAGGCTTTCTGGTCGGGGAAGGCCTTGCGGTAACCCTCGGCAAACTGCTGACGACGACTGGCATAGTCGGCGGCGTGGCTCTCGGGCAGGGGCACAATCTTGTCGGCTACGGCCTCGTTGTAATAGGCGAAGTTGCCCGGGATATCGACACCATAAGGACAGGGCATGCAATAGGCACAGGTGGTGCAAGGAATGGTGGGCACGCCGGCAATCTTGTCGGCCATGGCGGCGAGCAGCTCGTTCTCTGCCGCGGTACAGGGGTCGAGGGGCGAGAAGGTGGCGACATTTTCCATGACGTGTTCCATACGGTTCATGCCACTCAGGGTCACTAAGATGTTGGGATGCGACCCAACCCAGCGGAAGGCCCACCGTGCAGGACTGTCGTCGGGGCGCAGGCCTTTCAACTGCTGCAGCACCTCGTCGTCTACTTTGGACAAGGCACCGCCACGCAGGGGCTCCATGATGACACACTGCACTCCTGTCTTCTCACATTTATTATATAGATACTCGGCGTCGGCATCCCGACGACGGCCTCCGCGTATCGAGGCATGGCGCCAGTCGAGATAGTTCATCTGTATCTGGACGAAGTCCCACTGATACTCGTCCTGTCTGTCGAGCAGCCAGTCGAAGGCACTCACATCGCCATGGTAGGAGAATCCGAGATGACGTATGCGCCCGGCCTTGCGCTCGGCGAGGAGAAAGTCGAGGAGTCCGTTGTCGATGAACCGTTTCTGGAGGTTCTCCACTCCACCGCCGCCGATGCTGTGAAGCAGGTAATAGTCGATATAGTCTACCTGGAGCCGTTCGAAAGACTGGTGGTACATGGCCTTGGCCTTCTCCAGGTCCCAGAGGCTGGGGTTTTGGTTGGACATCTTGGTGGCGACCATGTATTTCTCACGTGGGTATCGCTTGAGGGCTACTCCGGTGAGGACCTCAGACTGTCCTCCCATATAGACCGGAGCGGTATCGAAATAGTTGACGCCATGCTTGATGGCGTAGTCCACCATCTGGTTGACCTTTTCCTGATCGTTGGGCAGACGCATCATGCCGAAGCCCAGCAGCGAGACTTGTTTGCCGCTGCCATGCTGCACGCGGTATGTCATGCGTATGGGCTGGTCGGGGTCGTCGTTAAAGGCAACAGGCTTTTTGCCGGGGCGTGCGAGTGCTTCGAAAGGCTGTAGTGTGGCCAGGGCGATGGCAGAGCCTACTCCCACTCCTAAGCGGCGTAAGAATTCGCGACGCCCGATGTCGGTGTGATTTTTCTTATTCTCCATGGATGTCTGTGTTAATAGGGTATCGGTCTAATGGCCACAAATATAGCGTTTTTTCGTGTAATCGCCAAAAAAAATTTAGTGAAAAGGATACGTAGAATCGATTATTTGCCGGGGGTATCATAATGACCTGACAGCGGGAAAAAGCGAGAATGTAGGGACGCGGCGTGCCGCGTGAGTTTTACGCGAATTATCGCGAATTGATCGTGAATTTGTTGGATGCTGCGCATCCAGGGGGATTTTACGCGAATTATCAGGAATTGAACGATTTTTTGGGGGTCTGTTTACGAAAAAATTACGAAAATACGAAAGCATTACGAAAAAGGGAATGGATGCTGAAGCATCCATGGGAGGATTTTACGCGAATTATCGGGAATTAAACGTGAATTTTAGAGGGATTGCGAGAATATGCGGAAAGCATTTAATATTTTCGCATCTTTTCGCCTTTTTCGGACGTTTTCGCAATATAATTCCTCATAACGCGGCACGCCGCGTCCCTACACCGTTAGGTTGAGGTATTGGTTTTTTTCTTCCTTTTTGTTGATGTCGCAGACGTCTTTTTGTTGCTTTTTGTTGCTTTTTGTCTAACGAAGTGTTTTTTTATTTTTATATTCCATTAGCCGGTGTCACATCGTCGGAAGGGGGGATGGGGCGTTTTCGCATTAAACCCCAATCGGTCATTAGACCGAAATATCATTTTTTTCTTCCTTTTTTCTATTAATCTCATTTCAGCATTTCTTTCGGCATCTTGTCCACATCCCTGTCTTGACGTAGCCCGCTACGCCTTCGCCAGTGATGTGCCCAATCTGCTCGAAACAAATACCAAACTGATATCAATCCTAATGATCGATTTGGGTTAAAAATGCTGATACTCGGAGCGGGCGGATTGCAAATCCGCCCGAGCTAAACGCGACAGGCCGCGTTTTGATTTAGATTGCGGAAAGGGCAGAAGTATGCGGAAAAGAATCAGGGGAGGCAGGTACTTGAATGAAGAATCAAATACCTACTCCCCCTGATTATTGATTATCCTCAGGTAAACTGCCCCTAATGAGTAGAAGTAGCAACTTGTCTACTTGTAAACATGTCTACTTGTCAACTTAAAAGTAGCAACTCGTCTACTTGTCTACTTGTCTACTTGTCAACTTAAAAGTAGCAACTTGTCTACTTGTCAACTCGTCTACTTGTCAACTTAAAAGCAGCAACTTGTCAACTTGTCAACTCAAAACAATCAGAGCTGGGCGGCGGCGGTGTAAATCCAGTCGTAAATACAACTGCAGACACCGAAGGCTACGATGCCCAGGGTGCAGAGCGCCAGCGCCAGCTTGGTGTTGACGTCGCTTTTGAAGGCGGGGAGCGGCGTCTCCGTCTTCTTGATGTACATGGCCTTGACAATGAGCAGATAGTAGTAGAGACTCACTACGGTATTGATCAAAGCGATGAAGACGACGATATATGCCAGGGTGCCTAACGTGGTGTCGAAGGTATGACCGCTGACACCCGCCATAAACACGAAGAACTTGCTGAACATACCCGCAAACGGCGGTATACCTGCCAGAGAGAAGAGCGCGACAGTCATGAGGAAGGCGAGCTTCGGATTGGTGGTATAGAAACCGTCATAGGAATCCATGCTGGTGGTGCCTCCGTTGTTCTGCTCCACCACACTGATGACGGAGAAGACACTGAGGTTGGCCACGACATATACCAACACGTAGAACGACAGAGCCGTGACGCCCATGGTCTGCTCTCCGGTGATGGCGAGCATGATATAGCCGGCCTGCGAGATGGAGCTGAAAGCCATGAATCGCTTCAGGTCTTTCTGACGGATGGCGAAGAGGTTGGCCACGGTGATACTCAGCACGATGACGATGTAGAGCAGGTAGTGCCACTGCTCGGACACGACGGGGAACACCTTGAAGAGGATGGCCATCAGAGTGAAGGCGGCAGCTCCTTTGGAGACGACGCTGAGATATCCGGTGACGACGGTGGGTGCACCCTCATAGGTGTCGGCCGTCCAGAAGTGGAAGGGCACCAGGGAGATCTTGAAGCCCAGTCCGCTGAAGAAGAAGACGAGCCCCATGATGACCATCGGCGTGGCTGTGAGTCCGGCTGCCACGTCGTCGAAATAGAGTGTGCCACAAGCACCATAGAGGAACGACACACCGAAGAGCATCACTCCGCTGGAGAAAGCAGCGGTGAGGATATACTTGGCTGCGCCCTCAGCCGAATTGTTGCGCCACTTGTCGAGCGCGACGAGACATGCCATAGGAATGGATGCCAGTTCGAGTCCGAGGTAGAAGATGAGGAAGTTGCCCGACGACATCATAACAAACATACCCAGCAGCGTGGACACAATGAGCATATAGAACTCGCCCTCGCGGGCACGGCTCTGCTCGCCGCTGATCCACTGCCGGCTCATGATGACCACGATGAGCGACGCGAGGGCAAGGATGCCCTTCATCACATGGACGGCCGGGTTGGTGACATACATGCCCCCGAACGCCTCGCGCGGTTCGAGCGGCATGAGGCACACGAGCGTGAGCACTCCCATCATGACACAGACGAAGGGATTGAAGCCCTTGCGGTCGTTGTCGTTGGCAGATGCGAAATCGACCACAAAAATGATAATCAGGATGGCCACGAGAACGGCCTCCGGAATCATATTGAGAAATTGACTGTAATTCATATCGCTTCAGAATTTATGGGAGTACAACAGGATTGATAACACTCAGCACGGGGCCTACGGCATCGGCGATGACATTGCTTGCCCACAAGGGGAAGAGACCGAGTCCGGCGACGCAGAAGATGAGACAGCAGACGGCGACGCGCTCGTCCCATGTAGCGTCGGTGAGTTGCTCATAATGCGGGTCGGCCACTTTCTGGTAGAGGATCTTGCCCACCACGCGGAGGATGTAGACCGCGGTGACGACGATACTGCCGCAAGCGATGATGGTGGCTGTGCGGTGGAACATGTCATTGTTGTAGAATGATCCGACGAAGATGGTCATCTCAGCCACGAAGCCCGAGAATCCCGGCAGTCCGAGGTTGGCCAGACCAGCCAACACATATCCTACGGCCAGGAAAGGCATGATCTTCATCAATCCGCCCAGTTTGCGCACGTCACGTGTGTGTGTACGTCCGTAGATCATACCGATGAGTGCGAAGAAGAGGGCCGTCATGAGTCCGTGAGAGAGCATCTGCAGGATGGCACCGGTGCAGGAGGTACGGGTCATCATGAGGATGGCGAAGAGCACCAGTCCGCAGTGAGACACCGACGAGTAGGCGTTGATATACTTCAGGTCGGTCTGCACACAAGCCGAGAGCGCTCCGTAGACCACCGAGATAGTGGTGAGGATGATGAATATCCACGACAGTTCCTGAGCAGCATGAGGCAGCAGGTACATGGCGATGCGGAAGCATCCGTATCCTCCGAGCTTCATGAGCACGCCGGCGTGGAGCATCGACACGGCTGTAGGCGCCGAGGCATGACCGTCGGGGCTCCAAGTGTGGAACGGGAAGAGGGCTCCGAGCACTCCGAATCCGATGAAGACGAACGGGAAGAGGATGTTCTGCACATGGTCGGGTATGGCCTGTCCGGGTATGCTGTTGATCTGTGCGATCTGGATCACGTTCATCGTGCTGGCCCCGCTGTAGAAGTAGATGCCCACGATACCGAGGATGAGCAGTGCCGATCCACCCATGAGCATGAGTGTGAGTTTCATGGCCGAATACTCCTTGGCGCCGCTGCCCCACACCCCGATGAGGAGGTACATAGGAATGAGCGCCACCTCATAGAACATGAACATGGTGAACATGTCGGTGGAGATGAAGAAGCCATACACGCCCGAGCTGAGCAGTGTGAACCAGAGGAAATACTCCTTGGTGAGCGGTTTGAGCTGCCAGGAGGCGAAAGTGCCGGTGAATACGATGATGCTCGAGAGGAGCAGCATGACGACCGATATGCCGTCGACGCCTACGGAATAGGCGATATGCAGCGGTTTGAACCACATGTGGCTTGCCGTATAGAGCATGGGATAGACATCGGCGGGCATGGTCTGACGGAGATGTATGAAATCGATGGTCAGATAGATAGACAGTGCAAGCAACAGAGAAGAGCCTACTACCATCACGCCACGCACCTGACTGAGCGTGCGGGCCAGCCAGAGGCCCAGCAGCATCAGGACGGGAATTATTACGAAAACTGTTAATATACTCATTTTTTCAGTTGTTTACAAAGCGCATAACAATATTAAAGTTAAAGCCACCGCACCGGTGAGGAACCACACGGCATACTGGCGCACGTCGCCACTCTGCCAGCTGCGGATGCTCTCTCCGGCCTCGCTGGTGCCCCATGCCATGAAGTTGAACGTGCCGTCGATGACGTGGCGGTCGAACCATGCGATGGGTTTGCTCACGAGGTTGAAAATGATCTTGTGTGTCACGAAGAGCCAGATCTCATCCTGATAGAATCGCTTATAAGCAGCGCGGTGGAGGCGTGGCATCGCCTTGTAGAGCTGGTCGGCCACGGGCTGCCGCTCACCTTTATATATATAGGTGGCCAGGCAGATGCTGAGGATGGCGATGATGGTGGAGGTAAGGGCAATCTGCGTGTCGAAGTGTATGACATACTCCTTGCCGCTGGCAGTGACGTAGCTGCCGAAGCTGCCCCCCCACCCTGCGAATCCAGCGATGGTGGTGTATACGCCCACGCCCACTGTGATGACACAGAGCACGATGAGCGGTATGGTCATGGTGAGCGGTGCCTCATGCGGCGTGTGATGCTCGTGAGCCTCCTTGTTCTCGGTGCCCCAGAAGATGCCGTAGTAAAGACGGAACATATAGAAAGCCGTCATGGCTGCTATGGCTGTCATGATCCATCCCACCACGGGGCTGTACTGGAAGCATGCCGAGATGATCTCGTCCTTGCTGCTGAATCCCGAGAAGAACGGTATGCCGGCGATGGCCAGGCAGCTGATGAGGAAGGTGATATGCGTGATGGGCATATACTTGCGCATGCCTCCCATGAGTGCCATCTCATTGGAGTGGACGGCGTGGATGATACATCCTGCGCAGAGGAAGAGGCAAGCCTTGAACATGGCATGTGTGAAGAGGTGGAACATCGAAGCCATGTAGCCCAGCTGGGCGTGGTTGTCGAGCACGGCTTCATGTCCTGGCAGACAGACACCGATAGACACCATCATGAAGGCAATCTGCGAGATGGTCGAGAAGGCCAGCACACGCTTGATGTCGCTCTGCGCACAGGCTACCGCCGCGGCGTAGAATGCGGTGAAGACACCCACCCACACCACGATGCTCATTGCCTGGGGCGCATACTGTATCCACAATGGGAACATACGCAGCAGCTGGAACACGCCGGCCACCACCATGGTGGCAGCATGGATGAGCGCCGACACAGGCGTGGGGCCCTCCATGGCATCGGGCAGCCAGATATGCAGCGGGAACATGGCACTCTTACCGGCACCGCCGATAAACATCAGCACCAGTGCCGTGGGCAGTATGAACCCGGCAGCCGTCATCGCCTTGACAGCATCGCACGGAATGAAGGGCGTGGTGCCCTCACCCATGACCACATTGCCGGCGAATGAGAAGCTGAACGACTGTGTGTAATATCCGAAGATAAGGATACCGATGAGGAAGAACATATCGGCGAAGCGTGTGACGATGAACGCCTTCTTGGAGGCTGCCACCGCCTCGTGGAGCTGGTAGTAGAAGCCGATGAGCAGGTAAGAGCTCACGCCCACGAGCTCCCAGAAGAGATACATCTGGAAGATGTTGGTGGCCAGCACCAGTCCGAGCATGGACATGGAGAAGAGCGAGAGGAACGCATAGTAGCGCTGGAATCCCTTCTCTCCGTGCATATAGCCGAAAGAATAGATATGCACCATGAGGCTGACCGTAGAGATGACGATGAGCATCATCACCGAGATGGGGTCGAGCAGGATGCCGATGTCGAAGTGCAGGTTTCCTAAGGGCAACCACGTGAAGTTGTAGGGCACGATGGTGGCGTAGGTGCCGTCGGCCAGACGGTCTGCACCGAAATATGTGAAAGCCGTGTAATAAGAGAGCACGGTGACGATACCGAGCGATGTGGTACCGATGAGTCCGGCTGTCTTATGCGACATCTTCATACCGCACAGTCCGAGCACGAGGAAGGAGAGGGCAGGCAGAAGAAGTATCAGAAATACATAACTGTAATCCATGTCTTGAATGTGTTTTAGGGGGGTTATAGTTTCATGTTTTCAATACTGTTCACCTGATCGCTGTGGAACCTGCGGTACACATTGATGATGATGGCGATGGCCACGGCGGTCTCTGCCGCGCTCACGCCGATAGAGAACAATGTGAAGAAGAAGCCCTCGAGCTCTCCTGGAAAGAGAAGGCGGTTGAAGACCGCGAAGTTCATGTCTACGGCATTGAGGACAAGCTCTATGGAGATGAGCATAGCTATCAGATTGCGTCTTGTCACAAACCCGAAGACCCCGATGAAGAACAACAGTGTGCTCAGCGTGAGGAAAAATTCTACTGGTATAGTCATCTTACTTGTCCTTTCTTGAAATTACGATACCACCGATAATGCAGGCCAGCAGGAACACCGAGATGAGCTCGAATGGGAGCACATACTGGTATTTCTCCGAACCCATGAGCGTGTTTCCGATCAGCTCCATGGGCACCTCCTTGTTGGGTATGGCCAAGCTGTAAAACTCATTCTTGAGCAGGACGAACAATACCATGAAGCATCCCACCACAGCCGCGAGACATCCCGCCACCACCCTGCTGCCGCGGAGCCGCTCGGTGAGTCCCTGGAGCGTGCGCTTTGACACCAGTTGTATGGCGAAGATATAGATCATAGTGACGCCTCCCGCATAGATGCTGATCTGTGCAGCACCGAGGAAGGTGTAGTCGAGCAGGAAATAGATACCCGCCACGCCGAAGAGTACGAAGAGCAGGAATGTGGCCGCTCTCATGATGCTCCTGGTAGAGACAGAAAGTATGGCCGCGCCGAGAATAACTACGGCCAAGATACAAAACATTACGATATTAGCCATATTCCTTATTTCGTTTTGGTGTTAAACTTGCCGATGGTGAGCGGTGCTCCTCCGTCGATGAGGCCGGGCAGCGAGCCGCCCTTGTAGACCTCCTTGTCAAGATGCAGCACGAGGCGTCCGCGGTCGAATACCGCATTCTCGAAGTCGTTGGTAAACTCGATGGCGTCGAAATTGCATGCATTGGTGCACAACTGGCAGAACATGCAGTCGCCCAGGTCGTACTGATAGTCGACGAGTGCGCGTTTTTTCTTGCCGGTCTCCTCGTCGACACGCATTTCCGACACAATCTTGATGGTGCCGTTGGGGCAGGCCTTCTCGCACAGCGTGCATGCGGTGCACTTGTATGCGCCATCCTCGGTGCGCTTGAAGACGAGCCGTCCGCGGTGGCGCTTGGCCACGTGGAGCGTGGTTTTGCGGTTCTCAGGATACTGTTCGGTCGACTTTGGCGTGAAATACTCCTTGAGTGTGACTTTCATGCCAGTGGCCAACGTCTTCATACCCTCTACGATGCCGCCGAAATATGATTGGTTATTTTCCATTGTTTTAATTTTTTCTTGATGGGGTTGGTGGGGTTGGTGGGGTTGATGGGGTTGGTGGGCTTGATGGGCTTGATGGGCTTGGTGGGCTTGGTGGGCCTGCAACCTTCAACCTACAACCTACAACCTACAACCTTTAGACCTCTTTGATCAGAAATGAAGGCCGAAAGCCACTACGATGGTCATGAGTACCAGATTGAGCAGGGCCAGAGGCATGAGATACTTCCACTCGAGCTTGAGTATCTGGTCGATACGCAGGCGCGGGAAAGTCCACTTGATCCACATCAGGAGCCATACGATGAAGAACGACTTGCCCAGGAACCATACGATGCCCGGGATATAGTTCATCACCTGGTCGAAAGCCCCGATGCCGATATTGACCGGTGCCCATCCTCCGAGGAAGACGGTGGTGGCCACTCCGGCGATGATGAAGAGGTTGAGGAACTCAGCCAGGTAGAAGAATCCGAATCCCATCCCCGAATACTCGGTGTGGTGTCCGGCGGTCAGCTCGCTCTCGGCCTCAGCCATGTCGAAGGGGCCGCGGTTGGCCTCTGCGTTTCCGGCTACGAGGAATACGAGGAATGCGATGATGGCCGGTATGTGTCCTTTGAAGATGAGCCACTGCCACGGTCCGGTCTGTGTCTCGACGATATCACTGATCTGCATGCTGCCGGTGAGTATGACGGCAGTGATGAGACACAGGCACAGCGACATCTCATAAGAGATCATCTGCACGGCTCCACGCATGGCAGACACGACGGAGTATTTGTTGTTGGAGGCCCATCCTGCGAGGAAGATGCCCACCACTCCGATGGAAGAGATGGCTGTGAGCAGGAAGATGCCCACGTTGAAGTCTACGACACCGGCTCCCTTGTTCCACGGCAGGAATCCGAAGGCCCCCACCGATCCGATGATCACGAGTATAGGAGCTACGGCATAGAGCAGTTTGTCGGCCCTGTCGACGAAGAAGATCTCCTTGATGAGCATCTTGAACACGTCGGCGAAGACCTGCAGCAATCCCCACGGTCCTACGCGCATCGGGCCGAGCCGGCACTGGAAGTATGCGCAGACCTTACGCTCCATGAATATGAGTGCGATGGCGAGCAGTGCGTATCCCACGAGGATGAGCACGCCCACGATCACACACTCTATGAGTATCGACCAGAAGTCTCCCAACCCGAGCGTGTCGCGTAGAAGAGCGTCGAACCATTGTGTTACTATAGAAAAATCGAACATAAAGTATTGCTTGAATGAAATTAGCTAATTATCTGTCAATATCGGGTATTACGAAGTCGATGGCAGCGCCTGTCGTGACGAGGTCGGCTATTTTCTGTCCGCGCAGCATGGGGTCGAGAGCTCCCACGAGTGTGAGTCCCATAGGTCTCATCTTCATGCGATATGGGCTCTTGTCGCCACGTGAGTCGAGATATACTCCGAACTCTCCGCTGGCACCCTCGACAGAGAAATACCACTGTCCCTCGGGCACCTTGATGATAGGCTTCTGCTTGACGTAGAAGTCGCCCTCGGGGATATTGTCTATGAGCTGGTCGATGATGTCGAGGCTCTGATACATCTCCTGTATGTGCACGAGATAGCGGTCCATGGAGTCGCATCCGGTGAGTAGCACCTGCTTCCAGTCCACCTTGTCGTACATCACGTAGGGGTGGTTTTTGCGCACGTCGTTGTCCCATCCTGCGGCACGTCCTGCCGGTCCGGTCACGGTGTAGTTGATGCAGTCGGCCCGGTTCATCACGCCCACCTGCTCGAAGCGGTTGTGTGTGATGACATTGTCGCCGAAGACATCCATATACTCCTGTATGACGGGGCGGAGGTATTTGACCAGGTCTTTGACGTTCTTCACGAAGTTGGGGTCGATGTCGTCTTGCAGTCCACCTATTCTATAATAGTTCTGTATGAGTCGTCCGCCAGTGGTTTCCTCCATGACGTTGAGCACGTGCTCGCGGTCGCGCATGCAGTAGAGGAATGCGGTGAGCGCTCCGAGGTCCTGTGCGCAGCATCCACAGTAGAGCAAGTGGTTGTCGAGTCGCTGCAGCTCGTCCATGATGGTGCGTATATACTTGATGCGGTCGGTGAGCTCGATGCCCATGCCCTCCTCGATCACGCCGACGAGTGCGTGGCGGTGCATCATGGCCGAGAGGTAGTTGAGTCGGTCGGTCAGAGCCAGCGTCTGTGGATAGGTGTAGCTCTCCCACATTTTCTCAATGCCGCGGTGTATATATCCCACATGGGGGTAGATGCGCTTCACGGTCTCTCCGTCGAGCACGGTCTGCAGGCGCAGCACACCGTGTGTGGAGGGGTGCTGCGGTCCGATGTTGACCACATAGTCGTCGTCGGTGAAGAGCTGGTTGCGCTTGCACACGAGCTGTCCGTCGGCGTTGAGCGAATACTCGCGGCCGTAGTCATTCTCCTTGTCGTCGTCGAGGGTGTAAGAGTCGTCGAACTTCCAGTTTTTGCGGTAGGGGAATCCCTTGAAATCATTGCGCAGGAAGAGGCGCTCCATGTTGGGGTGCCCCAGGAAGATGATGCCGAAGAAGTCGTAGACCTCCCTTTCGAGCAGGTCGGCCGCCTTCCAGAGCCCTGTGACGGAGTCGATGACATATTCCTCACCTACCTGCTTGGCGATGGTCTTGACACTGGTGCGCTGATGGGTCTCTGTGTTTTCGAGGATGTATATACATCCGAGTCCCTCCTCGCCGAAGTCCTCTCCGATGATGGTGACGAGATAGTCGAAATGCTGCTTCTCCTTGAGCTGCCGCATTTCCCTGGCGAAACTGCCAAAGTCTAAAATCTTGCTCTCTATCTTCATTTCGTCTCCTCCTTATCCTGCTTTAGCTGTTTGACGAAGTCGTCGGGCACATCGGTCACGACGATGGGTTTCTGCCATCCCGAGGCGATGGCCTCATTGGAGAGTCCGAGCTGCCGCTCCTCGGCGTTCTGCTTGTGGTTGGCTCCACCGAAGAACTTCTCGATCTTGACCTTTCGCTGCAGTTGCATCATGCCATACATGATGGCCTCAGGCCTTGGCGGACATCCTGGTATGAAGACATCCACGGGCACGATCTCCTCGATGCCCTTGACCACATGATAGCTCGACTTGAAGGGTCCGCCGGAGATGGCGCATCCTCCCACAGCGATGACATACTTAGGCTCTGCCATCTCGTCGTAGAGTCGCTTGAAAGCCGGGGCCATCTTGTGTGTGATGGTGCCGGCGCACATGATGAGGTCGGCCTGGCGTGGCGAGTTGCGTGTGACCTCGAAACCGAAGCGTGCGAAGTCGTATCTCGCGCATCCTACGGCCATGAACTCGATGCCACAGCAAGAGGTGGCAAAGGTGAGAGACCAGAGAGAGTTGGAGCGCCCCCAGTTGATGAGCTGGTCGAGGTTGCCGGTGATGACGTTGACACCGCCCTCGTTGAGTTCCTCTACGAGTCGCTCGAGTCCTTCATTGTCCTTGAACTCGTCGTAAGGAATGCTTTTGATGCGTGGTTTTCTTACTTCCATTCCAACGCTCCTTTCCGCCAGGCGTAAGCCAGGCCAAATACGAGCACCAGCAGGAAGAACCCGATGCTGACCACAGCCATTGCACCGTACTTCTGCACCACTACTGCCCATGGGTAAAGAAAGACCGTCTCGATGTCGAACATGAGGAAAAGGATGGCAAAGAGGTAATAACCGATGGATACGGGTATCCATGAGGATCCGTATGTCGGTATACCGCACTCGTAAGGCTCACCCTTCAGCTTGTTGTAAGACCGAGGTCCGATCAACTTGGCGATGGCGTAAGCAGCTACCACCAAGACGACTGCCGTTATGATAACGGTAACAAACAAAGTGAAATACATATATATGTGTGTTTATGATTGAATACTTCCGTAGAGTATTTTTGAAATCGTCTGCAAAGTTAACAATTATTTTCGACACTTTAGAATTTTTTAAGATGAAAATTCATCGGCGGCGGAAAAGGGGCGGGCCTTGGCAGACTCAAACATCACGAGGCCGCTCATGGGGGTACGCTCTATGCGGTCGAGGGTGAAATGCTCGAGGAGCGCGGCCTCACGGAGCTGCTCCTGAAAAAAATACGCGATGCTGCCGATGGCCCTGACGGGGAGAGTGGAGCCGTAAGGTGCCACATTGCGCCGGAAAAACATCCTGAAATTGTCTACCACCAGGTCGCGCACCTGCGGTATATCGATGTGCTGGTGTATGAAGACCGACATCGAGGCCAGATAACGGTTGGGCAGCGGGCTGCGATACACCCGCTGTATGATATCGGCCACGGTCTGCTGGCTCCACTGGAGGTATTCCTCGAGCAGCCCTTCGGGCATCAGCCCCTTGCACAAAGCCCCTGCGAAGAGCTTTCCCATGGTAGCGCCGCTGCCCTCGTCGCCAAGGATAAATCCCATGGGCGGCGTGTTGCGGACCACTCTGCTGCCGTCGTAGAGTCCGGAGTTGCTCCCGGTGCCCAGTATGCACGCGATGCCGGGCTCCCGCTGGAAGAGGGCTCTCGCCGCCCCCAGGAGGTCGCTCTCCACGTGCACCTCGGCCTGCTCGAAGACCCGGGCCAGCACTGCGCTCACCCGCGGTGCCATCTCGGGCCGTATGCCCGCACCGTAGAAGGAGACATGCCCCACCCTATCGGCATCTTGACGGATGCGTGTCAGCAACTCATCCCTGACGATGCCTTCGATCTGCGCATCGGTCTGGAAAAATGGATTGATACCCTGCGTATCCACCCTGGCCATCTCCATGCCCTCATGTATCAGGCACCAGTCGGTCTTGGTGCTTCCGCTGTCTGCTATAAGTCTCATCATCTGACTGAAATTTGGAATGCAAAGTTACGAAAAGTCGAGAGGAGAACAAAATGAATTCATTCATTTTTTATTGCCGAGTAACGAATTTATGGGGAAGTTTTTCACCCTTAAAGCGCTTGTAATAAATTGTTCATCAAGAATTTAAGAATTTAAGAATTTATAATCAATAAAAGTGTTATCGAGAATTATCCGTCGCAAGCGACGGGAATTCAACTTGCTGAGAAAATGAAATGGCTTGCCATTTCTACTCAAATTCCTATAAATTCTTGTATGAATGAAAAATTCTTTAATTCTTTAATTCTTAAATTCTTGATAAAAAAAGGTGGGAAAGTTTTGTTATTCTTTGAAGTTTCCCGCCCTTAAAGCGCTTGTAATAAATTGTTCATCAAGAATTTAAGAGATTTGTCGTAGACCCACTGACCGAAGGGAGGTAATTTAAGAATTTATGTTCAAGAAAAGAATTATCTAGAATT
>CAMIYC010000069.1 GCA_946402905.1 uncultured Prevotellaceae bacterium | reverse complement strand
CTGGAACTTCGTGATATAGTTTGCTAAGAGCACGTAAGGTAAAATAGCCTGTGACAATGTCCAAATGACCTATCTGCCCAGACTTGGTGCCTGAAAATTCATTGATAAAATCCCAAACCGTTCTTATATTGAAACCTGAATCTGGGTATCTATTAACTTTGTTATCTATTAGCATCGCTTCTATTTGTATTATCTGTTCTTAATAATTCATCGACACTTACTTCCAAAGCATTAGCTATTTGGATAAGTGTTTCAACGTTAGGTTGCGTCTTGTTCGTGACCCATTTGGAAACCACAGCAGGATCCTTACCTACAAGTTCTGCAAGTTGTTTATTCGTCATATCCTTCTCTGCTAAAACAACGCGAATCCTATTTATAAGTTTACGCTCCATATATTCAGTATTGTAATTTGGGTACAATTATACAAAATATTTCCCATATTCATTGAAAGAAATAAAGAAATGTGTCTATTTTGTATCAAAAATAGACATAATCGTCAATAAATCGCCTTGATCATCTTCAATCCGTTCAAGTTTATTTCACAGTATTCTTATATTCGTTTGTCAACTCAACGACTTTTTGTATAATCTGCACTAACTGCATCATGTATTTCTCCAACTTACACACAAGTGCCATTGTTCTTCGTTCAGAGAAGTGGCTTTTCAACTCTTTTAAAGTTTGGTTGTAATTGTTGCCTACCATACGGAACTGAGCATGAAAGTCGCTTAACTTGGCATAATATTCATGCTGACTCTTGTCGAATGTCACCACATGAAATGGCTCTCCAAAGATTCGCGCTTTGATAAAAGCAGATTTGCTTGTCATGCAAGAACGGTCAAACATCTTTAGAAAACGCATATCTTCTTCACTACTAAAGTTCACTGAATAGCGGTTTGTCGCTGGATCTAACTTGGGATTTCTCCCGCCTTTATTCTTCTTGTTGTTCATCTTTGTTTTTTTTGATTTGACATATAATTATCACTCAATGCTTATGGCCAGTATGAATAGGCAGACCGACTTTGGAGGTCAGCCACAGCCTTCGGCAAAGCAAGGAGTTTTGTGCTGCAAACGAAGTTTCGTGCAGCAGAAAACATACCTTGCTATGTTCTGGCGAACATAATAATCCGTTTCTAAAGCGGATGCTGTTTGTTAGGACAGTCAACATGTCCATATAATTGCCTTTGGCATCTTTTTTCGGGTGCAAAGTTACTGCGACTAATCCAATTAGGCAATAGCAATTAACCGCCACTTGAAGCCACCTAACAGCCAAATGCCGTCAGAGACTATGCTTTCGTGAATGCATGAGTTCATGAATGCACTAAATCATCAGTATTTCCGCTACTTGAAACACTGAAGTTGCAGGTTTTTGGATTATTAAACCATCAAAGAACCGAATTGTCAATGTTTTGATGCTTGAACACCTTGATGTGTTAGTACTTTAACGATTGGGCATTTCAATACTTTGATGGCTTGTTGAGTCAATACATTGATGCCTCAATAACCTAATGATTGGATGAATGAATAATTGTATAAGCATATACTTATTCACTCATATAATTATCCAGATATTCATTTCTTTGGGAAAAAGTTTATATAGCTATGTACATACTATGCAAATCAGTCTGTTTTCTTGGGCTAACTTTGCAACCGAAATTAGCGTAAACAAGTAGTAACAATCAATAAATAAAGACAAATGGAAAGAATTGTAATCATCAACGAAAGTACATTCACAAAGTGGATGGAGCGAGTGAAAGAACTGCTGAGAGTCTTGCATTGTCAGGAACAGCAGGTGAAGAACAAAGGCGTTGGAACATGGCTCGATACCAGTTAGGTGTGTGCCATGCTCAACCTCAGCAAACGCTCGGTACAAAGTATGCGGGAGCGAGGCGAATTGCCCTATACCAAGATTGAGGGCAGGATTTATCATCGGGCAGATGACATTGTCAAAATGATGGAAGTAACGATGAAAAGCAAATAACGGTTATGGAAGAAGAATGGAAATGTGGCATGTTGGTGGAGGACGAGCAAATCCTTGACTTTATAAGCGAGATAGACGAGGCTATAGACAAAGTAAAGGAAACATTCAAGGACTATCGTCCCTTGCTCAATGGTGACAGGTGGATTTGCGACCGAGAAGTGGCAGAATTTCTAAAAGTCAGCAGGCATACATTGTTCACGTATCGGCAGAAAGGGTTGCTGCCATATGTACTGCTTTGTGGCAAGATACTCTACCGCGAACGAGATCTGGAGGAACTTTTGCAACGGAACTATGTGCCAGCACAGAAGTAAATCTTCCTCATGAGGAAAAGGCAGCGGATATTCCAAGTAGGATGTTCGCTGCCTTTCTTCATTATGCTATCACTCTTTGGGGAAATCATCCATGTGGATGGTGATACATACATTCTCGTACATCGGTCTGTCCATTAGTCGGTTCATAATGAACTGGCGGAACTTGCGGCTATTGTCACTGTCGATGGCGTATGCCAGACGGATAACCATTTCAAGATTGTACACGTCGATGTTCCAGTTCGGACGATAAGGGAACAAACGGAAGGAGCCGTGAGTGTCCTCTTCGTGCGCGATACCTTTATTATATATAGAGCGTATCATGCGAAACACGGTGGCTGATGAAACGAAAAGCATATTTGCTATCTCGTCCACTGTCATCCAAACGTCCTTGTCGGGCATGGTGATAATACCACACTCAGTCATTCTGATTATGCCTCGCTCGAAGACATCTTTCGGGATTATTGAGAAGTTTGCTGTTGCCATAGTCGTTGTCATTTTGTGGGCTTGTCTATCTTATGCTCATTCTCTTTCTGCGCTCCATCAGTTTGTCCATCTCTTCGGAGATTCTGTTGACAGTAATCTGTGCATACTTCTGCGTACTCTTGATGCTGGAATGTCCCATCATTTTTGAAACGCTTTCCATGTTTACCCCTGCAGAGACTAATAAAGTTGCATTCGTGTGGCGGGCTCAACATTCTTTCCAATCCGAAAGAATAGCATAAGATCAAATGACTGCAAATAGACGCAATATCAATGAGTTACGCGATCTCACCCGTAATAACCTCATCATTCCCAACAACCTTGATATTCGTAGGAATAGAACGGCACCCAAATCGTAACCCTGAAATTTCTCAATCCTCTGTATCGTCTTTATACAAAGAAATCCTGCAAATTCTTCCAAAGTTACGAAAAGTCGAGAGCAATACAAAATGAATTCATTCATTTTTATTGCCGAGACGGAGTAACTTCGCCTTGAAAAGGCAAAGTTACGAAAAGTCGAGAGCAATACAAAATGAATGAATTCATTTTTATTGCCGAGACGGAGTAACTTCGCCGTGTAGCGGCAAAGTTACGAAAAGTCGAGAGCAATACAAAATGAATGAATTCATTTTTATTGCCGAGACGGAGTAACTTCGCCGTGTAGCGGCAAAGTTACGAAAAGAAACTTATCACTGCTGCTCTTCCTTGATATTAGGCAGGAAGTAGGCGGCCATGCCCAGGAGGGGAAGATAGGCGGTGAGCTGAAACACATGCTGAATGCTGGTCAGGTCGGCAATCCAGCCGAAAAGGGCAGAACCGATGCCACCCAGGCCGAACGACAGACCGAAAAACGCTCCCGAGATCATGCCCACATTGCCTGGCAGCAGCTCCGTGCCATAAACGAGAATGGCCGACATCGCCGACGACATCACCATCCCCACAAGGATGGCCAGCACGATGGTCCACGTGAGGTTGCAGTAAGGCAACAAAAGGGCAAAGGGCGACGAACCGAGGATGCTGAACCAGATGACATACTTGCGGCCATAGCGGTCGCCCACCTCACCGCCTATAAGCAGGCCGACGGCGGTAGACACCAGAAAGGCAAACAGCACATACTGTGAAGAAGCGACAGAAAGGCCAAACTTGTCGATCATGTAGAAGGTGAGGTAGTTCTGGATGTTGGCAGTATAGAAATCCTTGGAGAACATCAGCACCAGCAGCGCCAGCAGTGCCACTATGACCTGACGCCGGGAGAGATGGCTCTCGTTTTCGATGTCAAACTTGCTCTTGGTACGTCCATAACGCTCCAGCTGCTTCTTATACCAGCTGCCTATCCGGGCCAGGACCCAGATGGCCAGCACCGCCATGAGGGCAAACCACCGGATGCTGCCTTGCCCATGAGGCACCACAATCAATGCCACCATGACAGGACCGATGGCACGACCCACATTGCCACCGATCTGGAAGATACTCTGTGCCATGCCCTTGGCACCTCCAGATGCCATCCGCGCTATTTTCGACGACTCCGGATGAAGCACCGAGGAACCGACGCCCACGAAAGCCACCGAAAAGAGCACCAACGGGAAACTGTCGGCCATGGACAACAGCAACAGGCCGGTCAGGGTGAAGCACATGCCTGCCACCAGAGCGTAAGGCCTGGGGTGCCTGTCCGAGAAATATCCCACCATCGGCTGCAAGAGTGAGGAGGTGATCTGATTGGTCAGCGTGATAGCACCGACCTGCATAAAACTCAACCCCAATGTCTCTTTGATCATCGGGTAGATAGAGGGTATCACTGCCTGAAACATATCGTTCAGCAGATGACCCATACTCACCATCAACAACACTGAAAGAGTAGCCTTGCGTCGGATAACATGCATATAAAATATTATTTTTCAGTAGGTTTAAGAATTGAAGGGCACAGGTAGTCTCATTTCAACATCTGTTCCAAATCTATTGACAGCCCTATGCTGAATGATGTACCCGTGGTAAGTGGCGAACAATAGTAATATGTCCGGGGCTTGTAATTGAAAAGGTTGTCGACGGCAGTGTTGAGATGAATACCACGCCAGATATGATGCTGAAGCATCAATTTGCAGATGGTATAACCCTGATCCACATTCTTGTCGCCCGACTGTGGCTTGCCCTGGCTACGCCCAGAGAATGCGGCGTCGAGGGCATAAAAGCGAGAGAAGCGGTGATGATAGCCTATGCGCCATGTCATCGAATGAGTGCGTGGCTGGGAGAATTGCGAATAAATCACATTGCCGGTCTCACGCATCCATGAATAGTTGAGTTTGAGCGTCAATCCCCAGTCAAAGTAATGGCCCATACTAATGTCCACCCCCCATACGTTCACCCCATCTTCGTTGTAGTAAAGCGCACTCGACAAGGCCTCGACCGTCTCACCATTGTCTGCACGAAACCTGTATTTCACTTCATCGCCATAGGTGTATTCCTCTATGCGAGGATCCGTCGGTAGCACATGATAGCCACCACCGGCATACGACGGGTCTTTCACCCAACGACGGCCGACAGTGGTGATACGCTTATCGAAGAAGTTGCAATAGCCCATAAGCGTGAAACTGTATTTCCCGTCGAGGATGCCACCGTTTCTGATGAGGTTATGCCTCTCGAATGCGATGTTGATATTGTGGCTTCTCTCCGGCTTCAAGTCCGGATTGCCGATAATCATATAACCCATATTGCCCATATCAAAGTGCATGTACATCTCTTTGAGTGTAGGTGCCCTGAAGCCACTGGCATAATTGGCACGGAGAGTCGCCCACGGCAGCTTATAGACGATGGCCAGACGCTCGGTGAAGGCTTTCTGCGCAGAGGCAGAGAAGTAATCATAGCGGATGCTCCCCACCACATCCAGGCGTTTCGTAATATTCCACTCCCACTGCGAAAAGCCATCAATATTGTCTTGAGCGTGGTGGGTGTTATCAAGGAACTGATAGGTCGTGAGAAAGTCGTGCATATAGTCGGCGCCAACAATCAGATGATGACGGCCCATGACACTACTGAACAAAGCATGCACCACGTGCTGGCGGTTGCTATAGTCATGATCATGGGTGCGAGAGCCATTGGGCAGAAAATTGGCCTTGTCATACTGGTCGTAGGCGTATGAAAACTCAAGATGGCGACCTTGGTTCCAGGCGTAATTGCCCTTCAGGCCGCCACTATAGCCCTTGAAATGATAGTCGTAAGTGTCGCGCTCACTGGTACGGAAAAAATACGAGCCTCGCCCGATAAAGGTCAGTCTGTCCGAGGCCCGCCATTTCAGGCGTTCCTTGATGTGGTAGGTCTTCTGCCCGAATAGTCTGCTGATGTCGGAATCATCTTTCAGCACCGACTCGTCGTAGGGCAGGCCCTGGGCTTTTTTCATCAGTTCCAGGGCTATCTCCTCAGAAGTATGAGCCCTGGGCAGATTGACGGGATCGATACTCGTGTGCTGAAAACTGGTCTGGGAGTTCCACCTCGCACTGTTGAATGAAAAACTGGCACCGTTGCGCCACTCATTCCCAAAAGTGCTCAGGCGAGAATTCACGTTGGCCGTCCAGGGTTCTATACTCTCACGGCTGATGACATTGACGACTCCTCCCACGGCATTCGACCCATAGAGCGCCGACGAAGCACCTTTTACGATCTCTATGCGTCCTACATTGTCAAGGTTCATACGGTTGTAGTCCACGTTGTCCATGGTCTCTCCGGCCATCCGCTCACCATCAACGAGGAAAAGGACAGCATTGCCGCCAAATCCGCTCATGTTGAGCGACGTCTCCTGAGTCATGGCAAGCCCGAACTCCAATCCTGGCATCTCCTGTGTGAGTAGCTCCTGGATATTCGTCGCATCTGTTATCTTGATGTCTTGACGGGTGAAAAACCGTGTGACGACAGGTGCGTCTTTGAGGGTCTTCGGCGAGTGAGAGCCTGTCACTACTACCGGTTCGAGGTCTATGGAGTCACGGACGTCGGTCTGAGCATAAAGACCGACAGCCGGCATAGACATCACTATGCCGGCAAGGACGGAGGGCGAGATATGGCTTCTGAAGGTCACCTTCACAACCTACTGTCTCGTGCCTGTGAATGTAGTGGACATGCCAAAAGGCATCGTGCCATACTTCAAAGTGTATGTCGCTACCACATTCTTGTCGCTGAAAACGACGGTCAGATCGCTGACTGTATAGGCCTTCTCTTCGCCCTTAGCATTGACCACCGTGCCATCATATTTGGAGAGTTTACCTGTTATCGTATTGTCGCTCTTGGATAATGTGATATTCTTCACGGTAAGAGCGGGAATAGACATAGGACCCATCCCTCCCGACTCGGGGATAGCCATGTCGACCGAGATATCGGTCGCTTTGGAAAAGCCGTATGTCGAGGTGCCGTTGGAAGATTCTTCTCCCATCACCATGACGACTTCATTGCCTGTATATGATCCAACGACCTGTGAAGCCACTGCTTCCGCTGTCTCATCATCATCGCTGCTGCACGAACTCATGCCAAGAACGGCGGTCACTGCTACCGCCATCACCATCAAATAAAACCTGATTTTCATGAAAAAAAAATTAAAATAATATAGTTTGAATCTTGCTAATAAACTCTATTTTTCCGTGCTCAACTGCTGAGTGGAATAGTCGTACTCTGAACCGTACATGCTGTGGGGGATCGTGAAGATGATGACCATAAACAATACGGCAAGAGCCACTACCCATCGGTTGTGTTTCCATCTCAAGGTCAAGAGAGCCAAGACAAAGAACAAGAAAGACAAGAGGGTCTTATTGTCTGTGAGGTCTGTGCCAAATGGGAATCCTGTCCACCAGGGACCAAAAGCCACATGCTGCACGAGAGGGCCAAAGATGAAACCACCGACGAACAGCGTAGCCACAGTGATTTTCAGCCACTTGGCATATTTTTTGCGGGTGACAACCAGCAAGAGTGTATAAATGGCAAAGAGCATGGCCGCAAACATAAACAAGATATGCGGCACAAGGATAACGGCCGGGACATCCTGGCGGAACCGTATCAGGAGGGGGTCGTCTGCCTGATAATCCTTTCCATCCACAGTGATATAATACTGCAACTTACCCCCGATGGGCTGCACAGGCAACGCTGCCTGCAACTCATGATCGATGCAACGGAAATCGACTGTGGTGTATGCGTGCGATGTGGGATAGCACCGATAGTGCAACTGTGCCTCCGTGCCTGAGGGGATACCTTTGAGCGTCACAATCTCATCGTGACGCACACCACTTCGAGGTAATTTCAACTTATAACTCTCGCCATTTAGTTCAACTGTCACCTTCTTGGGATAGGTAGGGCCTGTCATGCGCTGGTAGACGCTCAAAACCAATGTGATGACAACTGCTAAAAGCCAATAGAGGGATTGTTTCATCTTACAGGTGGGATTAAGTGAACTTGAAACAGGATGGTCTCTTCTCCACGGAGCACTTTCACAGGAATCGTCGTACCTGCCTTGAGCTCCGACAGGCGCTCCATGTATTCATTGATATCCTTGACGGGCTTGCCGTCTATTTCCTGAATAATATCGCCGCTGCGGATACCGGCGGTATGCGCCGGCTTGCCAGCCACCACAATGTCGGCACGAAGGCCGGGCGTGCTGCTCGCCCCCATGACGTCTGGCATCAGACCCAACGTGACCTTAAAGTTGGCGTGTCGCATGGTGTTGCTGCTTGGCACACTGATATAGTCAGGGGCAACAGGCATTTCTGCCAGACGCGTGATCAATTCCTGAGAGAACTCCAACGTCTGCTGCATGCCGTCAAAATTCAGCGTTGACGGCACATCCGCCGGGGTATGGTATTCCATGTGACCACCAGTAGTAAGAAAAAGCACTGGTATGTCGACGGCCACAAACGACGCCTGATCGCTCGGGCCATAGCCGTCGGGAATACACGCCACATGCACACCTTTCGCTTGGGCTACCTCCTCGACCATGGCCTTGAATCCGGAACTGGTCCCTGTGCCCGACACGCTCATGGCATGATCGCGCATACGGCCCACCATATCCAGGTTCACCATGGCTACGATGCTCTTCCTGTCTGCCGGGAGATTAATGCGACGGCCGTCTTCATGCTTCAGCCACTCCAGAAAAAACTTCGAGCCCACGAGTCCTTGCTCCTCGGCACCGAAGAATGCGAAGATGATACTACGTGATGAACCTTTCTTCTTAAAATATTTGGCCAATTCCAACACCACGGCGTCACCACTCGCATTGTCGTCGGCACCAGGGTGCACACCCAGTGTATCGGGACGACGCGAGCCAGAGTCCTTGCCACCCATGCCCAGATGATCGTAATGCGAGCCTACCACAATATATTCATTCTTCAACTGCTCGTCTTTGCCGGGAAGCACGGCGAGGATATTATGAGTGGTACGTCTTTCTGTCTTGCCGTAGGTGAAATCATGATAGTATCCTTTATCTTTTCTTTCCTTCACGACAGGCTTCAACTTCATCCGGCGAAGTTTTCGGGTAATGAAGGTAGAGGCAAGTGTGTCTCCTTCCGTAGCAGGGTATCTTCCTCCAAGTCGTTGAGAGGCTAGATATTCCACAGCTTTTCTCATGTCGTCCTGCTTTTGTGCATGAGCCTGAAGACCGAGTACTAAAGCCAAGGATAATAAATAGAACCTTAGTTTCATGAATTCTGACCGATGATTTTACGCTGCAAAGGTACAACAATCTTTTTAAAAAATAAATCCATATTTATGAGGATTTCATTTTTCGCGCATGTACTAAACGTCTGACAGGGTGTTTTGCTGCAAAAACGCATGATACATGCCAGCTAAGTCGAGTAAGTATGCACGCTGGTGCCTTGTGCGCTGGGCAGGTAGTTGATGCCCCACCAGCACATCTGCAACAGGACGAAGGCAATGAGGAGCATGCCAAGCGCCACCCTGCCATGGTGTGAGGGAATGCGACGGTAGTGCACATAGACGAGGTAGGCAAACCAGGTGATGGCTGCCCACGTCTCCTTGGGGTCCCAAGACCAGTAGTGCCCCCAGGCTTCTTTGGCCCACAAGGCACCGAAGAGCATGCCTATGGTCATAAAGTCCAGACCTACGTTGACAAGGTCGTCACAGATGCCGTACTCCTCCTTCGACGGTTGCTGTTTCTTAAAAAACAACAGATAGAGTGCCATGACCGCCGAAGCACCCAGCAGGGCATAGGCAAACATATAGACGATGACATGGGGTGCAAACCATGGGCTCTGCAGGGCTGGCATCAGTGTCTTGGAGTGTATCTCGGGCTTAAGCAGGTTGACACAGATGAAAACAAGCGCCAGGATACTGGAGAAGGTGAGTATCCACTTGTATTTCCAGCGGCCATAGACGAGTAGCCCGGAGAGCGGCAGGAAGAAAGAATACCACAGGCGTGTCTCACCCATCGTGCGCAGGGGGGGACGCTCGAGAGCCACCCAGAACAGGACGATAAACGCAAAAAACACCGCCAGCCCCGACG
Organism: uncultured Prevotellaceae bacterium; assembly: GCA_946402905.1. Classification (GTDB taxonomy): domain Bacteria; phylum Bacteroidota; class Bacteroidia; order Bacteroidales; family Bacteroidaceae; genus Prevotella. Next base: position 4,504 of record CAMIYC010000069.1, on the reverse strand, counting down.
TGGTCGCGACAACAGCCTGACGACGACGGTCTCTCCATGCAAACCATGCGCCGGTCATCCACAGCAACACCGACACGACGGCGAAATAGGGGAAATGTGTCCATGTCATAAGCTCTTCCTCCTCACTCCAAAAACAAACATACTCACGGCTCCTGCTATCATCATCCAGATGCCTGTATAGACGAACGGCAGCCACGGGTCGCTCACCAGTTCGAGGATACTGATGTCGCTCATAGCCCCCATCCGCGTATCGTAGCCATACTGGTAAATCTTCCATCCATCGATGCTCACAGGATGATTGACATCCACCGTGCATGAGATGTTCTTCCCCGTCTTGGTGAGGATCTGGATGTCGCTGGCAAACCGTTTGGGCGTGCGCTGCATCATCATCATGGTGTCGGCAGCGAGCGAGGGCTCCATCTCGGCAGGGTATTCCTCAAGGATAAACCGCTGGAGCTGGATGGCGATGGGCAGTTCATGCACCTCTCCCCTATCGTCGGTGGCACGCCACTCAGGCATGCCCGCCACGGTGATCATCTTCAGACGCTGCATGTCGGCATTGCCCAGGGTGGCGGTGACGAGGGCGATGAGCAGTCCGCAGTGGTTGAGGAAGAAAGGCACGTCGCGTCGCCAGTCCCACCTCTTTTTTCCCGTCAGCAATCGAGACAGGCGGCTGACGACCACCAGGGCAAGCATCAGCGCCATATAGGTGTAGATGAGCACGAAAGGCCAGAACGAGAGCATGTCGTTCAGCCAGGTGCCATTCACCTGCTGACGGGTAAGTCCCATGACGATGGTGAGCCCCACGACATAGACCAAGGTGGGCACGGCGGCACGGTAAGTGGTGAGATATCGGCAGAAATAGAATTTCGGCCTCAAGAAGGACAACAGGGCCACAAGTAGAAGAAAACCCGCCAGCACAATGAGGTTGGCTGGCCATGAGAAGGCATTCCACTTCACCTGACCGACCGTGAGTTCAAGCATCAGTCCGGCGCAGATCAGTCCGCCCCCGATGATGAATCCTTCTCGCATTTTCCAAGGTTGAGTCCACATAATGGGCTATAAGATTATTCTTTAATACTATAATTCTTGATGAAAAGGATGAAAAAGTTCTATCTTTCTTATTCCTAATCTAATAACTGAAAAATAGTGGCTTTATTATATGGAAGCGTAGGAATACGCCCAGAAAATGAAAGGACTGGTCTTGAGGCCAGCCCTTCATTCTGTTTGAAAACACTCAGATTTCGATGAGCTTTCCATTCTTCTTGGCATCGTCAATCCATTTTGGCACGACAGTGTCGAGAAAACGTCTCTTCTTCTCCTTCAGCTTAGGCATGTCAAGACCAATGTAGGCCTGAGCCTTTTCCTTGGTCGAGATATCGGGCATGGGCACGTCGCCGATAAAGCCATGCTTGGCCAGCACCTTCGCAATCATCAGTCGGGCCTCCTGGGCCTGCACAAGTCCGTCGCTGAATAGCCGCTGTACTTCCTGCGGGGCATGGAACGACGCACCATGCGAGGCAAAGGCATAGTCCCAGCGCCACTGGCTGGAGCGGATGAGCTGGAGGATAGGTTTCATCTCGCTCTCAGTGGCTCCTTTCTCCCAGGCAAACTTTGCCTCAATGTGGGCGGCAGCCAACTGCTTCTCAAGTTTGGTGCGACTCTCGCGGGTCATCCGCTGGCGGTCATAGACATTCTTCCTCAGTACATCGGCATCCTGGCGGTGGCAGGTCTGGCAGGTGCGGTCGATATTGGCCAACGGTGAGGTGATGCGGTGGTCGGAGAACTTCACCCCGCCCTCGCTCTTATAAGGCATGTGGCAGTCGGCACACGACACGCCTCGCTGACCATGGATGCCCTGCAGAGCCATCTCGTATCCAGGATGCTGCGCCTTGAGGATGGGAGTCTTGGAGAGCGGATGAATATAGTCGTAGAAGCCGATGGAGTCGTAATATTCCTCGGCAGCCTCGCACGTCAGGCCCTTGTCCTGTGGGAACATCAGGTAGTTGGCTTTCCCGGGATTGTTCGGGTCGTCTTTCTTGATAAAATAATACTCGGTATGGCACTGGGCGCAGACCAGAGAGCGCATCTCCTGATGACTGGCTTTTCTCACATCCTTACCAGCTCGGGCCCACGCCTCATAAAGGGCCGGACGGGCTGGACGGAGGTCCATCGTTCGGGCATCGTGACAGTCGGAACAGCCCACGGTGTTCACTATCTCACCTCCCAGATCACTCCACTTGCCAGCATAATAGTTGGCAGGATCGAAGACCGACTTCGACGCACTGAGCTCACGCATCATGCGGGGCACGTCGGGTCCCTTGCAGGTCCAGCAGGTGGCAGGCTGCATATCCTCGTCGCCATCAATGCCAGGATTGCCCGTACGCAGTATCTTGCGCAGGTCTTCCAGACAATGTTTGTGCCCACGCGGGGTGTTGTAGTGGCGTGAAAAAGCATAACCGGCCCAGAGAATCACCATCTCAGGACGGTCGGCCAGCTCGTCAGTCTCGTTGCTGGAGTTGTACATCGAATGAAACGTGGTGTCGGCGGTCATCGCCCATGTCTCATACTCACGGGGATAGTCGGCCTTGAATTTCTCATTCTGAGCAATAATGGAGTCGGTGAACTCGGTGCGTTTGTTGTTGAAGACACTGGCCACCTCTGCCCTGCGCTCCATGAGCGAAGAGACCAGCAGACCCAGCAAGAAGACAGCAACCATGGCACCTCCGAAAAGTGCCCATCCCTGCCATTTTTTCAATTGTTTTGCCATGATATATGATATGTTTTGTGTGTTACGGATAATTGGGTAAATGTTCAGTCCATGAGGCGCTGGAGCCATTCCGGCACCGGACTGGGCGGCAGAGGCACCTGGCTCTCAGCATGTGGAGTCGACGAGAGTGAGTTCATGCCACCATGCGGTACGCTGCGATGACAGTCCCAGCATGCCTTGCCCTCATCCTTTTTTGCCAGCATGTAATCGATGCGCCCGGTTTTCACAAACTCCTGATTGAGCTGGCTGTGGCAGCGGATGCAGTTGTCCATGATCACCTCGGCACTGGCATCCTCTGCCATGATGGCTTGATGCTCGCTGTGGGTCACAAAATAGGCCACATGTTTCATGCCATCGATCGCCTTAAAACCATACTTCATGGCAAGGTTTTGATGGGGCACATGGCAGTCGTTGCAGGTGGCCCCGTTAGACTTGTCATCGGTACGTCCATGGCTGGAATGGCTCCATGAGGCATAATAGGGTGTCATGATATGACAGTTGACGCACGCGGCGGGGTCGTCGCCAAGATAGGTGTGGGCGCGGAGCAAGTAAACAAACAAGCCTCCAAGCCCGACGAGCACACCACCCAAGAAGATCAATCCCACCTTTTGACGGTATGACAACTGATTGATGAATCGACGCAAAAATTCCATCATAATATAGATTATGGTTGCAAAAGTAAACGCTTTCATCATAAATAACGATAACAAATGTGACCACACTGAATTAAAAAAAGTTAAAAACGCGGTGTTTCTTATAAGAATGCCTACATTTGTAGTACAATTATGGATATTGACACACTAAACGGATTGAAAGCCTGTACGCTCTTTAAAGGACTGGCAGACGACGAGCTCATCCAGCTGATGCACAAGGTGCGATACCGGGTGCATGTGTATGAGAGGGGCGATGTGCTCACGCTGGCGGGTGCCCCCTGCCGCCATGCCAACATCGTGGTGAGTGGAGAGATGTCGGCCAAACTCATCAGCCCGTCAGGGCACGTGATACGTATGGACCTGCACCACGCGGGGCAGTTGCTCGCTCCTGCCTTCCTCTTTATAAAAGACGGAGCCTACCCTGTGACGATAGAGGCAGAGAAGACATCGCGCGTATTGAGAATCGGGGCGGACGATTTGCGGTCAATGCTCCAGATGGAGCCACGCATCGCCATGAATCTTGTAGGCATACTGGCCAACAACATCCATTTCCTCACGAAGAAAGTGGGACTGCTGTCGATGACAGTCCGAGAAAAAGTGGCCGCGTATATCAAGACCGAGATCAAACGGCAGGGCTCCACAAGCATCACCGTGACCATGTCGAGGCAGAAACTGGCTGATGAAATGGGTATACAAAAATACTCACTTCAGCGATGCCTGCATGAATTGCAGGAAGAAGGAGCAATACATATCAACGGCAGACAGATGGATGTGGTCAACCTCGCTTTGATATAAGCACCGGATGCGGGGCATTTTATGTTAGCAACCAAGGAAACTTGAATATAATAACTGACTGAAGTTTCTCTACGTTTGCAGCGATTATAACAAATTATTTATCAAGAATTTAAGAGATTTGTCGTAGACCCACTGACCGAAGGGAGGTAATTAAAGAATTTTCGCTTCGACCTTCCGTAATAGGGTATACTACAACAAATTAGACACCCTAATTCTATAATTCTTGATAAAAAAGATGAGAAGCTTAAGTTATATATATCAAGAATTAGAGAATTAAAGAATTTTC
>CAMIYC010000068.1 GCA_946402905.1 uncultured Prevotellaceae bacterium | reverse complement strand
GATTTGACTGATTTTGTATGGTCCTGCATCTACATCATATCTCATTTAATATCAGAAAAATCAGAAATATCCGTAGTTTTTAATTCAATTTGTTGTACGTTGCAATAATTGTAGATAAATGACAAACTACGGATTTATCAGATTTGACTGATTTTGTATGGTCCTGCATCTACATCATATCTCATTTAACCCATCTTTTTCACTCAAATTTTGATTTTCATTGCTAATCAGCGTTTTGCATTTTTTCGCTACGTCTGCTGTGTTCTACAAATTTTTATTTTTCGGAACGGAATCGGTCTATAGTCCAACATCGAGTAGATTTCAGCAGCTTGTTCCGTGGGCGTGCTGCATATCCTAATTTCAACTTTCTCCCCCAGGGCGTTGATGGCCTCCGATGTCACAGCCTTCTGCGTGCTCATGATCCTGACAATCTCCGTCCAGTATGGCGTGGGGTACTCAGCATTCGGGTCGGGGTCGGCCGCTTTTCTGGCCTCGTTCACTTTCTTCATCTGGTGTCGTATGACGTTCACTATCCAGTATGAGAGCAGTCCGAGGAAGAGGTGCGCGTCGGAGCGGTCATCCTTTTGGTGGTATATCGGGCGCAGGTTGAGGTCGGTCTTCAATTGCCGGTTGGAGCACTCGATTTCTCTAATCAGGTTGTAATAGTCCCATGTCGATTTCTCGTCAAGCTTTTTCACGTTGGTCCTCAGGAAATAGGTGCCGAACACCTGCTTCTCAGGCATCTCGAGTGTCCAGGTGACGGATGTCACCTTGTTCTTGTCGTCCTTCTCGACGCTGATGTGGTAATAGCGGGCTATGGAAGGATAGCGTCCCTCGAGCTTGCCTATGCGCTTGACCACGGCCTCGTACTTTTTCGTCCCGCCTTTCTTCTTCAGGGAGGCTGCAATCGTGCCGAGCCCCTCCTCGAAGCGCCTGCGGAAACTGCGGTTCATCGATTCCTCCTTCAGGGCCTTGGCCGGCGAGTCTATCTTCAGGTAGTAGTCATCGCCGTCGGTATGTACCTCCTGCAGCTTGATGGGGCGCTCGCGGCTGTCTCTCACGGTGACGACCCTGGCGTCAGGCCTCACCTCGTAGTCGGTCAGTGCCTTGCGTGAGACACACAGGTAGTTGTAGCCCTTCTCCTTGATAAGGTCGAGATTCTCCTGAGTGGCGATTCCCGCGTCTATCACCACCAGCACTTTCTGGTCAGGGTCTACCCCGACGGGATTGGTGGCGATGAGGTTGTCCACCATGTCCGGCAGTGACTTCGGGTCGGCTGTGTTGCCCTCGAGTATCGCGCTGTAGCGGATGAAGCCGTCGGTGTTGATGGCAAGCGCCAGCACAAGCAGTTTGCAGTCGTCGCGCTTCTCCTTGGAACGTCCGAACTTTGCCTTCTGGCTACCGTCCTTGCGGCCCTCCCAGTAAAAATTGGTCAAGTCGAAAAGCATCACGCGGTTCGTCGGCCTGAACAAATCGTCGGTCGTCTGGCACAGGTACTTCTCTATTCTAACCTTCTCCCTCAGGAACCAGTCGGCCACGCTGTAAACCTTGCGCTGCGTCACGGCCTCAAAGGCCAGGTCAAGCAGCTCGCAGATTCCTGAGTTGTCACGCATGATGCGCATCGATTTCAGCTCCGACGGGGTGTACACGGTGCGTACGATGAGATGCCCGACGGCTATCTTTACCTGATCCTCGCTCCAGCCGAGGGAGCGGAGGAACTTGTCGAACTTGATTTGGCGGATGGCCTGAAGGCAAAGCCACTCTGCGCCGATGTCACGCGCGTCCTTGTGCTCCAATGTGTCCACGTCGACGAGTCGCTCAGCCTTCGCCTTGCTCGCCTCTATCGCCTGGGGGATGATGTCCAGACTCTTTTCCTCGACCATCCTCGTCCAGTACTCGTCTATCTTCCGGCGCACGACGTCGCTGTAGGTGCACATCTGGTCTTCCCAGAACTCCATCTCACCCTGATGCTCGTACTTATAGGTCAGGCCACGGGATATGTCGCGGATCTCCTCCGGCTTCAGCCCATGGATGAAACCGACGTTCAGCAGGATGCGCGTACAGGCATGCCCGCTCGCATTGCGGTAGGACTCCTTCAGGCGGTAATATTTCTCATTCTCGCCTGTCTCGGGGTTGTATCGTATCTGGGAGGTGAAGTTCATGCTGCAAAGATAGGCATAAAGTTTCACTCCGCTGTGTTCTACATTGGGGTTTTGGCCAATTTCATGGCCTAACTGACTGATAATCATCAAAAACTTTTTTGAAAAAAGTTCTTCGTGTCAAAGTTGGGTTAATATCAGAAAAATCAGAAATAACCGTAGTTTTTAATTCAATTTGTTGTACGTTGCAATAATTGTAGATAAATGACAAACTACGGATTTATCTCTGATTTGACTGATTTTGTATGGTCCTGCATCTACATCATATCTCATTTAATAACAGTAAATTCAGAAATATACGTAGTTTTTAATTCAATTTGTTGAACGTTGCAATAATTGTACATAAATGACAAACTACGGATTTATGCTGATTTGACTGATTTTGTATGGTTCTGCATCTACATCATATCTCATTTCATAACTGTAAATTCAGAAATATCCGTAGTTTTTAATTCGCTATAACGTCATTGTCATCACTAAGGGACTTCATTAGCTGTAGCTGCAGCGACTGCAAATAGAGGCCAATATCTACTTCTGTACTTGCTTCAGCATATTTCCGCCCTTTCCGCATTATTTCTGCGATACACGCCCGGCATAACGCGGCACGCCGCGTCCCTGCACCTCTTGGCTGAGATTTCGGCGATGCAAAATCACTAACGCGGCACGCCGCGTCCCTACACCACTTGGCTGAGATTTCGGCGATACATAATCACTAACGCGGCACGCCGCGTCCCTACATTTTTGGGATGGGGAGGTGTCAACGGATCATGGTCCTGGAGACCATAGACCCGTCGGCGGCATAGCATACGAAGACGATGAGACCGTGAGGCAGCCTGTCAAGAGGCAACGCTACCTGTTGCGACCCATCTGCGGGCTGAGACTGCAGGCATGCCCCCACGGCATTGACCACATCGACACGCTTAAGCGGTTTGGGTGAGGAGATGAAAGCCTGCTGCCCATCATGCTTCAGACCGACCTGATAAAACGACAGGGGTTGAATGCCATCCACTCCAGCACACTGGCCCGGCAGATGCTGGTCGAGGAAGTCGAGTCGCTGACGGAACCAACTCTTGACGTAATCGATCTCCTCCTGATAGGAAGACACCCGGTATGCGGCGAAGAAGCTGGTGGGTCCCCAGTCCCAAGGATTGTTGGTCTTGAGTATCTCCTTGTACTTTTTCAGCTGGCGGTCTTTTGCCTGGTCGAGCAGCTGTGCGTAATTGTCGAGGAAAAGATCGATGGCCTCTTCGCTGAGAATAGTCTCCCTGAGCTGTAGATAACGGCACTTGACCGCATTGGCAAAAGCCGTGTCTTGCAGGAGTCTTCTCCACATCGTGGGCGTGGGGTTGGTCTCACACCCCTGGTAGACCCACGCCTTGACGTTGTTGGCATTGCAGAAATTGCAGTTGCCGTAAGCCAGGTTGAAGTCCCACACCGGCCCGGCGAACAATTTGCCACGCGTGCCATCCTTTTTATCCTTATCCTTATAATAATAGGCACTTCTCTTGAAGCCGTCGGCATTGAGACTTACTTCGGTGTGAATGAAATAATCGACGAATGAAGCCACATCGATGAGACCGGCATACCCCTCAACAGGGTCGTCGAAATGGGGGGCCTGTATGGCCAGTTCGGCGGAGTCGACATACTGCTGTATATACGCTTTCTGCTCAGGCTGAATATCCTCCTTAGAAGGATAGAAGACCGTCCATGTGACAGGAGCCTCGATGGTCTGGCTCCCACCCCACCACGACTGCTGCACCTGTATGCCTTTCACCTTTGACTGGAAGGTGACATCACCAGGATCGACGGCATCGATGCGCAGGATATATCCCCCCGTGACATCACGTCCGGCGACATCCTCCGGCTTCAGTTTGTTGACATCCACCCTGTTTTTGTCGCGCTTGATGCTCTCACAAAGGGCGTATACCCCCATGTATTCGCCATTGACGACGACCTCACACATCTGTGTGCGCGGCCCCCAGTGGCCCATCTGATTCCACATATAATAAGCGAAGACATCCCTGACCATCGACACATCATTATAGGGAGCGAGCAGCACCCAGTCTTCCTCCGCAGGCATGCCCAGGAGCGACACGGCGGTGTCGTTGCCCTCTTTGGTCCAAGTCTCAATGGTATATTTTTTCTGGTTAAAGCTGAGCGAACTTTCCCCCCGCCATTTCACCCCCACATATCCGTCATAGTCATTGGGCGTGTCGGTGAGGTGATTGAGCTGCCCCACCCCATTGTTGACAATTTTCATGGTGCCCAAGACCTTTGAATCAGCGTTGATGGCCTTTTGTGTCTGTATGATCACGATAGGCAGATCGGAGCTGGTGAACGAGACCTCGTCGGCATGTATAGACATAAAATGTGTCATCAACATGGCGAGCAACAGCATTATTTTCACTATGATCCTCATACACATAATCTATAGATTGTACAAATTTGCTTTACATCGACAAAATTAATGAAATAAACGAAAAAGTGCTTACAATCTCGTTTCAGAAAAATGAAAAAAAGTTTCATCAAGCACAAATCGCACGAAAAAGAGCGATTTTCTCAACATTTTCTTTGTTTTCCACGTGGTTTGATGTAACTTTGCTGCTGCTCAGCGAAGTTACTCCGTCTCGGGATAATAAACAAGCATGTTTTGTTCTCCTCTCGACTTTCCGTAACTTTGCTGCTGCACAGCGAAGACTGCTACCAGATGCCCAAGCGGAGATGCCGGGCACAGGACTCCTGTTGATTGAATAAAGAATGCTCCAACACCCTCAAGAATAAGCCATGCGTAAACTCTATCTATTGATCATAGCCCTGCCGCTCTTGCTGTCATGCAGCGGCAAGAGCGACGAGACACCCCAAGTGGAAGCAATCAGCACCCGTGCAGACACGATGAAGATGCTGGTGGCCCATATACAGAAATGCAACAAACTCTATGCCGCCGACGTGAAGGTGCACAAGATCATCACGCACGCCGACCAAGCCAGCCTGAAAGGCAGCATACTGGGTCAGCAATTTGACATCGACCTGCCTGTGGGCGAGCGCAAGATCGCCATCCCGATCGACGCCACCCTGAAGGGCTTTATCGACTTCAGCAAATTCAGCGCAGAGGATGTGTTTTACGATGAGGGCAAGATAGAGATCACCCTGCCCGACCCCGAGGTGGAGCTGACGAGTTCGAAAGTGAACCACGACGAAGTCAGTTCGTACGTGGCACTGTTTCGCAGCAACTTCACCGACGCCGAACTGGCCCGGTATGAGCAGCAAGGCCGTGCGAGCATCCTGAAGTCTGTGCCCGAGCTTGGCATCGACGAGCGCACGCGGCAGAGTGCTGCCCGCACTCTGGTGCCCATCATCAGCCAGCTGGGATTTGACGAGCAAGACATCACCATCACCTTCAGAAAAGGTTTCACCTCAAAATCGATGAGAGTGACCGACGAGACCAACCCATCAGGAAAATGAGCACAAGAAACAACAACTTCGGCAGTGTGGGCGAGTCCAACTACCTGGCCCGCCAGATACTCACTTATGCCACCATCGCGGCATTTGTAGCCATGATCGCCGTCCTGGCGTGGAAAGGACGTGGCGAGAGCACATCTCCAGAGACGTCGAAAGACGCCAAGATCAGCGTGACCCCCACCCAGATAGAATCCGTACGCGAAATCGGACAATGGGAATTTCTGACCATCGACGTAGAGGAGCTGGCCGACACCACCTCGACCCGTCTTCTCGGCAGCGACCGCAAGCTGACCCGCATCTACTACGGCACACTGCGCCTAGGCATCGACCTGAGCGAAGCACCCAGCGACTGGGTGAAGATGGACGGCGACACGGTGGACGTGACGCTGCCCCGGGTGACCCTTCTCGACAAGGACTTCATCGACGAGGCCCGCACGAAAGCCTTCTATGAGTCGGGCACATGGGACCAGCAGGCCCGTGAGGCACTTTATCAGCAAGCCCGCCGCAAGATGCTGGCTCGCTGTCTGACCACCGAGAACATCCACATCGCCCAGCTCAATGCCGTGGAGCAGATGACCACCCTCTTTGAAGCGATGGGCTATCCCTACGTAGACGTACATTTCTAATCCTGCATATTTTTTATGGAGACACTCGACCATATCATCAGCAATATCAACAGTGTGCTCTGGGGATGGCCTATGATCATCCTGCTGCTGGGCACTCATATCTATCTGACAATCATCCTGAAATTTCCTCAGCGGAAGATATTCAAGGCCATCAAACTCTCTGTGACAAAAGACCCCAACTCGACGGGCGACGTGTCGCAGTTTGGTGCTCTGGCCACCGCCCTTGCCGCCACAATCGGCACGGGCAACATCGTGGGTGTGGGCACCGCCATCGCCCTGGGCGGCCCCGGTGCGGTATTCTGGTGCTGGCTGACGGGCGTTTTCGGCATCTCGACGAAATACGCAGAGGGGCTTCTTGCCATCAAATACCGCGTGAAGACCCCCAGCGGGCAGATGCTCGGCGGACCGATGTATGCGCTGGAGCGTGGTCTCGGCTGGAAGTGGATGGGGGTGCTCTTTGCCCTCTTCTGCGTGATTGCCTCATTCGGTATCGGCTGTACGGTGCAGGCCAATGCCATCTCGACCCTGACCAATGAGACGTTCCACATCTCGACCTACCTTGTAGGCGGTGTGGTGTGCGCCCTGACGGCAGCCGTGATACTCGGTGGTGTGAAGAGCATCGCCAGGGTGTGCAGCGCGCTGGTGCCCTTCATGGCAATCTTCTACGTAGTGGGATGTATCTATATCCTGTGTGTGAACGGCAGTTACCTCTGGCCCGCCCTGAAGCTGATCGTGGAGTCGGCCTTCAACCCCTCGGCAGCCGGCGGCGGATTTGTAGGCGGCACCTTCATGATAGCCGCCCGCTACGGCATCTCACGCGGACTGTTCTCCAACGAGTCGGGCATGGGGTCCGCCCCGATCGTGGCCGCTGCGGCCCAGACGCGCAACCCCGTGCGCCAGGCCCTGGTATCCGGCAGTGGCACCTTCTGGGACACAGTGGTGATCTGTGCCATGACAGGGCTGGTGATCGTGAGCAGTGCCCTCGCCCACCCCGACATCAGTTTCGTCGACGGCGCCTCCCTCACCAAGGGAGCCTTCTCCAAGATTCCCTACGTCGGCAGTCCTCTGCTCAACATTGGTCAGTTCACCTTCGCCTTCAGCACCATCCTCGGATGGAGCTATTACGGCGAGCGCGCGATGGAGTATCTGAGCCGCCGGTGTATACTGCCCTATCGCATCCTCTACATCATCGCCGTATTCGGCGGCAGCGTGATCAGCCTGACCTTTGTATGGAACATGGCCGACTGCTTCAACGCCCTCATGGCCATTCCCAACCTGCTGGCCCTGCTCTTCCTGAGCAAGGTGCTGGTGAGAGAGACCAACCACTATCTCTGGAACGACCATTTGGACCAGGAGATGGAAGAGGACGAACAATGACGACCTTAACCCCCAAAACACATAACATCATGGACACATTCAAGACGAAATCGGGCAGATCTATCACAGTGATGCCTATCAAGCACGGCAGTATGGAAATAGACTATGACGGATATACAATCCAAGTAGACCCTGTGATCAGCGGCACTCCTCCTGTGACCGACTACACGAAGATGCGTAAAGCCGACCTGATACTGATCACGCACGACCACTACGACCATTTTGACGTACAGGCCGTGGACGACCTGCGCAAGGAGACGACCCTGATCGTGACCAACGAAGACACCGCCCAGGCTCTGGGCGAAGGCGAAGTGATGCACAACGGCGACAGCCTGCGCATCAACGACGATATCCAGTTGCACGCAGTGGCCGCCTACAACACGACACCCGGACATCTGCAGTTTCACCCCAAAGGGCGCGACAACGGCTTTATCCTGGACATAGAAGACCTGCGAATCTATATCGCCGGCGACACAGAGGACATCGACGAGATGAACGACATCAAAGGCGCAGACATCGCCTTCCTGCCGTGCAACCAGCCCTACACAATGACCCCACAACAACTGCGCCACGCCGTGGATATGCTCCGACCCAAGGTGGTGTATCCCTATCACTACGGCGACACCGCCCCTGAGGCTATGACCGAAGCCCTTGAGGGGAGCGGCGTGGATGTGAGGATCAGAAACTTCCAGTAATTGTCTGTTGAATATCTTTTCATCAAGAAACTTGTCACAGACCCACTGACAGAAGGGAGGTGATTTTAGAATCAGGGCAAAACTACGGATTTATCTGATTTTACTGATATTACATGATTCAACTACCGCAAGCTCCAGTTTTCAGGTTTTCAGCTCACTACGCTTAGAGGTTTTAGGTGAGAAATGCTTGACAAAAGCCTATTCATTGGTAATATCATCTTAAAACCTTAAAACCTTAAAACCTTAAGAACCAACAAGTGAAGCAAATGCGAAACTTGAATTAAATGTAATATTTTTGCAGAAGAAGAAACATACAAAATCGGTTTAATCGGATAAATCCGTAGTTGATTATGTATACTACAAGTACTGCTACGTACAAAAAAATAATGGAATAAAAAAACTACGGATTATTCTGATTTTACTGATATTAAATGAAATATTATTTAGACGAAGAAACATACGCTGTAAGAGGTGCTCTGATGAGAGTATTTAATGATTTAGGATGTGGCTTCCTGGAAAAGGTTTATCAAGAGGCTTTTGAACTGGAGCTAAAATCAAGAAACATTCCTTTTGAGACGGAAAAAGCTTTGCGACTTTATTATCGTGGGATACAGTTGAAACAAGAATATATAGCAGACTTCATCTGCTACGGAAAAATAATAATCGAACTTAAAGCAGTCTCAGAACTCACCGACATACATCGCGCCCAAGTATTCAACTACCTAAAAGCGACGAATCTAGACTTGGGCTTATTGGTTAATTTCGGTGAAGCATCATTGAAGGTAGAGCGCTTATTCAATTACAGGAAAAATCAGTCTAATCGGATAAATCCGTAGTTGATTATGTATACTACAAGCATTGCTACGTACAAAAAAATAATGGAATAAAAAAACTACGGATTTTTTACTGATTTTTACTGATATTAAATGAAATATTATTTAGACGAAGAAACATACGCTGTAAGAGGTGCTCTGATGAGAGTATTTAATGATTTAGGATGTGGCTTCCTGGAAAAGGTTTATCAAGAGGCTTTTGAACTGGAGCTAAAATCAAGAAACATTCCTTTTGAGACGGAAAAAGCTTTGCGACTTTATTATCGTGGGATACAGTTGAAACAAGAATATATAGCAGACTTCATCTGCTACGGAAAAATAATAATCGAACTTAAAGCAGTCTCAGAACTCACCGACATACATCGCGCCCAAGTATTCAACTACCTAAAAGCGACGAATCTAGACTTGGGCTTATTGGTTAATTTCGGTGAAGCATCATTGAAGGTAGAGCGCTTATTCAATTACAGGAAAAATCAGTCAAATCAGATAAATCCGTAGTTGATTATGTATACTAAAAGTACTGTAACGTACAATAAAAGGATGCCCTGATTCTAAAATTTGAGATTAAAAATGATGAGAAAGCAACTACTTAGTCAAAGCTCGGTTTTAGGGTCGCTGCGCCCAAAATCTTTCAAAATCTAATAAAAAATCTTTCACTTTGCTTCTATTTTGATCAATTTTTATACCATTTTGTTTGATTTTGAGGCCTACAGACCGACCTTTGAAGGAAGGCTGAGCAGTTACATGAGATACATTAATTAGCTAAGGATTAAAAAAACACGATGATGATGAAAACAATGATTATGGCTGTGGTGGCAGCACTGGCAGCAGGCTGCACGACCACTACCGCACAAAACCAGGTGACGGATCAAGAGGACACGTTTAAGACTCCATCGGGAAAGACACTGCAGGTGAACCCGATCAAACACGCGAGCATGGAAATCGTCTATGACGGACGTATCATACAGGTAGACCCCGTGATCAACGGCGCACAACCTGTGACCGACTACACCAAGATGTCTAAAGCCGACTATATCCTCATCACCCATGAGCACCGCGACCACCTCGACCAGCAAGCTGTAGCAGACCTGCGCAAAGAGACGACCGTGATCGTGACTAATGAGAACTCGGCCAAGATACTCGGCGAGGGGAAGGTGATGCACAACGGCGACAGCCTGCGCCTGGCCAAGGACCTCGTGGTGTATGCCGTGCCCGCCTACAACAACTCTCCCGGGCGCGAGCAATTCCACCCCAAAGGCCGCGACAACGGCTTCATCCTCGTGGCCGACGGCCTGCGTATATACATCGCCGGCGACACGGAGGACATCGAGGAGATGAAAGAGCTGAAAGACATCGACATCGCTTTTCTGCCGTGCAACCAGCCCTTCACGATGACCCCACAGCAACTGCGCCACGCCGCCGACATGGTGCGCCCACGGGTGGTATATCCCTATCACTTCGGCAAGACGCCCACCGACGAGATGCTGAAAGCCCTTGAAGGAACGAACATCGACGTGAGGATCAGACATTTTCAGTAGCGCACCACCCTGCGCCTGATGATGAAACAGAAAAAAGACGCCGCCCAGGACATGGGCGGCGTTTTTATGATCAGTAGTCTGATACAGGTCACATGGCATCGCCGGGGTTGCCCCCACCAAAGATACCACCTATACCGAGGTCTTGCGACCCAATGGTCATGTCACCGGAAACAGCGAGCACCTGACAGGTTGTGACTGCACACATCACCTTGACTGTCGGCATTTGATACGTTTTTTTCATGATGATCTGATTTTATGATTAATGATTACTTGACATATTTGTGTCCATTCTTGATGTAGACTCCCTGAGCGGGAACCTTGTTGAGACGACGACCCTGCAAGTCGTAGATCCTACCATCACTATTCTCAGAGGTGACAGAGATAATGCCATCCACGGTACCGATAGTGACAGGCACAGTGGCCAACATAGCCTCGGGGATGCCTGAGAGTGTGAAGTAAGCCCTCATACCCTTCATGATGCCCGGCTCGGCCACGTAGGTGAACTTATTGCCCGGAGCGAGGAAGAAGATGCTCTTATCAGCCTCAGCAAACTCGTAAGGACTATACAGACCCGTCATCGTACAGTTGCCTACGGTGACCCAGTAAGGCTCTTGCTGGCCTATGGTCACGTCGCAGAATGTGGGATCGACCACGTCTTCATCGACCTTGATGACGTATGGGAAGCCGGCTTCCATCTCAGCCACTGGCAGGAACGTGAGCTCCTGATGACAGGCAGCCTCGTCGAACTCGGCTCCCATCAGCTCCATGACCTGGGCATTGTGGAAAGGATGCTCCTCGCTGGCCATCTCATCGGCAGAGATGGCAAAAGGCAGACAGATGGTATTCCATGCCCCGCCCACGAGTGTGCGCTTGGTCTTCACCTCGCTGACCGGTGTGCCTGCAGCAGGAATCTCATTTTCGGCATTCTCGTCGAGGACAATCGAAATGCCCTTGACTACGGCAGGCTCACCAAGACCGCCCATGGCATTGGCAGCGCGGACGCTCAGCACATCACCGGCACCGATCTCCACCGGGCAAGTGGTGGTAGCGGCATCAGCCAGTCCTACGAACACGTCGTTCTTGAAGACAGCGTATGCGATGGCATCCTGAACAGGAGTCCATGAGAGCGCACCGTCGGCATAACTTGCCACGGGAGCCTCTGCCTGGACGGTGAGACTTGCGGGATCCCATGCGTTGGCATTGTCCTTGAACATCTTGTCGTAAGTAAACTCGGCAGCCTGCTCTGCTGTGAGGATGGTCTGGAATTCGCCACCGTGTGAAGCGATGACATTGCTGGCCGGTGTGATGTTCTCTCCGGCCTCATTCATTGTGCCAAACTCTCCAAAGAGTTTCGGGTCTTTGTTGTTCATACCCTTCTGTGTCCAGCGTGACTTGACCAGCGTCTTCTCGGCATTGGCATCGAGCGTAGTGTTGAGATAGACAGCGATGGGTTCATTCTGCCAGGTGCGCCCGAAGTTCCAGTCACCCTTGCCATTGGCCAGGTCGACCACGCGGCAATTGTCGAACACATAGCCGAAACCGGTGGATGTGGTGGGTGCACAGATGGTGCGTCCGCCTGTACCGTTGCTGTTACGCGGTTCGAGCGAGATGGTGGTGTTCTGGAATCTGACGTCGCCGCCACCACAGAGGAAGTCGACGGTGCCGTGGATATCGCAGTTCTCCCAATACGACTGTTTGGTGTTCTGGCTGTAGTACGTATCCTGATAAGACAGCATGGTCACATTCTTGAAGATGGCCCTGTCGCCCCTATCCTGGAGACAGACAGCGCGCCCGCCCTCGAGACCTGCGGCCTGAGCAGCATAATAGTCCATCTCATTCTTGAGCGTGAGGTCCTGCATATAGAGGTTCTGGCTGGAGTTGACGAAGGTGGCAGTCTTTCCGATGCCCTCTTCATGGAAGTCGGGAGCATTCTTGACGATGGTGCCCTCAGCCGACTGTCCGATGAGCGAAATATTGTTGCCGCTGATAGCCGTAAGCACAGCCTCGCCCATATCGTAAGTGCCATTGGGCAGGAAGATGTAAGAGCGCTCGGCGTCTCTGCTGGCATTGACGCCATTGACATAGTCGATCACGTCGATGAGGCTCGTGGCGTCACCCGGCTTGACGAAATACCAGTTGCCCTGGCTTGCATAGTTGGTCTCGCTGGTATTGACGATTCGGATGCTGTGGATATATACGGCACCTGTCGACTCGATATCCAGGAAGAGTTTGCCGGCGGCACCCTGATACATGAATCCCGAGATCTCGCCGTCGCCCTCGCTGACACCAGGTATGCGTCCCACTTCTTCGCCCTGCTCATTGCGGAAGACGAGTTGAGCTTCAGCCTTAGAATACTTACAGTTGGTCACCATGATATTGGCCTTCTCACCTACGAGGAGTGTGATGCGGTCACCATTATTGAAGACCCATCCATGCTGCACGTCGTGCCAGCATCCCGAACCAGTAGACTCAAACGCCTCATGATCCTCTGGGTAGAAATTGACATTGGTCAGATCGAAGTTATATTTCCTGAAGGGGCTGGGACCCTCAATCTCCGTGGCCACGGCATACAGGGTGAGATCGCTTGTGACGACATCGCTGACCTGGTATTTCACGCCATAGAATTTCTTCTGGAACCATCCGCGCACCTTGTATCCCTCTGGGGCGATGGCAGTGGTATAATCGACAGCGAATTCGCCGATGGCAGCGTCTTTCTCGACTATCTGTGTGCCCATCTCAGAGCCATCGGTATTGATATAGGTGAGTGTGAAGTCGGGCTTCTGGACGAAGTGAGCTACATAGTTGATGACGATGTCGCCCAAGATGACCGGTATGGTAGCATCGCACCGGGTGTCATCGCCCTCGTAAGTGATCTCACCGATCTCGCCAGTGATAGCACTCACGTCGGTGAGGGGGTTGGAAGCGGAAATCATCGGTGCCTTCTTAGACAGCTCTATCGTAGCGGTGAAGGCGTCGCCGTCGGCCTCGAACACATCATCAGCCACATAGACGATACCATTGGCAGAGAACTGGTTGAGGATGGGAACCTCGACCTCCTGTCCGTTGAGCACACCCTTGATGACGATATCGGCGAATCCAATCTGCTTGCCATTCTGCAAATGATAGAGATTGATCTGCAAGCCGCAGGCACCCTCAGCGGGCGTGGCTCCTGTAACGGTGTAAGAGAGGTCGCTGTACTTCATGCCATTCTCCTCGGCGATGGCCGGATTGGTGCCGCTGTTACGGTTGGGTTTCACCTCGGTGGCCAAAGAGACGGTGGAGCCGTCGGGGTTGAGCCATGCGACGTCGAGCAAACCATTGTCGGTGCCGAAGCGAGTAGCCTTGAAAGCCACCTCTGTGGGAGTGAAGACCAATCCATGCTTTGGCTGAATGGTGAAATTGATGACATTGGTCTCATCGGGCGAATTGTTCTGGTTGTAAGGCATGAAGCGGGTCTCGTCGAATCCGCTTCCATTGTTCTTGTCGAGCAGCTGGAGTCCCTCTCCATAGGTCACCTTACTGGCGATGAAGTAATCGGCAGCCTCTCCGAAGTCGGCCGTCTGCCCCTCAGTGCCAAGATTGAACGGGAAGGTGGCTGTGGCGGACTCATTTTCGAGCACAGGCTTCTCCTGCTGAGCTTTCTGCACGACCGTAATCTTGTAGAAATAATTGTTGTTGTTGGTCGAGGTGATAGCTACATATCCTTGCTGCACCTCTCCATTCTTTGGTGAATAGGATGTGGAGGGGTTAGTGCCCGTATTGGTGATTTCCTCGGTAGAAGAGCCAATAGTGTAATAAGAATAGTTGGGATAACCGTAAACGGTGACCACATCATCCGTACTCTTTACGGGTACTTTGAAGACAGCACCCTGGCGCACCTGGATGTTGTCGCCATTGTTGCGGAAAGCGGCGCCATTGGGAGCCACGGTGAGCACGAGTCCGTTGTTTTCGATGGCATTGACGGTGCCCTCATCGCTGCTGCCGGAAAGAGCCACAGTGGCGGCCATGACATTCTTGTCGGCATAGTCCCAGGTACCGGTGATATCCTCGGCCGGTGCGAGCGGCTTGTTGAGCACGACGCTCACGCAATAGATAAAGCCGCCGTCGGAAATGATCTCGACATATCCCTGTTTGACTTCCGCATTCGTGGCGATGTGAGAGGCGGTGTTTTCCTTCACCTCCGTCTCATTGCCGAAATGGTATTTGCTGTATCCGGGATAGCCCTCGACGGTGACCTCGTCTTTGTTGGAAGAGACAGGCACCCTCAGGATCGTACCCGCATTGAACTGGGCATTGTCACGCCCCACACAATAGAGTTTTCCGTTGGTTGCATCGACGTGCATGAAGACGCCTTCGACGGTGGACTCAATGTCGGTCTCGACACCCTGATAATTAGTGTTGGCCTGTATGCCTGCCGGAAGATCGTTTCTGAAATCCCATGAGGCAGTCACTGGCGCGGCATTTGCCATGACAGCAACCATCAGCATCAAGCACGACATACTCATGCGTAGCAATAGTTTTCTCATAAGCATTTTGTTTAATGTTAGTAAATTAGGTAAAAATGTTGTTTTTTTAAATTAATCAGCAAGTGAAGTGTTTACATTTTGGTATTATTTTGCAAATATAGTTTAAAATTTTATCATTTGCAATGTTTTTAGATATTTTAAAATATTTTTTTCGGCTCCACTCCTATTACGGACTGGCCATGATGTGTGCCATGATGGGCATTGATGGTGTGATTTTGTATGAAAAAGGCTGTTTTCTGGGCTGTTTCTGGTAATTTTTAAGAAAAATGAAAAAAAATGGAGATTTTATTTGGTGGTATCAGAAAAAAGCCATACCTTTGCACACGCAAATAAGGAACGGCTCCCTAGCTCAACTGAATAGAGCATCTGACTACGGATCAGAAGGTTGCGGGT
>CAMIYC010000067.1 GCA_946402905.1 uncultured Prevotellaceae bacterium | reverse complement strand
AACGAACTTTTTCAGCAGCCCCAACTTAGAGGGGGAACTGATTACCACTGCAAATAGAGAGTGGATGTGTAAGAAAACAAACACCCTAATTCTATAATTCTTGATAAAAAGATACTGGACATCCTACCTCTAATTCTTGATATCAAAGACTGGATGGATCTGTTAATTATGCCCGTTGAAAGCCTCCATCGTGGCATGTCCAGCCTCTGAGATGTCCTCTCTGAAAAGCACTTTCTTGATGGTAAGGAGTATGACCTGTAGGTCTGTGCGCAGCGAGACGTGGTCGACATACCACACATCCAACTTGAATTTCTCCTGCCAGGAGATGGCATTGCGCCCATGACACTGTGCCCAGCCCGATATGCCCGGCCTCACCTCATGGCGCCGCATCTGCTCTTTAGTGTACAGTGGCAGATACTGCGGCAAGAGCGGCCGGGGGCCGATGAGGGCCATGTCGCCTTTGAGCACATTGATGAGTTGGGGCAGTTCGTCGATCGACGTCGACCTGATGAAGCGCCCTATCTTTGTCAACCGCTCGGCGTCGGGCAGCAGATTTCCCTGCGCGTCTCTCTCGTCGGTCATGGTCTTGAACTTGATCACGCGGAATATCCTGGCGTCTTTGCCGGGCCTTTCCTGCAAGAAGAAAGCTCCGGCACCCTTGTTGGCAAAATGAAGCCACACCGTCACTATGGCCAGCAGTGGCGAGATGCACACTAATGCCACGAGAGCGATACAGAAATCGATGATCCTTTTGAGAAAATGTTGGTACATATCAGCGTTCTTGTTTTCTTGAGTTGTTGAATCCTTGAGTCGTTGAATCCTTGAGTTGTTGAATCCTTGAGTTTGGAGACTTTTGAGTTTTTGGTGCACAAAAATAGCATTTTTATGGTCAACCTCCAAAAAACATCCACACAAAATCATGTCAAATCCTCACGAAGGCAGAAATCGGCTCCGTAAAGCCATGTATAAAACAAATGCACGGCATGAATAATATGTAAGTTTTGTGACAATAAAATGCCAGGAAAAACGTTATGTTATTAATGCGAAACCTTACTTATCAAACGGCCATTGTGTTGTTTGCCCTGCTGGTGTGCTCCTGCGGTGCAGACAAAAACCTCAAGCGAGGTGAGAAATACCTTGCCTTGGGAGAATACTACGACGCTGCCAACGAATTCAAGTCGGCTTATTCCAAGACCCCTGCCAAGGAGCGCGACCGCAGGGGGCAGTGCGCCAGGAAGATGGCGTACTGCTACGAGAAGATCAACTCTACCCAGAAAGCCATCGCCGCCTACCGCAATGTGATCAGATACAAGCAAGACGATGCCCAGACCCACCTGTCATTTGCCCGCCAGTTGATGAAAAACGGCAACTACAAGGAAGCCGCGACAGAATATCAGACCGCTCTCGACTCGCTGCCCGACGACCCGCTGGCCCGCAAGGGCCTTGAAGCGGCACTGGCGGCTCCCGGCCTGAAAGAGCAAGGCTCGCGCTATACGGTGAAAAAGATGGACATCTTCAATTCACGTCGTGCCGACTACTCTCCCATGCTTTTCGGCGAAGACTTCGACCAGCTGTTTTTCACCTCCACCCGCAATGAAGCAGAAGGCGACGAGCTGAGCGGCATCACCGGCACGAAAAACGGCGACATCTTCTTCTCGCAAAAAGACGACAAGGGCAAGTGGAGCAAACCCCAGCGCATCGAGTCGGGGCTGAACAGTGCCTACGACGAGGGAGCCTGCAGCTTCTCCCCCGACCAGCGCGAGATGTACTATACGATGTGCTCCACCGACCCTTCCTACCCCCGCTATGCCAAACTGATGAAAGCCAACCGTTCCGACGCCTCCTGGGGCAAGGGCAACGACGTGTCGCTGACTAAAGACACGCTGTCCAGCTATGCCCATCCCGCCATCTCGCCCGACGGCGAATGGCTCTATTTCTGCTCCGACATGCCAGGCGGTGAGGGAGGCCTCGACCTCTGGCGGGTGCGCATCATTTCCGGTGGATACGGCGGTGTGGAAAACCTCGGCCCCATCATCAACACGCCCGGCGACGAGATGTTTCCTACGTTCCGCCCCAATGGCGACCTATACTTCTCCTCTGACGGGCATTCCGGCCTGGGCGGCCTCGACATCTTCATCGCACTGGTGAACGAGCAAGGACGATGGCAGCTCGAACATCCCGGCTATCCGCTCAACTCTCAGGGCGATGACTTCGGTATGACCTTCGAGGGGCCACACAACCGGGGATATTTCTGCTCCAACCGCGGCGACGGCCGTGGCTGGGACCACATCTTCAGTTTTGAGAAGCCAGAGATCATCCAGACCGTCAAAGGCTGGGTCTACGAAGACGACGGCTACGAACTGACCGCAGCCCAAGTATACATGGTGGGCAACGACGGCACCAACCTGAAACTGAGCGTGCGCAGCGACGGGTCGTTCACGGAAGTGCTGACCCCCGGTGTAGACTATGTCTTCCTGGCCACATGCAAAGGATTCCTCAACCACAAGGAAGAGCTTCACATCGTACAGACCCAGGAGTCGGAAGAGCACGTGCTTCAATTTCCCCTGGCATCGATCACCGCCCCCGTAATGATCGACAACATCTTCTACGACTACGACAAGGCGACGCTCCGTCCTGAGTCGGAGGAGTCTCTCGACGAACTGGTGACCCTGCTCAACGAGAACCCCAACGTGACCATCGAACTGAGTGCCCACTGCGACTATAAAGGCAGTTCGCAGTACAACATCGGACTGGCTCAGCGCCGCGCGGAGTCGGTGGTCAACTACCTGATTGAGCACGGCATCGCCAGCGACCGTCTCACCCCCAAGGGCTACGGCAAGGAGAAGCCGAAAGTGGTAAGGAAGAAGCTCGCCGCCCAGTATCCCTGGCTGAAGGAAGGCGACGTGCTGACCCCCGACTTCATCACCGCCCTCGACGAGGAGAAGCAAGCCATCTGCAACCAGCTCAACCGCCGTACGGAATTTATCGTATTGCGCACCACCTATGGCATGTTTGACAAAGAGGGCAATCTGAAGAACACCCCCAAGCCCCAGCAGCAAGAGAAGCCGGAGCTGGACGAAGGTTTTGATATAGAATTTTAAGCCCCACCCTCCATGTCCTTAAACAGACCCTATCAGGAGATGAACCTGCCGGAAGCATTTATCAGACAGAGCCGCACCGCCATGGGCGACCGCCTCTACGGTCTTCTCGAAGAAGGCCTGAAGCAGCCGCCCCCGGTAAGCGTCAGGCTCAACCGCCGGAAGACGAGTGGCCGCGCCATCAAAGACGCGCTGAGAGACGACACTGTAGCCTGGTGCCCTGACGGCTATTACCTTACAGGCCGTCCCGGCTTCACCTTCGACCCCCTGCTGCATGCCGGCTGCTACTACGTGCAGGAAGCCTCGTCGATGTTCATCGACCATGTAGTGCGGCAATACGTACGACAGCCAGTTACCGCCCTCGACCTCTGTGCCGCCCCCGGCGGCAAGTCTACCGCCCTGCGTGCCGCCTTGCCGAAGGGCAGCCTGCTGGTGGCCAATGAGCCCGTGCGCCAGCGTGCGCAGATTCTGTCAGAGAACCTCCAGAAATGGGGGCATCCCGATGTCGTGGTAACCAACAACCTGCCTGCAGACTTCAGCCGTTTGCGGCTGTCGTTCGATGTCATCCTGACCGACGTGCCCTGCTCTGGCGAGGGGATGTTTCGCAAAGACGCCGGTGCCATCAGCGAATGGTCGGAGCAGAACGTGCTCCGCTGCCAGTCGCTTCAGCGTGAAATCGTATCAGACGCGTGGCGATGCCTCCGTCCCGGCGGCCTGCTCATTTATTCCACCTGTACGTTCAACCTCCATGAGAATGAGGAGAACATCCAGTGGCTGCGAGAGACATGGGGAGCCGAACTGCTGCCTGTCGACATCCACGACGACTGGATGATCACCCCCTCACTGCTGCCGGAACTCGTAGCGCCAGTATACCGTTTCATACCCGGAGTGTCACGCGGTGAGGGCCTGTTCATGGCCGTCATGCGTAAGCCACAGAGCGACCATGACACCACACCGCGCCAGAAGCACACAGAGAGGTCCAAACCACGGCGGTCTTCCAGGAACGACCACTCCCCCATCCTGCAATGGATGGCACACCCCGACCTGTATACCCTGCAAGAATCAGGGACGGAGATCAGGGCGATACCCACCTGGTGGCTGGAGCAGTATGAGCAGCTGACCAAGTTGAATGTGCTCCACGCCGGCATACGTCTGGGCACACGCCGCGGCAAAGACATCGTGCCCGCCACCACGCTGGCCCTCTCGACCGAACTGTGCCAGGATGCTTTCGAGTCGTACGACCTCGACTACCCACAAGCACTGTCCTATCTGCGCAACGAAGCCATCGTCCTGCCTCACGAGGTGGCCAGGGGCTTCGTGCTGATGTGCTATCAGGGTATGCCTCTCGGATTTGTCAAGAACATCGGCAGCCGTGCCAACAATCTCTATCCCCAGGAATGGAAGATACGGAGCAGCCATTACCCAGAGACCGATCATGAAATACTTGAAACATTGAAAACTGAAATATGAAACAATATCTCGACCTGCTCGACAGAATCATGAAAGAAGGTGTGGTGAAGACCGACCGCACCGGCACCGGCACGAAAAGCATTTTCGGCCACCAGATGCGCTTCAACCTGGAAGACGGATTTCCACTGTTGACCACGAAGAAGCTGCATCTGAAATCCATCATCTACGAACTGCTCTGGTTTCTGCAAGGAGACACCAACGTGAGATACCTGCAGCAGCATGGTGTGAGAATATGGAATGAATGGGCCGATGAGAACGGCGAGCTGGGTCCTGTCTACGGCCATCAGTGGCGCTCATGGCCTGACTACGACGGTGGCACCATCGACCAGATCGCCCAGGTGGTGGACCTCATCAAGCATCACCCCGACTCCCGTCGCATGATGGTGAGTGCCTGGAATGTGGCCGAGGTGGAGAAGATGGCCCTGCCCCCCTGCCACACGATGTTTCAGTTTTATGTAGCCGACGGCCGTCTGAGCCTTCAACTCTACCAGCGCTCTGCCGACACATTCCTCGGCGTACCTTTCAACATAGCCTCCTATGCCCTGCTGCTACAGATGATGGCTCAGGTGACAGGCTTGAAAGCCGGCGACTTCATCCACACCACCGGCGACACCCATGTCTATCTCAACCACCTCGAGCAGGTGCAGTTGCAACTCACCCGCACGCCTCGCCCGCTACCGGTGATGAAGATCAATCCCGACGTGAAGGATATCTTCAGCTTCCACTACGAGGATTTCGAGCTGACCGGATACGACCCCTGGCCACACATCCCCGGGAAAGTATCAGTATAGGAAGAGCAGACCCATCAACCCCATCAATCCCATCAACAAAAACAACACCCAAGTAATGACCATCAACATTATAGCGGCTGTGGCCGAAAACCGTGCCATAGGCTACGAGAACCAGTTGATATACTGGCTGCCCAACGACCTGAAGCGTTTTAAGGCGCTGACCACGGGCCACACCATCATCATGGGCCGTCGCACCTTTGAGAGTCTTCCCAAGGGCGCACTCCCCCACCGGCGCAACATCGTGTTGAGTCGTAGCATGAAAGAACTGGAAGGTTGTGAGGTGTATCCCAATCTGGAGGAAGCGCTCTCCCACTGCGACGACAGAGAAGAAGTCTATGTGATAGGTGGTGCATCGGTCTACCGTCAGGCCATCAAGCGGGCCGACAGGCTGTGCCTGACAGAGGTGCATGACACACCCAAAAAAGCCGATACCTTTTTCCCGCCCTACGATGACTGGAAGGAGTCATCGCGGGAGGAACACGGTATCGACGAGCGTCATTCTTATGCCTACGCGTTTGTAGACTATGTGAGGGGCTGAGTCTCCTCTTCCTCCTCCTCATCATCAGGCATGTCGATGATCGGCAGTTGCCTGTTGATAGCTGCATTGAACGAGATGATGGTCTCACTGCGCGACAGTCCGAGAGGCTGCAGTTTGTCGTGTATGATCTCCAGCAGATGATGGTTGTTGAGCGCATAGATTTTGATAAACATATCAAAGCCACCGGTAGTGTAATGGCACTCTACGACCTCAGGCATTTTGCGCAGTTCCTCAACGACGAAGTCAAACTTCTCCGGGTCTTTCAAGAACAGGCCGATGTAGGCACAGGTCTCATATCCTATTTTCTCCGGATCGATAATAAATCTCGACCCCTTGAGGATACCGAGATTGGTCAGCTTTTGTATACGTTGATGGATAGCGGCTCCGCTGACATTGCACACCCTGGCCACCTCAAGAAAAGGTATTCTGGCGTCGTCGGCAATGAGTCTCAAGATTTTCTTGTCTAATGCGTCTAAACTGTGATGTCCCATTTTGTTTAATTATTTGTGCTTATTTTAAAAATTTGGTACAAAGATAGCCAAAATCCTTCAAATTTCCAACTTTTCGTCTTAAAAAGACATTGATTCGACATAATTTGGCTTTTTAGTTTGTATTCTTTTTGTTGACTGCTGAATAATGTATCTTCAAAGCATTGGCTTTGCGCAGAGCCTGCTTCACATCGTTGATGATCCCCATGGGCACGTTTTTGTCCGCTTTCAGCGAAACGGTCATCTGTTCGAGGTCGTCGGGCGACATTCTGCTCCGTTCGGCGGAGAGATATTCGGCAAGCTGCCCGACAGACATCAGCCTGTCGTTGACCTGCACGACGAAGGTGTCGGCTGGCTGCATGCCAGAGCGTACGGGTCTTCCTACGAAGATATAGGTGGTAGATGATTTTTTCACGAGTTTGGTCAGTTCGGTGCCCTGCGGTGTCTGAAAGGCCACCTTGACCGTCACGGAGCGCATGTGCGTGACAATCATGAAGAAAAAGAGCACAGTGAAGATCAGGTCGGGCAGCGACGAGGTGTTGAGTCCAGGCATCTGCCGCTCTTTTTTCCGGAAAAGACTCATGGCTGCCCTCCTTTCTGCCCGGAGTATTCCTCAGCCACCCTTTGCGGATAATAGTCCCTCAGGGCCACCCTCTGCTCTTCAGAGCATGATGCGTAGGGTTTGTTGAAACGTTTACGTGCCAGTTGGTCACGCAGCTGTTGATATGCCGCCACGATCTCATTCTGCACCTGGAAGTACGTGTCGTAATCGGCAGCCCTGTCGGCCTTGATCTGTATGACATGGCCGTCGGTGACAGCACACCGTCCCAGTCCATAAATCTCGACGGGGTGTTTCTCCGGCAGGGAGGGCGAGTTGTCGGGATTGTCGACAAACTGCATCACGCGCGGCCTCAGCTCCTCCACCTGAATGGTCTCTCCATTGACAGAGAGGCTGTTGTCGCTGCTGATCTCGATACGCATCACATTCCGCTCCAGCATCTCCGCCGGAGGAGTTATCTCAGTCGACACGGGTGGCAGGTGGCGTGTGAGTCCCTTGTCCTCGTCCATCGACGTGACGACGAGAAACAAGATGAGCAGGGTGAAGGAGATGTCGGCGATCGACGCTGTATTCAGCCCAGGCACTCGGCGGCGTTGTCTTTTAATAAACATGCGTGCAGCGATTATCTATTATTGAGATATGAGCGCACCGTGCCGTAAACCACGGCCACGAGGGCCAGTGTCATCATGACGGCCGAGGAGGCCACAAACATATCTGCCGTTTTTAATGCCAGTGCCCCTTCGAACACCTTGCCGTTGACGCTGAAAGGCGCCGAGGATCCTGCCAGGAAGGTGACGACCAGAGTGACAGTCGTGACGGCGGCCACCCCTATGGCGATTTTCATGGCAGGCACACCGTTGATCACGGCTTGACCTGAGCCTCCGCGACGTAATGCAGTAAGCATAGCCCAGACCGTCACTGCGAGAGCCAGCACAAAGACTGCGATGACAAAGACCATGACCGCCGACGTGAGAGCAGGCTCATTGAAATTGGGGTCAGGACGGTAAGGCCGGTTAAAACCTACCATGAAAAAGAGAGCGAACAGCACTACAGCCGTTGCCACAATCAGTAAGAAGCACAGCCGTGCCTCCCCCGCCTTTGCCATGAGTCGGAACCACTTTTTCATCTGCCGTGGGATTTGTATTTTGCCAGCGCATCGATCAGTGTCACTGCCGATTCCTCCATCTGCACTGTGAGCCGCTCTATCTTGTTGAGAATATAGTTGTAGAACATCTGGAGGATGAGAGCCACGATAATACCGAAGATAGTTGTGATGAGTGCCACCTTCATGCCCGATGCCACGATGGTGGGGTTGATGTCGCCGGCGTTTTGTATCTGGTCGAAAGCCATGACCATACCGATGACAGTGCCCAGAAAACCGAGCGAGGGAGCAATGGCTATAAAGAGCGTGATCCATGAGCAGCCTTTCTCCAGGTTGGCCGCCTGCACGGCGCCATACGAGGCGATGGAGTGCTCAATATTGTCAAGGGTCTCGTCTGCCCTCATCAGTCCCTGGTAGCAGATAGAGGCCACAGGCCCCCGTGTGTCACGGCAGATATCCTTAGCGCCCTCGATGTCGCCCTCACTGATCTTGCGATCAATATCCTGCATGAGACGGCGTGTATTGATTTCGGAGAGAGTGAGATAGATAATGCGCTCGATACAGAAGGCCAGACCGAGCACCAGGGCCAGTGCCACCAGCGACATAAACCCGGCATTGCCCTCGATAAATTTTCGCTTGAGCACCTGATACACCCCCTCATCTTCCATGGGAGCCACCATATCATCGGCTGTGAGGGGGTCGTTGGCGAGGGAGTCTTTCATCGCCCTGGCTATTTCATCATCACTCATCATATCGGCGGCGATTTCATCGATGTCGCTGTTGAGCGGATCGCTGACATTGACAGATTCAGGCTGCGCCATCATACACGCCGGTGCTGACCACGCCAACGTCAAGGCCATGACAAGAGACAGGATGTTTTTTTTCATATTCTATAGCTGTGTACTTTAAGACATGCAAAGATACGACAAACCTCAGAAATAACAAAGAAAACGGTTTAAGTTTTCATTTTTTGACCTCAACTGTATCGTTTCCACTTGCTGCCTTTTCGTTATTTGCTTTTTTTGGGGGGGCGTGAGACCAGCACTGCGGCACGACTGGAGCCGGCCTTGACGTTTTAACTTTTTTTAACATCAATTGTCGACAAATTGGATAAAAAAATAATATCTTTGCCTTTAGTATACATATTATACATCTTAGCTAACCAAAACCATTAACCTTATGAAAAGAAAAACTTTAGAAGGATGCAGGGCCACCAGGTGGTTACTGCTTCTATTGACCTTTATGATGGGTCAGACGATCTGGGCAGAGGTCACGGCCCAAGCTCCCGACCAATTAACAATCGAATGCACTGCCGGTGTGGAGGTGTTGCAGTCAGGGCTCATCACCGACGGTTCTATTGATGACGACATCCATTACCAGCAAATGAAAGGATGGGGCTGCAAAGCCATCTATAAAGTGGGAGTTGACAGGCTTTGCACCGAGAACTATTATTATCTTTCGTGGAAGAATCTCGCGGATATGATCGAGCCAGCCATGTCGTCTATCCGGAGAATGCCGGCACCAAGAGGCTTTTATGATGATGGAGGCGAGACAACCCTTTACGATGAAAACGGCAATAAGGTGAAAGCCACCAAGCCGGGATACCCATATCATTATGGTCCCAATGACGACATAGTAATTTATATCAACGGTATCATACAATTACCTGAAGATCCTGAAGAGCCTGAAGGAACCGAGGAGACTCTGTCGGGAACAGGCATCAACTGCTATATAGGATTCAAGAATGTGAATGATGCCAACAACACTCTATGTATCGATGGCCCCAATTACAAAAATGTTGAATTCGTACTGCAAAACAATGATTTCGACCAACTCAGCAAAAATATCAAGATCTATCTTTATGGTGATGAAGATTTAGAGGTAACTTCCCCCTTCGAGGACAATATCATGTCCATGGACTGTGAGTCAGAACAATATGAAGACCTCTGGTTTACCATCGAGTGCGACCCGGGCTATACCGTGACAGGAGTGAATGGGAACGGCTGGACCGTCACCCTCGAAAAGACAGCCACCGTCGACGGTAAGACCTGCTATGAGGCACGCTGTGATTATCCCCTGACCAACTTATGCAACAGATTCGACATCTTTGTTGATTATACTCAACCGCAAGCTCCCGACCAATTATCAATCGAATGCACAGCCGGTGTGGAGGTATTGCAGTCAGGACTCATCACCGACGGTTCTACTGATGACGACATCCATTACCAGCAAATGAAAGGATGGGGCTGCAAAGCCATCTATAAAGTGGGAGTTGACAGGCTTTGCACCGAGAACTATTATTATCTTTCGTGGAAGAATCTCGCGGATATGATCGAGCCAGCCATGTCGTCTATCCGGAGAATGCCGGCACCAAGAGGCTTTTATGATGATGGAGGCGAGACAACCCTT
Source organism: uncultured Prevotellaceae bacterium (assembly GCA_946402905.1). Classification (GTDB taxonomy): domain Bacteria; phylum Bacteroidota; class Bacteroidia; order Bacteroidales; family Bacteroidaceae; genus Prevotella. The sequence continues at coordinate 5,911 of CAMIYC010000067.1, read as the reverse complement.
TACGATGAAAACGGCAATAAGGTGAAAGCCACCAAGCCGGGATACCCATATCATTATGGTCCCAATGACGACATAGTAATTTATATCAACGGTATCATACAATTACCTGAAGATCCTGAAGAGCCTGAAGGAACCGAGGAGACTCTGTCGGGAACAGGCATCAACTGCTATATAGGATTCAAGAATGTGAATGATGCCAACAACACTCTATGTATCGATGGCCCCAATTACAAAAATGTTGAATTCGTACTGCAAAACAATGATTTCGACCAACTCAGCAAAAATATCAAGATCTATCTTTATGGTGATGAAGATTTAGAGGTAACTTCCCCCTTCGAGGACAATATCATGTCCATGGACTGTGAGTCAGAACAATATGAAGACCTCTGGTTTACCATCGAGTGCGACCCGGGCTATACCGTGACAGGAGTGAATGGGAACGGCTGGACCGTCACCCTCGAAAAGACAGCCACCGTCGACGGTAAGACCTGCTATGAGGCACGCTGTGATTATCCCCTGACCAACTTATGCAACAGATTCGACATCTTTGTTGATTATACTCAACCGCAAGATGCAGATTTCGTTGACCTCGGTCTGCCCAGTGGCACAAAATGGGCTAAATACAACATTGAAGCCACCTCGCCAGAAGGAATCGGTGAATACTACGCATGGGGCGAGAAAGAAGCCAAGAAGACATACACATGGAAGAACTACAAATACTGCTCAGGCACCGCCTCCTCTTGCAAAAACATCGGCGATGACATCAGCAAGACCCCGGCATACGACATCGCCTACTCCCTCTATCAGGAAGTTGGGGCAAGCATCCCCACTTCACAGCAATGGGAGGAGCTCTTCACGGTATGTACCTGGAAAGAATCCAAGGTCAATGGGGTGAAAGGCTACACAGTGACCGGCCCTAACGGCCAGAGCATCTTCTTGCCATTCGCCGGTTGTTCCTACGACGGGAAGGACTACGGCAAAGGCACTTACGCATACTATTGGACAGCCAACAATGTCAGCGGAAAAGTGTATAAGGCACTGGCTGCTAATATCCAGCCTGGAGTCAAGGCTTCCTTGATCAACCTGAACCGCCGTACGGGTGTGGCCATCCGACCCGTGATAGAACCTGTGACAGAGGAGAGCAACTTCACATTGGTCGATCTCGGACTGAGTGTGAAATGGGCCAGCAAGAATCTTGGAGCAGCAAAGGAAAGTGCTTATGGCGACTACTACGCATGGGGCGAGACTGAGACAAAGAACACCTACACCTGGAAGAACTACGAATATGCCAACGGCAGTGCCAAGACTGCCCAAAACATCGGAGCTTCGATCAGCCAGACATCCTACGATGCTGCCTATGAGAACAATGATGGTCTTGCCATGCCTACGGCCGCACAGTGGAAAGAACTGATTGACAAATGCACTTGGAAAGAGGATACCAAAGACGGAATCAAAGGATTCCGCGTGACAGGTCCCAGTGGCAAGAGCATCTTCCTGCCTTTCTCGGGCTGCAGCTATGACGGCAAACAGATGGATGCAGGTGCAAGTGCATACTATTGGACTTCAGACAACTATGCCTCTAACAGATCCAAAGCAAAGGCTGCCTATCTGAAGAGTGCTGCGAAGTCTGCCGTCAACATTATACAACGCCGCACGGGAGCAGCCATCCGACCTGTAGAGTGCACGTTGAACTATGTAGACTTGGATCTTCCGAGCGGCAACCTCTGGAGCACCTGCAACCTGGGTGCCAACAGCGAAGCAGAGTTTGGCAACTATTACTCATGGGGCGAGAAAGCGCCCAAGACCAATTACACATGGAAGAGCTATCGTCTATCGCTGAAGGACCTGCCGATGCTTATTGGCGCTTTTTACACTTGTGACCTGAATGCATTCGAGTTAGAAGACGAGACTGATGCTCCCTATGACCCTTCGTGCAGGAAAATGGTTGTAGAAGAAGGACCCAATACCAGTACTTACATCCGAACCATCCCTACAAAGGGAGATTTTCAGGAACTCATCGACAACTGTACCATAGAGGAGAAGACAGTACAAGGCACCAAGGGACTAAGTATTACGGGACCCAACGGCAACAAGATCTTCATGCCCTATGCAGGAAGCTGTTACGATGGAAAGACACCTCAAAGCGGCACGCTGTCGTATTACTGGACATGCGACAGATACAATTGCATCAACAAAAAAGCCAACGCCCTAAATGTCCAGAATGGGCAAGCCACTTTCACCCAATGCCAATTGCGCACGGGACTGCCAATCCGTCCCCTTTATATGTTGGTGAATGAAACAACAGTGGAATTTGCCAACTCTGGCTACGCTGACGGTATCAACGATATAGAGCAGGCCGAAAAGTCAGGCGACGCCATCTACAACCTGCAAGGCATCAAGATGGAGGGTCAACTGAGACCAGGCATCTATATCCGCAATGGCAAGAAGTTTGTAGTCAAATGAAAACAGACCATTTGAAATTGAAGAAAGACCGTCTATAAGTGCATAACTTCGTATGCCCCATAACAATATCCGTGGGTGCGTTGTGACGCATCCACGGATATTTTCTTTTGATATCATAGGGAAATGTTCAGTCGCCTGCTAACTCCTGCAGCACCTCGATGTCGCTGAAGTGGTGCTTCACGCCATTGATTTCCTGGTCGGTCTCATGCCCTTTGCCTGCTACGAGGACGACATCACCCTTGCCAGCCATCTCGCAAGCTCTGCCGATGGCCTCACGGCGGTCCTCTACGCAGGCCACGCAACCGAGGCGAGTGGCGTCGACTCCAGCCATCATGTCGTGTATGATATCCATCGGTCGCTCAAAGCGCGGATTGTCGCTGGTGAGTATGACGTAGTCGCTCATTCGGGCAGCCACTTGTGCCATGAGCGGACGCTTGCCTTTGTCGCGGTTGCCTCCCGCCCCGCACACAGTGATGATCCTCCCGCCGCCGCCCGTCACCTCACGCAGCGTAGTGAGCACATTCTCCAGGGCATCCGGCGTATGGGCATAGTCGACAAAAGCAGTAAATCCTTTCGGTGAACGAATGGGTGTGAGCCTGCCCCTGACGCTCTCTATCTTTGGCAGGGCATCAAGTATGTCGCCAGGAGTCTTGCCCAGCATCACCGCCGCAGCATATACCGCCAACAGATTGGACGCATTGTACTTTCCGACCAGCCTCACCTGCACCACCTGACCATCAATGCGCAGCAGCATTCCATCGGCATCACATCTGATGACCTCAGCCATGAAGTCGGCGTTCCGGCAGATGGAATAAGTCTTCACAGTGGCTTTGCAGTCCTGTGTCATCACCCCGCTGGAAGCGTCGTCGGCATTGACGACGGCGAAAGCCCCGGCTGACAAGAGATCGAAGAATGATTTCTTGGCGTTGCGATAGTTGTCGAAGGTATGGTGATAGTCGAGATGGTCACGGGTGAGATTGGTGAATATCCCTCCGGCGAAATGGAGCGCGCTGACACGTTTATGCACCAGGCCGTGACTGGAACACTCCATGAACACATACTCGCACCCTGCGCTGACCATACGCTTCATCAAGCGGTTGAGCTCGACAGCTCCAGGTGTAGTGATGACGGCCGGCATCTCCTCTCCGTCGATGGCGACACACACGGTGGAAATGAGCCCGCAGCGGTGGCCCATCTTGCGAAACAGATGGTAAAGCACGGTGGCAGTAGTGGTCTTGCCGTTGGTGCCGGTGACGCCCACCAGTTTCAGCCGGGCCGACGGCTGTCCGTACCACCAGGCCACGACATGGCCGTGAGCCACCCTGATAGGAGGGATGATCCGGGCCATGACACGCTGCGAGAACGGTATGTCACGTAAATCTTCTCCGGCAAAATGCAGGTCGCGCTCTATAATGAGACGACGCATGTATTTGACGAAGAGCCAGGCCAGGGCCGCAAATATGCCCAACGACAAGAAGAGTATGGACCAAACAGATACCGTCATCATGCAGTTTTAACAATCAATCACCCATTTGGAAGGAACCCAGTTTTTTGAGCGGTTTCCTGGGGATGTTGCTCCACTTCTCACGCGGCTTCACCCCCTCGTCAAACATGTTGTATTCGAGATGCTGCTTTTTATGGGTCAGATAGTTGTAGCTGTCTTCTTCGGCCTTACCGGTATTGCGAGCGTAGCCTTTGCTGTCCTCGCCGATAAGGTAAAAGTCGCCGTTCTGGTATCGGTAGACATAGGTGTACGACGGTGTCCACCAGGAGCCGGCGCTAAAGAAATATGAAAAAGAGATCTTCAGTGTGAAGCGGTCGGTGATTTCGAGCGAGTAGTCTATACTCTGTGTCTCGCCCTGCTCAGGCGGCAGGGCTGCCTTATACTGCCGCCACAGACCGTAGGCGGCTCCTCTCTGCCCCTTGAAGATCGAGAGGACGGGCACGCTTGCACTTTCGGCATCATCTTCGCCCGCAGAGGCGATATTCTGTCCGTTATCAGGATGAGCGATGATGACCAGATCGCTCACCCCGTCTTTGTCGAGATCGCCCTCGGCCTCTATATGCGGCCAGCCCCTGAGTTCATTCAGACTAAAATTCTGGGCTGTTGCCATGGTGCTCAGGCAGCAAGCCAGGATGGAGATTGTAAATGTCTTAATCATGATTATATGAAGGATGAATGTTAAATGCAAAAATAAAAAAAATAGGGTGAAAAACCAAATATATTTTCATTTTCTCTCACATAACCGATTTTTTATCTATATTTGCAAAAGTGTATATAGAGCTTTACCAACTATCAATCAACATGAAAATACTATTAATTGGAGGAACAGGCACCATCAGCAGTGCCATCACACGACAACTTTCAGAGAGCGAACATGAGACATGGCTGCTCAACCGCGGCAACCGTCAGCAAGAAGTGCCTTCAGGCATCCGTCAGGTGATCTGTGACATCAACGACGAAAAGAAGGTGCTACGCCAGCTCGGCGACACGACCTTCGACTGCGTCTGCGAATTTATCGGTTTCCTGCCCGCACAGGTGGAGCGCGACTACCGGCTGTTTGCCGGCCTCACGCGGCAGTATATCTACATCAGTTCGGCTTCGGCCTACCACAAGCCCGTGAGAAACTATATCATCGATGAGGGCACCACCCTGGCCAATCCCCACTGGCAGTACTCCCGCGACAAGATAGCCTGCGAAGAGTTGCTGATGAGGCATTATCGCGAAGAGGGCTTCCCTGTGACAATCGTACGCCCGAGCCACACCTACTGCGAGCGCAGCGTGCCCGTGGGCGTCCATGGCCTGAAAGGCAGCTGGCAGGTGCTCAAGCGCATGATGGAGGGCAAGCCTGTGATCGTGCATGGCGACGGCACCACACTGTGGACGATGACATGGAACGAAGACTTCGCCCGCGGTTTCATCGGACTCATCGGCAATCCCCACACCATCGGCGAAGCGTTTCAGATCATGTCAGACGAGTCGCTCACATGGAACCAGATATACCATTGTGTGGCCGACGCCCTGGGGGTGGAGTTCAAGCCCTACTACGTATCGTCGTCATACATTGCCGCCGTGGCACCTGCTGCTTACGACATGGAGGGCAACCTGCTGGGCGACAAGGCCTGCACCGTGGTGTTTGACTGCTCCAAGCTCAAGCGCGCCGTGCCCGGTTTCCAGGCCCGTGTGCGCTTTGAGGAGGGTGTGAGACGGTGCGTGGCCTATCTGCGCGAGCATCCCGAATGCCAGGTGGAAGACCCTGAGTTCGATACCTGGTGCGACCGCCTGATTGCCTCGTTGGAACAGGCGAAGCAAGGCATCTGACTTTCTCAAGATTCTCTTTTTTACTGAAGTTTCTTTTTTATCAAGAATTTAAGAATTAAAGAACTGAAGTGCCCACCTTTACAGAGATTATAACAAATTATTTATCAAGAATTTAAGAGATTTGTC
>CAMIYC010000066.1 GCA_946402905.1 uncultured Prevotellaceae bacterium | reverse complement strand
CTTAGAGGGGGAAAAGACACACTCCCCCTGGCCCCCTCTAACTTAGAGGGGGAAAAGACACACTCCCCCTGGCCCCCTCTAACTTAGAGGGGGAAATGGCACACTCCCCCTGGCCCCCTCTAACTTAGAGGGGGGAATGATTACCACTGTCAATGGAGTGTGGATGTGTAAGAAACGAATTGACGGCCTGTTTTATGAGGTATAAAAAACCCTGGCACATAGTATCACTACAAATGCCAGGGCAAACCTTTTAAAAAAACTACCTATTGAATATTTATGAAAAATGTTTTATCTTGTTCAAGCAAGCATCCGGCACATATATTCTCTCATATTCTGCCTTGCTTTTCCGAGCTTGTTTTCCACGCTTTTGTATTTCAGGTGCAGCTGGTCGGATATTTCAGACACTTTCATTCCATCCAGCACATTCATCCTGTAAATCACTCCGTGCGTGTTTGACAGTCTTGCAATACCCCTTTCAAGTATCTCCGTGATTTCTTTTGCGGAATAGACCGTCTCCATGTCGCCGTAGGCATCCTTGCTCTTTGCGATATAATATTGATATTCTTCTATCGCCCTGTGATGTCTCCAGTAGTCATAGACCAGATTCCTGGCTATGGTGTAGACGAGACATGGCAGCGTGATCTCTGTGATCATCTTTCCAGAAGAGAGTATTCTTAAGAAGACGTTCTGCACGATATCTTCTGCATCCTCCTCACATTCGAGACGCTTCAGCACGAAAGCCTTGACCTCCTCATAATGCAAGGTGTAATACTCAGACACGGCCTCATACCCAAAGGATGAATGAAAAACAAGTTTTTCCTCCATATTGCTTTTACCATAAAAGATTATACCAGCAAGATAGGTATTGAACGCGCGTGTTTATCATCTTTGCTCCATCGCAAAGCCTGCCCTAAGCAGCATTGGCACTCCTTATCCATCGGAGTCATTGCCAATTTGTTGCAAAGTTATGAAAAATAATCTATATATTCTGATATTGAAATATTAAAAAATTTTAAAGTTGACAAGTTGACAAGTTGACAAGTAGACAAGTTGTTTGTTTCAAGTGACAAGTTGACGAGTTGTTTGTTTCAAGTGACAAGTTGACGAGTAGACGAGTTGACAAGTTGTTTGCTTCAAGAGATAAGGTGATGAGGTGACGAGGTGATAAGGTGATTAGGTGACTAAGGTGATTAGGTGACGAGGTGATGATTAGGTGAGGTGGTGTATGGAGATTGATATTATTCTTTGGCACGGATTTTGCAGATGATATTGAAAAGAAACGTTAATTTTTAGCATTATGCAGAAACAGAAAGGCAACATCGGGGTTACGACCGAGAACATCTTCCCCGTCATCAAAAAGTTCTTATACTCAGACAATGAGATTTTCCTTCGTGAGATGATTTCCAATGCCGTGGACGCCACCCAGAAGCTGAAGACGCTGAAAGAGCGCGGCGACTTCAAAGGTGAGTTGGGCGACCTGACGGTGCGTGTGACTCTCAACAAGAAGAAGGGCACCCTGACCATCAGCGACCGCGGTATCGGCATGAGTGCCGACGAGATCGACAAGTATATCAACCAGATCGCCTTTTCGGGTGTCAACGACTTCCTTGATAAATACAAAGACAACGCCAATGCCATCATCGGTCATTTCGGCCTGGGATTCTACAGTGCGTTCATGGTGAGCAAGAAAGTAGAGATCGTGACCCGCAGCTACCGCGAAGATGCCGAGCCTGTGAAATGGAGTTGCGACGGCAGTCCTGAGTTTGAGATCTCCGAGTCGAAGAAAGAGGACCGCGGCAGCGACATCATCCTTTATATTGATGATGACTGCAAGGAGTTTCTCGAGAAAGAGAAAATCGAGGGCCTGCTCAACAAATACTGCAAGTTCATGGCGGTGCCTGTGGCCTTCGGCAAGAAGAGCGAGTGGAAAGACGGCAAGATGGTGGAGACCGACGAGGACAACATCATCAACGACAGCGAGCCGATGTGGACGAAGGCCCCCAGCACGCTGAAAGACGAGGACTACAAGGAGTTCTACCGCAAGCTTTATCCCATGCACGACGAGCCGCTGTTCTGGATCCACCTCAATGTGGACTTCCCGTTCAACCTCACGGGCATCCTTTATTTCCCACGCATCAAGTCAAACATCGAGCTACAGCGCAACAAGATCCAGCTCTACTGCAACCAGGTGTTTGTCACCGACCAGGTGGAAGGCATCGTGCCTGAATTCCTCACCCTGCTGCATGGTGTGATCGACTCTCCCGACATCCCATTGAACGTGAGCCGCTCATACCTTCAGAGTGACTCCAACGTGAAGAAGATTTCGACCTATATCACCAAGAAGGTGGCCGACCGTCTGAACAGCATCTTCAAGGACGACCGCAAGGACTACGAGTCGAAATGGGACGACCTGAAGATCTTCATCCACTATGGTATGCTTTCGCAAGAAGACTTCTACGACCGTGCGAAGGACTTCTCTCTGCTGAAGGACACCGACGGCAAGTACTTCACCTACGACGAATACCGCACGCTGATCAAGGACAGCCAGACCGACAAAGACGGCCAGCTGGTCTACCTCTATGCCACCAACACCGAGGATCAGTATGCCTATATCGAGTCGGCCAAGGACAAGGGCTACAGCGTGCTGCTGCTCGACGGCGACCTCGACGTGCCCTTAGTGTCGATGCTGGAGCAGAAACTGGAGAAGAGCCGCTTCACTCGTGTCGACAGCGACATCATCGACCGTCTCATTATGAAGGAAGACCGCAAGAAGACGGAGTTGTCTGCCGAGGAGACTGACAACTTGTCACAAGCCTTCAAGTCACAGATTCCCGCCATCGAGAAGTCTGAGTTTTACGTAGAGGTACAGTCATTAGGCGAGACGGCCCAGCCGGTGGTGATCACCCAGAGCGAGTATATGCGCCGTATGAAGGACGTGAGCCGTTTCCAGAGCGGCATGGCGTTCTATGCACAGATGCCCGACTCATACAGCATGGTGCTCAACTGCGACCATCCTCTCATCAAGAAAGTATTAGACGACGAGAACGCCCAGTGTGCCGAGGCCCTGAAGCCTGTGCTGAGCGAGATCAAGGGTCAGGAGGCCCGTCTGGCGGTGCTTCGTCAGGAGCAGAGCAAGAAGAAGGCCGAGGAGCTGACCCAGGAGGAGAAAGACGACCTGAACGCCACGGAGAAAGCCGTCGACGAGCAGAAAAACAAGAAGAAGCAGATCATCTCCGACTATGCCAAAGGCAATAACATCATCCATCAGCTCATCGACCTCGCCCTCCTGCAGAATGGTATGCTCAAGGGTGCCGGCCTGTCCGCCTTCCTCAAGCGGTCGGTGGAAATGATAGGATAGGATTAATAGGAGGACTAGGATATCTAGAGAGACTAGGAAAAAAAGGCCCCTCATTTTGTGGATTTCTTGCTGAAATGTGCAAAATGAGGGGTATTTTTATGGGAAGTGCAAAAAAAGTGGGAAAAAGTTTGGTCGTTACAAAAAAAAGCCATACCTTTGCACACGCATTTGAGAAGACATCCTGAGGATGAAAAATCGATGTGAATGCACCCGTAGCTCAGTTGGTAGAGCACCTGACTCTTAATCAGGGTGTCCAGGGTTCGAACCCCTGCGGGTGTACGTTAAGAATCAAGGAGTTACGAGAATTCGTAACTCCTTTTTCTTTTTCGAGTGAACAAGTTTTGGATAGCTCGAAACAGGCTGTCCAATTTGTTGTAGTATAGATGTCATGTGACTGTTTCTCTTGAAAGCATACACACTCCCCCTGGCTCCCACTACCGCTGGCTGAGACACACTCCCCCTGGCCCCCTCTACCGCTGGCTGAGACACACTCCCCCTGCCCCCCTCTAACTTAGAGGGGGAAATGATTACCACTGCAAATGGAGAGTGGCGTGCTAGAAACAAATTATCCTTCCATTTTTACGTTCCAATACAGGCTTACCTATGCAAATCATGATAGTTTTTTGGTGACTATCCAATTAAGAGAAATCTAACTGCAAAGGTATAAAAAAGTAGCAGTTTATCTATTTTTCGAAGATTATTTAGAAAATCAAGGGGACAGATACTTGACTGAATTTACATTCACATCAAGTACCTGTCCCCCTTGATTTTCAAATCCAGGAAGCGATTACTCATCTTCCCATAAGGAGGTATTCATAGAGTTGGCACCTACTTCGTTGTCATCGTCAGCGCCAATTGTTATTGTTCTGTCTTCAAAACCTTTAACCTTTACGGACCCTGATACAAGAACATAATCTTTAGTATACATTTCCTGTAAGTCTACAATCGGTCGTATATATAATCTTTTCATAAGTCCCTATTGTCTTAATTAAAAATTTTAGCACCCTCTTGGTTCAACATGGTGGATTTTCCCAAATTAATGTATACGTTGTATTTGACTCCTTGCTTGAGAGTGGCAGAAAATGGAACATACACCACTTTATCGTCACCATCAATCTTACAACTCATCAACAAATAAGCACCATTTGGATTCGTCGAAGGACTCCAAGCTTCAACAGTTTGAGGAATCATAAAGAGATAGTCATTTTTTGCATTACTTTGCAAATCACCCGCATACAATTCGACATAATCATTCTCAGTATATTCTTTATCTGCTTCAAACGCAATAGCACCTGAAGAACTTAATAATGTATATTTACTGTTTGTGCCCGTCAAATTACTCCAGTTATCGGTATCATAATTATAACGCCCTTGGTTCGCCAAGTTGTGTAACTCTACGCTATGGATGGTGACTGCCTTACTTTTGATATTATTTGCTTTTTTGACATAAAACTGCAAAGCAGCACATTTATGATTGAAGGTAAGAGACATTACACCTTGGTGATCAGTCCATTTCTCCGTTATGTTGGCGACTAACAGATCTTTATGATTGGTTGAATATTCATCTACACTGAAATTAATATATGGGTCTCCATCGTTGAAATCGAAGCCGTTCCCGTTTTCTGTATTATCAGCAAACCAATTAACATCAGGATTTTGCCCATCACCATAATCAGTCGGCCATCCATAATCTCCACCACCACTTTGCTGATTTTCTTCACCTACGCGCCACCTGCCAGAACCTACACGAGTCGTAGGCCAAGGTGTTCCATTATAAGCAAGATCCTCAACACCTTGATAGTAATAATTCAAATAAAAAGCATCAAAAGAAGTATTATCAATAATTGGCGCTTTTCGCATATTACTCTGAGCAGCATTGGAATCGACCATCGGGTTTTCATGAACTTCGACGGTCAGCGGCAGAAACTTCTTTTCTTTCGTTGTGGGCGTATCCTCTTCGATATCATTATTTGAGGAGCACGCCATCAATCCCATGAAGGCGAAAAAAAAGATAAAAAATCGATTGAATTTCATGTTTTATGGATTTAGAAATTGATGTTAAAAGTTTTTTCTCCCCCTGAGATGGAGAAGGTCTCTTTGAAAGAGAGTACGGCTTTTTTCTGTGCGTTGTAATAGCGCAGAGTGGCAGTCTCCCCCTCCTGTTTGCCGTAAACCGCCATGGATACCGGCTGTGAGATCATACCGTTGTATGCGCTATATACACCACGGCATTCGTCTCCCACGAAGACGGCAAGGAGGTCATCCGCTGAGAAGTTCAAAGTGGTATCCTGTGAGATTGTAGGCTTAATGTCTAAATTCATCACTACAGGATATTTGGAAGAACCGGTGGTCAATGGCGGGATAAAGTCTTCATCTACACCATACACCCTTTCGGGTACGAATTTCTCCTGTCCTGTCAGAGAGAACATCTGGTGGAAATGATTGGAATAATACTTGAGCGTGAACTCCTGTGTTTTGTTAGAAATAACATCGTTTCCATACACTTTGAGTATAAAAAACACGCTGTCGTCTCCTGTCTCAGCAGCGCTGGCCATGCTGGTGGCCGGTTGAGCCGCTGCGCGCAGGTTGTCGTTGATAAAGACGGCCATCATATCGTCGTCGGTGGCGTAGCTGGCCAGTTCGGGCTGCAGTTTGACCATCAGGATGGACCAGTTTTCAAAAACGCTTGCCTCCGGCATTTTCCAGTCTGGTGCAGCGTCGTTGGCTGTCCAGTCTACGATCCACTCGGGCGTCTCCGTCGCGGGCGTCTCGGTATAAGAAGTCACTTGTTTTTCTTCATTCTCGTCATCGTCAGACGAGCTACAGCTCCATAGCATCACGAGTGCAGCTACGAGCATGGTGGTGTAATAAAATGATTTTTTCATCTTTTTACGCATTAATCCTTCCCACCTCGCCGCCTCTTCTGAGACGGTCTGGTGAGAAGGAAATGATTACTATTATTTTTCTTTGCCGGACGCGGCACGCCGCGTCCCTACATCAGTGATGAGATTCATTCATCTTTCGTTTTTTACTATGAATCATGAACTGGCATCATTCCACCACACGCTTTTGTCCGTTGTAGATATAGACCCCCTTCTTGGTGGGTTTGGTCTGCAGTCGGATACCATCGAGTGTGTACCATCCATGCTGCGGTATGTCACGTCGTGTGAAGTCGATGCGTGTCGGTGCGTCGGGCGTACCCATTACAGCATTGGATTCGAAGAGCAGTATCTCGCTGGTGGCGGCGATAATCTCGCCCTCGCGCTCGATGGCGAAGCTCAACGGCTGTTTGCCTTCACCGCCCACGCTCAAGTAGAACACGCTGTCGGCAGAGTTCTCAGCCACACCACGCAGCTCACCGTCGGCGTAAGCCAGCAGGCGGTCGCCCGGTTGCATCTCGATGCCCGTAGCCACAGCCGAGAGCGACATGGTGTTGGGCAGATACTGTGTGACGCCCTTCTCCGGAGCCTTGGCTCCCTCGTCGAGGAAGGTGCTTCCCGGCTCGTAGAACGGGTAGATGAACGATGCAGATGTATCGGCCTTGCGCAAGAGCAAATATCCCTCGCCCGGCTTCATATACTGCAAGCTACCCTTCCAGCGTCCCACTTTGTTGGTGACGGTGTATACCGCGAACTCGTCGTGGCTCTTGATGACATCACCCTCCTGTGCTTTGCTGTGATAGTCGCTCAGTGCAGTTTCCACGCTCAGGTTCATCATCGGCGTGTATCCGATACCGTTCCATCCATTTTTCACAGTGATGGTACGTGAGTCTTTCTGCTTGATGATAGCCCCCGCGATGGGGAAGTCGACATAGTCTTGCACTTTCACAGCGTAAGCACGTTTGGGCGAGATGCCCATATTTGTCACATCTCCCGACAGACGCCAGTGGTTGTCATGATAGATGAGCGTCGTGTTGCTGTTCATATCTGTGAGGATGTCTCCATTCACCCATGGCAGTCCGTCGAGCAGATTGTTCAGGTTGAAGAGGTTCTCACTGGTCACGTTGAACGACACCCAGTTCCATCCCGGCTCCAGGCTGAAGGTCTGTACATACTCCAGTCCTGCTTTCATGCTGACAGGAGTGTCGGCTCCGATCACCTCAGATGGCGAGAACTTGATGGTCGGGTTGACGGTGAGGAGCATCTCCAGTCCGGTGCTGAAACGCCAGAGTTTGAAGTAGAGCTGCTTGTTGTCGACTTTGCCATCCTCATTATCGCAATCATATACCGTCAGGTAGACACGGCTTTCGCCTGTATCGGCAGAATAGTCGATGTTGGCCACTCCGTGGCAGACATTGTTTCGGTCGAAGACACCTACGATGTCACGCGAGTCGATATCCAGTTCGTCGTTGATGGTCACCTCACCGATGATGTTCATCGTGTGCTGCAGCAAGTTGCCATTGACCGTCCAATATGGTTCATTGCCCTCGACGGTGATGGAGAGGTATAGCGGCTCTCTCATGCCATCCTCATCCGTGAGATAGATGACCTCGTCATAGGTACCCACATTGAGGTTCTTGCTGACCACCGCTTTCAGTATTTCCGAGCTATTAGGTCCGACAGTGTTGCTGTAAGTGTTGAATTTCAGCCACTTGGGACAATTCTCGATGGTGTATGTATGCGTCGAGGAACTGTAGTTGACGACCGCCAGATCGATATCCCAGTCAAACCCAGCGTAAGCCGTCTCTTGCTTTCTGTTTTCCTTCCATCGCAGCGGGCTGCAGTCGACGAAGTAAGTGGCAGTGACTGGCGAAGCCATGGTATTGCCGTTCTTGTCGGGAATCTCCCTGAGTGTGACGTAGATGTTACGCTTATTGATCTTAGAGGTGAGCTCATTGATATTGACCATGATCTGGTTGTTGCGCCCTGCATAGCTGAAGTTGAGGTTGCGTAGCTCCTCGTAAGGCCGCATGGGTGCAGCGTCCGACTGGTCGATATGTGCGAGCACCATCTCCTTGGTCACAAGCGAGTCGTTGAAGAGATAGTCGACCACCGGTTGTGTGGTGGGCTGCTTGGTCTCTTTGTCTATCACGTAGACGATGTTGCCATCGTCGTCCAAGTGTATCTTGCGACTGTAGATGTATGGCTTATACTCCAGACTGTTGTCCTTCTGGCGTTCCTGGCGGTCGAAGCTCAGGTAGGTGATCAGTCCAGCCTCGTCGCCATAGGGGCTCTTGGTCATATAGTTCTTGATCATCGAGAGCGGCAGCGCCTGTGCGAACATACAGATCTCGTCGAGGTTGCCTCTGAGCCAGTTGCGGCTGTCGAGCACCACGGGTTTTCCGTCGCGGATCTCCTCGTAGAGCGCAGCTCCGAGCATAGGATATCCTCCGCTGATGCCACCCAGGTCTTGTGTGGCGAAGTTGGCGCGCAAGACACCATCGACATAGATGCAACCCACGTTCATGGCGCGGTTGACCGTCATGGCATAGTGATGCCACTGGTTGTCGCTGTAGTTGCCTGTGGCCTGTACGGCGAGTCCGTTGGAGCGGAACATCAGTTTCTCTGCCTCAAATCCGATGCAAATCTGGTTTTTGGCACCATTGTTGGATGCCAGTCCGGCTCCGTTGCTCACAAGCACGCCACGTCCTTCAGAGTCGGTCTTAAACCAGAACATGAGCGTATAGTCTTCCTCGCTGGTGCGGGTGAGTGCTTTGTCGTCGAGCGGCATACCGCGGTCTTCCCATTCCAGGTGGAGCGACATGCCTTGTGGCATTGCCCATGATGCGTTGTAGAGCATGGCGTTGGCACCCTGCGACTTGTCGAGGGCATAGTCGCCCGTTCCTTCGTTCATCGGGTAGTAGTCTACCAGCCCCATCTCGAAGCCAGTGAGACGTTTCTTGCCGTAGATGCTGCTGAGGAGTCCTCCGTCGAGCGGACGATACCAGAGTCGAGCCTCCATCATACGTCCCTGATAGTACTGGCTCTTCTTACGGTTGGTCTCATTGGTACGTCCGAAGATGAGCGGACCGACGCCAGTGTAAGGCTCAGCGAGTACATGGTCGTAGAAGAGGGCTCCACCGTTGTAGAGCGAGACATACCAGTTGGTGATGGAGTCTTTGTTCACCCGCTGGCTGAGCACCATTGCCACCTGTGTGAAGTCATTTGACTTGACTACCGAGTCGGAGACGAAGGTCTCGTCGTTGACCACGGCCTTGAGATGCTTCTCCTTGGTGATCCAGAACTGCAGTTTCTTGCCTCCGGTGCCGTGTGAGAAGATCGGCATGTCAATTCCTATGTTGTCCGGTTTGATGAGCATCTCGACCGTGAGTTCCTTGTCGTTGAAGTTGCGTCGGGCCTCGGTCTCCACGCTCGAATTTTTGTCGAAGTAGATGGAGACATCGTTGGTGACATCGTCGTTGTTGACCTCACCTTTCACCTCGAAGTTGACGAGGCTGTGCAGGTAGTTGTATTCGATGTCCTCTGAGAAGTTGAACACCACGTTGTCGCCGATGTCGAGGATGCCGTTGGTAGGCTCAGGCTCACCGAAGAGCTGCGGGCGGCGTGTGTCCTTGATACCGCTGAGCACTTTTGACGACGAGGTGATATACTCATTGCCGCTGCGGCAGAAGAGTACGGCGCGCAGGTCGTAAGCCTTCTCGATGATTTCACCCTCGCCATAGAACTTGGTGCTAATGCTCCCGTTCTCAGGTATCATCTCCTTGTTGCCGCTGGCCAGCTGGAAGAGCGAGTCTTTGGCATAGAAGGAGCAGAGGTTGGTCCAGTATTCCTCGCCACGGTTGCTCTCCTTGTACTGGAACTCGATGTGGTCGAAGTTGTGCTGGTTTTTGTCGAATCCGTCGATGACCACAGGCATGCTGTAGCCCTTCTTGTCGTGTGCGGCGTCGGTGTTCATCACCCACTTGTCGCCGGGCAGCGAGATGTTGACGTTCCCTGCGGTGCGCAGGAAGTGCACGTCGAAGCTCACCTCATCATACACGGTGTTGTCCTCACACGACATGAGGCTCAGCGTGATGTCATCATAGTCGAATCCGTCGCTGGCATAAACCTCAAGAGTCTTCTCCGTGACCTGTCCCGGTGTGACACCGATCTCGGTACCTGCCCATGTGACAGGGAATCCGTCGACGGTGAGACGTGCTCCGTAAGGATTGCTCTGGTCGTCGAGCGAGAGGGAGAGGGAAGGATATGCCCTTGCAGGCTCTTCACTCTCATTGGTCATGTATACTTTGAACCTTGCCGGCTCTCCGTAAGGCACACCGCTGACGCTCTGCTTGTCGAGTCGGATGACCGGTTTCTCAATCTGCTTGGTACGTTGGTCGAGGATCTCTCCCGGGCGATAGAAGCAGGTGTAACGTGCATTCTCGTACGGACGGCAGGTGGCACCACCACGTGTGCGGTATACGAATCCCTTAGAGTATTTGAAGTCGCTTGTCTTGAAATAGCGTGATATGTAATCGTTGTCGTAGTTGACATACTCGTAGAATTTCTCCGATGTGAACACATCCTGCTCGCTGTCGGCTGAATTCTCCGGCACGATGGCGTTGACACGGTATACATCGAAGTTGAGGTGGCTCTTCTTATCCATGGCAATCTCGAAGCTCTCCTTGCGTGAGAAGGTGCGCTCCTTGCCGAAGGTGGCCTCATTACTCATTTCGATCACGGGTTTGAATGAGATTTCAAAAGCCACGCCTACAAACTTCACCTCTACCTTCTTCTCGTTCTTCTGCTCGGTAGAGCTCCCCAATCCGTTATCACTCTTGGTGAGGGCACTGAGCGAGCCCAGGTACTTGGCGAGCATGGGTCCCATTTCCGAAACCACCGCGGTAGGTATTCCCGCTCCGGCTCCTCCACCTCCCGGTGCGAAGAAGTTGTCGTACATGTCGGAGAAGAACGGAATATTGATGTTGTAGTTGTAGGAGTATTCACTCTCAAATTCCTCCTCGTAGCTGAGTCCGACACCACCGTCGACGTCGAAGTTCTTGACCAGCTCGGTAGCGGAAAGTTTCTCTTTCTCATTCTGGGTAATCATCATGGCCCAGGTTCTGAGCGTCTGGTTGTACTGCAGCACCGAGTCGACCAAATGGCTTCTGTCATACGTGTTGGGCAATATGATGCGGTAGTGCATGTCTTGCCTTGCTTCGCTGTCGGAAGTGTAGAGCACATACTCCCCATCCACCGTATTCATGAGAGCGAAGTTGTCATCCTCCGGCTTGAGGAGCGAGAGATAGACGGGCTGCTTGGTAAGATTGGCCTTGCTTTTCGCCTCTTCCTCTGTTCCGGTGAACATGAGAGCCTTTGCCCTGTTCATGAGCTGCGGCATGATGATTTCGATGATGTGGCTCTGTGAATGTGCGAAAGTAGAGTTGAGCTTGGTGCCCATCGTGTATGACTCATCGCGCACGAGATGGAACAAAGACCCATTGGCTTTTCCCTGAGCAATCTCTATGACATCGCCGGATGCCACCTTACCAGCTAACTGGCTGAAGAAGCGGTCGGGAATGGCACGGATGGTGGAAGCTTTTCCTACCACGACACTCTGCTGCAGACCCATATAGATATCGGCTGGTGCTCCCACCATCTTTTCGTCGTCGCTGGTGGAGATGCTATGGCTGTTGGTCATGGTGTAGGAGAATCCACGGTGTCCCTTTCCGCTGACGACGAAGTCGAAGCTGGTCTCGAATGCGTTCTCCGCGCTATTGTTGAATCCGGCCACGGTACCGGCTCCTGCCGGTGCAGCCACCACACCGTTGAAGTTGGCTGTAGACGTACCTTCCTTGAGACCGATTTCGGTGCCGAGCTTCCATTCGAGGTCCATTTCGTAGGTATACTTGAGCGAGGATCCCTTTTCGAGGGTAGCCTTGGAACCGCCTCCCGGTGGGTCTCGCAGTATATCGACGAGCACAGGCTGGTCGATGCTCATCACATCCTTTCCTCCACTAATGCTCAGTATATTCAGCACATATGCATTGAGCGGCTTGGCCTCATAGGTAGTGCCGTCCATGGTGAGCGTCATGGTAATGGTGCGAATGGCATCGTTTTTGGTGAGCAGATAAGGCACATGTTCGGCTTGGAGTGCCACGAGGGCCTGTCCGTTGTCGTCAAGTTCTATTATCTCCTGATGCATAGAGCTGACCAGTCCGTTGTGAATGGACACTTTTCCACCATGGAGGTTGACCACGTCGACGGTGTCACTGTTCTCATTGTTGTTCCAGTAATACTTCTCAACGGCAGAGAGTTGGAACGGATACTGGCGCTCGATGCTGAATACCGGATATCCGAAGGTGTAAGCCACCTTGCCGGCTGATCCATCCTTATTTTTCAGCTGATAAACCAGGGGTACTTCTTCTTTCTGTCCGTCGGCATTGCGTGCGTAGTAGGTTTCGTCGCCGAAGTAACCATAGTTATTGAACCCCAGCTGTTCATAGTCGAGTTGTACGGGAGCGTGGTAAATACGGCTGTACTTGGCGTTGTATTCCACTACAGGCTTCACCACGTCATTTCCCAGATAGCTGGTCCAATGACCTTGCACTGTGTCGTGGTGGAGTGTAAGCGCGTCGGTCAAGTCGATGACGTCGCTCACCTTGCCCTCCGGGAAGAGCGTAGGATATCCTTGGCAGTAGATGCGCTGCACCTTCCACTTCACCGGTGGCAGCTTCACGTTGTACTCACCCGTATGCGGGTCGGGGTAGATCGTGACATTACGGCGTGTGGTGACCATCTTGGTCTGATAGTCGTATCCGTTGTCGTGCGACTTATGCCTGAACACGGTGTCGGTGCGCTCCTTGAGCGGGTTGAGGTTGTCATAGACAAGTCGCGACATATTGTCGCCCTCGAGTGTGAGCACCATGACCAAGCTGTCGCCCAGGTTGTTGTGAGAGAGGCTGTTGTCCAATGGCATCGATCCCTGCTTGTCGCCACCGGCCACGCGGCCGATGAGTTTCACTGTGGTGTTGTCGTAGAAGCAGATGCCCGGCACGTCGTCTTTGAAGTTGAATCCATTGATGCGTCCTTCTTCGCCCTTGAACCATCCGCCATCCCAGAAGTCGTGACCGTCCATGACAGCCTGTATTTTATTGTTGCCCTTGAATACATGGAAGCTGAACTTACCCTCAGAGTCGGTCTCCAGTGCGTTGCCCGAAGGTGTATGCACCTCATGTCCGTTGACCATGAAATGTACGCCCTTGACCGGTATGGTAGTGCCTTCATACATGACGAGTCCAGAGAACTTACAGCTGGAGACGACCACGAAGTCGCTCACCACGCGGTAGTTGGTCGTGCCGTTGAAGTCGATTTCAAACATGGAGGCACCCTCTTGGAGTTCGATGCCCTCACTACCATCGTTAAATCCGAGCGGTATGATCTGATAAGTGATGGAGGTCTTTCCGAGGTATGGCAAGGTGTCGTAGGTATAATGTCCGGTGTCGTCGGTAGTGGCATAAAATAGATCTCCGCCATCGGACTTGATCTGTACGCGGATGCCCGGCACACCAGTACCATCTTTGTATCGCACATATCCCTCAAGCATACCCGAGTGCTTGCAGGCGCCCTCCCTGATGATGGTCTCCTCGAAGTTGACGCCTTCGCAGTCGACAGCAGAACGCACCTTATATTCATAGTCGAGCAGTGGCGAGACGCTGGTGTCTTCATACCCCAAATCGGTAATGTTCGGGGCAATGATGTCCCAGTTGGTCGTTCCCTTCACGCGGCGCAGAACCTGGAAGTAGTCGATTGCTCCATTTGTCACTTCCCAAGTGAGCATCACGCTGCTCTGTCTTGTCTCTGTGACCAACGAATTGGGCACGACTTTTCCCGACGAAGTGAAATAGATGTTGGACATCTCGACGAGGAATTCCTGAACACCGTCGAGCCCGCTGTTGTTGACGACCGGTCTGAAATGTGGCCACTCCTCACAGGCTTCCCATTGCGACCCCAGCACTCCGAGCTGCTCATTCAGGGTAGCGGGCAATTTGGGATAGTAGGGATGGTATTCTGTCTCATCCGAATCTTTGGGCAGGACATAACTTGTCTTGAAAAGTCGGTAGTTGACTTCGTTACTGCCACTAAGTCTTGAAAAAGGAAATTCGCTATTATGAGGCTGCACAGGAGCGTACACTACGTTGGTAAAGGTAAGGTTTTTAATATCCAACCCCGTGCTGATCTCGCAGGCAAAACCCTTGAAATTCGAACCTGTATTGGTATAGTCTCCGGCAAAGAGGCAGTTGGTGAACCTCACACGACTACCGGCATAGATGAATCCGCCTTGGTATGTACCGGTAGAACGTGTATAACAATGCATCCGGCTGCGGCAATTTAAAAAGAGCACGTTATTGCCCTCGTGGACGAAGCCTCCTGTAGGGCCACTATGTGGTCCCTCGAAGGTGAGATTGCGGATCACGGCATCGCTGGCATAGCGGAAAGGTGACACGCCAAGCGCATTGGCCAAGGTGATGGTATGGCCTCCACCTTCGAATGTGCCCATGAAGGGCTTGTCCATAGTGTTTCCCGCTATCCATTCAGCGGCACTACTAGTTAGTTCGATGTCGGCGGTAAGTTTTGCATAGATCCGTTTGCCATTCGCGGTGGCACTACAGAATTTCCTCCAATCTTCCTTCGACCCGATGGTCATCTCCTCAATATTGGTCTTAAGCGGGAAGTCCTTGGGGTTTACCATAACGAATATCTCATACTTCACACAGGAGCGTGGCAGTGCTATGACCTTGCTTTTATTCTCTATCTCTTGTGCGGTAAGCTTATATACCAGCGTATCGACCAGCGTTCCGTCCGTTCGGTACATATTGACTTTCAAGGACATCTCCGCCCTGTTGTCCCATACGTACCAATGGTCGTCAGTGCCCGTCTCATAATCCCATGACACTTTGAGAGTGTGTTCGTCCTGGTTCACCCATTCGCCTTTTGCCGTGCTCACGGTGCGCAGGTCGAGCTGGCAGAACTTCATGGAGTCTCGCGCGGTGATAGGATTGTCATCCCATCCCCAGAGCGAAGATACGGTACGACGCAAGCGGTATGCCGGGTAGAGTCTTCCGTCAGCGCTGAGGTCGGAAGTCTTGGCATTCTCCAGCAGCGTCTTATCTTCAAAGGTATACTCAACCTGTTTCTGGTCGAATACCACAGTGGCAATGTCAAGGAAGTCAGCTTCCCGTCCGGAAATGGATCGCTGTATCTGGAACACGTCGCTATCCATGAGGTCGACTACGGCCGTGTCGGGCACCTCCCAGCTGAGTATGACCTTGGCGGAGTCGTTGTTCACCGGAGTGATAGTCAGGTTGGAGGGCTTGTGTATAATCGGGACGTTGTAATAATTACTGACACGTCCTGAGATCAAGTCGACCGTGTTGTCGTTCGTATCCTCATAGTCGACGACGACCCTGAGCGAGTCGTGTTTCTCGGAGGCATCCAGGTAGATGTTGCCCGAAGCTTTGGTTTCGAGATCTCGACTTTTCGTGACGCCCTGAGCGTCACGCCAGTATGCCACGACCTTACGTACCTGGTCGTTCTGTACAGCAATCATCCACGGCACGATGATCTGTCCGCGGTGCTCATAGTCAGGCGAGATGGTGGCACTGGTGATCATTGGGTCGACAATACCTGTCTTGGCGGGTATATCGATTTTCTTTTCGTCAATGCTCACATTTTCTTCGTAACGCATATTACCGTCTCTCTGCACTTCCCATGAAAGGATGAGCGACTTGCCTCGCAATTCGATGGGCACCGACCACTCGACCTCAGCTGAGACCTTGCTACTGCCATTAAATGACAAAGAAGCCCGGGTCTCACTTTGAGAAAGGATCTTGCTGCCCGTACTAAAGAGAAGTTTCTTCACGCCGGGGGCATCGGAGCTAAACTTAGCATCCACCGACTTGGCACTTCCGGAAATATCTTCCTCACAGGTGGCCCATTCGAGGAGTTTCACCGCAGCGCCTTTGTTTCCATTGGCATCCTTGACCTGGTAAGAGAGCTTACCTTTGTCAATCCATGTGTCATAACCGTCTTTGTTGTACACGGGCACCGTGATTTTCACGGTATTCATTCCGTAGATGTCGATCTTATAGGAGGATGGATCGTCCACCCATATAGGATCGGCATGGGCCAACAAAGGGAGACACAACGCCGTTATGGTCAGGAGCATCGCTCCCAGCCATCGGCCTTTTGTTCTAAAGAGTTGTTGTTGTACCATATAAAAAAATTAATTTCACATTGCAAAGTTAGGTATTATTGAAATTTTTCACGCTCATCTTTTTTGTGAACCGGCAGACTACATGCGACAGAGGTCATGATTTTGCGACGAAACCGCCTACTGTTATATTTTTCTGTCGTATGGCAAGTTTTTAGCAGAATGATGCGGCCCAACTCCTTTCATTTTATTCAGAATACAAATCGCGCAAAATTAATAATTTTTACCATTATGACGAAAAAAATCGAACGATTTAACATTTTAGCGGGTAAAATTTTAACATTTTTATCGATTTGTCTGAGTGAGATTTCGATCAGTCGGTATTAACGGTCTTCCGATCTCCCCGAATATCGAAGGAGAGAGTGGCTCCGTCTGTGAGATTCGAAATTGAGTGATGCTCGTCGGGATTTGAAATCCCGACGCCCTGAATATCAGGATTTGTAATCCGATCAAGCGCATTGCAGTCCGATCAAGCGCATTGCAATCCGATCAAGCGCATTGCAATCCGATCAAGCGCATTGCAATCCGATCAAGCGCATTGCAA
>CAMIYC010000065.1 GCA_946402905.1 uncultured Prevotellaceae bacterium | reverse complement strand
AACTTGCTTGCAGCCTCTACCACTGCATTGTAGTCTTCAATCTTGCTTCTCATAATCGTTCTTACTTTTACTTGTTGATGATTAAATTTTCCAAATGCAAAGGTATGACGATTTCAGTATACAGGCCTTTCTATTTAGTTCAACTTTTCTTTCTTTTTTGTTCAAAAACAAACCCTTTTCTGCCATTACGTGACAGAAAGGGGTATGCAATGGGCTTCTCCAGCGGCACAGCTACAAGCATGAGATGCTACAGGCAAGGTCCTCAATCTATGAGGGATGGCAAAAATCCACTTCGTTTCTACAAATATAATGCGTGTGCCTGGCGGACACAAAACCGTGCATCCGCATTTTTAAGCGGTCTCAATTCAAAAAATACGAGATAGAAAGATGGATAATTAGAGTAATTGTGTTATCTTTGCCATCTGTTATGAGACACATTTTTATATTATTGATGGCTATCATGCCTTGCCTTTGTTGTGCCCAGTTTGAAAACGCCCGATGGATTGGAAGCGAGCGACTCGTGCTGTATGCCGACTACCTTCCACAGTTCAGAATCAGCTGGACGGTGCAATTGGACAAGTCTTCAAAATCAAACAGGTTGGCTCTTCTTTTCGGTGGCAACGACCCCCGCCTGTTGAATGCCAATATGAACATACTCGGAGTGGACAACGATGTAGATGAGTCGTATGTCAAAATTGAGCTTGACGCTGCCTCCACCCGGCTGAATGTGTGGCGCATGGGGTATACTACAAAGGGGAAGGAGCGGCTGCAGTCGTTCAAGCTGGACAGCCTCGACACCTACGCGCCACATACCATAGAAGCCCATTGCTGTCTTGGCAGTGCCGACATCCTGCTCGATGGGCAGCGACTGGGCGAGGTGGTGCTCAATCCACTTGGCAAAGGCGGCGATTTTATCGCCTTCCCGCAGTTGGCACAGATTGGCTACGAGATGGAAGCCGGCCAACGCGCCGTCATACGCAGTGTGGAAGTACGCAACTATCGTTCACCCTACGGAGTGCTCTATGAAGATAAGCATATACAGAAGGCCGGTGACAGGAAACGTCCTGTGCGCCAGCTGGTTGACCCCAGCCACGGAGCCATGCCCCTATTGCGGTGCCAGTTTGGCCTGAAGCAGAAACCGGTGAGAGAGGCCACCCTCACAGCCACAGCCCGGGGCATCTATTGTGCGGAGCTCAACGGCCATCAGGTGGGTAGCGAATACTATGCCCCTGGTATCTCACAATACAACAAGACCCACTATTACCAGCAGTATGATGTCACAAAGATGCTTCAGGCGCATAATCTCCTGCACGTCAGGTTGGGCGAAGGCTGGTGGGCGGGAGGCATGACCTTCACTGGTGGTAACTGGAACTACTTTGGCGACCAGCTGGCTTTCATCGCCAGGTTGGTCGTAAAATACGAGGACGGCGACTCGACCGTCATCACCACTCAGCCCGACAACTGGGAAGTGTGCGACCACTCTAAAGTCGTATATGCCAGCATGTTCCAGGGAGAGGTATATGACAATACGGTCGCTCCCGGTGGGTGGAGGAAAGCCAGCGAGATGACACTTGACGGTCATCTGCCCACCGAGGGAGGCGGCACGCAACCTCAGGTGTGTGACTATCAGGACTTCCATTTGCAGCCAGCCCGCACCTCCGTAGGATTGCACACAGTGCTAAAAGCCCGGCACATGAGTGAGGTGAGGCCAGGTGTCTATGTCTATGACATGGGACAGAACATGGCTGGTGTGCCAAGAATCACGATGCGTCACTTGTCAAGAGGGCAGAAACTGACATTCCGCTTCGCCGAAGTGCTTTATCCAGACCTTCCAGAATACAAAGACAAAAAGGGCATGCTGATGCTTGAGAATATCCGAGCGGCCATGGCACAGGATATCTATATCGCCAGTGGCGACACCTGCGAGGTGTTTTCGCCCGTCATGACGCTCCACGGCTATCGCTATGTGGAGATCTCGGGCATGGATGAGCCACTGCCAGTGAGCGATGTGGAGGGCCTTGTCCTCAGTAGCGTCGACCGTTTCACCGCCGATTTCGAATGCAGCAATCCTATGGTGAACCGTCTCTGGCAAAACATCCGGTGGTCGATGCTGGCCAACTTCATCAGCATCCCTACCGACTGTCCACAGCGCAATGAGCGGATGGGATGGGGCGGCGACATCAGCGTATTCTCACGCACGGCAGTCAATATGGCCGACGTGGATGAGTTTCTCAGAAAACACATGCAGGCCATGCGCGACGTACAGACTGCCGACGGCAGATTTCCGGACATAGCCCCCGTGGGCGGTGGCTTCGGCGGACTGCTTTGGGGCAGTGCCGGCATCACCGTGCCTTGGGAGTGCTGGCTGCAATATGCCGACCTCGACATACTGAAAGAACACTATGACGCGATGGCCCGCTATATCGACTATGTGGACAGCCATTACTTCGACCCGACAACAGGACTGCTCGTGCAGCAACGGCAATGGGGCGACCTGGGCGACTGGCTCGGACTGGAAGACGAGAAAAACGACAAGACGCTGCTCTTCGAAGCCTACTACATCTACAACCTGGACATCATGCGGCAGACTGCTCTGCTACTCCATAAAACAGCTGACGCCGATCGCTATCAGCAACGTCTGAACGAGCGTAAGCGCTTCTTTATCAGTCACTACATCGATCCCACTACAGGCACGACCGTCTTCTCCTCGTTCGACCCCAATCGCGAGGGGCAGCCCATCGACATTCAGGGATCATACGTCCTGCCGCTGGCCTTCAACATCGTAGAAGGAGAGTTGCGACAGAAACTTATGGAGCGCCTGGTCTCTTGCATCCAACGCGAAAACACCACAGACAGAGGAGTGAAGTGTCCTCCCTATTCGCTCATGACAGGCTTCATCACCACAGCGTGGATAAGCCGGGTGCTCAGCGATGGCGGGCGCAGTGACGTGGCCTACCGTTTGTTGCAGCAAGAAGACTATCCCTCATGGCTATATCCTGTGACACAAGGTGCAACTACCATTTGGGAACGTCTCAACTCCTACACCCATACGGCAGGATTCGGTGGCAACAACTCCATGAATTCCTTCAACCACTATTCTTTCGGAGCCGTGGGACAGTGGCTCATCAATCGTTGCTTAGGCATCGAGCGGGATGAGCAGCATCCGGGATTCAGCCATTTTATCCTGCGCCCGGAGCCTGACCCCACTGGCAAGATGACCTATGCCCGCGGACATCTGGACACTCGCCACGGACGCATCGAAAGCAGTTGGCAGATACAAGCCGACCATACCGTCAACTACTCCTTCACCATCCCGGAGGGTACATCTGCCACACTGCTGCTGCCAGGGAAAGCACCAAAAGAGTTAAAGCCAGGGAATTACAAATTTGATATGTGAGTCCATTTTACATTGGTGCCATCATTATTCTACAGTCGGAAAAGAAAAAAAATACAATTTATTTTCTTTTCTCTCATTTATTATATAACTTTGCAGCGCAATTAAGAGGCAATCTGCCGGCCGAAGCCGGCAAGATGAAAGGGAATCCGGTGAAAGACCGGAGCTGTACCTGCAGCTGTAATCCTCTTTTAAGCATCTGTTAGTATGACGCCACTGATACATATCGGGAAGGCATGACAGATGGAGGAGAGCCAGAAGACCTGCCTATATCAAACTGACCTGCGTACAGGAACATACGCCAGCGTAAATTGTATTTACAAATGAGAAATCTGATCCTCGGACTCGCATTATGGTGCGCAGTCCTCTCTTCCATGGCTCAGACAATCCTGAAAGAAGACTCTCTTCAGGAAGTGGTCGTGACGGGTACTGGTACGCAGCACCTGCTCAAAAACGCACCCGTGCTCACTGAGGTGATCACCGAGAAAATGCTTCGACAGTATTCGGGACATTCCCTGCAGGAGATCCTGGCGGGTCTCACCACCTCCTTCTCTTTCAATGAGGACGACATGGGCAGCCAGATGCAGATGGGCGGGCTGGGCAACAATTACATCTTAATATTGATTGACGGAAAACGGATACATGGCGACGTGGGCGGAGAGAACGACCTGGGACTGATCGACCCGCAGAATATCGAGAAAATAGAAATCGTCAAAGGAGCCTCGTCTGCCCTTTACGGCAGCGACGCCATCGCCGGTGTGGTCAATATTATCACCAAGAAGCACCGTGAGAGCGGACTGCTGCTGGAAAATGCCACCAGGATAGGCTCCCATGCGGAAATACGGCAGCACAACGGTGTAGGGCTCAACTACGGTCGTCTGAGCAGCTATACCAATTTTCAGACACAGCATACCGACGGGTGGCAAAACACGCCGGTGGAATATACCACACACCTCGAGACGCCGATCAACGACTCCCGCAACAAGACGGTCAACCGGTATACCAACTGGCAGCTCAACGAGCGAATCACTTATGCGCTCAGCAAGGATATTGACATCTATGCCGAATGCAGCACTTACCGCAAGCGCATTTACAGGCCGCAAGACGGTAAGTACGCACACTACGACGTGTATACCTACGACCTGCAATATAAAAACCAGTCGCTCTCAGCCGGAGGAAAATGGAAACTGGGCAAGTCGGATTTTGTCACACTCGATGTAGACTGGAACCGCCACGCCTATCTCTACTATTTCACCGCCAATACATTGGTAGAAGATTACGAGAAGAGCAGTGGCACCATCTATTATCCCTATTATCCCTATCTTTCAGGTCAGACAGAGTTGCAGAGCGACCAACAGCGCACCATGGCGCATCTCAAAGGTGTCTTCACCTTGCCCTTCAGCAACAGGCTCAGCACGGGGATAGAATACCGGTATGACTGGCTGAAAGCACCTACGAGGGTGGTAGGCGGCAAGGCCAGCGACTGGACAGGGGCTCTCTATGTGCAAGACGAGTATTCCGTCAGCCTTTCCTCTCAAGTGGAAGCCAATATCACCGCAGGACTACGACTCAACGACAACGAGCAGTTTGGCTGGAAACTGACGCCCAAAATCTCCACGATGCTGCGCATGGGCAATCCATGGCGCATCAGGGCGTCGTGGAGCCAGGGTTTCAAGACACCTACGACCAAGGAGCTGCACTACCGCTATGTGCGCCAGATGAGCGGCACTTACCTCTATTTAGGCAACACCGGTCTGCGTCCGCAGACGAGCAATTATTTTTCTCTGAGCGGCGAGTATACCCTTCACGGACTCTCGGTGACGGTTTCAGGATATTTTAATAAGGTGAAAGATATGATAGCCCTGGTCACCATTCCCAACTATCAGGCACCCGACGAATACATCTCGCAGTACGACCCGGTAAAGACACGGCAATATCAGAATATCGAGGATGCCAAGACATACGGAATTGACGTCAGCGCAAGATATGCTTATAAAGACTTTGCTGTAGGCATAGGCTACAGCTACCTCGACACGGAGGCCAACCAATATGACACCAACCACGACCGCATGCACCGGGTGACCATAGACGGCATGGCCCATCATAAGGGCAACTGTTTTGCCACTTGGGGGCGCGACATCATGCCCAAATACCACCTCGGTGTGGGCATCTACGGAAGGATGTCGTCCAAGAGATATTACCAGATCAACGGCGACGGAAAAGGATACCAGATATGGAGGCTCACGACCACCCACGACTGGAAACGCTCCAAAAAGCTGACCTACAGAATAGAAGCTGGTGTGGACAACATCTTCAATTATGTGGACAAGACCCCACACGGCCTGCATCTGGGCACCACCACTCCCGGCACCACCATCTACGCCAGTTTCAGCGTCAGATTCAACCAAGGCAAGAACCTAAAAAGTACTTATAACTCAAATTCAAATTCAAACCGTAACAATGAAGAAGATTAAATTCTTAATGATGGCAGCCATCGCTATGGTATGCTCAATGGGATTCGTCGCATGTAGTGATGACGACGATGACGACAACGTAAAAAACAATTACGTAGTCTATCAGAACGCGGTCAACCAGACCGTCAAGTCGCAGAAGAAAAACTCAAAGGCCATCCTGCTCGTCGCATTCGGCTCCACTTGGCAGCAAGCCTACGACGCTTTCGACACCACTGTCGAGGCTTACAAGTCGGCATTCCCCGGCTATGATGTATACCTCTCTTTTTCGTCTGCCATCTGCATCAACCGCGCAGCAGCCGGTGAGAATGTTGCTCCGCGCAATTTCTACGCACCTCCTTTCTGGCTCACCGCTTTCGCACAAGAGGGGGTCAGATACTCTGAGATCGTCGTGCAGTCGCTGCAGGTGATACCCGGTGAGGAATACACACGAGTGATCAACTATATCAAGGACTTCGCCAACAATTCCAACGGTGACATCGACGACAATTATCTGTCGAAGGTGACCCTCAAGCTCGGTGTGCCCCTCTTGCAGGATGCTGAGAGCGACGTCAATGCCGTGGCCAGTGCACTCGACGCTATCTATAAGACACAGGCTGCCAACAGCGTAGTGGCTTTCATGGGACATGGCAACCCTGACTCCTACGACACCTACAAGGCCAATGTGCGCTACACACAACTCGAAGAGGCCCTGCAGAAAATCAACGGCAACTACTTCGTAGGCACCGTAGACATGATGAACAACTTCAAGACCAACGTGCTCGCCCGCATGAAAGCTGCCGGCATCAATGGCGGAACCGTATACTGCCATCCGCTGATGTCGATCGCCGGTGACCACGCCCACAACGACATGGCCGGTGATGACAATGACAACGGCGAACCCAATGAGGAGGGTGAGGTAGAAGATACCTCATGGAAGTGCTACTTCGCCGCTCAGGGTTATACTTGCAACGACGACACCCAGATTGTGAAAGGCCTGCTCGAACTGCCCTCTGTGCGTCAGATCTGGATGAACCACACCAAAGACGCTATCAATGGCGAGGCCCTCGACTTCTACCACTCAAAGAACCCCGAATAAAGACTCGACAAATCGATTCTTTCAATGAAAAGAATAGTATTCGCATTCATGGCGGCACTCTTTCTACAGAGTGCCGCCTATGCACAGATACACATGCAGAGCCGCGACTCTGCCATGAGCAGACGTGTCATACAACTCGGCCCCGTGGTCGTCACCGGAAGCGGTCATCATCAGCACCTCAGGTCTACTGCCACCCCTGTCCACGTCATCTCAAAAAATGAGATCGCGCAGACAGGTGTGGCCACATTTCAGGACGCTGTCACGAAAATGATGCCACAAGTGTCTGTAGCCCCCAATTCCATGGGCTCATTCCTGAGGATGAACGGACTGGGCAACAAGTATGTGCTGGTGCTCATCAATGGCAAGCGCATCATCGGCGACATCTCCGGCAACGTAGACCTCAGCCGCATCAACATGGCCAGGGTGAGACGTATCGAAGTGCTCGATGGAGCTGCGTCTTCACTCTATGGCAGCGACGCCATCGGCGGTGTCATCAACATCATCACCGACCAGCCTACAAAGGATCTCATCAGTGTCACCAGCGACACGAGGGTCTCGGGCGAAGGACAGCTGAAGGAGTCCGTCACGCTCGACATCTACAAAAAGGGATTCGGATCATACACCTCGTGGACACACGACAGGGCTGACTCCTATCGCAACAACGACTATGAATACCTGAAAGGCAACGAGGGTGAAATGCAGAAGACCATAGCACCACTGTTTCCCGGATACCGCACCCATCATCTGTCACAGACATTCACCTATTCTCCCAACAAAAGACTCGCCCTCCATGCCGAGGGGCAGTATATGTGGAAGAGCACCAACAGGCCCAACACATCCCCCGATGTGACGGGAGGATTCGACTATGAGATGAAATCAGAATCGTGGAGGTGGAACGCGGGCGGTGTCTACAAGTTGGGGCAGCGGCATTCGCTGCAGTTGGAGCTGATACACGACCAGTATGAGTATGGCTACGACTATGAGGTGGAAACCAAAAGCTATGCCATCGGCGACTATGTCATGAAAAAACAGCAGCATTATGATGAGGGCGAACTCAAAGGTGTATTCCATTTTTCACCCTCATCCACCACGATCTTCGGTGCTGACTATCGCAACGACTTCATGAATGCGGTGACGGGAAATGTGGACAATCATGCGTATACCATGGCACTGTATGCCCAGCATGAGCAACCGCTCGTCAAAGACCTCAAAACCACCATAGGGCTGAGATACAACTATCATGAGACTTTCGGCAGCGATATCACGCCCAAAGTGGCGTTGATGTACGCACCGGGGCTGTTCAATTTCCGGGCCACCTATTCCAGGGGCTTCCGTTCCCCGGGACTTGACGAACTTTTCTACCACTATAACACCTACTCACGGGGGGTCTCCACCATCACCCTGGGCAACAAAGACCTTTCGCCGGAGAAAAGCGACTATTTCTCACTCAATGCAGAGTATAACGCCCCAAAATGGTCTTTGTCTATGACCGGATACGTCAATCATGTCAACGACATGATCGTGAAACAATACGTTGACGTCGATGCCACAATGATGAGACAGCTCAGGACGGAATTTCCGGAGATCAGCGACGAACAGGCCAAGAAAATCGACCATTACGGACTGTACCAGAACAGCGACCATGGCCGTATCTACGGTTTGCAGGCCAATCTTTCAGTCACCCCCTTCCAGGGACTGACGCTGTATGCCAATTATGCCTATACCTATGCCAGGACCAAGACCGAGGATGTGTGGCAGCCCCTGGAGCGGAGTATCAGAAACACAGCCACCTTCTCTGCCAATTATAAGCATGAGTGGCGGCATTACGGCATGGAGGTCAATGTCAACGGCAGATTACAATCGAAGACTTATTACAATGGCAAATATGACGATGCACCAGGGTTCGGCATCTGGAATATCAATACCATCCACCACATCAAGGCCCTGAAGGGGGTAGACCTGACCCCGAGTCTGGGGATAGAGAATATCATCGACCGGGTAGACCGGCGCGTCGACTCTTCCACAAGGCGGTATGCCCTCTATTCTCCTGGAAGAATGTGTGTCGTCGGGCTTAAAGTGAATTTCAGACATTAAAGAAAAGATATGAAAGAAAGAATCGTTGTGGCGGGCATAGGCCCCGGAAGCCCGGCCGACATTACTCCGGCGGTGGCACAAGCCGTGTCGGAGGCTGATGTGATCGTGGGATACAAATTCTATTTCCAGTACGTCGCACAGTATATCCGGGAAGACTGCCTGTGCGTAGACACCGGGATGAAACGTGAACGAGAGAGGGCACAGCAGGCATTCGAATATGCCGAGACGGGCAAAAACGTGGTCGTGATCTCCTCGGGCGACGCAGGCATCTATGGCATGGCACCACTGATGTATGAGATGAGGGAAGAACGGGGCTCTGAGGTCGACATCTCTTGCCTGCCGGGCATCTCGGCTTTCCAGAAGGCTGCATCGCTCCTGGGAGCTCCTCTGGGGCACGACCTTTGTCTCATCTCGCTCTCCGACCTGATGACCCCTTGGGAGGTGATCGAACGACGTATCCACGCCGCTGCCACGGCCGATTTTGTGACGGCTGTATACAACCCGAAGTCGAATGGGAGATACTGGCAATTATACCGGCTGAAGGAGATCTTCATCCAGGAGGGTAGGGCGGCCGACACCCCAGTGGGGTATGTAAGACAGGCTGGCCGCGAAGGGCAGTGTGTCACGCTGACCACGCTCCAGGACTTTGACCCTGAGCAGACTGACATGTTCACAGTGGTCATCATAGGCAACTCTCAGTCGTATATCCGCGATGGCAGGATGATTACCCCCCGGGGATATTACCGTCAGGAACAAGACCGGGACGAAAAGATCGGAAGGAGCATCATGATCCAGTCGTTCAAGACGATAGAAAGAGAGCTAAAGAATAAGGAAATGGACCTTGGGCACAAATGGGCCCTGCTGCATGCCATCCATACCACCGCAGATTTCGACATGGAGAACATTCTCTATAGCGACAAAAACGCCGTGGAGACACTGTATCAGAAAGTGTCAAAAGGCGAGACCGACACCATCGTGACCGATGTGACCATGGTGGCAAGCGGCGTCAGGAAAGGAGCTCTGGAAAGGCTCGGCATGCAAGTGAAATGCTACCTGAGTGACCCACGCGTGGCAGCCATGGCCGCAGAAAAAGGCATCACCCGCACGCAGGCGGGCATCAGGCTGGCCGTGGCGGAACATCCCGACGCACTGTATGCTTTCGGCAATGCACCCACGGCACTGATGGAACTCTGTCAGCTCATTCGCTCGGGCAAGGCTACACCGGCGGGCATCATAGCGGCGCCGGTGGGGTTCGTACATGTCAGGGAGTCTAAATACATGGTCAAGCCATTCACGCATATCCCCAAACTGATCATCGAGGGTCGCAAGGGTGGCAGCAACCTTGCAGCTACCCTGTGCAACGCCATCCTCTGCTTTGACGACGCCGAGGCGCTCAGACCAGGACGCGATCTATAATAAATATGGATTAATAATAACTTGGTACAATTGGGGAGCGCGGGCGCCCTCGCCCGCTACTTTTTATGGTTACTAAATAGAAAAGATGAATTTCATTGTCATAGGCCTCACCGACCATCCGAATCCCTCCCTGACACCCGAAATCAGGGAGATCATCACAGACCATCTCCTCTTCTCGGGAGGAAGACGGCATCACGACATCGTAGGAAGAATGCTGCCACCCAAGGCTGCATGGATAGACATCACCGTACCCATCGACCATGTATTTGACGAATTCAGGGAACAAACAGCAAGACATGGGTGTGACACTATCGTCGTTTTCGCGTCGGGCGACCCTCTGTTTTTCGGATTTGCCAACACGATCAAGCGGAAAATGCCCGATGCTGCCATCAGGTTGTTTCCTGCCTTCAATTCCCTGCAGATGCTGGCTCACCGCATCATCATGCCCTATCACGACATACATATCGTGTCGCTGACCGGACGGCCATGGCAGGAACTGGACAGGGCACTGATCGAAGCACATCATAAGATCGGCGTACTGACCGACCGTGAGCACTCACCGGCTGCCATCGCAGAAAGAATGCTGCAATACGGTTACACGGGATACCAGATG
Source organism: uncultured Prevotellaceae bacterium (assembly GCA_946402905.1). Taxonomy (GTDB): domain Bacteria; phylum Bacteroidota; class Bacteroidia; order Bacteroidales; family Bacteroidaceae; genus Prevotella. The sequence goes on along the minus strand of CAMIYC010000065.1, from coordinate 6,141 downwards.
ACGGTAGGCGAACATCTGGGGCATCCGGAAAAGGAGCGGATCACCTCCCTGACATTGCAGGAAGCCTGTCAGCGGCCATTTGACTATCCCAACTGTCTCATTCTCACGGGCCATCATCAGCACCGTGTCGGTCTGCCAGACAACGAGTTCGCGCTCCTGGATGGAAGGAACAACATGATCACGAAGATGCCCATCAGACTGCTCACTCTCCAGGCCATGGAGCTCTGTCGGCGGACAGCGATGTGGGACATAGGATTCTGCACGGGAAGCGTGTCCATAGAGTCGCGGTTGCAATATCCACATCTCAACATCACCGCATTTGAGATCAGGCCAGAGTGCGAGGCCATCATCTCTGAGAACGCCCGCAGATTCGGAGCACCGGGCATCCGCACCGTGATGGGCGACTTCCTGACAGCAGACCTTTCAGACGTGACAAAGCCCGATGCCGTGTTCATCGGCGGGCACGGCGGACGCCTCAAAGAGATCATGCACCGTATCGACGGTGTCATGGACAGCGGCGGTTGCATCGTCATGAACAGCGTCACGCCGCAGAGCCGTGAAATGTTTGAAGACGCTTGCGGGGAATTGCATTGGCAACTGCAGCAAGCCACTCATATCGCTATCAATCAATATCATCCAATAGACATACTGAAATGCGTAAAGCCATAGTCATCATATCTGAAGCCGGACAGTCTACGGCACAGGCAATCTGCCGGGAATGGCCATGCGAGACGGTCTCGCGAAACGAGGTGGCCCAACTCTGGTCTCAATACGACTGCTGGGTGTTTGTAGGCGCCATGGGCATCTGTGTGCGCACCATAGCGCCTCTGATCAAAGACAAGCACACCGACCCGGCTGTGGTGTGCGCCGACACCCAGGGCCGGCATGTCATCGCCGTTCTCTCAGGACATGTGGGCGGTGCCAACGAGGCTGCCCGGCAGATAGCGGCTGCTATCGGAGCCCTGCCGGTCATCACCACACAGAGCGATACGATGGGGGTATGGCCACTCGACTTGCTGTCCGGAAGATTCGGGTGGGAATGCACCGACCTTCTCAATCCCGCCATCTTTGCATTTGTCAACACCCGACCGACTGCACTCCTGCTCGACATACGTGACAGGGGTACTGACTACCTGGAATCTACCTTGCCCGCCCATGTCACAGTGGTGAAAAGCGTGGATGACATCACTCCGGATAAATACCAGTTGGCCATCATCGTCTCCTACAGACGATACCCCGATATCAAGGGTGTCACCATGCTGAGATGGGTGCCACGTGTGCTGACACTCGGTGTCGGACTGGCTCATCAGGCTGCTCCAGCGGAGAAGATCATCGCCGGCATCGACCGCGTCATCTCGGAGAATGGTATCTACCCTGAGGCCATCCATCAGTATGCCACCATCGACATCAAAGGTGACGAACCTGTGATCAGGCTTTTGCAGCAACAGGGTCAATCTGTGTGCTTCTTCAAGGCTGAGCAGTTGGCAGAAGTCAGCGTACCGTCTCCCAGCGCCACTGTGATGAGTCATGTCGGGACGCCCAGTGTCTGCGAGGCATCGGCCTTGCTGGCCTCCGACCATGGCACACTGCTGCTCGAAAAGCACAAAGACGAATCAAGGCAGTTTACGCTTGCCGTAGCTATAGACCGTACTTTCCTGCGACAAGGACATATCGAGATTGTCGGAGCCGGACCGGGAGACCCAGACCTGGTGTCGGTACGCGGCCGCAAGATGCTCGAAAAAGCCGACCTTATATTATATGCGGGCAGTCTGGTGCCCCGCGAACTCACCCTTTGTGCCCGTGAGGGAGCCACCGTAAGAAGCAGCGCCGGAATGACACTGGAGGAACAGTGCGACCTGATGAAGGACTTCTACGACCGGGGCAAGCTGATCGTGAGACTGCATACGGGCGACCCCTGTATCTTCGGAGCCATTCAAGAGCAGATGGCTTTCTTCGACAAGCATCAGATGACCTATCATATCACGCCGGGCATCTCCTCTTTCTTAGCTGCGGCAGCCGAACTGAAATCACAATTTACCATTCCAGAGCGCACACAGACCATCATCCTGACCCGGGGTGAGGGCAGAACCCCTATGCCGGAGAGAGAAAAACTGCACCTTCTCGCGCGTTCACAAAGCACCATGTGCATCTTCCTGAGCGCAGCCATCGCCGACGAGGTGCAGAAGGAGTTGCTCACGGAGTATCCGCCAGAGACACCGGTGGCCGTTTGTTACCACCTGACGTGGAAAGACCAGCGTATCTACAGGGGCACCCTCGACCAACTGGCCCAAATCATCCATGACCATCATCTCACGCTCACCACGATGATCGTAGTGGGCGAAGCGATTGGCAACAGGAAAGGACTGTCTGAACTCTATTCCGCACATTTCTCCCACTTATACCGAAAGGCTAAGTCATGATACTGGTATTCGGAGGAACCACTGAAGGCCGCAAGACCGTCAAAGAACTGGAGGAGGCTGGGGAAAAGTACTATTACTCCACCAAGACCGGTGAGCAGGATGTGAGCCTGAGACATGGCATACGGGTGGACGGAGGCATGGACGAAAATGGCATCCGCGACTTTTGTGCCGCACATGGCATACGTCTGATCGTCGATGCCACGCATCCCTTCGCGGCGTTGCTTCACCGCAATGTGATTGCTGCGGCCCTGTCATTGGATATTCCCGCCATCCGGTTTGAGCGTCTCTACCCTCCGAGGACAGATGATATCATCTGGTGTGACGAGATTTCTTCCATACGGCAGGTGTTGAGACACTTGCCGGAATCTGTCGGCTGTAGGGTACTCTGCACGCTGGGAGTAAAAAGCATCGCGCAGATCAAGCCGCTGGAAGAAGACGGATACCAGGTGTTTTATCGTATCCTGCCAAGGGAAAGTTCCAGACGACTCGCCCTTCGGCAGGGAGCCGACGCGAAGCATCTGATAGACTATCAGGAGGGAGGAGACGAGGCCACGCTTCTCAAGAGGCTGCGGCCTCACATCATATTAATGAAGGAGAGCGGTGAAAGCGGTGGATTCACGCAGAAAGTACGGGCAGCGAAGGATATGGGCATCCGCGTCATCGCAGTCAGGCGACCACCCACCGACAAGCACTTTATCACCGTCAACGGCGAGCATGGCCTGAGGAGGATGGTGGAGAAACTGTTGCCCGGATTCTACCCCTTGCACAGCGGTCTGACGACGGGCACATGTGCCACGGCGGCGGCCGTAGCGGCCTGGCGTATGCTCTATGGCGAGAGACCCAGACATGTACCGGTCATACTGCCCAATGGGGAGACTATACAGGTAGACGTTTGCTGTGGAGACGGTTATGCCGCCGTGACAAAAGTCGCAGGCGACGACCCAGACGTTACCGACGGCCTGGAAATCCGGGCTACGGTGGAAAAATCCACTCACTTCCAAGTGAAGGGTGGCGCAGGCGTGGGGAGATTCACGCTCCCGGGCTTCGACTATCCCGTTGGGGAGCCAGCCATCAACAAGGCTCCGCGAGAGATGATGCGCCGCAACATCAGCGATGAGGTGTGCATCACCATCAGTATACCCAAAGGGGAGGAGACTGCCCGGCGCACTTTCAATCCACGTCTGGGTATCAAGGGAGGCATCAGTGTTATCGGGGTCTCTGGCATTGTAAAGCCTTTTTCCGAAGAGGCTTTTGTCGAAAGCATCCGCAAATGTATGGTGGTGGCCAAAGCCAGCGGTGCCGGGCAGGTGGTGATCAACAGCGGAGCCAAAAGCGAGAAGTTTGTCAAGAGGATGTATCCCTCACTTCCGCCACAGGCTTTCGTAGAGTATGGCAACTATATCGGAGCGACCATCGAGATAGCTCACGAACTGTCCATCCCTCATGTCACACTGGGAGTGATGATGGGTAAAGCCGTGAAACTGGCGGCAGGACACCTCGACACGCACAGTCGTAGGACGACGATGGACAAAGGCTTCATTAAAGCCATGGTGGAAGAGACCGGGTGTGGACCACAACTGACTGAGTCTGTTGAACATATCACCTTGGCCCGTGAAATCTGGCAACTGCTCCCGGAGCCATTCCTCAGCCTTTTTTGCGATATCGTCATCAAAAAATGCCTGTCGTATTGTCAACCGCTTCTACCCGATGGCCAACTCACTATCATCCTGATATCTGAAGAGGGCAAAATATATACTACAGGCACATGACGCTTGACCATCGGCTGACATTCACAATTGTAAAGTGTACGTGGCATTTTCTTTCTTTTTATGGATTATTCTCGATGTTTTTTGAAAAAATGAAACATCTACATAACTATTCGTTATAAAAAATGAGATGATTTCAAAAATCAATTCATAAATTTGTAAATGAAAATAATCATTAATTCTTTACTTTTATGAATATCACTTTAATTTTCCTGATTGCAGTGGCCGTGGTGCTGCTGATCATCTTCCTGGCCTTGTCGTACGTCAAGGCTCCACCCTCATACGCTTTTATCATCTCTGGTCTGAGTCGCGAACCAAGGGTCCTGATTGGCTCCGGCGGATTCAGAATACCGTTTTTGGAACGCCTCGACAAGGTCTACCTGGGACAAATCACGGTAGACATCAAGACCGAAGAGAGTGTGCCGACCAACGATTTCATCAATGTGGATGTCGATGCCGTAGCCAAAATACGCGTCACTCCGACCTCTGAAGGCACAAGATTGGCTGCCAAGAACTTCCTCAACATGACACCGCCAGAGATAGCGTCGCAACTGCAAGACTCGCTGCAGGGCAACATGCGTGAGATCATCGGTACGCTTGACCTGCGTTCACTCAATACCGACCGCGACGGCTTCTCTGACCAAGTGATGCAGAAAGCATCGCCCGACATGAGCAAGCTGGGCATCGAGATCATCAGCTGCAACATCCAGAATGTGACCGACAAGGAGGGGCTCATCCATGACCTGGGTGCCGACAATACGGCCAAAATCAAAAAAGAGGCATCGATCAACCGTGCCATCGCCGAGCGTGACGTGAAGATACAAGTGGCTCACGCTGACAAAGACGCCAACGACGCACGTGTAGACGCCGACACGGCCATCGCGGTGAAGAACAACGACCTTGCCCTGAAGCGCGCCGCCCTGAAACAACAGGCGGACACCGCACAGGCAGACGCCGATGCCGCATACTCCATCCAGCAGCAGGAGCAGCAGAAAACCATCAACATCAAGACGGTGGAGGCTCAGATTGAGAAAACCCGCCGTGAGCAGATCCTCTCGAAAGAGCAGATTGAGATACGCATGAATCAGCTGGCTGCCGAAGTGGAGAAGAAAGCCGACGCCGACAAGTATCAGATACAGAAAAATGCTGAGGCCGACCTCGAGCAGCGCAAGCGCGTGGCTGAGGCACAGAGATACGAGGCCGAGCAGAAAGCGCTCGCCCAGAACGCGGCCTCTGACGCCACTCGCTATCAGCTGGAGCAGGAAGCACAGGGTATCAAGGCCAAGGGTGAGGCCGAGGCTTATGCGATACTGAAAAAGGGCGAGGCCGAGGCCCAGGCCATGGACAAGAAAGCCGAAGCATACAAGAAATACAACAATGCCGCTATCGCACAGATGATGATAGAGGTGCTGCCACAGATCGTGGAAAATGTGGCCCGACCCATCAGTGCCATCAAGGATGTCAATATCTATAGCGGAGACGGACAGGGAATTTCTTCGCTTTCAGGCAATGTGCCTGTGGCAATCAAACAGGCGTTTGACGTGCTGAAGTCTGCCACCGGTGTAGACATGGCGGATATCATGAAGGCCGGCTCTATCGAGGCAAAGACGACACGCAACATCAACCTCAACGACAACGCACAGGATGTGATAGACAATATCACAAAATAGGATTTCAAATTTTATTGTTAATCCATGATTATATCAAGAATTTTAGAATTATAGAATTATCATTGAGGACAGCCACTTTGGCAACTACAATTCTTTAATTCTGAAATTCTTGATAAAATTATATTGGTGTCCGATAAAAGCACACCAACACTCAGGGCTTTGCCCTGGGCTAAGTGCTCATTGCCCCTTCGGGGCGTTTTCGGACAAATGCGGATAATCATTTAAAAAAATATTAAAACACCTTTTATTGAATCTAATCTATTATCTCTGCTCATTTGAAATTCA
>CAMIYC010000064.1 GCA_946402905.1 uncultured Prevotellaceae bacterium | reverse complement strand
CGAAAGACAGCAGATTTACAGTCTGCCCCATTTGGCCACTCTGGAAAACACCCATGGCGCTAAAGACCTCTCTTTGGAGCCTCTTGTCGGATTCGAACCAACGACCCCGAGATTACAAATCACGTGCTCTGGCCAACTGAGCTAAAGAGGCATTTCTTTGCAGCCGCTCAGGCTGCCAAAGCCAAATAGTCTTAAAGCGGCTGCAAAGATAGGCATTATTTTTTAACTGCCAAAATTTTTTCGCCTTTTTTTTATCTGTTGCGCAGTTTTTCCTTGAATTTCGTCAATTGAACCTTCATAGAATCCACACACTGGTCCACTCCTTCCTCAAAAGAGTCGCAGGTCTTCTCGACAAAAAGTTTCTGTCCGGGCACTGAAACCGTGATGCTCGTCTCCTTGTTGAGAGCCGTCGCTGGCTTCACAACTTTCAACTGCACCTCCACGGTCTGGATGTCCTCGAAGGATTTTTGCAACTTCTCAGCTTTCTTCTGGATAAAAGCTTCCAACTTCTCGGTAGCGTCGAAATGAATCGCTTGAATTTTGATTTCCATAGTTACCTCCTGTTTTTAAAGGTTAAGCCCTTGGGTGGGCATTGTTATATACTTTCTTGAGTTGCTCGAATGTGGTATGGGTGTAGATCTCTGTCGTCGACAGACTCTCATGACCAAGCAACTTCTTCACACTTTCCAGATTGGCCTCATGGTTGAGCATCGCAGTGGCGAAGGTGTGGCGCAGCACGTGCGGTGTGCGCTTCCGAAGCGTACTGACACGCCCCACGTTCTTGCTCACCAGGTATCTCACCTGGCTGGCTTTCATCCGGTCGCCCTTCGGGGTAAGGAAGAGGGCATCACTCTGGGCACGCACCATCCTGTCACGAAGCTCCACATACTCAAGAAGCGCGTGGCGCAGCTCCTCGCCGAAAGGGATGATGCGTTGCTTGTTGCGCTTACCGATGACACTGATCTCGCATCTGGAGTAGTCCACCTTATTATTGTCAAGGGTCACCAGCTCCAACAGACGGATGCCGGTGGCATAAAACAACATTATTATAGTACGCGCGCACACATCCTTATAGGCATCGCTCCACATCTCCGGCTCCAGCAGCTCGTCGATCTCCCGCTCTTTCATAAATTGTGGCAGAGGACGATGCTTCTGCGGGCCCCGCACCCCATGCGCAGGATTGGCCCTGACCACACCTCGCAAAAGGGCAAAACGATAAAAGGAACGCAGAGCACTTAACCTTCTATTGACGGAAGTGGCAGTGTTTCCTTTATCCATCATGCTCTCCATCCATCCACGGATGACGTCGGCGTCGATAGCCTCCCATGAGAGATGATCATCTAATCTTTTGTAATACGACTCGAAATCCCGCAGGTCCTTGTCGTAACTTTGCACCGTGAGCTGTGAGTAATTACGCTCAAAACGCAAGTAGTTTAAAAACTCTTCCACTATCATCAGCGCTGCTTCAACTGATTTCGGCAACGAAAATACGGAAAAAATCCCAAACCACCAAATAATAAGAGGAAATATTTTATTCCTCGGCGTTTCTCAGCTTCTGTACATAGATAGCCTTCTCCATCTTGAGTCGCTTCAAGACAGATGGCTTGTCATACTGCTGACGTGCGCGAAGCTCCTTTACAACACCTGTCTTTTCAAATTTTCTCTTGAATTTCTTCAGTGCTCTCTCGATGTTCTCGCCATCTTTTACTGGTACAATAATCATGCTTTTGTCTTTAAAAATTATGTTAAACTTGTTGTGAATTGTCGGTTTTTACAAATGTGGGTGCAAAATTACATCTTATTTTCTTAAGTTGCAAATATTTAACTGTTTTTTTTCGCAAAAGAATGTGTGTTCAGGGACTTGAAAGCCGGCTGACTCAGGAGTCTGCGAGTGGAGCGGTGGCTGCCTTCAGCCAGCGACGCTCGTCGGCACTGAGGTATGAAGCAATCTCGTCATACACCTTCTGATGGTAGTCGTTGAGCCATGACTTCTCTTCCGCACTGAGCATCGAGGGGATGACTGGAGTGAGGTCGATGGGACAGAGCGTCAGCGTCTCAAACTGCAGGAACTCGCCGAAAGAAGTCGTCTTATAGGGTACCACCAGCAACGTGTTCTCCGTACGCACGCCAAACTCGCCTTCCATATAGATGCCCGGCTCGTCGGTCACGGTCATTCCGGGTAGCAGGGGGGCAGGCCACCACTCCATCCTGATCTGATGCGGCCCCTCGTGTACGTTGAGGTATGCCCCCACCCCATGTCCTGTGCCATGCAGGAAGTTCAAGCCCTCGGCCCACAGGTCATGGCGCGCGATGGCGTCGAGCTGAGAACCGCAAGCGCCCTTGGGAAATTTAAGCATCTGCAACTGGATATGCCCTTTGAGCACCAGGGTATAGACACGCTTTTCCTTTTCTGTCAGCGGACCCAATGCGATGGTGCGGGTGATGTCGGTGGTGCCGTCGAGATACTGAGCCCCCGAGTCGAGCAGCAGAAGACCTTCTGGCTTGAGAGGGATATCGGTCTCTTCGGTCGCCTCGTAATGCACAATGGCCCCATGATGGCCATAGCCGGCGATGGTGTCGAAAGAGATACCCTTGAAGAGCGGCTGCTCTGCCCTCAGAGAGGTCAGTTTGCGGTCGACAGACAGCTCCGTCTCGCCACCTCGCTCCACGGCGGGTTTCAGCCAGCAGAGGAATTTGGTCATGGCTATGCCGTCGCGGAGCATCGCCCGGCGAAATCCGTCTATTTCCGTCGCATTCTTCACCGCTTTCATAGCGGGGATGGGGGAGGTCTCTGCCAGCACATGGCACTCGGGCGCATGGAAAAGCGTATCATTGACCCGGCGGGGGTCGAGCCACACAGTCCCTTCTCTCAATTGGGTAAGCGCATAGCGCACCATATCATAATCGTCCACGCTCACGTGTATTTCCTTCAGGTAGCCGGCCACCTCCGGGGTGACTTTCCCGGGATTGACAAACAGCACGGCGTCGTCCTTTGTGATCAGCAGATATGACACGAAAACGGGATTGCAATGCACGTCAGAGCCACGCAGGTTGAGCGTCCAGGCGATATCATCGAGCATGGTCACCAGCATGGCATCAGCATGACGCGATGCCATGACTTTCCTGATTCTTGCCAACTTCTCCACGGCCGACTCGCCCGCATAGACCAGCGGATGTATCTCCACGGGAAGTGCAGGCACCGGTGGACGGTCTGCCCAGATCAGATCCAGCGGGTCCATCTCGGTGAAGAGCGTATAGTCACCGTGAGTGCTGAGGGCCGACTGCATGGCACTGACGTAGGAGGCGGAGCTTGCCATCCCGTCAATGCCGATGTCGCAAGACACCTTGCCCTGTAATTGTACGGCAAGCCATTCGTCAATGGTCGGCGTGCCCGGGATACGCTCCTTCATCAGCACATACTCCGTGCCATCCAACTGCTGCGCGGCGGCGATGAAATAGCGGGAGTCTGTCCACAGGGCAGCGGCATCGAGGGTCACCACAGCCGTGCCGGCAGAGCCATTGAAGCCGGAGATCCACTCACGTCCCTTCCAGTGGTCTGGCACATATTCGCCGTTATGGGGGTCTGTACTCGGGAAAATGAAAGCATCCAATTTGTTCTCACGCATCACGGTGCGGAGCGCGGTCAGTCTTTCTTTGATGGTCATGGGTTTTTTAGTTGACAAGTTGACGAGTTGACAAGTTGATACTTTTAGTTGACAAGTGGACAAGTTGACGAGTTGACAAGTTGATACTTTTAGTTGACAAGTGGACGAGTTGACAAGTTGACAAGTTGATACTTTTAGTTGACAAGTGGACAAGTTGACGAGTTGTTTCACTCTGCTTGCTTGCTGTCCTCCTCCAGATACCATTTGGAATATCCCACATAGTGGGCTGCGTAGCTCTCGGCCTGGTCGGGACGGGTCTTCTTGATAAACTTGGCCGGCACGCCACCCCAGATCTCATGGGGGCCGATCTTCGTGCCCTGCAACACCAAGGCACCGGCAGCCACTATGGCGCCCTCGCCCACCTCGGCATTGTCAAGCACGGTGGAGCCCATGCCGATGAGCGCACCACGACGGATGGTACAGGCATGCACAGTGGCATTGTGGCCTATCGAGACATCATCTTCGATGATGGTAGGTCCCACCTCATAGGTGACATGCACACAAGCGCCGTCCTGCACGTTGACACGGTTGCCCATACGGATATAGGCCACGTCGCCCCTGACGACAGCGTTGAACCATACGGAGCACTCGTCGCCCATCTGCACGTCGCCCACAATGGCGGCATTCTCACTGAAATAACATTCCTTGCCCCACTTGGGAGTCAGGCCTTTTACTGATTTAATAATTGCCATTTTTGTGTTTTGGTCTATATATTTTCTACTATTTTCTGAATTTCCCTCAAGGCCTCCATCATCTGCCGGCGGCTGCAGGCAATGTTGATACGGATGAAGCCCTCACCGGCCTCACGCCCATACATCGTGCCGCTGTTGACGAGCACATGACCCTCATGCAACAATCTTTCCGTCAGCCGGTCACTGCTGATGCCCAACGACCGGATATCTACCCACACCAGATAGGTGCCCTCCAGGCGGGTGACCGTGAGACGAGGCATTCTCTCCTTGAAGAAAGCACACAGCTCACGGTAGTTTTCATTCAGATACAGGCAGAGTTGGTCTATCCAGTCTTCACTCTCATTATAGGCGGCCATGACGGCCTCCACCCCGAAGGGATTGACATCACACACCTCATTTATATTGATGGCCCTGTCGATACGGGTGCGGGTCTCCGCGTCGTTGCAGATGATATTGGCGATCTGCAGGCCTGCGGTGTTGAACGACTTGGAGGGCGAGTTGCACGTGATGGAATTGTCAAGACACGCTCTCGACACTGCCGCAAAAGGCGTATACCGGTAGCCGGGCATCACCAGTTCGCAATGTATCTCATCGGCCACCACTTTCACCCCGTGTCTCACACAGATGTCATTCATCCGCGTCAGCTCCTCAGGTGTCCACACCCGGCCGGCAGGATTATGAGGATTGCAGAGGATGAACAACTTGACCGACGGGTCGGCGGCCTTGCGCTCCATGTCGTCGAAATCGACATGATAGGTGCCGTCCTCATAGACGAGGGCGCTCTCCGCCGTCTCACAACCGTTGTTGCGGATGGAGGAAAAGAAGCAGTTGTACACTGGAGTGAGTATGAGCACCTTGTCGCCCGGTTGTGTCAGTGCCTTCACCACCACAGAGAGGGCCGGCACCACACCAGAGGTGTATTGTATCCACTCACGCTCGATCTGCCACTGATGACGACGCCCAAACCATTTGATCACAGCATCGTAATAAGCCTCCGGCACCTGCGTATAGCCGAATACGCCATGCTCTACCCTGCGCCGCAGCGCATCGATGATGGGCTGAGCCACCCGGAAGTCCATATCGGCCACCCACATCGGTATGGCTCCCTGCGCCTCCGCTGTGTCCCATTTCACACAGTTGCTGCCCCGGCGCACGGGGCTATGGTCAAAGTCGTATTGCATATATTTTTTTAGTTGACAAGTTGACAAGTTGACGAGTTGACAAGTTGTTACTTTAAGTGACGAGTTGACAAGTTGACGAGTTAACAAGTTGCTTGCTCCACTCTATTCGGCCTCCCCTCCTTCGGAGGGGCTGGGGGAGGTTATTCCTTCGGAGGGGTTGGGGGAGGTTAAAATTTCACAGTCTGCGGGGCCCTTGATATTCTCGTCGAGGATGATTTCGCCGATTGCATCTGCCACGATGCGCCCACTGGCTGGATTTTTCACGCTCTTGATATAGCCGCGGATGTCGGCTTGCACGGTGGAATACTCAAAGGCACGGTCGCACTCAGCATCGAAGGTGCAGTTTTCCAACACCAGATCATGAGCATAGCACAAGGGCTGCTCTCCGCCGATATGGCAGTTGACCAGGCGCAAGTTCTTGGAGTGCCATCCCAGATACTCACCATCGAGCACCGAATCATAGATGGTCACATTCTCCACCTCCCAGAAAGCGTCCTTGGTAGTGATATGAGCATTGTGTATCTCCACGTTCTTCACGTACTGAAACACATACTTGCTGTCGCTCACCAGGTCATTCACCTTGATATTGCGGCTGCCCATGAAAGGATAAGTACCCTCGTGCAGGGTGACATGGTCGATAATCAGCCCGTCGACATTCCAGAATGTCTCGTCGGCGTCATTGATCGTCACATTGTGCAACTCGAGGTTGGTCATCTCGCGGAAAAACTTCGGCCCGTCGATGACACAGTCGCTCATCTTCATGTTGTGCGAATACCAAATGGCAGAGCGAGAGCCCGGAGCGAAATAGCAGTTGGTGATCACACTGCGGTCTACATGCCAGAAAGGATACTTTCCCTCAAAATGGCAATGGTCTGCCTCAATGTCACTACACTCCTTTATACCCGACTCACCGTCAGTGATCTTCACATTCTCTAACCTCAGCTGATGCGACTCAAAGAGAGGCCGCTCTCCGCCAAAGGTCTGGTCTTTGATAATATCCATTGTATTGTCTGAAAAAAAAGATTGATGATTTATTAAACAAAGACAGCAAAAACAGTGCCAAATCAATATTCGTATAAGATAAGAGCCTGCAAGAATGCAGGCTCTCACGTATTCATGAAATGATTAAAGATTGGGGTTGATCTTGCTCCATTCGCTGATAGGAGGCACGATATTCAGAGTGACAAGCTCATCGCGCATCTTGCACAGATGCTCATAGCTGGCGTCGAGCTTAGCGTTCTCCTCTGGAGTGCCCTGCGGCACCTCGTAGGTGGCGCCTTCCGGAGTCAGCGTGGTCTTCATGGCCATCATGATATGGTCGTACTTGTCGGTCTTCACGTAGGTGCCTACGGGGAAGCGGAATGGCTCACCACCCATGGCAGCACGTATCATCTCGACAGAAAGATACGAGGGGCTCTGGAATGAGGAGCGGCCTCTCAGCTCGATGATCTTTGCACCACCCTTGGTCACGTCGGTCTTCATCTGCTCCCACTCCTCTGCGGGGAACTCCTCCGTGCCGATGATGTCGGTCAGCTTACGACCTGCTATCTCTACATGGCTTCCGAAGACAGCCATCTGCTCACCATGGCCGCCGTAGGTGGCACAACCGGTGATCTCGTCCTGCATCACATTGAACTTCTTGGCCAGGGCGCTCTGCAGACGAGTGGTGTCAAGACCTGCAAGGGTTGTCACCTGACCGGGTTTCAGACCGGAATAGAGCAATGTCACCAGACCGGTGAGGTCGGCAGGGTTGAAGATGATGACCACATGCTTCACATCGGGGCAGAATTTCTGGATGTTCTGGCCCAGCTCCTCTGCGATCTTGCAGTTGCCGACGAGCAGGTCCTCACGGGTCATGCCTGCCTTACGTGGAGCGCCACCGCTGGAGATGATGTATTTAGCATTGGTGAAAGCTTCCTCGGCGTCGGTAGTGGCTGTGATCTTCACGTTGCCAAAACCGCTCTGTCTCATCTCCTCGGCCACGCCCTCGGGAGAGAACACGTCGTAAAGACAGATGTCACTTGTCAGCCCCATCATAAGGGCAGTCTGTACCATGTTAGAACCGATCATACCAGCTGCGCCGACGATCGTAAGTTTCTCGTTTGTCAAAAATGCCATAACTGCTGTAGTATTAAATTAATGTTATTGGTAAAATCTGTTGCAAAGATAATATAATTTAAGAGCAGAACAAAAGGAATTCTGCCATTTTTTTTCAACTTTACAAAAGTGGCCCCACCATCTTCAGCACTTTCTGTGTCGCACCGGCCTTGTCGCCGACATAGGCACCCGCTCTCATGCCCGACTCACGCAAGAATGTGCCGTCGGTGCGCAGGGTGTCCATCAGGCGGCGGAAGTCATCCTCGCCCTGTATCTCAAAGCCACCCTTAGCAGACAGCAAGCCCTGTGCCTCCTGAAAACGGCGGTTGTTGGGACCGAATATCACCGGCATACCCCACACGGCGGCCTCCAGCACATTGTGGATGCCCACGCCGAAGCCACCACCCACATAGGCCACCTCGCCATAGCGGTAAATGCTGGAGAGAAGACCGAAGCAGTCGATGATGACACACTCGGCGTCACGAGCAGTCTCGGGTGTCGACTTCGTATACAAAACAGTCTTCCGCTTCAGTCTGGACATGATCTGGCTCAGATGCTCATCACCGATCACATGGGGCGCGATGATCAGGCGCCACTCCGGATGCTCGTTGAAATACTTGATGAAAATTTCCTCGTCGGGCGGCCAACTCGAGCCAGCCACAAACACCTGGTGCCCGTCTTTGAAAGAATCTATGACAGGCAACTGACGGGCGGCCTCCTTGATCTGGAGCACCCGGTCAAAACGCGTGTCGCCCACCACCGTGGTATTGTCCAGGCCTATGCCGGAGAGCAAACGCCGGCTCTCCTCGTTCTGCACAAAGAAATGACTGAAACACTTCAACACATGGGCATACTGACGGCCATACCACCGGAAAAACACCTGCCCCTCGCGGAATATGCTCGACACACTATAGACAGGCACCTGGCGATGATGCAGGATGTGCAGATAATTGTACCAGAACTCATACTTGATGAAAAAGGCCATCACAGGACGTATCGTGCGCAAGAACCTGCGCGCGTTGAGCACAGTGTCGAGCGGCAGATAGCAGATGATATCTGCTCCCTTGTAATCCTTGCGCACCTCATAGCCCGAGGGCGAGAAGAACGTGAGCAGTATCTTGTATTCGGGATGAAGGCGGCGCAACTCCTCCATCAATGGCCGACCCTGCTCAAACTCGCCGAGGGAAGCGGCGTGAAACCACACATACTTGGCTGAAGGGTCCACCTTCTCACGCAACACACGGAAAGCGTCACGCTCACCACGCCACATCCTCCGCACCTTGTCATTGAAAAGGCTGTAGACGGCCACCCCGGCCAAATACAAATAAATGATGATATTATACACCGCCGTTTATATTTTACTTTAATATCCCTGTCGCCACTCAAGTATTACTTCAATCGACGTTCGAGCTTTACTTCAGCAGCCTCCTCGACGTTCGAGCTTTACTTCAGCACTTCAATCGCCCTGCGCAGACGGCTGAGTGTCTCCTCCTTGCCAAGGAACGCGGAGATGTCAAACATGCCCGGACCCTTGCCGATGCCTACCAGGGCGAGACGGAATGCGTTCATCACATCGCCCAGCTTGTAGCCATTGCGCTCTATCCAGGCCATCACCTCACGCTCCTGACTCTCAATAGAGAAGTCGTCAAGCCCCTCGAGCACACCTGCCAACTCGCCCATCACCTGGGCAGAGTTGTCCTTCCAGCGCTTGCGCACAGTCTTCTCATCATACTCCGTGGGCGGAATGAAGAAGAAAGAACAGAGCGGCCACAACTCCTTGACGAAGTTGACACGGTCTTTCATCATACGCACCACCTGCTCGATGCGGGTCATCGACTCATCGATGCCATTGCCGGCCACGATGGGCGCAAACAGCCGCGCCACCTCTTCACTGCTCTTATGGAGGATATACTCATGGTTGAACCAGATACACTTCTGATAATCGAAACGCGCCCCGGCCTTGGAGCATTTGGTGAGGTCGAAAAGCCCCACCAGCTCATCAAGGGAGAACAGCTCCTGCTCCGTGCCGGGATTCCATCCGAGCAGAGCGAGGAAATTGATGACAGCCTCGGGGAAATAGCCACTCTCACGGTAGCCCGAGGAGACTTCGCCCGACT
Source organism: uncultured Prevotellaceae bacterium (assembly GCA_946402905.1). Classification (GTDB taxonomy): domain Bacteria; phylum Bacteroidota; class Bacteroidia; order Bacteroidales; family Bacteroidaceae; genus Prevotella. Next base: position 7,476 of record CAMIYC010000064.1, on the reverse strand, counting down.
TCGGGTCACGCCATTCCAGCGGGAAAACGGGGAAACCGAGGCGGTCGCCGTCACGCTTCGACAGCTTGCCCTTGCCCTCCGGCTTCAACAGCAACGGCAGGTGGGCAAAACGTGGCATCGTATCCGTCCATCCGAAAGCCTCGTAGAGCAGCACGTGGAGCGGCGAACTGGGCAGCCACTCCTCTCCGCGGATCACATGGGTGATCTCCATGAGATGGTCGTCGACGATGTTGGCCAGATGATAGGTAGGCAACTCATCAGCGCTCTTGTAGAGCACCTTGTCGTCGAGGATATCACTCATGATGCGCACGTCGCCACGGATAATGTCGTCCACATGGATAGCCACACCGGGCTCCACCTTGAAGCGGACCACATACTGGGCGCCGTCCTCTATCAGGGCGTCCACCTCCTCAGGGGAAAGGGTCAGCGAATTGCGCATCAAGCCGCGGGTGCGGGCGTCATACTGGAAATTGGGTATCTCGGCGCGCTTGGCCTCCAGTTCCTCCGGGGTGTCGAAGGCCAGGTATGCCTTCCCTTTCTCCAGCAGTTCATCCACGTACCTCTTGTAGATCTTGCGGCGCTCACTCTGCCGGTAGGGGCCATAATTGCCACCAAAAGACACGCCCTCGTCGAATTTGATGCCCAGCCAGCGAAAAGACTCCAGGATATACTCTTCAGCACCTGGAACAAAACGGGTGGAGTCGGTGTCTTCGATCCTGAACACCAGGCTGCCGCCATGCTGGCGTGCAAACAGATAATTGTACAAAGCGGTGCGCACACCGCCTATATGTAATGGTCCTGTGGGACTGGGTGCAAAGCGCACCCTTACTTTCCTTTCTGTCATCGTGATGAAATTTTCCTGCAAAATTACTTAATTTTTTCGGAATACGGCCATTTTATACATTATTTTGAGATTTATCGGGTGATTTCGATGATTATAAAGTTTTTTTTTGTACTTTCGCCAAGAAGAAAGAGAATACCAGGAAGACTAGCAATACTAGTATCACCAGGAAGACTAGGATCACTAGTAATCCTCATCTCTCACCAAAATCAAAAGCCCATGAACTACTATAACGACAAAATCAACTGGCGTACCATCCTGACAGTCACTCTGCTGATACTGGTCTGTTCGGCGGTCATCGTTGCCGTGCTGCCCAGAAAATCGGGCATACATTTTATCTACGAGACCGGGAAGCCATGGAAATACGGGCCTGTGATCGCGAAATACAACTTCAGCATCATCCGCAACAAAGACTCCATCCAGCATGACAAGGAACAGGCCATCGCCAATTTCAAGCCCTATTTCATCCTCGACGACAAAGTGGAGGCGAAAGCCCTGGACGACTTCATCAGGGCTTTCAACGACAGCACCGCCGGCGAACTGATGGTATACAAAGAGCATATCATACAGCGTCTGCGATTCATCTACCCCAAAGGCATCATGAGTCCGGAAGACTATATCAAATACGCTTCCGACTCCACCAAAGAGATCAAACTGGTAGAAGGCAAAAACGCAAAGCCCGTGGGCATCAATCGTATCCTCACGCCCAAATCTGCCTACGACCTGCTGTTTTTCGACGAAGACCTGAGAGAAAACATTTCGCGGTTTAACCGCCTGAATATCAGCGACTACATCAAGCCCAACCTGACCTACGACAGCCGCAAGAACCAGGAGGAACTGGACGAGCTGGACCGCAGGGTGGCCAAAGTGAGCGGCGAGGTCGTAGAGGGTGAGAAAATCGTCGACACGGGTGAAATTGTCACCGACGAGATCAACCGTAAGCTCCTCTCGCTCACCAAGGAAGAAGACCGCAAGGCCGAGAAAAACGAGATACGCAACAAAATCATCGGACAGAGCATCTCCGTGCTGATGCTCATCATCCTGTTCACATGCTATCTGATCATCTTCAGGAGAAACTATTTCGACAACCTGCGCAACATACTGATGCTCTATGCGATGATCATCATCTTCCCCATACTGGTGGCGGTCACCATACGCTTCGCCAGCCTGTACATCTATGTGCTGCCCTTTGCCATGGTACCGATGCTCACACGGGTGTTTCTCGACTCCCGCACCGCGTTCGTCACGCATACCATCGTCATACTCATATCATCCATCGCGGTCAATTATCAGTATGAGTTCATCCTCATCGAGTTTGTAGGAGGGCTCACCGCCATCTTCGCACTCAACGACATGTCCAAGCGTGCGCACCTCTTCAAAGCGGCCCTCCTGGTCACCATCTGTACGGCTGTGATGTATTACGCCACGCAGCTCATACAAAACGACCAGCTGGTGCCCAAGGACTTCAAGTACTATGGGGCTTTCGTCTTCAACGGCATTTTGTTGTTGCTTGCCTACCCGCTGATGTGGACGATCGAGAAAGTGTTCGGATTCGTATCTGTGGTCACCCTCTTCGAACTGTCCGATTCCAGCCGCGGACTGCTGCGCAAGCTCAGCGAGATAGCACCGGGCACCTTCCAGCACTCCACCACGGTGGGCAACCTGGCCTACGACATCGCCAACAAGATAGGTGCCGACGGCTTGCTCGTACGTACCGGTGCGCTGTATCATGACATCGGCAAGATGGCCAACCCTGTGTTTTTCACGGAGAACCAGGCGTCGGTCAATCCTCACAACCAACTGTCGGAGAAGGAGAGTGCCCAGATTATCACCAGCCATGTGACCGAGGGCCAGAAACTGGCAGAGAAATACAATCTGCCCGACGTCATCAAGAATTTCATCCTCACCCACCATGGTCATGGCACAGCCAAATACTTCTATATCAAATACAAAAACGAGCACCCCAACGAAGAGGTAGACACCGATGCCTTCTCCTACCAAGGCCCCAACCCATTCACCCGCGAGCAAGCCATCCTGATGATGGCCGACTCGGTGGAGGCGGCATCACGCTCACTGACGGAGTACAACGACGAGAACATCCGCAACCTGGTGAACAGGATCATCGACAGTCAGGTGAGCGAAGGATTCTTCACCGAATGTCCCATCACCTTCCTCGACATCGCCACTGCCAAGCGTGTACTCATCGAGCGGCTGAAGAACATCTATCATACCCGCATCCAGTATCCCGAGCTCAGAAAAGACGCCGAGGCATCCCAGGCCGAAGACACCACCGAGGTATCCAACAAAAGTCGTAGCAAGCGCAACCGCCTGAAATTCAAAAGGAGTTGAGGAAACCACTCCCCAACTCCCCATATTCCTTAATTCCACAAGTCGTCACTCAAATGAGCAGCTCATCACGAAAAGTAACAACTCGTCTACTTGTCTACTCGTCTACTCGTCTACTTCAAAAAGCCATTTCCACTCCCAAACCGAATACCTTATTGGTACGAGTAAAAGAATTCTTTCCAGCAGGTATGGACAGTCCGAGGCTTGCCATGTTCTGTGCCGGAGTATTCATGTTGTAATCGGTATAATTGGTCTGGAAATAAGCGGCGCTCACCTTCACCTTGTCTGACACCTGATAAGCGGCGCCCAGACCGAAGGACCAGGAATTGACCACAAACGACATGTCGTTCATATAGTCATCCGTGAGCTGATAACGGGTGAACTGTACGCCGCCGCTCACAGTCAGTTTGTCAGTGACATCCCATTCTGCACCCCCAAGATACTCATTGGTGCCACCGTCGAGCTTATCCTCGCTATGCTCATACCAATGAGCGTCGGTATCGAAGAAATGATGGTAGCCGAGATTGAGACGCACGCCAGGTGTCACCGTCCATTGCGCGCCCAGTGACAGCAGGGCGGGAGAGTCTTCCGGCACGCTGGTGCCATTCACATATTTATTGGTGGCGGAGATGACCGTAGCCTCCTTGAGGTCTGAGTTGTTCTTCATGCGCATACGCGTCTTGAAGTCATATTTGGCTGCGAAATTGAAACGCTCTGTCTTATAGTCAATGCCGATGACAGGCGACACACCCCACCCTGTCTGGTCCGACTTGAGGTTCATGCCATTGGCATACGGGGCGAGAGTCTCGGCACTGGCGGTGAGCTGGTCGCCGGCGGCCTGCAACTCCTGGCCGGCAGCCTGCAACTGCTGTCCCTGCTGCACCAGATTCTGCACGGCGGGCTGCTGCATGGCTTGCTCTTGCGTCATACCGGCTGCCATATAGGCTGCCACATACTGCGAGATGCCGCTTTGCACCTGGTCGCCCAAAGTAGTGATATTGGTCTTAGCATCGACCAGTCCCTTGGCCACACCCTCAAAATACTGAGGCAGCGTGATGCCTGTCGTGCCGTTCATCACGCGGATGTTGTTGAGTCGGGCTTCGTAAGAGGCGGTGCCATAAAGGAAGCGGAGACCGCCATAGACAGAGAGGTGCTCATTGAACTTATGAGCGGCGCCCACCTGAAAGCCGAAATAATACTGCTGTCCCTTCATGTATCCATCCACGTCATAGCCTGTCACATGAGGCACACTCGCACCCAGGGAAGACAATTTGCTGTTGAGCTGGTTGGACGTGTCTATCAGCCGGCTGGCTATCGCTCCCACCACGGTCTCGAAAGATCCGATTCCCTCGTCAAACTCACACTTTCCTCCACCGCCAAGCACAGAGAAGTTGAACTGAAAACTCCAGTTGTTCTTATTGTAGGCAGCCTGGAGGGATGGTATGATCGGGGCGTTGGCCACACCCTTGAATTTCTTGGTGTCGCTTTCATTGTTTTTTGCGCCCAGTCTGAACAACTCGTTCTGAGAGGTGATCGTACGGGTCTGATGAGCATATTGCCAGTTGAATGCCAGATGCAGCCCGTCTGTCATGAATGCCACACCCGCGGGATTGGAATAGACCCCATCGAGGCCGATGGCGGCATCGCGGGCCGGGTTGCGTAAGAAACTGATGCTCTGATTAGTGTTAGTGAGAATACCGCCTGCGAAAGCGGAGATGCTTCCTGAAAACAAAACGGCTGAAACAGCCAATTTAAATTTATTCATCTTAAAATACCTTTAAAAAATTGTCTGCAAAGGTATGTAAATTGTTCAAAATTTCCTTATTCCCCTCTCATTCTTTAACATTTATTTACAGCGGCATCGTCACAACCTGCACATTTTCCCTTAAATGTGCAGTTTTTATGCCCTGCCCTACAACGGGTCGACATCAAAATACACCTGCAGAGAGGCATACCGTTTGTCTTGCATGGTCTGCTGATGGGCCAGCCGCAGATAAGTCCTCACTTTTTTCAAGTCGATACCCACTTCCAGCTTGACGACGATCTTGCGGATGCACAAAGCCTTGACACGAGCCACGGCTGGCTTGTCCGGACCGAGGATGCGGTCGCCAAACCACTGCCTCAGCAGCGAGCTGAAGAGCAATGCCGCTGAGTCGACCACATCATCATGCGCATGTTTGAGATAGACATAGACCAGATGATAGAAGGGCGGATACCTGAACGTCCGTCGCTCTTCGATCAGCCCCTCGTAGAGGGCGGCATAATCGTGATGCACCACCTGCTGTATGACCGGGAGGTCGGGGTCCTTGGTCTGGAGAAACACCCTCCCGCGCTTTCCTTTCCGGCCTGAGCGTCCGCTCACCTGCGCCATCATCATGAAGGCATGCTCATAGGCGCGGAAGTCGGGATAATTGAGCATACTGTCCGCATTGAGTATACCCACCACGCTGACTTTATCAAAGTCGAGCCCCTTGCTGATCATCTGTGTCCCGATCAGCAAATTGGTACGCCCGGCGGAGAAGTCGTTGATGATACGGGCGTAGGCCGACTTGCTGCGAGTGGTGTCGAGGTCCATGCGGGCGATATGCGCCTCGGGGAAGATGTCGCGTATCTCATCCTCCACTTTCTCCGTGCCGAATCCCCTTCCGCGGATTTCCTTGCTTTCACAGCAGGGGCACTGTTGGGGCACCGTATACGTATAACCGCAATAATGACAGGTGAGCAGGTTCATCGTCTTATGCAGGGTGAGCGACACGTCGCAGTTCTGGCACCGTGGCACCCATCCACACACCTTGCACTCTATCATCGGCGCAAAGCCGCGGCGGTTTTGGAAGAGGATGACTTGCTCGCCGTTGTTGAGGGCCTCCCTCACGGCGACGAGCAACTGTGGCGAGAAGGGGCCGTTCATCATCTTACGGCGCTGAAGGTCTTTGATATCCACCACCTGTATCTCCGGCAACTGCATATCATGATGCCGCTGCGATAGCGTCACCAGCCCATATTTCCCGGTCTTGGCATTATGATATGTCTCCATCGACGGAGTAGCGGTGCCGAGGAGTGTTTTCGCACCAGCCATCGATGCCAGCATGATGGCGGCGGAGCGAGCATGGTAGCGTGGCGAGGGGTCTTGCTGCTTGAACGAGGTCTCATGCTCCTCATCGACGATGACCAGCCCCAGGTGCCGGAAAGGGAGGAAGACGGCACTACGCGCCCCGAGTATGATATCGTAAGGATTGTCGGAGAGTTGCTTTCGCCAGATCTCCACCCGCTCCGCGTCGCTGTAGCGGGAGTGATAGATACCCATGCGATGGCCAAAGACGCGCTGCAGCCGCTGGGTGATCTGCACCGTCAGTGCGATCTCAGGCAGCAGATAGAGCACCTGTTTTTTCTCCTGCAGCGCTTTCGCCATCAGATGTACGTACAGCTCCGTCTTTCCACTGGAGGTCACCCCATGGAGCAGCACCACATTCTTACGCAAAAACTGGAATAGGATCTGATTGTAAGCCTCTTGCTGCGCCGTGCTGAGCCGGTGGATGTGTTCCAGGTGCACTTCTCCCCCCTGATTGAGCCGCCCCACCTCTCGCTGATAGAGTATGAGGATGCCACGGTCTGTCAATGACTTGACGGTGGCTGTGGTACAGTGAGAGGCGTTGACCAGTTCGTCACGGGAGATCTCGGCAATCTGTTCCCGCGGAGTGTCGCCCTCCATCGAGTCGTAATGCGACAAGGCGAGAAACTCGATGAGCACCTTCTGCTGCTGACTGGCTCTGGAGAGCATATTGAGTGCCACATGGAGCGCCTGCTCATGGCGGTATTTCTCATGCAGGGTGACATAGGTCTCGGTCCTGGGCTTGTATTGTTCGTCTTTGAGACCCGAAGGCAATGCCGCCGCATAGACATCACCAATGGGAGACATATAATATGTGGCGATCCACTGCCAGAGGCGCAGCTGCATATCCAGCACCACCTGCTGCTTGTCGAGCACGGCCATGACGGGCTTGCACTCAAAATCGGGCTTGCGGTCATGCACCTCAGCCACCACGCCGATATGGGTCTTGCTCTTGCCGAAAGGCACCACCACACGCATCCCCCTGCCAACGGCATTGCTCAGGCCATCGGGCACGGAGTAGGTGAACATCCCCTCCAGGGGCAGCGGGAGTATGACATCGGCGTATCTCATTGATTCCCAATACAGGATTAGTTACTGAACTTTCCCATCTTTTTAATCAAGAATTCACGCTCGGCTGGATTTGTAATCCAGCCGCTATGAATATAAGGATTTTTAATCC
>CAMIYC010000063.1 GCA_946402905.1 uncultured Prevotellaceae bacterium | reverse complement strand
GAGGGGAACGAGAGCCCAGAGAATTCGGAGAGCCCGGAGGACTCGGAATACTTTGGTAACTATAATTCTTAAATTCTAAAATTCTTGATAAAAAATGCGCACTTCAGTTTATATCAAGAATTATAGAATTCAAGAATTATCCTTGAGAACAGCCTCTTTAGAACCCCTCCCTATCCCTCCCCAAAGGGGAGGGGAACGAGAGCCCAGAGAATTCGGAGAGCCCGGAGAACTCGGAATACTTTGGTAACTATAATTCTTAAATTCTCTAATTCTTGATAAAAAAATGCGCACTTCAGTTTATCTCAAGAATTAAAGAATTTTCCTTGAGAACAGCCTCTTTGCTAACTATAATTCTTTAATTCTTGATAAAAAAATCCCTTCGGGCAGTGGGTCTATGACAAGTCTCTTGATAAAAAGCTATTGGACAGTCTGGTTCCAGAGTATTTATCTGAGAATCTGAGACAGGGGCTATTTGCCTAAAAAATTGCGGCTCAGGTACTGATTGAACGCCTCACGGTAGAGGTCGCCGATGGGCAGATAGGTGTCAGCGTCCATGATGACTCGGTTTTTGTTTACTTCCCTGATTTGTTTCAGATTGATGATATAAGAGCGGTGAATGCGCATAAAATTGGCAGGCAACCGCTCTTCTATTTTCTTCATACTCAGCAGCACAACGAGTGGCCGGGAGTCCTCCAAATGGATTTTCAGATACTCACTCATGCCCTCGATGTATTTGATTTTGTCGATGTCTACACGCACCACACGGTGTTCAGTCTTCAGGAAGAGCACGCCGTCGCCGGCTTTGGGCGCGTCGTCATCGGCCGGCAGGGGCGGAGTGGGTGTCATGTTGAGCAACTCGTATTGTTTCTTCACCTTGTTGGCCGCGCGCCTGAGGTCGTCCAGGCCGAATGGCTTGAGCAGATAGTCGATGGCATCGACCTTGAATCCGTCGATGGCATATTCAGAGTAGGCCGTTGTGAATACGATGAGTGGAGGCGCTGCCAGCGATTTTACGAAGTCCATGCCGTTGAGGTCGGGCATGTTGATGTCGACGAAAATGGCGTCAATCATCTCCTCTTCCATGATTTTCCGGGCGTCGAGTGCGCTCTGACAAGCCTCTACCAGTTCAAGAAAAGGTATCTTCTTGATATACGTTGCCAACTGGCGGAGTGCCAGTGGCTCATCGTCTATAGCCAGACATCTGATCATCGTTTTTAATGTTATAGGTTGATTCAATAACGTCAGAAAAAGTCTTTTTATTGTGGCTTTTCTTGCCTTTTCGCTGAAATAAAATGGTGTTTGGTAGATAGTTTTTTGCACTTTCGCCTTTTCCTGATTATTTTTGCAGTGAAAAACTCAGGTAAGACGTTGATAATAATTAGATAGTAATCCATTTTAAAGCATCTGTATGATCCATTTTTACTTCCATTGAATAATGAACAAAAGCGAAATCAAAGAAAGTCTGGCATACTTGTGTATGTGGGCGCTCCTGTTTCTGTCGGCCATCATCAGCGTGTATGTACGGACCACCCATGACACCTCCCTGACATTCAACTGGGATGAAGTGTTCATGATGTGGCGCACCTTCATACCGTTTCTGGCTGTTTTCCTCATACACAATTATGCCATAGCACCACTGTTGGTGTACAAGAAAAAAGGGTGGCTCTATGTGGGGCTGACGCTTGCGGCTGTCGTGGTGTTCCAACTCTATACCTGCCGGCCGCGACCAGAGATGCAGGGGCGTCCGCAACCTTTGAGCCACATCGAAAGACACGGTCAGCCCCCGTCCGACCGGCCTCCATTGCCCGTTGGAAAAGACATGCCTCATGACATGCCCGACCTTCAGCGCCAACCTGGCCCGCATCCTGAAGGAGAGATGGGCATGCCTCCTGTCTTTGGCGAGCAGAGGAATCTGTTGGCGCTTATCGTGCTGACGCTGATGCTCGGCATGAACCTCGGCGTGAAGCAATATTTCAAGTCGGCCAAGGATGCAAAGGCCCTGGCAGAACTGGAGAAACGCAATCTGGAACAACAATTGGAATATCTGAAGTATCAGATCAACCCACATTTCTTCATGAATACGCTCAATAATATCCATGCTTTGGTGGATATTGACCCGGAAGAAGCTAAAAACACCATCCTTGAGTTGTCTAAGCTGATGCGTTATGTGCTCTACGAGGGTGCCAAGAGCAGGGTACCGTTGAAGCGAGACATCGATTTCCTGCAGCACTATATCTCTCTGATGAGACTGCGCTATACCGACAGGGTGAGCATATCGGTCGACATCCCCTCCGATCTCCCCGACTGCCTGATACCGCCTATGCTCTTCATCACCTTTGTGGAGAACGCCTTCAAGCACGGGGTCAGCTACAAGAAAGCCTCAACGATAGACATTGGCATGGCGATGAAAAACGAACGCCTGTCGTTTACCTGCCGCAACAGCAAAGCCGAAATCGAACACCAGGAAGGCCAGCAAGGCGGGGTGGGGTTGCAAAACACCCGTCAGCGTCTGCAACTCATCTATGGACACGATTATTCGTTGGAGATTTGTGACAATATCGATATGTATGAAGTTTGTCTGGAAATACCTGTATATCAGGAATAAACGATGTGTTGAGTGAACTGTGCAGGTTGAGTATTTCCTTTTTGGACAAATAATCTGTGAATTATTGTAGGCCCTTTCTTGCACGTATCTCAAAATAAAGGTGTATCTTTGTAGCATCTTCCAGCCAACACATCATTCTATATACAGCTAAAGAAGAAGTCTCGCACGTGAGGCTTCTTTTTTTATGGCTCCCTGATAGTTGCCGGCCTGTTTGTCTATAGGATACGATGCGTGACGATGTGGCTATAAAAAAAGAGCCCATGGCCAGTAAAAACTGACAGTTTCTTGGTTTTGGAGCATTTTTATAAACAAAATGTTTGTTATTGCCCGAAAACTGAGTACCTTTGTAGCCGAATGTCACAAAAGTATCTCTTCAGGTGGATTCTATTAAAGATGTGCAGACGCATTCAATAGAATACTGCCCTCAGAACATTCAGCATTTACAGAACACCCCTTAAAAACATTACAGCGAAAGATGAAAATTCCATTGAGAAGTTCCGTATGCACGGAAGGCCGAAAAATGGCTGGCGCCAGAGCACTCTGGGTGGCTGCAGGCATGAAGCAAGAACAGTTTGGCAAGCCCATTATAGCAGTTGTCAACTCTTTCACCCAGTTCGTACCTGGACATACCCACATGCACGAGATAGGGCAGATTGTCAAGCAGGAAATAGAACGGATGGGATGTTATGCCGCCGAGTTCAACACCATTGCCATCGACGACGGCATCGCGATGGGCCATGACGGCATGTTGTATTCTTTGCCTTCCCGCGACATCATCGCCGACTCTGTAGAATATATGGTCAATGCCCATAAGGCTGATGCCATGATCTGTATCTCCAATTGCGATAAAGTGACCCCCGGTATGCTGATGGCCTCCATGAGGCTCAATATACCCACGGTGTTCTGCAGCGGAGGCCCGATGGAGGCCGGAAGGTGGAGGGGCGAGAATGCCGACCTCATCACGGCGATGGTCAAAGGTGCCGATCCCACGGTGACTGAGGACGAGATACATGAATTGGAGCGTTGTGCCTGTCCGGGATGTGGAAGTTGCTCGGGCATGTTCACTGCCAATTCGATGAATTCGCTGACCGAGGCTATCGGTCTTTCGCTTCCAGGCAATGGCACCATTCTCGCCACTCATGTCAATCGGGTCAGGCTCTTCCAGGATGCCGCCCGCCTGGTGGTGGAGAATGCCATGAGATATTATGGCGAGGGAGATGAGAGCGTGCTTCCGCGCAGCATCGCCACCCGCGACGCTTTTCTCAATGCCATGACGCTCGACATCGCCATGGGTGGCTCTACCAACACGGTGCTGCATCTCTTGGCCGTAGCACAAGAGGCAGGTGTCGACTTTACCATGAGAGACATTGACCAGTTGTCTCGCCGTGTGCCCTGTCTGTGCAAATTGGCTCCCAATACGCAGAAGTACAGTGTGCAGGAGTGCAACCGCGCCGGCGGTATACTTGGCATACTCCACGAGCTTGACAAGGGAGGCCTTGTCTGTGGCGATGCCATGCGTGTAGATGGAATGACCCTCGCCGATGCCATGGGCAAGTATTCCATCGTAGACAGTGAGGCTGGCATTGACGACGAGGCCCGGCGTATCTACGAGAGTGCGCCGGCAGGCCGTTTCTCCACGCAGATGGGCAGCCAGGACAGCCGTTGGCCGAGTCTCGACACCGACCGTGCTAATGGGTGCATACGCGACATCGAGCATGCCTATACCCGCGATGGCGGACTGGCCGTGCTTTTTGGCAACATTGCCTCCGACGGTTGTGTGGTCAAGACGGCCGGTGTAGACGAGAGCCTCTGGCATTTCGAGGGTCCTGCCGTGGTGTTCGACTCACAGGAAGATGCCTGTGAGGGTATCCTTGGCGGCAAGGTGAAAAAGGGCGACTGCGTGGTCATCACCCACGAGGGTCCCAAAGGTGGCCCGGGTATGCAGGAGATGCTCTATCCTACCAGTTATATCAAGAGCATGCACCTGGGTAAGGAATGTGCCCTGATCACCGACGGCCGCTTCTCTGGCGGCACCTCGGGGCTCAGCGTAGGCCATATCTCGCCAGAGGCCGCCTCTGGAGGAAATATAGGAAAGATAAAAGACGGCGACATCATCGTCATCGACATCCCCAGCCGCACCATTGAGGTGAAGCTCACCGATAAAGAGCTGGCATCGCGTCAGCAGCAGCCGCTCAAGCGCCATCGTGTGGTGTCGAAGTCGCTCAAGGCTTATGCTCAGAGTGTGAGCTCTGCCGACAAGGGAGGTGTAAGAATCATAGAAGACTGACAGCATGAAAGAAATTATCACTGGTGCTGAGGCACTGATGCGCTCTTTGCAGAATGAAGGCGTGAAAACCATCTTCGGCTATCCCGGAGGAGCGATCATGCCTGTTTATGACGCATTGTATGATTATACAAGAGGTGAGAGGAAAGTTTTCGAACATATCCTCGTGCGCCATGAGCAGGCCGCGGCACACGCCGCAGAAGGCTTCGCCAGGGTCAGTGGTCAAGTGGGCGTATGCCTGGTGACCAGTGGGCCTGGTGTGACCAACACGCTGACCGGAGTGGCTGATGCCATGATGGACTCCACACCCATCGTAGTCATTGCAGGCCAGGTGGGCATCGGCGCCCTGGGCACTGACGCTTTCCAGGAAGTAGACCTTGTGGGTGTGGCACAGCCCATCTCCAAATGGAGCTACCAGATACGCCGTCCTGAGGATGTGGCATGGGCCGTGAGCCGTGCTTTCTACATCGCCCGGAGCGGACGCCCCGGTCCGGTGGTGCTCGACTTCCCCAAGAACGCACAGACCCACACCACGGAATGGGCACCCGTTCACAGCGATTTCGTGCGTAGCTATGTGCCTTATCCGCCTGTCAGCAACGATGCCGTGGCACAGGCTGCAGCTCTGATTAATGAGGCTCGCAAGCCGCTGGCCTTGGTAGGACAGGGCGTGGAACTGGCCAATGCCCATGCCGAACTGATCGAGTTTCTTGAGCGGGCTGATATCCCTGCTGCCCGCACGATGCTGGGCTTGTCGGCCTTGCCGTCCGACCATCCGCTCAATGTGGGCATGCTCGGCATGCACGGCAGTTATGCACCCAATGTCAAAGAGCAGGAGGCCGATGTCATCATAGCCATCGGCATGCGTTTCAGCGACCGTGTCACAGGTCGCACCGACACTTATGCCCGTCAGGCTAAGATCATCCATCTCGATATCGACAAGGCAGAAATCAATAAGAATGTGAAAGCTCACGTCGCGGTGATCGGCGACTGCAAGGAAAGTCTGCCGGCCATCACTCGTCTGTTGAAGAAGAGCAGCCATCAGGAGTGGCGTGACAGTTTCCTGCCACTTGCCGCCATGGAGCGTGAGCAGGTGATCAATCCCGCCATCCATCCTGAGGAAGGTCCCTTGCTGATGGGCGAGGTGGTCAATCAGGTGGCCGAGGCCACTCATGGAGAAGCCATACTGGTGACAGACGTGGGGCAGAATCAGATGTTCAGCTGCCGCTATTTCAAGTTCAGACAGTGTCGCTCGGTGGTGTCGAGTGGTGGACTTGGCACGATGGGTTTTGCCATCCCCGCCGCCATCGGAGCCTCATTCGGAGCTCCCAGCCGCACGATATGTATGTTTTGTGGCGATGGCGGTTTCCAGATGAGCATCCAGGAGCTGGGCACCATCATGGAGCAGCAGCGGCCTGTGAAGATGATATTGCTCAACAACAACTATCTGGGCAATGTGCGCCAGTGGCAGGATATGTTCTTCGACCGGCGCAAGTCCTTCACCCGAATGGTCAACCCCCGCTACCAGTTGATAGCCGAGGGATATGGCATTCCCTACCGCTTCGTCGCCCAGCGGTCCGAACTGGCAGCCGCGGTGGCTGAGATGTTGTCCACAGACGGTCCTTTCTTGTTGGAGTGTGCCGTCAGAGAGGAAGACGATGTGCTGCCGATGACTCCTCCGGGCAAAAGTGTTGACGAGATGATGCTCCACCTATAAATGATATACAATGGACAAGACTTTCTATACATTATTGGTTTATTCTGAGAATATCGCAGGTATATTAAACCAGATCACGGCGGTGTTCACCCGTCGTCAGGTGAATATCGAGAGCCTCAATGTGTCGGCGTCGAGCATCAGCGGCGTGCATAAATATACCATCACGGCATGGAGCGACCCCGACCAGATAGAGAAGATCACCAGACAGATCGAGAAGAAGATCGATGTGATCAAAGCGAAGTTTTATGTCGACGAAGAACTCTTCATACGTGAGGCGGCCTTGTTTAAACTGTCTACACAGACGGTGCTCGAGAACCCCAGCGTGTCTCGTGTGATCAGGCGCTACGACGCGATGATCACAGAGGTCAACCCCACGTATGTGGCCGTCATGAAAAGTGGTATGACCAAGGATATCGTCGACCTCTACCGCGCGCTCGACGAGTTTGGCTGTGTGTTGCAGTATACCCGCAGCGGGCGTATTGCCATCACCCGCAGCACGGAAGAGGAGGTGAGCGCATTCCTGGAACAAAGAGAAAAACAATACAAAAATGCAACAAAGTAAAATAGGCCGATATCCCTTTCTGGCTGAACCTTTCCACTGCGATTTCCGCAGCCGGCTCATGATGGGACATCTGGGCAACCACATGCTCAATGCCGCCGACTACCACTCACACGACCGGGGATTTGGCATGACTTATCTCAACACTATACGGCGCACCTGGGTGCTCTCCAGACTGGTGATAGAGATGAACGAGATGCCGCGTGCCTACGCGCGGTTCAATGTGGAGACCTGGGTGGAGAGTGCCTTGAGATTTTTCACCAACCGCAGCTTTAAAGTGGCAGACGGTGAGACGGGGCATGTCTACGGTTATGGACGCTCCATCTGGGCGATGATCGACACGGAGACCCGTCAGCCCGCCAATCTTTTTGACATCAACGACGGCGCACTGCTGAATTACGTGGAGAAGGACTATCCCTGTCCGATAGAGAAGTGCTCGCGGGTGAGAATGGACACTCCCGGCCAGCTGGTAAGGACGTTTACCGCACACTACAGTGACATCGATGTCAATGGGCATGTGAACAGTGTGAAGTATATCGAGCATGTGCTCGACCTGTTCCCTCTCGACACTTACAGGGAGTACCGCGTAGGCCGTTTCGAGATTGCCTATGTGGCAGAGGCTCATGAGGGCGACACCCTGCGCATGTATCAGGAAAGCGATGGCATGACCTGTCGTGTCAGGATGGTCAAGGTGGGTAAAGAAAACGAAGAAGAGGTGGAAGTTTGCAGAAGTTTGATTATTTTTGTAAAAGATTGAAAGTTATTTTGGTCGTTTCGCTTTTAATTTGTAACTTTGCCGCATTGTTATCAATGGATAGTTCAACGCCAGGCGCCAAATGCGTAAGGCGTACATGTTAAAACATTGGTCTTCAGTGACCATATAAAAGACAATATTTATGGCAGAAATGAATTTTGGTGGAGTCGTCGAGACTGTTGTCACCAGTAATGAATTTTCATTGGAAAAAGCACGTGAAGTGCTCAAAAACGAGACCATCGCCGTTATTGGTTATGGTATTCAAGGCCCCGGTCAGGCATGCAACCTGCGTGACAATGGCTTCAATGTCATTGTGGGACAGCGCGAGGGAAAGACCTACGACAAGGCTGTGGCCGACGGATGGGTGCCCGGCAAGACCCTCTTCTCGATCGAGGAGGCTGCTGAGAAAGGCACGATTGTATGTATGCTGTTGTCAGACGCCGGGCAAATCCAGGTCTGGCCAAAGATAAAGCCTTTCTTGACGGCAGGGAAGGCCTTGTATTACTCACATGGTTTTGCCATCAACTGGAACGACCGCACCGGTGTGATACCTCCAGAGGATGTGGATGTCATCATGGTGGCTCCCAAAGGATCGGGCACCTCACTGCGCACGATGTTTCTGGAGGGCCGCGGTCTGAACTGTTCCTATGCGGTGTATCAAGATGCCACTGGTAAGGCCGAAGACCGCACCATCGCTTTTGGTATCGGTATCGGCGCCGGCTATTTGTTCAAGACCACATTCCAGCGTGAGGCCACTTCCGACCTGACGGGTGAGCGCGGTTCGCTCATGGGAGCTATCGAGGGCTTGCTCGAGGCACAGTATGAAGTGCTGCGCGAGCACGGACACTCTCCCTCCGAGGCATTCAACGAGACTGTGGAGGAGCTCACTCAGAGCTTAGGCCCGCTTTTCGGTGAGAAGGGCATGGACTGGATGTACGCCAACTGCTCGACCACAGCGCAGCGCGGCGCTCTCGACTGGGCACCCCGTTTCCGCGAGGCCATCAAGCCTGTGATGGAGTGGCTTTACCTCTCGGTACAGACCGGCAACGAGGCACAGATTTCTATCGATGCCAACTCAAAGGCCGATTATCGTGACGGTCTGAACAAAGAATTGGAAGCCATGCGCAACATGGAAATGTGGCGTGCCGGCGAGACGGTGCGCAAACTGCGTCCGGAAAACAATTGACACATTGATTTTTCTCGTACATAATGTTGAGTGGGGAGTCCTTTCTTTTTGAGAGGCTCCCTTTCTCTGTCATGATGTGATCTTGCTGTCACAACAGCCATCAATGATGGCGGCAGAATTGGTCTGTTCAACAACAAAGAAAACTATCTTATGACTTCAAAAAAACAACGACTGATAGACCGGCAGTACATCGTGCCATTCGTGCTCATCACCACCTTGTTCTTCTTGTGGGGATTCGCGCGAGCTATACTTGATGTGCTCAACAAGCACTTTCAGGACGAATTGCATATCTCTATCACGCAGTCGTCGCTCATCCAGGTGACTACCTATCTCGGCTATTTCCTCATGGCCATACCGGCCGGTCTTTTCATCAACCGTTTCGGCTACCGCAGAGGCGTGGTCTTCGGACTGGTGCTTTTCGGTGCGGGTGCCTTGTCTTTTGTGCCGGGTATGCAGGTAGGCACTTTCAATGTGTTCCTGGCCTCGCTTTTCGTCATCGGGTGCGGACTGGTGTTTCTTGAGACAGCAGCCAATCCCTATGTCACCGAACTCGGCCCCGAGGCCACGGCATCGAGCCGTCTCAATCTCTCGCAGACGTTCAATGGCATGGGATGCTTCATGGCCACGTTTATCGTCGGACAGTATCTCTTCCGTACCGATGGCAGTAGCGGCGATGTCACCGTGCCATATATGGTCATGGGCATCGTGGTGCTGCTGGTGGCCGTGGTCTTCTCTTTTGTCAGACTGCCTGAAATCACTGCCGTTAATGATACGGCAACAGAAGAAGAGACTCCCCGTCTGCCCCGTCTTTTCAGCCACCGCTCCTTCGTGTTCGGACTATTGGCCCTTCTTGCCTACGAGGTGGCAGAGATCTCTATCAACAGCTATTTTGTCAACTTCATGACGGGCGAGGGACTGATGTCCAAGAACACGGCCTCTGTGGTGATCAGCCTGGCGCTGGTCATCTTCATGGTGGGCCGTTTTGTGTGCAGTTGGGTGATGCGCAGTGTCAGGGCTGAGCTGATGCTGCTGTATTGCGCCATAGGCACGGTGGGGTGCATGGTGCTCGTGATGCTCCATCTGGGCAGCGTGTCGATGGTGGCGCTGGTGCTCAATTATCTGTTCGAGGCGATGATGTTTCCAACCATCTTTTCGTTGTCTTTGCGCGGTTTGGGCCATCTGACCAAGAGCGCTTCCTCTCTGCTGATGATGACACCTGTGGGTGGATGCGGATTCATGCTGATGGGATGGCTGGCTGACACTACGGGCAGCATGTCGCTGCCTTTCATCATACCGCTCTTAGGCTACGCCGTGGTGGGTGCTTTCGCTTACCGTCTGGTGGCAGGGAAGAAGTAGTGTGCTACATCGTACGAAGGAAACCTCCCTCGATGATGAGTTTCTCTTCATGGATCAGATATTCAAGGGCCTCGTCGAGAGGCTCCTTGGGTATATTCAGACCATGGAGTTCAGAGATGTGATGCGGTTTTTGGTCTGAAAAAAGCTGGAGTATCCGCTGGCGTACACGATCTTGGCTCTCGGCGCTGTCGCTGGTCGTGCGGTGGGCCAGGCACACATCGCAATGGCCGCAGTCGTGGGTGTCTTCCTCGCCGAAATATCTGAGCAACTGCCGGCTGCGGCAGACATGGTCATTGGTGGCGTAGGAGATGATGGCATCGATGCGTTCTGTGAAACTGGTTTTTCGCTCTTCGTAGACCGATGGCGGGATGGAGAGCCTGAAGCCGTCTTCGCGTCTCACGGTATAAGATATGGTGGGTAGTCTGCGTCGTGGTATGAAATGGATGATGCCACGGCGGCTGAGCCCCTTCAGTATTTCATAGACGGCATGGGTGTCGAGACCCGCTTTCTGGGCCACGAAGCTCTCGTCGATGAAGCAGTAGTCTGTAAACAGGCCCCCGTATAAGCGTAGCAGCGCAGTGATGACGGCGTCTTGCGTGGAGGTGAGCTGTTTGAGTTTGTAGAGCTCGTCTCTCTCCAGGTTGAACATCAGCCGCGGGTTGTTGCCCGGGTCGGTGTCGTATTCCAGATAGCCTGCGCGTTGCAGTATTTTCAGGGCTGCGTCTACCTGTATGGGGAAATGTCTGAAAGCCCGGCAGAATTTGTCGATGTCAAATTCGAAAGAGGCTCCGGCTCCACTGCCTATGCCCACCTCGAAAAAGTCGGCCAGGTGGTCGTAGACATCGCGGATATAGTCTTTCTCCGGGAAATTGTCGCTGATGCGCTTGTTGAGCTTGCGCTTGTCGCTGTTGTTGTAGAGCAGTACGGCATAGGCTTTCCGGCCGTCGCGTCCGGCACGTCCAGCCTCCTGAAAGTAGGCTTCTACGGAGTCCGGACAGTCGATGTGAGCCACGATCCTCACGTCAGGTTTGTCGATACCCATGCCGAAAGCATTGGTGGCCACCATGACTCTCACCTCGTCTTTCTGCCAGCTTTTTTGTTTCTGGTCCTTGTCGGCGGCTTCCAGTCCGGCATGGTAATAGGTGGAGGTGATGCCGTTGTCGTTGAGCATCTGGGATATCTCTTTGGTCTTGCGGCGGCTGCGCACATAGACAATGCCACAGCCTCGCACGGCATGGAGGATATGGAGCAGCTCGGCCGTCTTGTCGGGAGCATTTCTTACGATATAACTGAGGTTCTGCCGCTCAAAACTCATGCTGAAGACCCGCTTCTCGGCAAATCCGAGCTTCTCCTGGATGTCATCCACCACCACGGGGGTGGCCGTGGCGGTGAGGGCCAGCACGGGCACGCCGGGCTTGAGCAGGCGGATGTCATTGATTCTGAGGTAGGACGGGCGGAAGTCGTACCCCCACTGACTGATACAGTGAGCTTCGTCGACGGTGATGAAACTCACCTGCACATTGGTCATCTTCTTGATGAAGAAAGGCGAGGAGAGGCGCTCTGGCGACACATACAAGATTTTGACGCCTCCGTAGATGGCGTTCTCGAGGGTGGTCAGGATTTCGTGGTGCGACATCCCGGAGTAGATGGCCGAGGCGAGGATACCCTTGGCACGCAGGTGAGTCACCTGGTCTTTCATCAGGGCGATGAGGGGGGTGATCACAATGCACACGCCCTCCTTGAGGAGGGCGGGTACTTGAAACGTGATTGACTTGCCGCCGCCGGTGGGCATCAGTCCGAGCGTGTCATGTCCTTGGTCGATGCTCTCGATGATCTGGCGCTGTATGCCGCGGAAGTCGTCGTATCCCCAGTATTGCTTAAGCGTCTGTCGGTAGATGTCCGTCTTCATCCTCTGCGGGCCTGATGTCTTCTATCTGCAGTTGCACGCTGCCATGCTTGTAGATGTTGTCTTCGATCGTATAGGCGATGTCGAAACTGCGCTTTGACTTGATGTAGCGGGCTGAGGCACTCTGCCCGAAGGCGATGCCGTTCATGACGTTGTTTGACTTCGAGTCGACCAGTTCCAGCTTGATATGCTCCTGGTCACGGCCCACCACCTTGCTCGTGCCGAAGTCGTAGACACCGACCGTGCAGAAAAGGGGCTTCTCATTGCCAGGTCCGAAGGGGGCGAACCTCTTCAGGTCGTTGTAGAGCCGTTTGCCGGAGATGTCCTTGAAGTCTATCTGGGCGTCAATGTTCAGGATAGCCTCAGTCTGCTCAGGCTGGATATGCTCCTCGACATATTTCTGGAAGCGTTGGCGGAATTCCTTCACATCATCCCACTTCAGGGTGAGGCCGGCGGCGTAGGTGTGGCCGCCGAAGTTGAGAAGCAGGTCGCGGCAGTGCTTGATGGCCGAGTAGACATCGAATCCGGCCACGGAGCGGGCAGAGCCGGTGGCGAGGTTCTCGTCGCGGGTCAGCACCACGGTGGGGCGGAAATAAATCTCAGTGAGCCGGGAGGCGACGATGCCGATGACACCTTTCTTCCAGTTCTCGTCATAGAGCACGATGCTTGGCTGGTGCTTCTGGCTCTCCAGTTTTGCCACGATCTGGTTGGCCTCCTCTGTCATCTGCTTGTCGATGTCTTTGCGCTGCTCGTTGTACTCATTGATGTGACGGGCTTTGCGCAGTGCAGAGGCGAAGTCGCGCTCGATGAGCAGGTCTACACTCTCTTTGCCGTTTTCCATGCGCCCCGATGCGTTGATGCGCGGCCCGATCTTAAACACGATGTCGCTCATCGAGATGTCGCGCCCGTTGAGGCCGCAGATGTCGATGATGGCTTTCAGTCCGATGCTGGGGTTCTGGTTGAGCTGTTTCAGCCCATGGAAGGCGAGTATACGGTTCTCCTCCGTCACGGGCACGATGTCGGCGGCTATGCTCACCGCACAGAAGTCGAGCAGGGGGATCAGACGTGAGAAGGGGATGCCGTTGTTCTTGGCAAATGCCTGCATGAACTTGAATCCCACGCCACAGCCGCAGAGATGCTTGAAGGGGTAGGTGTCGTCTTCTCTCTTGGGATTTAATACGGCGACCGCCTCGGGCATCTCCTCGTCGGGGACGTGGTGGTCGCAAATAATAAAGTCGATGCCAAGTTTTTTGGCATAGGCTATTTCCTCGATGGCTTTGATACCGCAGTCGAGGATAATGATCAGTTTCACACCTGTTTCCTGAGCATATTTCAGTCCTTTCTCGCTGATGCCATATCCCTCGTCGTAGCGGTCGGGGATATAGTAGTCGATGTTGGAGTAGAATTGCTGCAGGAATTTATACACCAAAGCCACGGCGGTGCATCCGTCTACATCGTAGTCACCGTATACCAAGATACGCTCTTTCCGGCCCATGGCGTCGTTGAGCCTGTCTACAGCGACGTCCATGTCCTTCATGAGGAATGGGTTGATAAGGTCGGCCAGTTGTGGACGGAAGAACCTCCGTGCCGCCGACTCGGTGGTGATGCCACGCCTGATGAGCAAGGTGCCGAGGATGGGGTTGATTCCCAATTTGGCTCCCAGCTCTTCAGCTGCTCTCTTCTGGTCTGGTGTAGGTGGTTCGTAATTCCATTTAAAGTGCATTTATATTTGTTTTTATTTCTGTCTTTCACAGGGTTGCACCACGGTGCAGCGGTATGCATCAAAGCCTATCAAGGCAAAATGCGTGTAAAGATACGAATAAAAACTCATATTCTTGCATTATCCATTTATTTTTTAGATTATTTATATAATTCAACTAGGTTATTAGGTTATTAGGTTGTTAGGTTGTTAGGTTGTTGGATTGTTAGGTCGTTGGGTTGTTGAAGTTTAACCATCTTTTTTATCAAGAATTATAGAATTTAAGAATTATAGTTACCAAAGTGTCTGCTCAGAATGAAAATTCTTTAATTCTTAAATTCTTGATAAAAACTGAAGTGCGCATTTATTTATCAAGAATTATAGAATTAAAGAATTATAGTTACCAGGGAGCGCGGGCGCCCTCGCCCGCAGGTAATGGCATTTTCTGAAAGCGGGCGAGGACGCCCGCGCTCCAAAACTCACAAGAACTATATTTCATATCAAGTTGTTTTTTCGGTTACATAAAAAAGATGCGGCATCCTGATTGGTTGGCAGGATGCCGCATATAGCTTGCGCATTTCATGCTTTTTTCAGAAGCAAAAGCTTGGCTGGTTACTACTTAGTCATAGCTCGTTTTAGGGTCGCTTCGCTCATAATCTTTCAAAATTGAATATAAAATCTTTCACCTTGCTGCTATTTTGGCAGATTTTACTATCAATTTTGTTTGATTTTGAGGCCGACAGGCCGACCTTTGGTGGATGACTGAGAGTTACCTTGGCTATCGTGACAAGGTGGATGAATGGCGTCAGTCGCCCAGAGGCTGGTTCTTGCGGGCTTCGGTCATCTTCTTGAGGATGTCCTTGGGGATGGCGTTCTTGTTGACCATGTAGTCCATGGTATTGGCGGCGATGAAATTCTTGGTCATGTACCAGATGCCTTTGTAGTCGCCAGCCTCACCCCATGAGTTCTTCACCATGTAGTATTCCTTGCCGTTCTGGTCCTTGGCGATGCCGTAGATGAGCATGCCGTGGTCGTCGGTCAGCTCCCAGTTGTCATAACGCTCCTGACGCGTCTCCTGTGTCGGTGTCAGTTCGGGCACGTTGCAGCCTAAGGAGTCGAGCAGGTTGGTTTTCTCCGTGCGGGTGAGCTTGAGCCAGCGGGCCATGTCACTGCCGGCGAGGCTCTGTGCTTTTTTAGAGTCGATGGAGTAGGCAAGACCTTTGCGGGTGAAGCCGTCTTCCGACACGTCGCCTCCCCAGGCCACGGTGTATCCGTTCATCACGGCGTTGTCGATGATACGCATCATCTCATCCATAGGCAGGTTCCACGACAGTGGATTGCGCCAGTTGTCCTGTACCTCGACGGGGAACTGTGTGTAGAACGGGCGGTGTGTGTAGCTGGTGATCGACACATAGTCGTCGAGGTTGATGCCTAAGCTCTTGACGAAGGTCTCCGGGGTGTATTTCTTGCCCTCATAGGTGAACTCTTTGGGGCATTCGCCCAGATAGGCATTGAGGATGCCCTGCAGGCCGGGTTTCCATTGGTTGGAGAGCTTGCTGGCCTTGTTTTTGGAGACGGCTGCCACATAAGGCTCCATCAGACTGAAAAACTCATTGAAGTTGTTGAGCGAGTCGCCGTAGAGGCTGCCGGGGAAAGGCATGGCGTCTTCAGGGCAGATGCCGTAGTTTTTCAGGCAGTAGAACACATCGTAGGCGCTGCCGCCCTGTGAGAACTGGCAGTCACCATGCAGGCGCACCACCTGTATGGCACGGTCCATGTAGGTCTTGTTGGCCACAAAACTCTCGCAGAGGTCATAGGTCTTGCCGGTGGCTTTGAGGATTTCAGCCTCGAAGTAGCTGAGCGTGGAGTAGGCCCAGCAGGTACCGGAGCGGTTTTGGTCTTTGATGCTGGTGATCTTGTTCTCCTTGACAATAGTGAAGACAGGCTTGTTCTTGTCTTTTCCTTGTGCGTTTGCACCCATGGCGACGAATATCATCAGCGCCATCAACATTGCTTTTTTCATAATGGGATATAATCGGTTGTTAATGATTTATGATTGTGTGATATTATGGTCTGTGGGTTTCGATGTATTCCTCGATGTCCTTGGGGTGATAGGGGATGCGGTCCTTGCCGATGAAGCGGCATCCGTCGGCTGTGATGAGCACGTCGTCTTCTATGCGTATCCCTCCGAAGTCTTTGTAGGTCTCCAGCAGGTCGAAGTTGAGAAACTCCTTGCAGTGGCCGGAGGCACGCCAGTCGTCGATCAGCGCCGGGATAAAATAGATGCCAGGCTCATCGGTCACGACGAAGCCTTCTTCCAGACGGCGCCCCATGCGCAGTGCATTGGTGCCAAACTGATCCAGGCGTGGACGTGTCTCGGCGTCGAAGCCCACGTTGATCTGGTCGAGATTCTCCATGTCGTGCACGTCCAGTCCCATCATGTGACCAAGTCCGTGGGGCAGGAACATGGCATGAGCTCCGGCCCTGACAGCCTCTTCGGTGTCGCCGCGCATGAGTCCGAGCTCTTTGAGTCGGTCTGTCATCATCCGGCAGACGGCGAAGTGCACATCCATATATTTTACTCCCGGGCGTGCCACTTCGAGCACATAGTCATGACAGGCTTCCACGATGGAGTAGATCTCTGCCTGCCGCTGGGTGAAGTGCCCGCTGACGGGAAAGGTGCGGGTGTTGTCGCTGCAATAGTGGTCGATGGTCTCTGCCCCGCAGTCGCAAAGGGCCAGGCGCCCGTCTTCCAGCACAGCCAACGAGGGATTGCCGTGCATGATCTCGCCGTGCTGGGAGAAGATGGTGGCGAAACTGGGCATGGCGCCGAGCGACAAGGCGATGCCGTCGACCTGCCCGCCTACATATTTCTCCGTCACACCCGCGCGGGCGATACGCATGGCGGTGGTGTGCATCTGATAGCCGATGACGGCGGCACGCTCCAGGGCCTCTATCTCTTGCGGTTCTTTCTTGGAGCGCATCTTCACCACGGCATTGATGAGCGTCATCGAGGCGGCTTGCTTTTGCTGGCTGGGGTGGATGCCGAGCAGGTCCATCAGCTGTATCTTGATGTCGTGGCGGTAGGGCGGCAGGAAGTGGATGGTGCGCCCGGCTGCCCGGGCTTGGTCACAGAGTGCCTTGAGCTGGCTCATGGGTGCGGAGTGCTGTATGCCCACCTGTGCGGCCAGGTCTTTCACGCTGTCTACGCTGCCATACCATACGATGTCCTCGATGTCGATGTCGTCGCCTATGAGTGTCTCACAGTCGTTGTCGATGTCAATCACGCCCACCAGGCCGTCGCGCTTCTGTCCGAAGTAGTAGAGGAATGAGGAGTCTTGCCTGAAGGGATAGTATGAGTTGGCAGGATAGTTGCAGGGCGACTCATTGTTGCCAAACAGTATAATGAGTCCTTTGCCTACCAGTCTTTTAAGTTCAGTCCTGCGGCTGATGTAAGTCTCTTTGCTAAACATAGTGATGGTTTGATTCTATATTTTTCGCAAAAGTAATAAAAAAAAGATAGAGGAGGTAAGATTTTGTGTTTTTTTTACCTTCGCAATACAACTTTCTCTTGTTGTATGTCTTTCTCAGGAAGTAGGGCGTCCAATTTGTATTATTATCAAGAATTATAGAGACTTGTCGTAGACCCACTGACCGAAGGGATTTTTTTATCAAGAATTAAAGAATTATAGAATTATAGAATTATAGTTAGCAAAGAGGCTGCTCTAAAGGAAAATTCTTTAATTCTTAAATTCTTGATATAAACTGAATTGCACAATTTTTTTATCAAGAATTAAACTATAAAATCCCAGTTTCTTACGTAATATGTACGCCGATGGCCTCAACCATCTGC
>CAMIYC010000062.1 GCA_946402905.1 uncultured Prevotellaceae bacterium | reverse complement strand
CCCCTCTAAGTTAGAGGGGGCTAGGGGGAGTGTGTCTCAGCCAGCGGTTCCCCTCACGCTCGGCTGGATTTGCAATCCAGCCGCTATGAATATAAGGATTTTTAATCCGAAAGAATTGATATTTCGCATTGCAAATGCTCATACTCAATGCGGACGGATTGCAAATCCGCCCGAGCTGATGCCAACAGGCTGTTTCAAGGATAATTCTATAATTCTAAAATTCTTGATATGCTTATAACTGAGCGAATAAATTGGACAGACAGGTTTATCAGGGTATGATGAAGTTGATGATTTCCTGTTCCACCATCACTTTATAGGGACCTACCGGTGTGTTCATCAGCCTTCCGTCGATGCCGATGAGGGCCCTTTCCGCCTTCTCTACCATCACTTCCCTTGTGCGGTAGGGGTGCACGCTTTTATGGTTGAGTATCTTTCCGCTGAAGAGCAGGTAGAAACCCTCTATCAGCTGCGCCACCTCCGGATGATGCACCACGGAGACATCGAGCAGCCCGTTGTAGGGCACCGCACTGGGCGTGAAGCCATAACCTTGTGCGTTGCCCACGCACACCGTCATCACCTTGCGGTCTATGACATCGGTGTTGATGCGCAGCTTCATCTTATACTCCAGCCGCTGGAAGACCATGAGGAGTGCCGAGGGGATGAACGAGAGTTTTCGCCATCCGAAAGGTCCGCTGGTCTTGCGCCGCTGCTGTATGACCGACGCCACGAGCCCGATGCACAGGCAGTTGAGAAAATAGCGATGGCAGCGCTCCCCGCCCTGGTTGGTATATCTGATGCAGCCCAGGTCGACCTTCCTCACCCGATGCCGTATGAGCATGTCTATGGTCTGTTCTATTTCATTCTCCCTGATATCCCAGAATTTGGCGAAGTCGTTCATCAGTCCGTTGGGTATCACTCCCAATGCGATGTCCTGGCGGGTCTCCTTGTCAGCCTGCATAAGACAGTTGACAGCCTCGTTGAGGGCGGAGTCGCCCCCGACGATGACGATAGTCTTATAGCCATTGTTGATCATCATCTTGACCAGCCGCTCTACTCCTCCGCTGTTCTCACTCTGTACGAAGTCATAGTCGACGCCTTTCTCGTTGAGGCATCGCTCTATTTTCTCCCAGCGCCGGCGTGGTCGCAGTACTCCGCTTTTCGGGCAGTAGAGTATGCCCCATTTATTCTCCTGTGCAGACATATTGTAAGGTTTTAGGTGGTGAGGTTGAAAGGGTTTAGGGGGTGAGGTTGAAAGGGTTTAGGGGGTGAGGCGTTGGATGTACGCTATTTTTTCATCTGTGGGCAGTTGTGCGTCGATCCAGTGTATCTGTATACCACGTCGCTCCATGCCCCTGAACCATGTCATCTGCCTTTTTGCAAACTGATGGATGGCGATTTCGAGTTGCCGGAACATCTCGTCGTAGCTGATACGGCCTATGACATATTCTGTGACGTATTTGTACTCCAGGCCGTAGTAGATGAGGTCGTCGGCGGGTATACCGCTGTCGAGCAAGGCTTTCACCTCGTCGGTCATGCCGTGTTCGAGGCGCTGCTGCAGACGGGCGGTGATTTTGCGTCGCCTTTCCTCCCTGTCGATGTTCACCCCGAAGACCACCGCCTTGATCTCGGGGAAGGCTCTTCGTGCGGTGGGGTTGCAGAGATTGTATTCCTCTATCTCTATAGCGCGTATGGCCCTTTGTGCGGTATCCACATCCGTCTCGTTGTGCATGTGGCTGCCGTTTTTTTCTTTCAGCCCTTGCAGGATGACGGTCAGCTGCTCAAGGCTTTTGCCTTCGAGTTGTTTTCGCAGCGAGTCGTTTTGAGGCACGGGCGAGAGGCTGTACCCCCTGAGCACCGACTCGATGTAAAGCCCGGTGCCGCCACAAAGTATCGGCACAGCTCCGCGCTCTTTCACTTGCCTGAAAGCTTCGAGGAAGTCTTGCTGATACCTGAACAGGTTGTATTTCGTGCCCGGTTCGCAGATGTCGATGAGATGGTAGGGTATGGCCTTGCCGTCGACCACATAGTCGCCGAGGTCTTTACCCGTACCGATGTCCATGCGGCGGTACACCTGCCGGCTGTCGGCACTGATCACCTCGCCGCCGATGCGAGCGGCAAGCGCAGTGGCCAGCGTGGTTTTTCCACTGGCTGTAGGGCCCAATATGACAATCATTTCACTCATTAGACATGCAAATATAATGTAATTTGACAAAAAAAACAAAATTCGGATAAAAAAACACGTGATACCCGTTGGTTTTTCGCTAAACGCTTTTGTCTTTTTAGTGAGAATTGTAAAAAAGCCGTCCGCAAGATGTTGCGGACGGCTATGATTTTTCAGTTGAAACTTGCTGTATGTATTATTTGAGCTCAGCGAGGTATTTGATGGTGCGTACCATCTGAGAAGTGTAGCTGTTCTCATTGTCGTACCAAGAAACGACCTGTACCTGATAGGTGTCGTCGTCGATCTTTGAAACCATGGTCTGAGTAGCATCGAAGAGCGAACCGAACTTCATACCGATGATGTCGGAAGAAACGATCTGGTCCTCGTTGTAGCCAAACGACTCGTTGGCAGCAGCCTTCATGGCAGCGTTGATACCCTCTACGGTGATGTCCTTACCCTTGACCACAGCGATGAGGATGGTGGTAGAACCTGTAGGAGTGGGCACGCGCTGTGCGGAACCGATCAGTTTGCCGTTGAGCTCAGGGATTACCAGTCCGATAGCCTTGGCAGCACCGGTAGAGTTGGGCACGATGTTCTGAGCACCTGCACGGCTGCGGCGGAGGTCACCTTTACGCTGTGGGCCGTCGAGGATCATCTGGTCGCCGGTGTAAGCGTGGATGGTAGACATGATACCGGAGCAGATGGGAGCGTACTTGTTGAGAGCGTCGGCCATCGGTGCGAGGCAGTTGGTGGTGCAAGAAGCAGCGGAGATAACGGTATCCTCTGGTTTGAGTGTAGTGTGGTTGACATTGTAAACGATGGTGGGGAGGTCTTTGCCAGCAGGAGCAGAGATGACCACCTTCTTGGCGCCAGCCTGGATGTGTGCAGAAGCTTTCTCCTTAGAGGTATAGAAGCCAGTGCACTCGAGCACTACGTCCACACCGAGTTCGCCCCAAGGCAGTTCGGCAGCGTTGGGTTTTGCATAGATAGTGATTTCCTGTCCATCAACGATGATAGAGTTGTCTGTAGCCTCTACAGTGTGCTTGCCCTCACCGAATTTTCCGGCGAATCCACCCTGGCAGGTGTCATACTTGAGCAGGTGAGCCAGCATTTTGGGGCTGGTCAAGTCGTTGATAGCGATTACTTCATAACCTTCAGCCTCGAACATCTGACGGAAAGCGAGGCGACCGATACGGCCAAAGCCGTTAATTGCTACTTTTGTCATTTTTCTTATTTATGATTTAAATGGGTTGAAAAATATACTACATTTATTCGATAATCATCCTGTTTTGTGTGCTTAATTCGCGGAAAAACGAAAAAGTTTAACTTTTTATTATTTTTTTCCTTGATTTGCGTGCAAAGTTACGATTTTTTTTCTAATTTTGCATGAGAATATTGTATTAATAAAATAAAAATTAGGGTTTCAAGTTTGAAAAAATTATAAATTAGGCATTCAGTTGTATAAGATTGTAAAACACATATAGCAAAATGTGTATGAAGTGATTGATTGAGAGTATTACATCATTATTATTATTTACTTATAAAATTAAAGTATTATGGGATTTATTAAAGAATTCAAGGAGTTTGCCATGAAAGGCAACGTAATGGACATGGCTGTCGGTGTGATCATCGGCGGTGCTTTTGGCAAGATTGTCTCTTCTTTGGTCGACGACGTGCTCATGCCATTCATTGGCATGCTGACAGGTGGCATTGACCTCTCTGGTCTGGAGTACAAGGTGATGTTGCCCGCTATCGACGGTGGCGAGCCTGTTGCCGGTGCAGTTTTGAAATATGGTGCTTTCATCCAGAACATCATCGACTTCCTGATCATCGCTCTGTGTATCTTCTGCATGATCAAGGCTATGAACAAGCTCACTCCGAAGAAAGAGGAAGAGCCCGCAGCTCCCGCCGGTCCGACTCAGGAAGAGTTGCTCACCGAGATCCGTGACCTGCTGAAGAAGAAATAACATTCTTCTGTCCCTGTTTTTCCGAGGGGCATCATCAAGACAAGGGGGCTGGCTTTTGTTCACTCAAGAGCCAGCCCCCTTGATTTTTTTCGGTTTTTTTTCGGTTTCTTTCGTTATTGTCGTTATTGTCGTTATTGTCGTTATTGTCGTGATTATCGTTATTTTCGTTATTTTCGTTATTTTCGAATTAAACAATCCCCGATCGGGCCAACGCGGCACGCCGCGTCCCTACACCTCCTGATTGAGGAGCTTTGGGTTGAGGAGCTCTTGGTTGAAGACCGCTTAGTTGAGGAGCCTTGGCTGAGGAGCACTTTTGGATTATTCAGGTGGTCTTGGATGTACTCTGTGGGGACCCGGTCCTTCATTTTTTGAAGGCGAAGAATCGCTGCCCGGCATAGTTGAGCGCGGTGAAGAGGACAGCTCCGGTGAGCATGGCCGCGTTTTCCTGCAACTGCAGGGAATGGCCGGAGAGGATCCTGAGCATAAGCGGCTTGGCGACTCCGTAGGCGATGAGATAACACACCAGGATATTGAGCGTGAACTTGACAGCGGATCGCCATGTACTGCCATGGTGGCGGAAGGTGTAAAATTTATTGAGTATGAAACTGAGGATACTGCCAAAGAAATAGTTGGCTGCCGACGACCACCAATAGCTGACATGGAAGACATTGTATAATACAAACATCAAGCCCATGCCGAAAAGCGTATTGACCACTCCCACTATGATGAAGCGCGAGAGCGTATGGTCCATCATCCTATTCCTCATGTATCATTATTGCCTATCGCAGTGCAAAAATAGTATATTTTTTTGTAATATCAGTTATTTTACCTATTTTTGCAAATTAATTACAGCAGAAAAAACTGAGAAACATGAAAATACTTGTGACGGGAGCCGCCGGATTTATCGGCTCCAAAATAGCCTACATGCTCGCCAGCCGTGGTGACGAAGTGACAGGACTCGACAACATCAACGACTATTACGACATCCGCCTGAAGCTGGGACGCCTGCGCCAACTGGGCATCCCAGCCCAGACCCTCGACGACGTGGCCTGGGGCAAGATGGTGGAAAGTGCCACGCTGCCGGGGCTGCGCTTCGTGCGCATGGGCATCGAGGACAAGGAGTCGCTCGATGGTCTTTTCGCCTCCGAGCGCTTCGACAAGGTGATCAACCTGGCCGCCCAGGCCGGTGTGCGCTACTCCATCACCAACCCCTACGCCTACCTGACGAGCAACCTGGTGGGTTTTCTCAACATCCTGGAGTGCTGCCGCCACTACCCCGTGCAGCACCTGCTCTACGCCTCGTCGAGTTCGGTATACGGTCTGAACGTGAAAGCCCCGTTCTCGGAGGATGACAAGGTGGACAACCCCGTAAGCCTCTATGCCGCCAGCAAGAAGTCCAACGAGCTGATGGCCCACAGCTACAGCAAGCTCTATGGCATCCCCTCCACCGGCCTGCGCTATTTCACCGTCTACGGTCCGTGGGGCCGCCCCGACATGGCACCGATGCTCTTCGCCAGTGCCATTTCCCAGGGTAAGCCCATCAACGTATTCAACAACGGCGACATGATCCGCGACTTCACCTTCATCGACGACATCGCCACCGGCAGCATCCAGTGTCTGGACCAGCCGCCCGTGGCAGAGAAGTGTCCCAATGGTGTGCCTTTCCGGGTGTACAACATCGGTTGCTCCAACCCGGTGAAGCTGCTGGATTTCATCCACGAGATCGAGGAGGCCCTGGGCACGAAGGCCGAGATGGTGATGAAGCCGATGCAGCCCGGCGATGTGTACATGACTTATGCCGACACTTCCCGACTGGAGCAAGAGATCGGCTATAAGCCGTGCGTACGGCTACACGAGGGCATCCAGGAGTTTATCAAGTGGTATCAGTCGGAGAAGAATCCACTTTGAATCCTCAAACCCCAAACCCCACCCTAACCCTCAAACCCCACCCTAACCCTCCCCAAAGGGGAGGGGATCGGGGCGAAGAGCGAAAAGAGAACTAAGAGAAACGGACAACGAACCCAAAACATAAGATATGAAAGAGTTTTTTAAGATGACATGCGCCACGGTAGTGGGCATATTCTTGTTTTTTCTGGTCTTCGGATTCATTGGCGTGATGTGCATGGTGGGCATGGTAGCCTCCAGCAGCGCCACCAAATCCGTGGACAAGAACAGTGTGATGGTGCTCAACCTCACGAGCACCATGGAAGAACGCGCCGAGAGCGACATGTTTGCCATGCTGTCGGGTGGCGGCATGAATGGGATAGGACTCGACGAAGCCCTTACCGCCATTAAGAAAGCCAAGGAGAACGACGACATCAAAGGCATCTATATCGAGACAGGGATGTTTTCCCCCGACTCTTGGGCTTCCGCCCAGGCACTGCGTCGTGCACTTGCCGACTTCAAGAAGAGCGGCAAATGGATCGTGGCCTACAGCGACTCCTACTCGCAGGCGAGCTACTATATCGCCTCTGTGGCCGACAAGGTCTACACCAACCCTGAGGGCATGGTCGACCTTCACGGCATCGCCGCCGAACCAATGTTTCTGAAAGACCTGCTCAGCAAATTCGGCGTGAAGATGCAACTCGCCAAGGTAGGCGCCTACAAGAGTGCTCCAGAGATGTTCACCGCCGACAAGATGAGCGACGCCAACCGCGAGCAGGTCACCGCCTACATCAACGGCATCTGGGACAACGTGGTCAAAGACATCAGCGCCAGCCGCAAGATCCCGGCCGACTCGCTGAACAGTTATGCAGACAACATGATGAGCTTGTGGGATGGCAAGACCCTGGTAAAGAAAAAAGTGGTCGACGGACTGCTCTACACCGACGAGGTGAAAGGCGAGATCAAGAAGCTGCTGAAGCTGAAAGACGACGAGCGCATCAGCCAGCTGGGCCTGGCCGACATGCAGAACGTGAAGTCTAAGAGCCGCGACGGTGAGGAGATCGCCGTCTACTATGCCGTGGGCGACATTGTCGACGAGCGGATACCCAGTCTGTCAAACAGCGGTCCGGTCATCGACGCCAAAGTGGTGTGCAAAGACCTGGAGGACCTGGCCAACGACGATGAAGTGAAAGCCGTGGTGCTGCGCGTGAACAGCGGTGGCGGCAGTGCCTACGCCTCAGAGCAGATCTGGCATCAGGTGGAGGTGCTCAAGCAGAAGAAGCCCGTGGTGGTGTCTATGGGCGGCATGGCTGCCTCTGGCGGATATTATATCAGCTGCGGCAGCAACTGGATCGTGGCAGAGCCTACGACGCTGACGGGCAGTATCGGCATCTTCGGCATGTTCCCCGACGCGAGCGGTCTGCTGAAAGAGAAACTCGGCGTGAAATTTGATGAGGTGAAGACCAACAAGCACAGCAACTTCGGCACGCGCTCCCGTCCCTTCAACGAAGAGGAGATGAGCTATCTCAACACCTATATCGACCGTGGTTATAATCTGTTCCGCTCACGCGTGGCCACCGGCCGCAAGCTGAGTGTCGATGCCGTGGAGAAAGTGGCTCAGGGTCATGTATGGCTCGGACAGGACGCTCTGAAATGCAAGTTGGTCGACGAGTTGGGCGGTCTCGACGTGGCGGTGGCCAAAGCTGCCAAGCTGGCCAAGCTCGACGAATACTTCACATCGTCGTACCCTGCCCCACCCGATGCCTTCGATCAGCTGCTGACGATGGCCGAGAGTGGATCAGGCAACTATCTCGACGAGTCGATGCGCGCCGCCCTGGGTGAGTATTATGAGCCTCTGCTCTTCCTCAAGAACATCAGTCAGCAGAATGCCATCCAGGCTCGCCTGCCATATATGATGAATTTAAGGTAAAACCCCTCCCTAGAACCCCTCCCTAACCCTCCCCGAAGGGGAGGGGACTGGGATACCACCAGAACCTGAAACCCCTCCCTATCCCTCCCCGAAGGGGAGGGGACTGGATTACCACAGGGATATGGCACGAGGGGGGGATGAGACAAATAACTTGTCTACTTGTCTACTCGTCTACTCGTCAACTATAAACTATCAACTTGTCAACTTGTCTACTCGTCAACTCGTCAACTATATACTATCAACTTGTCTACTCGTCTACTCGTCTACTCGTCACTAAAAAAAGCACTCCTCCTGCCGCTTAGCGGACTCTACGGAATGGTGGTGCGCGTGCGCAACCTGCTCTTCGATGCCGGAGTGCTCAAGAGCAGGGCGTTCGAGACGCCCACGATCTGCGTGGGCAACCTGGCCGTGGGCGGCACGGGCAAGACCCCGCATGTGGAGTATCTGCTGCGGTTGCTCACTCCTCACTACAAGGTGGCAGTGCTGAGCCGAGGCTATAAGCGCAAGACCCGCGGGTGGGTGCTGGCAGACAAGAAGTCGACCGCCCTGGATATCGGCGACGAACCGCTCCAAATGAAGACGAAGTTTCCGTCGGTCACCGTGGTCGTCGACGAAGACCGCTGCGAAGGCATCCGCCTCATAGAGAGCGACCGTCGCACGCGCGGCACCCAGGTGATCGTGCTCGATGACGCATTCCAGCACCGGTATGTCAAAGCCGGACTGAGCATCCTGCTCACCGACTATCACCGGCCTTACTGTGCCGACTACCTGCTGCCTGCAGGCAGGCTGCGCGAGCCCCGTAGCGGACATCGCCGCGCCGACATCGTGGTGGTGACGAAATGCCCCCCTTCGCTCCCTGAGGCAGAACGGCAGCAGTGGACGAAACGGCTGCGCCTGACACCCTCGCAGCAGCTGTTTTTCTCCACCATCGTCTACCACGACCTCCAGCCGCTCTTCTGCGGCGACGAGCTTCCCCTCTCCTCCATCCCTCACGGCCTGCACATCCTGTTGCTCTCCGGCATCGCCCACCCAGAACCATTGGTCGACCGTCTGACAGCCCTTGGTGCCCACCTGGAGGTGAAGAGCTACCCCGACCATCATCACTACACCCCCAAAGACATCGCCGACATCAACGACGCTTTCGAGTGTATGCCATCGCCCCGGCTGATTGTCACCACGGAGAAAGACGCCGCCCGCCTGCAGTCTGTCAGCGGACTGAGCGACGACGTGAGGCGCCACCTCTACGAGTTGCCTATCGAGATCAGAATCATCCACGACCCGTCATCACTATTCGACGAAAGAGTCATGACCTATATACAGAGAGAGATGACACAAAAAACAGAAAAATAAAGACTTATGGACATATCAAAACTGGGTGAGTTCGGGCTCATACACCACCTCACCGACGACATCCAACCCCGTAATGCCTCCACCCTGCATGGTGTGGGCGACGACTGTGCCGTGCTGCACTACCCCGACAAGGAGGTGCTCGTGACCACCGACATGCTGATGGAGGGCATCCATTTCGACCTCACCTACATCGACCTGCAGCACTTAGGCTACAAGTCGGCGATGGTCAACATCAGCGATATCTTCGCCATGAACGGCACACCGCGCCAGATGGTGGTGAGCATCGCCCTGAGCAAACGTTTTCAGGTGGAAGACCTGGAAGCGTTTTATAGCGGCCTGCGCCTGGCCTGCGACCGCTGGGGTGTCGACATCGTAGGTGGCGACACCACCTCGTCGTATACCGGCCTGGCCATCAGCATCACCTGCATCGGCGAGGCAGCCAGGGAAGACATTGTCTACCGCGGCGGCGCCCACGACACCGACCTCATCTGCGTGAGCGGCAACTTAGGTGCGGCCTATATGGGTCTGCAGCTGCTGGAGCGTGAGAAGACGGTGTATTATCAGCAGGTGGACGAGGCCCGCAAGAAAAACAACCAGCAAGCTCTGGCTCAACTGGCACAGTTTCAGCCCGACTTCGCCGGCAAGGAGTATATCATCGAGCGGCAGATCAAGCCGGAGGCCCGTGGCGACATCATCTCGCGCCTGCGCGAACTGAACATCCGCCCCACGGCGATGATGGATATCAGCGACGGCCTGAGCAGCGAACTGCTCCACATCTGCGAGCAGAGCCACTGCGGCTGCCGGGTGTATGAGAAGACCCTGCCCATCGACTATCAGACTGCCGTGATGGCCGAGGAGCTGAACATGAACGTGACGACCTGTGCCCTCAACGGCGGCGAGGACTACGAGTTGCTCTTCACCGTGAGCATCGGCGACTATGAGAAGGTGCAGGAGATGGAAGACGTGAAGGTGATCGGCCATATCACCGCTGAGCGCTTAGGAAGCATGCTCGTCACCCGCGACGGCCAGGAATTTGAGCTGAAGGCCCAGGGCTGGAACCCCCTGAAAAAATAATTTAAGGTGGGTTCTATTAATTATGTCGAGGCGATTTTTGATTTTTAGTCGAGTGCAGAGTGTAAGTTGAAGAGGGAGTATAGCGGGCTATACGACCGATGAGACTTGACACTATGCACCGAATAAAAACAAAAAGCGACCGAAACAGATTGAGCAGAATAATGCCTATATATCAAACAGAATTAATAGAACACACCTTAACTTCCGCAAGCTCCAGTTATCAGGTTATCAGGTCGTTAGGACGCTTCTATATAACTAAGCTGTTATTTCACTACTTTGCCTGGGAACGCGGGCGTCCTCGCCCGCCGCAGATGCGGGCGAGGACGCCCGCGTTCCCAGAGTTGACTACGCTTAGAGGGTTTTGGTGAGATATGCATAACTACAGAGCATTCCTTGGTCATTTCACCTTATATAAAATCCTTCACTTTGCTTCTATTTTGGTAGATTTTACTATAGCTTTTGTATGATTTTGAGGCCGACAGGCCGACCTTTGGAGGATGACGCCGCTCGGGCGGATTTGCAATCCGCACGTATTGAATATAAGCATTTGCAATGCGATTATCGGATTAAAAATCCTTATATTATATACATCGTGTATATGGTAATCGAAAAGTGTACCACATAGTAATTGAAAAGTGGTACACTTTTCGATTATTAGGGGTGGTACACTTTTCAGTTACAATCTGCAAAATATTGGACTGTCTATTTCCTAAATACTATCAGGAAAACGAATCAAAAACTCCGTCCCCGTGATTCACAAAAATAAACTGATAGCATGAGAGAAGCTCTACAATTTAATTTGAAAAAAGGTGCGTTTTTTTTCAGCAGTAGAATATAATATGGAATTGAGAAATGCATCTTAACTGTTATGTTTATCTTGATGTCCGAATTTTTCTGCTTTTTCGCCACACATTAGAATAATTCAGGGAGCAAAAAAATAACTTATTTCATTGTACGGAATGAAAAAAATGTTTATTTTTGCAAAGTCTAAAGAGATTTATCTATTTATAGGGATAGGTTTGTTGGACTATATTCCAACAAATTTGCTTAAAAAAAACGCACCTTAAAATTCATCAGGCTACAAGAAAAGCCATGTGTTCGATATTATTAACTAAATAAAAATATTATGAAACAAAATCTACGATTTATTATGATGGCACTGCTATGCGCAGTGTTTAGTGTGGCGTGGGGCGTTGAAGCCACTTTTAACCCATCTGATTTTAGTGGACAAGGAACATCAGGTACGGGAAGTGCAATCTCTGCTACTGTAAATGATGTTGTAACATTCTCTTGTGATAAAGGTTATGGAACCACACAGATAAGGTGCTATAGTGGAGGTAAAATTACTATTACCTCTACAAAAACAATTACGGCTATAAATTTTACATTTTCTGGTGATTACAAAGGTGGTCTGAAAGCTTCATATACTAAACTCTCCACCAATTCATGGGAAGAGACACTGACCTCTCAGGCTCGCCTAACCAAGATTGTTGTTACTTACGATGGGGAACCTGTAGATGCCAGTGTAACATTCGAAAACGACCCATTTGAAATAGAAATGGGTTCGACTG
Organism: uncultured Prevotellaceae bacterium; assembly: GCA_946402905.1. Taxonomy (GTDB): domain Bacteria; phylum Bacteroidota; class Bacteroidia; order Bacteroidales; family Bacteroidaceae; genus Prevotella. Next base: position 6,047 of record CAMIYC010000062.1, on the reverse strand, counting down.
GTGCTTGGAATCGAGTGACAAAGCCCAATGAGATAAGTCCTTCCTATAGCATTGCCAATGATAATATCGCTACGATTAACAGCGAATCAGGTGCTGTTTATCCTGTTTCTGTAGGCGAAACTACCGTTACTGCCACTTGGGCAGCAACCGATAACTATAAAGCTGGTTCCGCATCTTACACTCTAAAAGTGATTCCCAAAACTATGCTTAATCCAAATCTTACCATTAATAATCTTTCTTTAATGGTTGGGAAGACAAAAGAGTTGACTGTAAACAGCGAGTCTGATGGTGAAATAACCATAACTCCCTCAAATAGCTCGATAGCAAGCATTACAATTGACAATGGGAAATACATAGTGACTGGTCTCTCTGCTGGAATAGAGACATTCACAGCAACTCAAGCAGCAACAGAAGACTATTTAGAATCCACTATTACTTTTGATATCGCAGTTAAAGAAATAGGAGATGTTATTTTCTATGAGTCTTTCGATAAATTTGATACAACAGGAGGTAATGACGGTGACTTTGCTGCTGGCTCTGGTGCTTTCTCTGTAGACAAATGTGACAATGCAGGATGGAATGTAACTGCTGCGAATGGAGCAAATCATTGTATAAAGACAGGCTCCAATAAAACTGCAGGAAAAGCCATTACACCTGCTATCAACTATGAAGGTGACGCAATACTGACATTTAAAGCAGCTGCATGGAATAATAAAGATGATGAAACCACATTGAAAATTTCTATCAGTGGAGGTTCTCTCGATATAAATTCAGTCACTATGAGTAAAACAAAATGGACTGAATATACCATAACCATCACCAATATGCCCTCGAATGCGAAAATTACTTTCGAGGGTGATGAAACTGGAAATAAACACCGTTTCTTCTTGGATGAAGTGAGAATTTCAAAACTTCAGTCAACTACCCCCATCACCGCCACCTTCAATCCTAAATACAAAGGTAAGACCTCCATCTACTATAGCGACAAGAACCTGAAAGTTCCCGAGGACGTGACGGCTTACACCTATGCCATCGTCGATGGTAAGGGCCAGTATCAGGACAGATTTGCTGCTGGTGAGGTTATTCCTGCCGGCACAGGTGTCGTTCTCGAATACGGCAAGGATTTCACCGAAAATGTGACCGTCACCTTTGAGGAAGGCACTGCTGATGAAGCCAAGGCTCTGACCAAAGAGAACCAACTGCAAGGCTACGATGAGAAGAAGATGATCACCATAAACGGCAACACAGAAGATTACTACTTCTATCGCCTTTCCATTGGCAAGAGCGACAGTCCTAACGCCGGCAAGGTGGGCTTCTACTGGGCCAATTCCACCGGTGCTCCTTTCGAGGCATCAGCTCACAAGATCTTCTTAGTTGTCAGCAAAGCAGAGGCAGACAACTGGCAGGCTGCTTCATTCAGCCTTGAAGACATCACTGGAATTAATAGCACTGTAACCGAAGAGACAAACTCTCAGGATATTTATTCTCTTTCCGGCATACGCATGAACAATAAGAACCTGCCCAAGGGCATCTACATTGTCAATGGTAAGAAAGTGATCATCAAATAATAAAACGGAGGACAAAACAATGAAAAAATATTTAAAACCCTATACAGAGATTGAGACAACTCTTCTCTCAGTGAATTTTCTGGCAGGAAGTGACCCTAACAGCTATAACGAAGAGGGCGACGGCGAAGCCATCAACCGCGGTTTCTTCGATGATTTGGAAGACAGTTATCCCCCAAAAGACAATGGACTGTGGGATGACGCATACAAAAAGGAAAAATAAAAATCTTGATTGACTACTATACTAATGACAAGAACTCACAATAATCCTGTCCATTAGCACAACAGCAAGTCATCACAGAGAATAAAATATTGAAGAAAGGGACTTCATGGTAGGCAGTGATGTCATCCCCGTTCCTTTCCATATTTAAAATTTAATTTTAATTAGTAATAATTTCGGGAGTGGGAGTCGTGAGACTGTTGCTCCCTTTCTTTTGCTATCTAATCAACTGGTGTTTACTCGTTGGGACACTTGACGATGACAGATGTGAATATGAATAAGCCCAGCACAAAGAAGAACCAGAAGAGCCATTGGGCTTAGTGACCGAGGATTTGCAATGCGATTACTCGTGCCGCTCGTGCGGATTTGCAATCCGCACGCATTGAATATAAGCATTTGCAATGCGATTATCGGATTAAAAATCCTTATAATATATACATCGGGATTACAAATCCCGATGAGCGCCCGGGGGACTGAATAGTTACATAAGGTAAGTAACAACCGCAACCCATCGCAACCCATCGCAAATGATTGCAACCCATCGCAAATGATCGCAAACGATCGCAAGCATCGCTATAATGATAATGATAATGATAATGATCATGTAAAATGATAAAGAAAAAAAAGAAATATCCCTTACGGGATTCAAAGAAAAACGGATTTTTCTTTGCCCTCCCCACGTCTGTATTAAAATGACAGGTCAAAGTGACTATGAGGATGTAATTTTGCCGCAAGAAATCAGGAATTTTAAACAGAATCAATCATGGCAACAACAAAATCTAATTCATTCATCGTATACTGCGACCTCAACGACCAACTCCAGCTGCTCAGCGACGAGGAGGCTGGCATCGTGTTCAAAAACATCATCGGCTATAGCCTTACAGGCCAGCTCAGTCTCACCGACAACAAGGCTGTCAACGTGGTGCTTGTCGGCATGGCCACACAGATAGATAGAAACAAACGGAAGTATGAGGAGGTGAGAGCCAAACGCTCTGCTGCGGGCAAGAAGGGCAACGAGCATCGCTGGCATCACAACGACTCCACGGAGGCAGAAGTATCCACCCAAGCCGAGGAGAAAACTTCCGCCCCCGACAATGGCAACCCCGGCGCAAACGACCGCGCCATACCAGTGAAAGAGAAGAAGGCATCATCTGCCGGGAAACACACCCGTGTGGCCTCCGTCGAGGACAGGAAACAACCTGTGTTTATTCATTCTAAGAGTGACAAAAAAAGCATATTTAACTATCGCCATTCCACAAATTGGGGAAAGCACGTCTTAACATTTTTTTACAAACGAGCATTCTTTTATTAGATATTTCTTATTATCTTTGCAGCGAAAAGTGTACATATCATGCGCTTTATACAGCAGCACATTTCTTTTGCACTTATCTGATAGTGGCGCTGATAGATATGGACAGAATAAAAGATTAGAAAATAAGAAAATAAGAAAAAAATAGAAAGGGTTATGAATATGCTTATTGGAGAACAAGCTTTTAATGAACGGAAAGTTTATGTCTCTCCCGAAGTAGACGTGGTAGAAGTGGATTTGGGGAGTATTCTAGATGAGAATAAAGTAAGCAAAATTGGTTCTAACGTTGGTTTTAAGGACAAGGTGCTTGGCGGCAACGTTAGTGCCCGTTCCAACAGCAACCTTTGGGATGACGAGGAGGACGACCTGACTGATAACAGCTGGGGTCAAGATTTATAATCTGATATAAACAGGTATGTCATATATGACCGGTCTCCGTCGCTGGAGATCGGTATTGTTGTTTAGGTTTGTTTGCAAGCGGCATTGTTCAGGGATATGAAGATGGTGGCTCTTTCTTTTTTCTTCCTTTTTTCCCGGTGCCGACGGCGCATTTTCCTCCTTTTTGAATCCTTTTATTGAGCGCAGTCAACTCTGGGAACGCGGGCGTCCTCGCCCGCCACAGATGCGGGCGAGGACGCCCGCGTTCCCAGGCAAAGTAGTGAAATAACAGCTTAGTTATATAGAAGCGTTTTTTTATTTCCATTGCATTAGTATGGCACAAAAGGTGTTGTGACGCGGCATGAATCAGAGGGACGTAGATTCTGATTCACGAATGATGTCCTATGAACTGAATCATGCATTCATGCGTCTTGGTCTGGCGGTCGTAGTTGATACCTACGAGCAGGAGGTTGCTGGTATATTGCGCCACCTTGGCTGGATATTGCTTACGGTGGATCTGGGCGATGGCACCTTCGGCACCACGGTCGTATTTCAACTCCAGGATGATGGCAGGCGAATCCACATTCTTGCGGGGTAAGAGCACGAGATCGGCAAAGCCCTTGCCCGAAGCCAACTCACGGTGAAAGACATAGTCATTGCGAGCATAGAAATAGGCGATGGAGAGCACACAGGCCAGCGAGTTCTCGTTGTTGTAAGAGAGGATGCTCGTGTGCTCGTCGTGCGCGTTGTCCACGCCCCGTGCCACCGCCTCGCAGTCGCCCTCGAGTGTGGCCTGGAGCAACTGCTTCGACTGCTCCAGGGCATCCACAACAGGTTGCCAGTTGTTGCGCTTCACGGCATTCACCATCTCGCCGGCCACCTCGCGGTTGGGAATGTAACACTCTTCTTCATCCCAGTCGAAAGACAGATAGCCCAGGTGGATGAGCACGGTGAGCACATCGTCGCGGCTGTGGATGATAGACATGTCGTTCTGAAATCCTGTCGGGTCCACCGGGCATCGCTCACCAGCGAGCATCCGGATGATATCATCCTTCAAGCCTTCGTAGTTCATTTGAATGTAATTGGCCACAGCATCGAAAGCCCCCGTCGAGGCCCAGTAACTCTTGCAAATCTCATTGTCTATTGCCCTCATCACCGAGTTGGGATTGAACATCGAGTGTTGTTTGCCGATCTGATAGCCGTCGTACCATTTCTCCAAGTCATCGAAGTCCATGCCGTGACGCTCTGCCAACGCACGCACCTCGTCCTTGGTGAAGCCAAAATAGCGTGCCATCTTGCCAGGGGATGCCATCGAATACTCTTGGAAATTATTGAGTGCAGACTCCGTCTTATACTTTTTTATGGGAAGAATACCTGTGAGATACACGCCTGCGAACACCTGGGCTGTGCTGCCACCTTTGAACATCCGGCGCAACCAGTTGACGTAGCGGTCCATGGCCGACGAGCCAGAGGGGAACTCCCGGCAGATGGCATCCCACTCGTCGATAATGAAGATGAAGCGCTCGCCTGTGGCAGCGGCGACACGGATGAGGAGTGCCATCAGGTCGTCATCCTCTTGCTGGGGGATGTCGGGGTATGTCGCATGGATATCGGCACGAAGTTGCTCATCAAGATGCTTCGTGATGGTATCATCCTTATACCTTGTGACAAAGTCGGAAATGTCGAGATAAATGACGGGGTATTTGTTCAGGTGTTCCTCGAACGACGGGTAATGGGCAATCTCGAGGTCGGCGAAGAGGTTGCGCGAGTCGCATGATTGGTCGTAATATGCACAGAGCATCTTGGCTGCCATCGACTTGCCGAAGCGACGGCAACGTGTGACACAACTGAAACAATTCTCCGTAAAAATCGACTTGTTGACAACGTCGATAAGACCTGACTTATCGACGTACTCACTATTTCTAATCCGGCGGAATCCCTCATTCCCTACATTGACGTAAACACTCATGATGGTAGATTTTTGATTTCCAACTGCGAAGATAGTTTTTTTTTTTGAAAAAGGAGCGCATGGCTCCATAAATCTTGCAAATCGAATAATAAATCACTGAAGTTTCTCTACGTTTGCAGCGAGATTGCGTGGCGTCAGCCACGCATAAGCAAAACATTATGAAAATATTTGCTTAATCGGATTAATCTTCCTACCTTCGTTGTAAGAAGGAGAAGATTAACCTGACAGGGATAAAGGCAAGTGAACTTTCTGGCCGTTGGAGGCCACTTTGGGTAGCTGTCCCCCTGTCAAAGCTGCAAAGACCAAATAAAATGGTTAGCCTCCGAGGCTATGTAGAGTTGCAGTGTCCCACCCTTAAAGCGTTTGTAATAAATTGTTTATCAAGAGATTTGTCGAAGACCCACTGACCAACGGGAGGTAATTTAAGAATTTATAATCAATAAAAGTATTATCGAGAATTATCCGTCGCAAGCGACGGGAATCCCACTTGCAGAGAAAATGAAATGGCTTGCCATTTCTCCTCAAATTCATATAAATTCTTGTATGAATGAAAAATTCTTTAATTACCTCCCTTCGGTCAGTGGGTCTACGACAAATCTCTTAAAT
>CAMIYC010000061.1 GCA_946402905.1 uncultured Prevotellaceae bacterium | reverse complement strand
TTGAATATGACTTGAATGTTAATGAATTTAACTATAATTTACCGAACTGTTGATATAGAAGAAACGAATAAGCCAGCTGTAGACCGCGAATAGTTTATATAAAATTGACAATATTCTCGATCATCTCCATGGGCGTGATATTCATGCCCAAGGCACGCATTCTGCGGCATAGCACACCGGCCTCTTCGATGACACGGCGACGGAAGTCGGCAGACAGAGACACCAGAGCCTCCAGCTCCGTGGCGAACACATGATCTTCGGTGAAAGGCACCCGCATGTTCTTCAGTTGGTATGTGATCTCCCAGTAGCCTTTCAGCTCCTCGCCCAGGTCGATCCACTCCTTATCCACCTTGCGCACGATACCCACGCCCGGGATGCCGTTCTCAAGGATATGCTCGGTGACCCACACCCTCTCGCCCACCACAAACTTGGCCTTAGGCGCATGGTCGGGGTCCTCGTTCTGCCGCTCCGGGGTGCGGTCTACCGTCCAGAATCCATGCAACAGGGAGCAGTCGCCATCGTCGAGAGTCTCTATCTCTGTGCGCAGCTGCTCTATCTGCTCGTCATTGAAATCCCTGCGCATAAAGCCATGCATCAGCAGGTCTTTTTCGACCTTGGCTTCCAGATTCATGTCTTTCACACGCTCTTCCATGCTATATATCTTGTTGTCGTCCATTTGTAAGATGATGAGTTTGATGTTTGGTGAGATGATAAGTTTGAAAAGCAAAGATAAGGGAAAAAAAACAAATGTCCAAATTTTTATGAACAAAATCAAAACCAAATATTTGCATGAATTAATAGAAAACACTAAATTTGCAAGCAATTATCAATGAAGACACAATAACAAACACACTATATAGATATCAGCAATGCCAAACTTTGAAAAATACCTTAAGGTGAAAAACTCCGAAGCTAAGAGACACTGCCTCTACTGGCTCACCGCTTTCGGCATACAGTCTGTCGTCAACCTGAAGCCTTCAGACTTCCTTCAAGACCTGATCACCAAGCACATCGAGGGTAGCATGGACCTGAAGGCGGTGCAAGCCACCATCAACGAGCACTACCACCGGCTGCGCCAGAATGGCGACCAGCACTCACACCATACATTCGAAACCGACAAGGTGGCGGCCAGGATTGTCGAGCTCTTCACCACACCGCAGTTTGAGTTGTCGCTTGAAGGCTTCCAGGAGACTCACCACCACCTTTTCCATGGCCTCTACGCTCAGTCGGGCGAGCTGCGCGTCCATCCCGCCAGCAAGAAAGAATGGGTGCTGGGCAACACCTCCGTACTTTATCCCAAGGCAGAGGAGATCGAAGAGCACATGCAGTATCTTTTCGAGACCGAGCGACATTTCGACTACACCGGCATGTCAAGGAGCCACCGGTTGCGCCACTTCTGCGACTTCATCTCCAAACTGTTCATATACAACACCTTCCACTATGCCAACAGCCGCGTGGCATTTGTCTACGCCATGCAATATATGCTGTCGCGGGGCTACGAGTTTGCCAACGACACCTTCTACCGCGAGGCCTGGTACTTCAGGAATGCCATCATCAGGGCCAGTTACACCAACATGCACCAGGGCATTTACCCCACGACGCAATACATGGAGATGTTTTTGGAAAACCTTTTCTTCGACACCGACCATGAGTTGCGCAACCACAGGATGGTGATCAAGGGAGAATGACCTGCGGCTCCCGCACCACCGGCCTCACCAGGTCGAGCTGCAGCCACGCGGCCAGCATCGACCTGCAATCGGCAGTGGCGGTAGGCACATCCACCTCGTATTCCTCACGCAGCGCATCGACCAAATGTCTGAGCGTGAACGGGCCTTGCTCCACGCGCTGCCATATCACCTCGGCCGATTCGTTGAGACGTATGCTGCGCCCCATGTCGACCAGTCGCTCTTGGCGGTCGACCACGAACCTCACCCCTGCCATACTGTCTATGAGCACCTGACGGTTCTGCTCAAAAGTCACATCCTCGCCGAAATCCACCTCTACCGCCGACGGACGGATGCCCGAAGCATGGTGCTCCAGGGCGGTGAGCGTAGCACGCACCTGGTCGCGACGCGCCCACTCGAAAGTGCGGTTATGGTCACCCTTGAGGATGAGCGTATCACCGTCGATACGCATGACACGGTGCAGCACGTAATGCCCCGGCTCGATCTCGGCCAGCACCACATCCCACAACCGCAGACTGTCTTTGCGGGCCAGTCTCACCATGTCGGTGCGGTCGTTGATGGTGGGCAACATACTATAGCCCTTGGGCCGCATACGCACCGTATAACCACTGTCGAGATAAGGCTGCAGTCTGATGAAATACGCCTGGTTGGGTATCATCACCGTCGAATCGGAAGCGGCCACAGGCCTGTGTGAGGCACGAGGTGAGCACCCCGTCAGAATAGACAGTGCCACCAACGCAAGGCAGAGCGCCAGGCTGTCCGCAGAAACAAAACTCTTTGTCATTTTTCCGGTCAAAATTTTTATCTTCTCAGTTTTTAGACGACAAAGATACAGAAAAAAGATAAATAAAAAAGAAATTTCTTTTTTATTTGCGATGCTTTCATTATCTTTGCAATGATGAAAGACCATAAGCTATATATTGTCGTTCCTTGCTACAATGAAGAAGCCGTCTTAGAGGAGACCACCCATAGACTGAAGTCGCTCACCGACGACATGATACGCAGCAGCCTGATATCACCCGACAGCCGCATACTGTATGTGGACGACGGGTCGAAAGACAAGACCTGGACACTGATACAACAATTTCATCAGGCTGACAATCGCTTTGTGGGACTGAAGCTCGCCGCAAACGCCGGTCATCAGAACGCCCTGATGGCAGGTCTGGAGATGGCCCGCCGGCATGCCGACATCATTGTAAGCATCGACGCCGACCTGCAAGACGACATAGAGATGATCGCAGAGATGGTGAGACAGTATGGCAATGGTTATGACATTATCTATGGAGTACGCCGTAAACGTACCACAGACACTATGTTCAAACGTGCCACAGCGCTGGGATTCTACAGGCTGATGCGCACACTCGGCGTGAAATCGGTATACAACCATGCCGACTATCGCCTGATGAGCCGTCGCGCCGTAGAGCAGCTGTGCAAATACCGGGAGCGCAACCTCTTCCTGAGGGGCATCGTCCCGCTGATCGGCTACCGCACCACCTGCGTCTACTATGACCGCATGGAGCGATTTGCCGGAGAGAGTAAATACCCCCTGAGCAAGATGGTGAGTTTTGCCGTCGACGGCATCACCTCGTTCAGCACACGGCCGCTACACCTGTTGTTTCACACAGGGCTGGTGTTTGTCATCATCGCCATCGCCATCGCCGTCTATGTGACATACCGCTATCTCACCGACGACGTGGTGCCCGGATGGTCGTCGGTCATCCTCTCTATCTGGTTTGTTGGCGGATGCATCCTGATGGGGCTTGGCGTGGTGGGCGAATACATCGGCAAGATCTACATCGAAGTAAAAGACAGGCCGCGATACAACGTGGAAGAGACGCTCCAGGAGGACGCCTCCGGCAATTCAGACACTTGAAACAAACACATTAAAAGATTGCTTTATGAGAAAGCTCAGGACAATCATACGAATTCTCATACTGCGCGCAGACGCTTATGCCAAGCGTAAGACTTATGACTGTGCGCCCGGACCTGATTCATTCTATGAGAAAAAATACCTGCCGGCAGAAGCATCCCTGCTCAGGGCAGGCAACTTCATGCTCTTTTCGGTCATCTCCAAGTCGATGAAAAAAGAGCTTGACCACTGCATCGACCTCTATCTCGACGACCAGCAGAAGAAAGACAAGGCCCTCATCGCCGACATCGAGAGGGAGTTTATCAAATGCCACTTGCTCAACCGCATGCTGCCCAGTGAGTTTTTCCTCTACCAGCTCTACCACAAAAGCCTGGCCGAACGGGAGGAGTGGCTCTCCGACCGTGAGCGCTGGAACGTGCTGCACCGACGCTTCAAAGCCAGCGTGCACCATGAGATCAACGACAAGATCAACTTCTACCGCATGACAAAAGACTTCTTCAAGAGAGAAGCCTGCGAGGTGAGTGCCATCACGTCGCTCGACAATTTCCTTCGTTTCACCGCCGCTCACCATGACATCTTCGTCAAGCCCATGGAAGGAGGCTACGGTCAGTATACCTACAAGCTGCGTGTGAAAAACCGCAACGAGGCCAAAAACGTGTGGAAGAAACTGTCGGACAACGGACGGTGGATGGTAGAAGAGCTGATCATTCAGGACGGAAGGCTCTCCCAGTGGAACAGGAGCAGCGTCAACACCGTGCGCATCCCTTCGTTTATCACGGCCGAGGGCCGGCACAAGATTCTCGTACCCATCTTCCGCACCGGGTGCAAAGGCCAGATCGTAGACAACACCGCCAACGGCGGCTATTACGCCAGTATCGACCCCGACACTGGCATCATCACTTCCGACGGCGTCGACAAGCAGGGTCTCTACGTAGAGCGGCACCCTGACTCCCAACTCAAATTCAGAGGATGGCAAGTGCCCGACTGGCAGGAGCTGGTCAGCATCTGTGAGCGGTTGCACCGCTCCCTCCCGCCCTATCACCGGTATATCGCCTTCGACTTCGCACTCTCCGACAAGGGATGGGTGCTGATAGATGCCAACTGGGGTCAGCTTTTCGGCCAGGGTCCTGCCCGAAAAGGAGTAAGAAAAGAGTTCATGCTCTACACCAAGCCCTGAAGGATCTCAGGTAGCGTTTGCCTATTGGCGGTTGGCTTCTGGTTTTTCGTTTTTTGAAGCCAACCGAAAGATATAGCGTATATATAAGGTGGCCAACAAGACACACGCCAGCACATACACCAGGCTGACGAGCCACATTTCGTGCCGCTGCTGTATCAGCGGGCGGGCAAGAACGCGCAGAATGGGATGACACACAAACACACCGGCTGAGACGACGCCCACATATCTGAGCACCTCGCCGCCGTCTCCACCGGCACATACCAGCAACAACAAGACTACTGACAGCAGCGGGCTCAGCACCCACACCTCCACATGCACCGACGTGTATACCCACAGCAGCACGACCAGAGGGATGAGCCACCATCTGTGACGTGTCATCACGCCGACAACCGCGCTGTCGCAATACCTCGACGCTGCGACGCCCATCAGGAAGACCGACAACCACAACGGACTGTTATGGCGGAGGAGGAAATGCCCGGCACTGGCTGGTTCCACCAGGGCGAAATACTCCGCCACCAAGAGCGAAGCCACGAAAAACACCCCCAGCATCCAGCTCGAGCGGAGATAATAAAAGAGCAGATACCAGACATAAAACTGCATGGTGAGACCGAAATACCAGTAGACACCGGGGTTGATGTCCTCCACATCCCAGAAATTGTGGGTGAGGGTGAGCTGGCTCAACCATGTCAGCGCATCGGGCACCTCGCCGTTGACCCAGGCATCGACAGCCAGGAAGACCAGGTAAGCCGGTGCCATGAGCCACCACAACTTGACAAAATGCCTCCACAAATAGGTCCAGGGACGCAGTTCCTGCCCCATCCGCTCGTATTTGGCAGCCAGTCCGTAGCCACTCATAAACATAAACAAGGGCACGCCGTACCACCCGAAGAAAGAGAAGAATATCTCCACTGCCGACGCCGATGTGAAGGAGAAGCAGCGCTCCAGCCTGTCTACACGATAGTCCATGAAGGCAAATTCGCACTCCATGACATAACAGTCGAGATGCAGCAGATTATGCAGGCATATCAACAGGATGGCCAACCCCCGCAGGCGGAGGGACATGTCTCTTGAAATCATCATATCCAAACAGAAGTGGCTGCAAAAATAAGAAAAAACACCCATACGCACAAAAACAGCCCGCAGAAATTGCCTGTGTCGCAAAAAATACTGAAATTTGCACGCTGAAAAGCAGGTATCGAGAAACCCATCCGCCTGCAAACTTTACGTGCCACCATCATGTACCGACATCTAACCAAATACCTGAAGCTGGCAGCGGCACCCATCTGCCGCCAACTGCCCTTCTTCATCTTCTGCTCACTCGCACTCTGCCTCGTAAGCGGCATCAACCTCCACCTCAACGGCATGCCCACCAAAGACACCATCTGGGGCACCGTATGCGGATACGTCGTGGGCATACTCTGGGCATACCTCTTCTCTGCATTGGTCATGGTCTGCCAGAAGAGGTGGGTCAAGGTGGCACTCTATATCTTGACCTGCATCTATTTCCTCATCAACCTGTTCCTGTTCTACAACTACGGCACTACGGTCAGCCCCAGCATCCTCACCGTCACCGCAGAGACCAACCGCCAGGAGGCCACCGACTTCCTCACGGCATTCCTCCTGCAGAAACAAAGCCTTACCGCCTATCTCATCTCATTAGGCATTACCCTCACAGCGGTGGTGGCAGAGATATTCCACCGGCTTATCGCCAGGATGATGAGCCATAGGATATCCAGGGCCGTCGCCGCCATCATGGCTCTGTGCGTCATCGCCGTCGGTGTGCCCTCAGCCTGCAACATCTACGTGCCGCTCGCACAGTGCAAGTCGCCCGACGACATCAGCCAGTGGCGCTTCAACACTTACGTCAGGCCCGCCGACACCTGCACCGACCTCATCTATTCCGTCTACGACATCTGGCTGGCGGCCGCCAACACCCGGCATGCCGTGGCCGCCAACCGCAGCATCAGCGGCGAGACCGTCGGATGCAGCGAGACCGACAGCCTGACCATCGCCGTAGTCATCGGCGAGTCGTATATCAAGACCCACTGCCAGCTCTACGGCTATGAGCTTGCCACCACCCCGCACCTGAAAAACGAGCTCGACAGCGGCAGGCTCTACGTCTTCAGCGACGCGGTGTCGCCCTACAACATGACCAGCGACGTGATCAAGAATGTGTTCAGCTGCAACAGCATGAGCCATCAGGAGCGCTGGTACGAGAAGCCCACCTTCCCGGCCATCTTCAGAAAGTGCGGCTACCATGTCACGTTCTGGGACAACCAGCGGCTCTTCGACGCACAGAAAGAATATACCTTCGCACTCAACTCCTTCCTCTACAACGACGAGATCGCCTGCGACTGCTACGACGAGACTAACAAAAAAACCTATAAATACGACCACCAACTGGTGGAATCGTTTCAAAAAGACGCCCATCACGACCATCGGCATCAACTCGACATCATTCACCTGATGGGTCAGCACTTCACGGCCTCCAACCGCTACCCCCGCGGCAGACAGTACAGCCATTTCCGCAGCGACAGCATCAGGCGCACGGCACCCTATCTCACACGCAAGGTGAAGTATCAGATCTCCTGCTACGACAATGCCACCTATTACAACGACGATGTGATGAGAAAGATCATCGACTTCTACAAACAAAAAAACGCTGTCGTCGTCTATTTTGCCGATCACGGCGAGGAGATATACGACTACAGGGATTTCAAGGGAAGAGAGCACGGCAGCCTCACCCCACAGGCTCTCAAATATCAGTTTGACGTGCCTTTCATGATCTGGACCTCCGACCGCTATAAAGCCACCCATCCAGAGACTTGCAATGATCTCGCCAAGGCCCTGCATCGACCGATGATGATCGACAATGTTTGCCAGATCCTGTTTCGCATCGGTGGGGTCGACACCTCTTTCTATCAGCCGCAACGCGACGTGACCCATCCCCTATACCATCCGGGCAAAAGACTCATCAGAGGGCAGTTTTACTATGAAGACATGATGAGCGCGCACCACTGAGCATTTTCCTTGTCCCCGATGCTGCGATGCAGAACATCGAATAATGGGCATAAAAAAGCCAGACTACTGAAAGTGTCTGGCTTAAAGTTCCTGTGATTAGAACAGAGGAGCGTCGTCTGAAGGTGTAGGAGGAGTCTTAGGATCAGAAACCACTACTGGAGGGTTGCAAACTGAACCAGCTACCATCATAGACAGCACCTTTGTCATTGGCTGTGAATAAATCTTCATAACTGTAAAATTTAAAAGTTAATAAATATGATTATTAAAACAACGCAAAGGTACGTCATTTTTCCCAAAAAACAAAATAATTAACAGATTATTTTATGTGTCCGACGGGTTTGTATACAAAAAGAGGACAACCGTCGGTATAAATACAAAAAAAGCCGGACTGGATAGTCCGGCTGAAATTTCCTGTGATTAGAACAGAGGAGCGTCGTCTGAAGGTGTAGGAGGAGTCTTAGGATCAGAAACCACTACTGGAGGGTTGCAAACTGAACCAGCTACCATCATAGACAGCACCTTAGTCATTGGCTGTGAATAAACTTTCATAATAGTAATAATTTAAATTAATACAATGTTTATTAAAATCACTGCAAATATAGTAAAACCTATAGAAAGAAAAAAATATTACGACCTCTATTTAATACATTTTAACAATATCTATATGGATTGTATTAAAATTAAGAACCATTAACATTATAAGTCAGCAAATTTTACTCTTCACTACAAATTCATCAAATTTCGTATCACCCACCAGCCGATAATAAGCAAAAAAACTGTCCATATCACCACCCTCCCATTGAGTGCCCTGTACCATTTGGGATGACGCTCACGCTGCCATTCAGCCACATACAACAGCACGATCAGGGGTATCATCACCACCAGGAAAGCATTATACGACAGTGCCTGGTGCATATCAAGTCCCAGCAGTGCATGAATGGCGCGCTGTGATCCACACCCGGGACATTTCAGTCCCGTGAGCAATAGAAAAGGACATTTTGGGAACAGCCGGCTCTGCGTCGGATCAAAAGCTCCGTAAATGACAGCTGCCCCCACTAAGCCCACAACGATGAGCCATTTATTTTTCACAGCCTGAAAGAGTATAGTATGCTATAAATCCTGAGTTACTCAATTCCCCCAAGCAATGTCGCCATATTGGAGAAATTGAGGGTGACATAGCCAAGATGACAGACGATGCCGACGATGAGGGCGATGAGTGTCCATTTACGGGCTTCGTCGCTGGCTTTTTGGGCTTCTGCCTGCTGCCCGCCATTATATAGAGTGTCTACTTTAGCGGCGTTGATGATGCCCACGATCCCTAAGGGCATACAACAGAACAGCGTGACAAGAATCGACTCCACCAGCCAGGTCTTGGGGGGATATTGTTGATAAGAATAATCCATGCTATAATATATAATTAGGTGTAACGACTATCAATGCATATTAGCTATGGCCAGGCCGAAGAAAGTGAAAAAAACGATAATGCCCACCCACAACAAAACAGAACAGACCACCGACCAAATCAGCCAGTTTTTGGCATTCTGCGACTTTTTCACGGCATCGGCATAACGCCCCACCCTATAGCACGACTCCACATCGGCTGCGTTGACCAGGGCGGCGATACCCAGCGGCAAACAACAAAGTACGGTCGCTACGATCGACTCGACCAGCCAAGTCTTGGGCATGGGCCCCATCGGCTGCGAAGCCATGTCGGGCTGGGCAGAATAGCCATAGCTGCCCTCATGAGGGGGAGGCGGAGGTGCGAAGATGCCTGCCAGTTCTGGCACTGTGGCGGCTTTCACCCATCCGGCATAACCTTCTTTCCACACCAGTGTGTCGGGACCGATGCCCTGCGCCTTCAGTCCGCCAATATCAAAAGGACCTTTCTGTTCCCCGTTTATTACAACATAAAATTTCATGGGTTTACAATATTTGTGATTGTTGATTATTATAATTATTAGTTATAAAAGCATTCCCAGTGTGGCGATGATCAGACCGAGACCGGCACCAAACCAGATGACCGCTTTGAGTTCCTTGTCCATCACCTGGTGGATGATTTCTTCAGCCTCGTTCATGTCCATCTCATTGATACGCTGCTCGATGATATGACTGATGTCGATCGCATCGAGGATACGGGGCAGCCGCTCTGAGATGACCGTGCGGTAGAGTGACACGAGGCTCTCACGGGCATGAGCGAGCCGTTCTTCACGTCCCTCGAGCAGATGGCATACCGGCTGATTGACAAAGTGGTCGATCTCGTCGCTGATCATATTGCCCATGAGGGTCTCTGAGTTGTCGCGTATCATTTCATTGATATGCTTTGCCAGCAATTTCTCCGCAGGTTCGGCAATCAGCTCTGTCAGACGGTCGGCATGGAGCACACCATGGATGAAGCCCATCAGTCCGCCTGTCATCTTACTGATGGCTGTCTTCACAGCTATCTGCGAGATTTTGTTACCGATTTCAGCATCCTGCAGTTTATGATGTATCTGCTCTGAGAGGCGTACGCTCACATCCTTTTTCAACGTCTCCAGGTCATCCGGCGTAGCATAGTGGCAGATCCATTGGCCCAGCGTCTCTTCATTGGAGCGCTGCTGGTCGATGAAGCGGTCGATGTGCGCCCTCAGCCTGTCGATCATCTGGTCAGAGAGCAGATTTTTCTCCAGCACCTCACGGTTCATCAGGTTCTCACTGATCGAAGCTCCCACGGCAGCGGCTATCCGTCCGCGTTCCTTGGGGATGATACCAGGTGTGAACGGGATATGAAATCCAAAGATGTATTTCGCCTGATGGGGCCTGAACAGCATACGTATGGCCACATCATTGGTGATGTATCCGATAACACAGCCGATGAGCGGTGTAAGAATATAGGTGAGTTCGAAGTGTGGCATAAGTCAACAATTTGTCAGATACCCAGTCCGTTGCTGAACGACACGTCTACGGCCCTGCTCTGTAGGATACGTGAGTGGGGCGGCACACTGTGAGTGAGCCATATATTACCACCTATCACCGTATCATGGCCGATAGTGATGCGTCCGAGTATCGTCGAGTTGGCGTAGACGGTCACATGGTCGCCGATGATGGGATGACGCGGCACGTTGACGGGCCGTCCGCTGTCGTCCACCTGGAAGTTTTTGGCTCCCAAGGTGACACCCTGATAGAGCGTGACATGCTGACCGATGACACAGGTCTCGCCGATCACCACGCCCGTGCCGTGGTCGATGGCGAAATAGGGACCGATCTGTGCCCCCGGGTGGATGTCAATGCCTGTGGCCGAATGGGCTTGTTCTGTGAGGATACGGGGCAGTATCGGCACGCCCATCTCCTGCAGCACATGAGCCACCCGATAGTGTATCATCGTCTCGAGCACCGGGTAGCAGAAGATCACCTCACTGTAGTTTTTCACCGCCGGGTCGTTGTCGAAAATGGCTTTCACATCAGTATACAACAGGTATTTCACCTGTGGCAGCGTGTCGACGAATTTCAGGATATACTCCTCGGCCTTTTCTTCCACAGTGTCTCGGCAGTCACTCTCGAAGAGCAGAGCCAGGGCGGTCTGCTCACGGAGCAGCTCAAACAGCTTCTCCATGTTGACACCTATATGGTAGCCTCTGAACTGACGGTCGGAATAGCGCCGGTCGAAATAGCCAGGAAACACGATGAGTTTCACCAGGCGTATCACCTCACGCAGTGCCTCCACCGAGGGCAGCGGACTGTCCATGCCATCCCTGAGGTGGAGTTCCTGTTCGCTCACTTCCGAGAGGATGGCGATATTTTTCTGTAATATGGGATTCTTGTCCATCATCTGCCTCATTTGGATTTCTTGCGGGATGGCCGGGGCGTATTGATAGCCTCATACACCTTTTGGGCGATCACGGCGTCGCCTTTCTCGTTGGGATGTATGCCGTCGGCGAGCATCTTGTTCATCTCGTCAATGGCGCTGTGCAGGTCGACGACCTCCATCTTGTTTTCCTTGGCGAGACGGTCGATGATGGGGATAATGCCATTGACTATCACGCTGTCGTTGATGGTCCAGGTGTCTTTGAATGCCTTGAGCGGATGAGCCAGGATGACCCGAGGCCGCGAGGGCAATGCCTTGAGCTGGTCGAGGATATACTGGTAGTCGGTAGCAAACTCAACCCGGTGCACCCAGTTGTAGTCTTTGCTGTCGTTGGTGCCCAGCTTGAGCACCACGATATCTGGATTGAAAGCCAGAGCGTCACGCCAGGCCAACTCGTTGGTGAAGGGGTAGTCGCTCTTCTGCAGCACGCAACGGGCACTCACGCCGAAATTTCGCACGTGATACCCCTCGCCGAGCAGTGCCTGCAACTGTGCGGGATAGGCATGCGAGTCACACATGTCGATGCCATGGCCGTCGGTGATGCTGTTGCCGATGCAGGCCACGCGCACGGCATCCTGCCGGGGAGCTTTGTGGTGTTCGAGCCAGCCGCTCAGGTCATCGAGCATCTGATCGCGGAAGGCGAAGGTTTCCCTGTATCCGAAGCCGTGGCCACCACGGGGATATACAAAGAGCGCGCAGTCGTTGCCCTCACGGCGCATGGCCGAGTAATAGGCGATGCCGTTGCTCAGCGGAGGCACGCCGCGGTCGTCGTTGGCCAGGAGAATGACTGCCGGCGGTGTGAGATGGCGGCGCACCTGACGGTCGTTGCTGAAGAGTTTGATGGCCTGTTCGTCATCTCGTGCCTCTCCCAGGAAATTTTTGCACGAGCCTTCGTGCTGACCGCTCTTACCCATCGTGATGACAGGATAGAAAAGGATGCTGAAATCCGGACGGGCCTCAAAAGCGGCATGGGTGGAGACGGTCGAGGCGAGATGCCCGCCGGCAGAGAATCCCATGATGCCCACATCATAAGGGTTGACATGCCAGACCGCGGCACTGTCGCGCACCGTCTGGATGGCACGCTCCGCGTCGGCCACCGGCAACCGGTGATCGCCGTTGGGCAGTCTGTACTCAAGCACCACGTATGCGATGCCTCTGCTATTGAAAAACTCCACCCAGTCGGTACCCTCGTATTTCATGGAGAGATGGCCGTATCCACCACCGGGACACCCCACCACAGCCCTGCCCGTCGACTTGTCGGCCGCTGGCAAGTAGACATGCATCACAGGCGGCTGACCGTCGGTCGGCGCAATCTGAAACTGGCGTACAGTCGACTGCGCCATCATCGTCAGCTGCAACGCCAGCATGGCAGCACACACCATCATTCTTCTCTTGATATCCATTTTCTGTTTTTTTTGCTTTATTCCGACACAAAAGTACAAATAAAATCATCAAAAAAACGGGAAAACCGAAAAAAAATAATAACTTTGACCCATTATTACTACTCATCCGAAAAAAGTATGAAAAGAACGACCACACTGATGGCTTTTGCCATCGCAACAGTTGCTTGCTGGGCTCAGGAAGCCCTCTGGAGCGGCACACAAGTAAAATCACCCGTAGTCAATGACAATGGCACCGTGACCTTCAACATCTTCGCCCCGAAGGCGTCACGGGTCACCGTGAGCGGCGACTTCCTCCCGCCCGTGATGGCCGACACACCTTTCGGCCCGCAGCAACAGCCGGGCGTAGCCGACCTTAAAGAGGGCAAAAACGGCGTATGGACTTACACCACCGCTCCTCTGCAGCCTGAGCTTTACAGCTACACTTTCAGCGTGAACGACATGCAAGTGCTCGACCCCGCCAATGTCTATGTCAACCGTGACGTGGCCGCACTCACCAGCATCTTCATCGTGAGTCAGGCGAAAGGCGACAAAGGCGACCTCTATCAGGTGAATGAGGTGCCGCACGGCAATGTGGAGAAGGTGTGGTACGACAGTCCCACTCTGAAGATGAAGCGCCGCATGACTGTCTATACACCCGCCGGATACGACAAGGGCAAAAACTATCCTGTGCTCTATCTGCTCCACGGCGCCGGTGGCGACGAGGACGCCTGGACCACACTGGGCCGCACGGCACAGATCATGGACAACCTGATTGCCGCCGGCAAGGCGCGTCCGATGATTGTGGTCATGCCCAATGGCAACACCGACTGCCAGGCCGCTCCTGGAGCCTGGAGCCGCGGCATGTATCAGCCGTCGTTCATGGCCAGCATCACACCCGACACCAAGCCTGCAGCCACGATGGACGAGAGTTTCCCCGACATCGTCAAGTATGTGGAGAGCCATTACAAAGTGGCAAAAAACAAGAAAAACCGTGCCATCTGCGGACTCTCCATGGGCGGCGGCCATTCCTTCCAGACCTCCAAGCGCTATCCTGGCATGTTCGACTATATCGGCCTCTTCTCCGCCGGTCTGAGCATCGGTCAGAACCGCGACCAGTCGTTCTACGAGGCGCTGCAGGCCGACCAGAATGTGCAGAAGCAGTTGTCTGTCCTTTTCGCCGGCAAGCCACGTCTTTACTGGATTGCCATTGGCAAGACCGATTTCCTGTATCAGCAGAATAGCGACCTGCGCCGCTATCTCGACGAGAAAGGCTATCCGTATCAGTACAGGGAGACAGAGGGCGGCCACATCTGGCGCAACTGGCGCATCTATCTCACCGAGTTTGCCCAGATGATCTTCTGAGGAGATGATCCATGCGGCTGAGGCCGCACATACTCATGAGTCACGGCAGGTCCTTGTTCTTGGTGGCCCAGGTCGAGGGCTGCGGTCCCATCTCCAGTTCGAGTACGCCTCCCTTCATGATATCCTCATACATGATATAAGAGCGGCGCCAGGGCTTTCCGTTGAGCCATGCACGCTGCACGTAGATATGGTCAGCACTGTTGCCTACAGTGCTGACCGTAAACTTTTTGCCGTTGCCCACCCTGATCGTGGCCCGGTGGCAGAGGGGGCTTCCGATGATGTATTTACCGCCGGCCGGCTCCACCTGATAGAGTCCGAGAGCCGAGAGCACATACCATGCCGACATCTGCCCCACATCTTCATTGCCGCTCAGTCCGTCATAGTCGTTGCGATACATCTCGTCCATGGTCTGCCGCAACAGCCGGGCTGCCTTATAGGGCTGACCCGCATAGTTATACATATAAATGATATGATGACTGGGCTCATTGCCATGGGCATACTGGCCTATCAGACCGGAGATGTCGGGCGAAGCATTCTCTCCCATGTCACCACTGATCACGAAGAGCGAGTCGAGCTTGTCAACGAAGGGTCCCACGCCGCCGAAGAGCCGTATCAGGCCGTGTACGTCGTGCGGTACCAGCCAGGTATACTGCCATGCGTTGCCCTCGGTGTAGTCATCATGCTGATGGCTCGCCCCGAAGGGGTTGAACGGCTCGTGAAACCGGCCGCCGGAGTCACGTCCGCGCATGAAACGGGTGCGGGGGTCGAAATATTGCCGGTAAGACAGACTGCGGTTGTGGAAATAGCGGTAGTCTTCTTGTCGGCCCATCGACCGGGCCACCGCGGCAATGGCACCGTCGGCCAGGGCATACTCCAGCCCCTTGGCCACGGTCTCAAAGGTCGGGTCTTTGTCGTAAGGCAAATAGCCATACTGCTTGAGCAGATCCATGCCGCGCTCGTCGAGCATCGCCGATGTCTTCATAGCCGTCAGGGCTGCCTCGCGGTCTTTGACAAAGCCTTTCAGCACCAAGTCGGCAAGCACTGGCACGCCGGGGTTGCCTACCATGCAATCGGTCTCATTACCCATGAGATGCCACACGGGCAGCTTGCCCTGCTCTTCAAAGATATGGAGCAGCGTAGCGGCGATGCCCGGCTGCATCTCGGGGTGTATCAGCGTCATGAGCGGATGGGCGGCCCGGTAGGTGTCCCACAGCGACAGCGTGGTGTAATTGGCCTCCTCCCCATGGTGCACCTGTCCGTCAGCACCGCGATAGTCGCCGTTGACATCACAGAACACCGACGGTGCGGTCATGGTGTGATAGAGAGCTGTATAGAAGACCGTGCGCTGGTCAGAGTCTTCCATATCTATGTCTATCTTTGAGAGTTGCTCGTTCCAGGCAGCGTCGGCGGCACTGACGGCCTGGCGGAAATCCCACCCTGGCAGTTCGGCAAGCATATTCTCACGCGCATTGTCCACGCTGACTGCCGAGAGGGCACATTTCACCAACAGCGGCCGCGAGGGATCGCTCATCTTGACGACGGTCAGCGTATCATCGCATGGATTCTGGATGTCCACAGGCTGAGAGAAACGCATCACGAAAAATACTTGCTGGTCTTTGGCCCAGCCCGACGAACGGCGGTATCCGCTCAGTGTCGTGTCGTTCTCCTGTGTCAGACGGCAGTCGGTCATCGAGTCCCATCCGATACCCTGTTTCAGGTTGATGGCCAGCAGTCCTGATGCGTTGTCTGCACCAAAGGTGTAACGGTGGAAACCTACCCTACGGGTGGCTGTCAGCTCGACAAAGACATTGGGCTGGCTGAGTTTGATGGCGTAATAGCCCGGCTTCACCGTTTCATTGGCATGTGATAAGGAGGTCTCTCTCTGTCCGGCATGGCTCACGGGCAGGATAGTGACATCACCCAGTTCGCCGATGCCCGTCCCACTGAGATGGGTATGGCTGAATCCCACCAGGACAGAGTCGCTGATATGATAGCCCGAGCACCAGTCCCATCCCCGTGTGTGCTGTGTCGGCCCCAGTTGCACGAAGCCGAAGGGCACATTGGCACCCAGGAACACATGGCCATGCCCACCGGTACCTATCCAAGGGTTGACATACGAGGTGTATGACGGTGCAGAGGCCCACACTGTCCAGCCTTTGCAGAGCAGGAACAGACTCAGATACAGAATGTACTTCATTTTCATAGTTTCAGTCATCATTTAAAACAGTACGCAAGGCGTCAGGATTACAAAGAAGTCATCGTCCAACCGCTGACAGCCCATCTTTATAATAGACGCTTAAAAAAGACATTTTATTACATAAAATCACAGACAAGTTATTACACAAAGACTCAAACAACTTTTTACACGAAGTCACAGACAACGTAAAAAAACAAGCCATGCCGGCCAGTCTACATTTCAAGGAGGGCCTTGCAGATTTCTTCAGCCATCGCATTGAGAGCCATACATTCAGCACGGCTGACAGGACGTTTTCCACCATCGTAGAGCCAGGGGCTCAGTATGAGCAGTCTCCCTGCGGCACATGCATCGAAGAGGCCGTCCGCCGGCTTATAGTAGTCACTGAAGCCATTGCTTGTAAGAAGGATAATTGGGTGACGCTCCTTGAGCAGCACCTGCATCACCATTTTCTCTTGCGGTGAGATAAATGGCGACACCATCAGCACGCCATTACGCGCCATCAGCACACGGCTGTTCATATAATCACGGAGGGGCTGATTGTCACCTTGCTCTGCCGATTTCACCATGGTGCTTCTCACATGCACCACGTCATACCGTCTCTCCGTGAGCAATGCCACATTGCCCACGCCATCATATCTCCTGCCGCCGATTTCTATGTCCTGTTGCACCCTGAAATAGCCAGGTTTAAGACGCTTGGTAGCCAGCCGTTGAGGGTTCATTTGGACATATCGAAACATCGTTTGCAACTGCCCACGACGCGAGAGGGGGCGTATAAACGGCCGCTCAGTAAAAATATGAAAGGGAAAGCTCAAGCCCCCGCTGTTCGGGCTCCCGCTGTTCAAGCCCCCTTTGTTCTCACTCCCTTTGTTCTCACTCCCTTTGTTCATTGTCGCCGAATTTAATTCGGCGTCAACAGACAAAGTATATGCCCTGCCATGCTTCTTGACCCCTTGCCAATATCCCCGAACGACACTGCGTATACTTACCTCCATCCTCTTCGTCACATAAATAATGGCATGCAGGTGATCAGGCATCAGGCAAAACTGGAGGATGCGGATGACTGGGTAGTGTCTACACATCACATACAGCTCTTCGACAATGGCATTGCCCAAAGCCGTCCGCTCGACCCGGGCCTGCGAAGGGTCGTCGCCGGGCGTCACCAAAGTACCGAGCAACGGCTTACGCGAGGGCACCGTCAGAGTGACATGATACACCCCGACTCCTTTCCAGGCCGTCCCTGGCTCCTGCCATTGCCAATGCTCATTGTCTGTCATATCGCTTCTTTTTTATTTGTATACACTCATGGATGCTCTGTTTGGGCGATAGCCTGAATCGCTTTCCAGCCATCGCGCCATACCGCTTTCCAGCCATCGCGCCATACCGCTTTCCGACCATCGCGCCGTACCGCTTTCCGGACAATCGCGCCATATACATCGGTCATCTTTTTGATGCGGCTGCTAAGTTAGTAAATTATTGGCTTTTATCACACTTTTTTCAAAACTTTACGCTTTTGGTGCCGAAGTTACTCCGGCTCGGGATAAAAAACAAACGAGTTTGTTTTGTTCTCC
>CAMIYC010000060.1 GCA_946402905.1 uncultured Prevotellaceae bacterium | reverse complement strand
TCCTTATATTCATAGCGGCTGGATTACAAATCCAGCCGAGCGTGAGAGCGTAGAGTCGCTTCTATATAACTAAGCTGTTATTTCACTACTTTGCCTGGGAACGCGGGCGTCCTCGCCCGCATCTGCGGCGGGCGAGGACGCCCGCGTTCCCAGAGTTGACTGCGCTCAAAATCTTTCAAAATTGAATATAAAATCTTTCATTTTGCTTCTATTTTGGCAGATTTTACTATAGATTTTGTTTGATTTTGAGGCCGACAGGCCGACCTTTGAAGGATGACTGAGTAATTGCGTTTTTTTTATTTCAATTCCATAAGCTGGTGTCATCGGAAGATACTGCGTAATAAGTAGTCAATGCATACAAAGAAAAAAAGTTGCTTTCGTCCTCAAAGTCCGTAGGCCAGGCCATTGTATCATCAGACCTGTAAACCCTATCAGCATGGATGAAGAACGCCCATTTCTGAAAACGTTTACGTTGATTTTTTTATTCAAAACCCATAAAAATTTGATTTATATCAATTTTCTCAATACATTTGCAGCATCAAACGATTTTCAAAAGAATAACTACATAGACAAAACTGCTGAAACATTCAAATCTAAAAAACCTCGACGTGATGTCGGGGTTTTTTCTGTTTTATCAAAAAAATACCACGAAAACCGCAAAAAAAATGTCAATTTGTTCTTTTTTTTAATGACAACGCTGTACTTTTGCAAAGAAATTGTTCACAAGTACGAATGTAGGGACGCGGCGTGCCGCGTGACAGTTATCATGTATAACAGTTCAAAAGGTAAACAGTTCAAAAGGTAAACAGGTCTTTAGGTCAACAGATCGACAGATCAAAAGGTCAACAGGTCAAAAGTTCTGCTATCAACTTGTCAACTCGTCTACTCGTCAACTTGTCAACTGCAACAACTTGTCAACTGTAACAACTTGTCAACTGTAACAACTTGTCAACTGTAACAACTTGTCAACTTGTCAACTCGTCAACTTAAAATAAAAAAAATTATGAGATTAATTATCGAATCCGACTATCAGAAAATGTCCAAATGGGCAGCTGAACATGTCATTAGCCGCATCAATGCCGCTAATCCCACCCCAGAGAAACCTTTCGTACTTGGACTCCCCACCGGCTCGTCGCCAGAGGGAATGTATGCCGAACTGGTGAAAGCCAACAAAGAGGGTAGGGTATCGTTTAAAAACGTGCTGACCTTCAATATGGATGAATATGTCAACCTGCCAGAAGACCATCCTGAGAGTTACCATTCGTTCATGGCCCGCAACCTCTTCGACCACATCGACTGCCCCAAGGAGAATATCCATATCCTCAATGGCAACGCCGAAGACCTGGAGGCTGAATGCTGCCACTATGAGCAGATGATCGCCGAGGCCGGTGGTATCGACCTCTTCATCGGTGGTATCGGTCCCGACGGACATATCGCTTTCAATGAGCCGGGCTCTTCGCTCACCTCACGCACCCGTGTGAAGACGCTGACCACCGACACCATCATTGCCAACTCACGTTTCTTCGACAATGATATCAACAAAGTGCCCAAGCATGCACTCACCGTAGGTGTAGGCACCGTGATGGACGCCCGCGAAGTGATGATTCTCGTCAATGGTCACCACAAAGCCCGCGCCTTGCAGGCAGCCGTAGAGGGCAGTGTCAACCATATCTGGACCATCAGTGCCCTGCAGATGCATCAGCATGGCATCATCGTCTGCGACGAACCCGCCACCGATGAGCTTCGCGTAGGTACTTACCGTTACTTCAAGGATATCGAGAAAGACAACCTCATTTAAGTCTCAGTTTCTTATCACGAGTTTTAGAATTAGGGTGTCCTTTGTTTTCTTACACATCCACTCTCTATTTGCAGTGGTAATCAGTTCCCCCTCTAAGTTAGAGGTTGCTCTCCCCCGGGAAACGGGGGAGTTGGAGGGGGTGCTAGGGGGAGTGTGTCTCATCCAGCGGCTTCCCCTCTAAGTTAGAGGTTGCTCTCCCCCGGGAAACGGGGGAGTCGGAGGAGGTGTTAGGGGGAGTGTGTACGCTTCATAGGAAACATTCACACGACATCTATACCACAACAAAAGGACACCCTATTTTATAATTAGACGGTCTAATATTTTTCTATCAAGAATTTTAGAATTAAAGAATTTTTGGTTACCTAAAGAGCTGATCTTAAGAATAATTACCTCCCGTTGGTCAGTGGGTCTTCGACAAATCTCTTTAATTCTATAATTCTTGAGTAATTACTCAGTCATCCTTCAAAGGTCGGCCTGTCGGCCTCAAAATCAAACAAAATCTATCGTAAAATCTGCCAAAATAGAAGCAAAATGAAAAATTTTATATTCAATTTTGAAAGATTTTGAGCGTTGCGACCCTAAAAGCGAGCCCACCTCCAATCAATACCATCCCATCAGTTCGCGCAGATAACTTGTCAGTTCACCGGCCATTTTCTCATGCTGCCAGTAACTGGGATGCCAGCTTGCCCCATAATACAGACTGCCTGTCTGCGGCGACATGTCGAATCGGTATATCTCCTTGTCACCCTGCTTGTTGAAGTCGCTCACCACGCTGTCCAGCGTCTCCTTCACTTCTTTCAGCTCCTTACCGTTGAGCATCGAGCCCGTCAGCATCACGATTTTCGAGGTAGGGTTGAGCCCCCTCACCTGTTTGATAAAGCTCACGTAAGCCTTGCGCAGCAACTTCACGTCGTAGTTGTTGGTCGACATGTCATTGGTGCCCAGGTTGATGCATATCACGTCGGGGCGGAAGCGACTGAAGTCCCATCGCTCTGTCTTGGTCTGGTATAAGGTATACTCATATTCAGTCGGCATGCAGTCGTTGTTGCCCGTCTTCGGCCCGTTGTAGTTGCGATACACACCTATGCCGCTCCGTGCCACCACATAGTGCTGCGCCTGCAGGTTGCGTGCCGTCATGGCGGCGTAGGTGTAGTAGTGGTTTTCGGTGTCATACTCAAACGGGTCGTTGCGGTTCATGCTCTCGTTGCCGTAGCCGCAGGTGATGGAATTGCCGATGAATTCGATTTTGCGGCTGGGCAGCGGACGCGGTCGTACCAGGTCGCACCCGCTGTCGAGCACGAATCCCCGGAACACCGGGCGGTATTCATAACCCTCCACGATATACATCAGCCTCACCTCGTGCACGCCGTAGGGTAGGGCAGTGGCCAGACTCACCACCGAGTCTTTCGGAGCGCAGAAGCTCACCTTGAAAGGCTCCGCCCCATCTATTTGCGCCATGAAATATCCGCTCTGCGGCTTGGCCATCATCCGCAGCGACGTGCCCTCGAATGCTGCGATGATCTGTACGCCCGGATAGGTGAAGGTCGGCGCCTCGCGGTCGGCGAAGCTGATACGCCCCACATACTGTATTCTCTCATCCGACGCCTTCACCACTTTCCCCTTGATGGGCAGTGTGGTCGAGGCCGTCATTACATTTACCACGCACGCCATAATGGCGAGCCATAATGTTCGTTTCTGTTTCATATATTTTTAGTTGACAAGTTGACAAATTGACGAGTTGATAGTTCAAGTGACGAGTTGACAAGTTATGTGAATGCCTGAACATTCACCCTGTTTTCGCATTTTTTCGCAATTTTCGTATTTTTCGCAATTCAAATTCAATTGGATGCCTCGGCATCCATCCGGTTTCCTCATCTTTTCCGCCTTTTCGGCATCATTTCTGCAATCTCTTATCCCTCATGGATGCTTGCAGCCATTCATTTTCGCAATTACATTTACCTACACCCATGATTGTTCAGACACAAATATTGTATAAATCTGAAATGGTCAATGATGCATGGTGAACAGCCGGCCGATCAGTCCCAGCATGTCGCGTACGCTCTGCTTGTCGGCCACGGGTATACGAAGTGTCGTCTCGCCTGTCTCCTTGTCGGTCTCTACAAGTGACTCCACGAGACGCTCCGTCTTCTCCGGCGATTGCAGCGTCTGGGCCAGTCCCGATAGAAACGACACCCCCTGTGAGAGCAGATCCTCTGGCTCCGTGGCCGGTGTGAGGGCAGCCTTCGACGACATCGCCTGTGTCGTGGCCGACGAAGAAGTGTTCTCATCCGATGGAAGGTCGCGCGACGGCATCGTTTCCATCACAGTCTCTTCAGGCTTCGCTTTGTCAGATGCGGGTTTCGAGTCCGTCTTCATCATGTCGTTGAGGTCATCCATCATCTCAGCAAACTTGCCTTTGTCTCCTACGAAGATGGTATCCTGCCCGTTGTCGAGCACCCCTTCAAACATCGCCGATTTGAAGCGCAGCTTGTCGAGCATTTCCTCCTCAAATGAGTTGTGCGCCACCAGATTGATCACCTGTATGTTTCGTTGCTGCCCCAGCCGGTAGATACGTGCGATGCGCTGTTCGAGCACCGCTGGATTCCAGGGCAGGTCGAGGTTGATGATGGTCGAAGCCACCTGCAGGTTGAGTCCGGTGCTGCCTGCGTCGGTCGAGAGGAATATGCGGCAGTCGGCATCGTCCATGAACCGCGTGATCAGCTCCTGCCTCTTTTTCGAGGCGACACCGCCGTGCAGGTTGGCATGGCCGATGCCGCGGCTGTCCAGCTCACGCGCGATGAGCCTTGTCATCCGTTCCCACTGGCTGAAGATCACCACCTTGTCGTCAGGCTCATTCTCGAAGAGGTCGCTTAGTATGCTCATCGTCTCGTCCACCTTGGTGTCGTAGCGGGTTTTCTGGTCCAAGATGTATGAGCTGTCGCATATCATGCGCATCTGCGAGAGCAACTTCAGCAGTCGCAGCTTGTCGGCCTCGGAGAGGAAGTGCAGGCGATTCCATCGCTGCACGATGAGCGACACCTGGAAGGCCAGTTCGTCGTGCATCACCTCCTGCTCGTGAGTCATGGGCACCAGCAGGTTTTTGTCTTGTCGTCCCGGCATTTGCAGGGCCACCTGCTTCTTGGTGCGGCGTATCAGCCGCCCTTTGATGCGCTCGCCTATCTGGTTGAGGTGCTCATATCCTATCACCTTGCCGTTGAAGTCAGTCTTTATATAGTCAGCCTTGAACTGATAATAAGGAGCCAGACAATACTGGTCTACCAGTTCCATCACGCTGTATAGCTCTTCGAGCTTGTTCTCCAGCGGTGTGCCGGAGAGCACGATGCTGTATCTCGATCGTATGCGCCTCGCTGCCATGGCCAGCTGGGTGTTCCAGTTTTTGAGCCGCTGCACCTCGTCCATGATGAGCAGGTCGGTGTCCAGTCCGCCCAGTATCTTGATGTCGTTGGCGGCGCTGTTGTAGGATACTATTTTATAGGGCATCTCCATGCCATACTGCGTCTTTCGGCTCAGATGGTTGCCCTCTATCACATGTGCCCTGGCCTTGGCAAATCGCTCTATCTCCCGCTTCCACTGATATTTGAGCGAGGTGGGGCAGAGGATGAGCACGCTCTCCACCATCTGCTCGCGCCGCAGCAACTCGGCCGTGGCGATGGCTTGTATCGTCTTGCCCAGTCCCATCTCGTCGGCGATCACCGATCGTCCGGTGGCGAAGGCGAAGCGCACTCCCTCTTTCTGATAGGGATAGAGTCGGGTGGTGAGCAGACTGTCGATGTCCTGGTCGGAGTATTGGCTGATGAGCTGACGCCGGATGTCAGTCTCCCTCTGCTCCACAATGAAGTCGATGGCATCCTGGTAGAAACGGAACGTGTCGTCAATGCGCATGGCCTGGCTGAGGAATTCGCCGAAGTGGCTGTAAGATGATGCTGGCATCACCCCCTCGGAGTCGAAAAACCGGGCGGCCAGAGCCTGAAACTCCTCGCTATGCTCTGAGCCGATCCGTATGCGCACGGTGCGTCCTGCCGTATAGTCCAGATAGACCGATGTATAAGGCGGTATCTCCCTCCTCACCCGATGGCTCCTGCTGTTGCTCAACCACGTTTTCAGACCCTCGATATGCTTGCAGGTGTGCAGCCTCGACGTACGGAAGTCCATGCACGAGCAGTAGTTCCACGGACTGTTGGCTCCGCGGTACACCACCTTGTATACCTGCCGCGTCTTCGGGTTGGTCACGGAGTATTCCCCGGGCAGATTGTCCTCGTCCACACACTCATATCCGAACTGCTCCTCTTTTGCCACCTGTCGGCGCAAGGCGATCTGCCAGTCCGTGAGCGACATCCCCTCCGGCTTCACCGTATACGACAGTTTCGGCTTTCGTGCCGGCTTTTTCGTCTTGCTTTTCGCCTTTGACCTCTTGCTTTTTGCTTCAGACTTGCTTCTGGCTTTCGCCTTCGGTGAGTCCGCATTTGCAGTGGTGTCGTCTGTTTGGATGTCAGTGTGAGATTTGTATGGAATATCTGTTTGTGATTGATGTGGCATATCAGTCTGTATTTTCTTTCATTGTCAATGATTTGCAAAAGTACAGAAAACCGACAATATCACAAAGCCCGGCAATCGTTTTTTTTTGATGGTCAGAGCAAATTTTGGTATGAGTTAAGAACTAGGGTGTCCTTTGTTTTCTTACACATCCACTCTCTATTTGCAGTGGTAATCAGTTCCCCCTCTAAGTTAGAGGTTGCTCTCCCCCGGGAAACGGGGGAGTCGGAGGGGGTGTTAGGGGGAGTGTGTATGCTTCATAGGAAACAATCACCTGGCATCTATACTACAACAAATTAGACACCCTAATTCTATAATACTAGATAAAAAGATGAGAAGCTTAAGTTAAATATCAAGAATTAGAGAATTAAAGAATTTTCCTTCAGATCAGCCGCTTTGGTAACTATAATTCTGTAATTCTTAAATTCTTGATAAAAAGATATTGGACAGTCTAGGTCGCTTCGCTCAAAATCTTTCAAAATCTAATATAAAATCTTTCAAAAAACAATATTGCGAATTAAAAACTACGGATTTTTCTCTCTGATATAAAATGACTGAAGATGCCCACCCTTAAAGCGATTATAACAAATTGTTTATCAAGAATTTAAGAATTAATAATCAATAAAAGTATTATCGAGAATTATCCGTCGCAAGCGACGGGAATCCCACTTGCGGAGAAAATGAAATGGCTTGCCATTTCTTCTCAAATTCCTAAAAATTCCTGTATGAATGAAAATTCTTTAATTCTTAAATTCTTGATAAAATAAGGTGGAGAAAGTTTAGTTATTTATTTAACTTCCGCAAGCTCCAGTTATCAGGTTATCAGGTCGTTAGGTCGCTACGCTTAGAGGTTTTTGGTGAGATATGCATAACTACAGAGCATTCCTTGGTCATTTCACCTTATTACCTCATAACCTTAAAACCTTGAAAACCGACAAGTGAAGCAAATGCGGAACTTGTATTATTTAGCGCAATAAGAAACAAAATTTTTGACTTTTTTCTTATCTCCTACAACTATTTTAGGATAATTCAGATTTTATTCCGACCTTTGTATCCTAAATCTGACTAAAACAAATCTTATGATGAAACGACTGGTAATACCTATTATGACAACTCTGTTCACGTTGGCCATCGGAAATGCACAGACTAACGACCTGAGTAGTCGCGCCCTATGGGCCAGTATCAACGGTGCGGACAATGCGTCGCTCGGTGACTATAAACAGCACACAGGCAAGGTGTTGGTCTCGTGGCGTATGTTGCCTGGTGATGATACCGACACGGGCTTCGACCTTTATCGCACCATAGGCACAGGAACGGAAAAGAAAATCGCAACAAACATCAAAAACCGGACCTGCTATCAGGATGCCTCCGCCAGCAAGACCAACGACAATCACTATCGCCTGACTTACACGGGCAACCCCGAGACGCTTTCTACCTACACTCTGACAAGGAAACAAGCCGCTGGCGGACAGCCCTACATCAGCATTCCGCTCGCAGACACGAAAGACGTGTATGAAAACACAGCAAAGGTTGTCTACACAGCCAATGATGTGAGCGTGGGCGACCTTGATGGAGACGGCGAGTTTGAGATAGTGGTGAAACGACTTCAGAGTGTGAAGGACGCCAGTGGCAACATCATAAACGACGGGACAGGAGCCAGCTATTCTCAGCAAGATTGTCTGTGGGCTGTCATCTGGGATGCATACAAGCTTGACGGCACACTGCTGTGGCGTGTCAAGGGCGGACCAGGTATTATTCTGGGCAACTCATCGAGCTTCGCCATAGCCGACTTCGACGGAGACGGTTGTGCCGAGATGGCCATCCGCACCTGTGAGGGGACTGTGTTCGGAGATGGGCAGCAGATTCCCGACACTAATGGCGATGGCAAGATAGACTATCGTACATGGGGCAATTTGAACAGCAGCAGTCCGGGCTGGATAGACCATTACAACTCGGCCGGCCCTGAGTTTATCAGCATCATCGATGGCAAGACCGGAGCCGAAGTGGCACGCGACAACTTTATCGACCGCGAGAACAGCAGTTCATGGGGCGACGATTATTGGAAAAGGGCTTGCTCGTTCCGCGTCGGTGTGGGCTGCTTCGACGAGACCGGCCTGCCTTCCGTCATCCTTGGGCGTGGTGTCTATGGCCACTCTGTCATTGAGGCATGGGACTGGCGTGACGGCCAACTCACCAAAAAATGGCGTTTTGACACTAATGACAAGGCGACAGGCAAAGACGGCAAGAAATATAGTGCATACGCCGCCCAGGGCAACCACTCACTGAATGTTGCCGACCTTGACGGCGACGGCCTTGATGAGGTGATGTATGGTTCCATGGCAGTAGACCATGACGGCATCGGCCTTTGGAGCACCGGCCTGGGGCATGGTGATGCCAACCACGTAGGAAAGTTCCTCCCGGGTCGCAACGGTCTGCAGATGTACCATTGCTTGGAGACAGGCAAGACCATGGTGGCACTGCACGACGCGCTCGACGGAAGTGTCATCTGGAAGAAAGACGCCGCCAGCAACAATGATATGGGACGTTGCATGGTGGCCGACTACTCTCCCGGATCTCCAGGTTGCGAGTTCTGCTATTACAAGAGCGATCTTTTCAATCAGGACGGTGTCTCCACGGGCATCTCCACCGCGTCAAACTGGAAATTGGGTTTTGCCGCCGCCATTTGGTTCGACGGCTCGCTTTCCCGTCAGGGACTCTCGGAAGATGGCATCATACACAGCGTGCCCAATGGACGCACCTTCACGATGTGGCGGTACAGCATGTCGATGGTCAATGGCACAAAGGGCAATCCCTCTTGGTACGGAGACTTGGTGGGCGATTGGCGCGAGGAGGTGATTCTGCCTGACGCCACCCGTCTTGCCGACATCAAGATTTTCTCCACCTGGTATCCCACAACCCATAAGTTTCACTGGCTGATGACCGATCACTGCTATTGGATGAGTTGTCTCAACGAGAACATTGGCTACAACCAGCCCACCAATACCGGCTATTATCTCGGAAGCGACCTGATGAGTGATGCTGAGGCATGGGTGGAGGCCGAGAAAGTGATGAATAAAGACATTCCGACTGTTGTCAAAGGTATTAGGGCTCAAAGCAAACACTTTGCCACCGGAATCTATCATTTATCTGGTCAGAGAGTGACCAAACCTGACAAAGGCATCTATATTGTCAGCGAGAACGGGAAGAACAAAAAAGTAGTCATCAAACGCACCTCTTCTCGATAACAAAGCCCACTCCATTAACGCGACATCGGCAATGATTTGAAATCATTGCCGATGTCCTATTCTTTTGATGTTTGTTTTCACAGAGTGAACTGTCATTCGTGGTACGGTGTAAATCATAAATGAGTAATTATCTTTGGGCGTCAACCAGAAATACTTGAGAAATCGAGAGCATATCAGCCATCCCCTTTGTAATGAATGCCTCACTCCCATCTCGCTCAGCAAGTCCCTCTGGTATAACCCCCAGTTGCCATGCCTGATAATATCATCCAGTATCATCTTGCTCCATTTCTTATCTCTCTCGCTTATCTCCACAGGAAACTGTTCACGTGGAAGCCCCAGCTTCTCTATCACTATATGCCCGAAGGCAGCAAATGCTTGTTCAAACCCAGACAGCTTCAGCCATTCGGCCAATACCTTCCTGTCAATTATCTCGTGATGTCGACTCATCACCATCGTCCAGTCGCAGAGCTGTCGCAGGGCGACACCCGCACCGCGAAGATGCTTGAAAAGATGGCAGAATACGTAAAACACATTCAGCGTGGCAGGCAAAGTCTGGATGTCTTTCCCATCAATGCTTACAGATGTTTTCTTACATTCATCAACGATCTTGTCAAATTCTTTCTGTACTTTTCTGTTATGAAAGAGTTGCATTTGATTGTGCAGCTCCAACGTAATGTTGTGATGCGAGAACTCAATATGTCCGGTACGCAAGTCATTGAGATTCAGCTCCTGTCCCCATTCCCTGTTGATCACCTCTATAGCCCGGTCAAAGTCGTTCTCTGGCACGTAGAAATCTATGTCGCCAGGCACCCTTAGTTCTGGCTTCGGGTAGAGTGCCGCCAGTGTCTGTCCTTTCATTACGATGTATTCGATACCGTGGCTGCTCAGCAGTTGGTGCAGTTCTGCCACATTGTTGTTCAGACGGCGGTTTTCCGCCACCAGCGCGTTGTACATCTTCATCATGTGTATAACGCACTTTTTCTGTAACCCCATGTTGTTGGAGCGCAGACAGTCGATGATCAGCCCCTGCACGCACTGTTTCTCCGCCTCCTCCATCACTGCGTGGTATTCCCCCGGAGTCATGTCAAAGTGTGGATACGGCTGCTGCCAGAGGGCAGAACGTATAAGCGAGAAGATGAAGTCTTGCTTGGTCAATTTGCTGCTTTTGTGAAGATTTTGCTGAAATCTATTCTTTGGGCATAATACTTTGCTCCACCTAAGGATAAGTGACGACAATCCTGGCTGATAAATTTCTTGTCATCAGAGAAAACCCTTATAGTGCTATCATTTTGTAACACTAAGGAAAGCAAGTCTATATAATGATTGTCCCATTCAGCTTTCAGTATATCATTGATGACGAAAAAAGACTCTTTGATCTTTATAGTTTGCTCAAAATAGTTCTCCTTATTCCTCTTTTTGTATATCGTGCCATTTGAGGCACCGAAACTCTTAGTGCCTATCCCCCAGATTTCTGCATCTGATTTCATGTCCTTCCATACATTCACTGGAACATTATGCTTATGGCCAAAGACGAATATATAATCACTTTCCTGGACTCTTTTTAGAGCCAGATCGTCCCAGTCATACTTATATGATAGATTAATCTTGTCCGAGACATCCGACTCTAACAATATGTTACACCAATCTCTGGCAAAACTATTGCCTACTACCAAAACATTGATTTTACCTTGATTATCCTTTGAGAAGTCCTTATCATACTGGTACACTCTGTCGTTATACTCAGCAAACATACGCCCATGTACCTCTGTTTTTCTCACATATAGTTCTGGAACGTCTCTCATTACACCAGCAGATGCATAAACTTTATATGAAAAGCTATTAATGAGTATAAAACTTACAAGCATACAAATGTAACTTACTTTGCTTGGTCTGACTTTTTTTTCGATACCAGAATATGAAAGATATGAGAAGACGAATGTCAGTATAAAGATTAAAACCAATACAACAACAGATATTTCATCTGTAAAGAAATAGCGATAAAATGCCAAGAGTGGTTGATGCCAAATGAAGAGGCTATAACTCATCTTACCAAAAAGATTAAAAACCTTAGTGGATTCAAGGCATGTTATTAACCGATTATTCTCATTATCTGAAATCAAAAACAATAATGACAGAATGACTGTGAAGATCAGCAACCAATGCTTTGGGATGAAACTTTGCCTGCTCATAATTTGCCCGTTGACTAAGTTGTATTCTGTAGGAGATTGTGAAAAAGAAACACATCCCCAGAACATAATCAGAACCAAGAACACAAAGCATGCCCCTTCAATCATCACATGATGAGAACAATATGACAACTTGTCTGTTTTCTTCATCCAAACACCAACAAGTCCGCCCAAAGCCAGTTCGAAAAACCTGCATGGAAGCAAATAGAATCTGTCACCATCACTGACCGAGGATGAAAAATACAACAACAAAGACACCGAAGATAGTAAAACAAAGCCTACCACAAACACACGATAGAAATCTTTCTTGAACCATTTTGCAATGTATTTCAGTAAAAAAGCGATTATCGGCAGGACCAAGTAAAACTCAAATAGGATGCCAATATACCACGTATGCATTAGAGGCTTGTATTCATTGACTGCATCCCAGTAGTTTTTAGTGGTTATGGCGGATAAAAGATTATTCGAGAACAGTGAAGTAGCGATCACTGACTCGCTAAGATTCTCATAGTCATCCGGCAGCATTCCCCAAAATCCGACAAAAAGAGAAACTGCACATAGCAAAAGAATCAGAGGTAAAAGCCTCGTGATTCTCTTTCCCATAAATTGCACATAATTGAATCTTTTATTATCAATATCATTGACGACTTTAGGCACAATGAAAAAACCATTGATAACAAAGAATGCATCAACCCCCAGATATCCGCTGGGGGTTAAATTTGCATGGTAAAGAATCACTGCGACAATCGCAATGCCTTTCAGCAAGTCTATGTCGTTACGATATGCTCTTTTAACTGCCATTAATTATACATTATACATCTCTATCCTACCCAATGGACTCGCTTGGGCTTCAAACAGTTTTTAATAACGACAATTCATATTTTCTGAAATACATGGCGTAATAATCATAAACATCTTTCAGATAGAAAGAGTCACCATGCCCAGGCAAAACAACAGTATCTTTAGGAAAGTTCTCAAATATCCATTTTACGCTTTGGTGGAATTTATCTACAGAACCTTCATGTCGTTTAAGGATAAGGGGCTTATAACCGTTCATCAAAGTGTCTCCTGTTAGCAGATAATCATTGAAGGCAATGCAGATAGAACAGCTGGAATGTCCAGGTGTATTCCAGAAACGAAAGACGACATTGTTGAATACCAGGCCTTTTTCATAAGAATCTGTGGTGTCGAAGACCCTACTGACAGAATAAAACTCATCCTTGTCGTAATACAGCCTGTTGTAATAATTCTGTGGTACCGCAATTTTCTCAGCACATTTTTTTGAGCAAATTAGCTTACTCTCATACTTGTCGATAAGAACGTTGCATCCCCAGATGTGATCAAAATGCTCATGAGTTAAAAAGATATACTCCGGTTTAAGGTGATTCTCATCCATGTAGCTGATAAGTTCCTTACATTCCTTTGCCCCAGGATCTATCACTATGCATTTGCCAGAACCTTCAAAACTTATGATATAAGAGTTGGAAGGAACAGGAGTATTTTCTATCC
Source organism: uncultured Prevotellaceae bacterium (assembly GCA_946402905.1). Taxonomy (GTDB): domain Bacteria; phylum Bacteroidota; class Bacteroidia; order Bacteroidales; family Bacteroidaceae; genus Prevotella. The sequence goes on along the minus strand of CAMIYC010000060.1, from coordinate 5,018 downwards.
TCTTGATCTGTATGTTCATTGCAGAGTATATCCACCGTCAATGGTGAAAATGCTTCCAGTCACCCATCTTGCGGCATCTGATAGCAAATAAATGCAAGCATATGCAATGTCGTCTCTGGTACCAAAACCAAGGGGATGACGTTCGGCATAGAACTTCAGGAATTGATCAGCCTCGATGCCACTTTTGTCAAGTATTTGAGACGGAACGAAACCTGGCTGAATACAATTGACCCTGATACTCTGCTTGGCCATTTCAAGGGCTAAAGCCTTGGCGAATGAATTTACCGCACCCTTTGTCGCAGAGTAAAGAGAGTTGCCGATTTTGACATTGAATGTTGAGACAGAAGAGATAAAGACGATCGAAGCACCTTTGGCTATTTTTTTCTTTTTAAGCAGATTTCTTATCAGCTTGATTGACGAAAGGATGTTTGTCTCAATTATCTCGTATAGAGCATCATCCTTAATGTTTTTCACAGGAGTGGTCTTGATAATGCCCGCACAAAGCACGATTCCGTCAAGCATCGGCAACTTATCAGAGAGTCGTTGGAGCTCTTCGTCTTTAGAAAGATCTGCGCAAATCACCTCATGGCCTTCACTGGCAGCAAGAGAGCCAAGTGTATCACTTAGTCTCTCTTCGTTTCTTCCCGTTATCACGATATCCCCCCCCATTTTGGATGCATCTATGGCAATACCGGCCCCAATCCCGGAAGATGCACCTGTGACGAGTATTTTTTTCCCTTGTAAGGAGTATGGATTGAACATAGTTTACAAATACATTAAATCACAGACTTTAATCTTGTTGGTTGTAATACGTCCTGTCCCTAATGAGAAACCGACACCTACAGCGGACATCACCATCTCCAGGGGCCTGTTCTCTAGCTCATCTTTGAGCTTGTTGACCATCAGCAATGGAATCGTTCCGCCACTGGTATTCCCAAAATCCTTGAGATTAGATGGTGTCTTCTCTTCAGGAAATTTCATTTTCTTCCTAAGCTTCTCGAAGAGCACCTTGCTCGCCTGGTGGATGAGACAATAGTCAATTTTCTCGTTGTCGATGTTGAATGTGCTCTGAAGTTGCTTGTACAAGCGAGGGATACCTGTAATCGCAGAGGCAAAAACTTCCACTCCGTCCATTTTCTCGTCAAGTCTTGTCCTCTTGTTCCCGTCCTCAAACTCCTCCAATTCGAAGGATTTAGCGTTGACACGGTTTCTGGATCCGCCGTCTGGCACAATGACATGTTTTCTTCCAGAACCATCGGTCATATAGCATAGGTCTATTTTGTCCGGGTTTTCAGTGTCGTATTCGAGAGCTGTAACCGTTCCTGCATCACCTAAAAGGAAATACATGCTCTTGTCGTGATAGTTGGCATACTCACTCTGGGTGTTTCCAACCATGAGCAGGGCTTTTTTGAAATTACCAGTGGAGACCAAGTTGCCGGCCACTCCAAGTCCAACAACAAAACCAGAGCATCCAAGAGTCACGTCAAATGCCAGAGTGGATGTTGGGAACCCCATTTTGTCCTGCAATACAATTGCCGTGGCCGGTAATCTGTAATCACAGGTCTGAGATACGAAAACGATAAGGTCTACGTCTTCTTTCGCCCAGCCAAGCTTTTCAAGCAGCCCTTCGGTTGCCTTTTGGCACAGGTCTGATGTGCAGATTTTACCATCGTGCGGGGCGCAGTGTCTTCTCTCAACGCCCGTCATCTCAATGTATTTTTCTATCTCCTCAGGTGAGGCAAGCGTGTAGTCCCGGTTTTCCTCAGTCCGCTCCGGAACACACGCCGCCATTCCTGCTATCTTTACGTTTTTAATACTTGCGACAGCCATATCTTTTAGTCGTCATTTGGATAATATCATATTGTACAGCTGTTCTATGGTCACGCATGAACGGAGATCTGCCCCTGTGATGCTCTTGTCAAATTCGTCATCAACCATGGATATGATTGAAAGAGCGGTAAGAGAACTCCACTCCTCCAGCTCACGATACTTGGTTTCGGGCTTGAATACTTCTTGTGGAGTGTCATCAAATTCGTTTGCAAATGCCTTGATAAAATCGTCTAATGCCATAATCTTTTTTTTTTTAGTTATTATTTGATAATCGTATAATCTTTGATTTTCCCATTATAAGATGGTATATGGAGTAAAGAAGACACCTTGGCCTGAGGAACCATTCTTCTCACGATTTTTTGTAAAGTGTCATCTGTTCCGACTTCCCAGAACTCATCAACTCCGTCCGCAACCATATTGTTGACCATGTCCGTCCATAAAACAGAATGAGTGATATGCTCAATCAGGTTCGCCCTGATTTCTTCTGCGTCAGTATGCGACTTGGCGTCGACACACTGATATACGGGGATTTTCGCGTTACAGAAACGAGTCTTTTGAATAATTTCACCCAGTTCGGCTTTAGCACCTTCCATGAAAGGTGAGTGGAAAGATCCGCCAATAGGTAGCGGGACAGCTTTTTTCGCTCCCTCTTTTGCGAAGGCTTTGCATGCGATACGGACTCCTTTTTTAGAACCCGTAATGACAACCTGGCCAGGGCCATTGTGGTTGGCAAAATAGATAGGCTCGCCTGTCTCATCCCATATCTCTTTGATCCTGCGTTCCACATATTCATCCGTGAGTCCAATGACGGCCCCCATGCCTGTTTTTACAGGAGCGTTGTCAGAATACTTCTGTCCTATTAATGCTCTATTAAGAACCAAGTTCAGACCATCCTCAAATGTGATAACACCGGCGACGACTAATGCCGCAAACTCTCCTAGGGAGTGCCCGGCCACCACGTCTGGCTGAATCTCTTCCTGCGACAAGGCCAGGGCAACTTCATATAGGAAGACAGAGGGCTGTGTGTTTCTGGTCTGCATTAGCTCTTCCTCATTAGCATGGAACATCACATCAGTGATTTTCCTCCCCAATGTATCATCTGCACGGTCAAACATCTCTTTCGCCTTGGGGAAAAGTTCGTATAGATCCTTCCCCATTCCCTCTTTCTGGCATCCCTGGCCAGGGAAAATAAATGCATTCATATTGATTTTATATTAGTTTTTTAGCGGGATTGCCATATACTGTCGATCCTGCTCCCACTTTTTTGATTACAAAGCTGAGGGCTGCTATGGTGGCTCCTCTTCCTATCCTGACTTTATGACTTACAACAGCTGACGTATGTATCGTCGCAAGATCCTCTACAACCACACCGCCGACGCAAGTGACATGCGTGTCAATTCTCACATAATTGCCAATTAGGCAGTCATGGCCGACGATGGCAAAGGATTGCAACAGACAATTATCACCTATACTGCAGTCTGAGCCGACAGAGGCGTAGTCTGCAATGATGCATCCGTCGCCTATTTGAGAGTTCTGACGGACTATAGCGGTTTTGTGAATGAGGGTGATAAAGCAGCCGCCTCTTTTCTTGAGGTCTTCACAAATTTCCATCTTTGTCTGAGTAGACCCTAAAGAGCATACAAACACATCATCTTTTTCTGGTATATACTCATGGGCTTTACCCAGAATGGGCGGATAACCTTTGAAACAATCCAGTTGGCTTGGGTCATCGTCCAAAAAACCTTTGATCTGGAACTCCGTGTTATAGCCATGGCAACCTTGGGCAATACAATAAACAGAACGCCCCATGCCACCGGCACCGATAATTATGAGATTTTTCATATAGTTTTCAATTGTTTCCATTGAAAGGCTCCATTGACACCATTCCGTCTTTGGAAATATCCTCTCTCTTTAAGACTTTTTTTATGGTAAGCCAGATTGTCAATAGATCAACCTTTAATGAGCAGTGGTCTACATACCATACATCATATTCGAATTTCTTTGCCCAACTGATGTTATTGCGTCCATGACACTGTGCCCAGCCGGAAATTCCCGGTCGTACCTCATGGCGGCGCATCTGTTCTTTAGAATATAACTGAAGATACCTTGGAACAAGTGGCCTCGGTCCAATTAAGGCCATGTCGCCTTTGAGTACATTGATCAGCTGAGGCAATTCATCTATCGATGTTGACCGCACAAACCTCCCGACTTTAGTCAGCCGCTGCGCATCGGGTAATAAATTACCTGCCTCATCCCGCTCATCGGTCATGGTTTTGAATTTGATAATCTTGAAAATCTTCCCATGAAGTCCCGGACGCTCCTGGAAAAAGAAAACTGGCTCCAACCATTTTTTTAACCATCCCATCCTCTCTCCATTAGGAGCGATCGGGCGCTGATTTCCAGTCCCCTCCCTTTGGGGGAGGGATAGGGTGGGGTTCCTATTAGCAAAATACAACCACACCGTCACCACAATCAGTAGTGGCGACAAACAAATCAGTGCGACTAATGCCACGCAAAAGTCGATCAGCCTTTTAAAAAAATGTCGATACAAAATGTGTTAGTTAACGAGTTAACAAGTTGACGAGAAGACAAATTATGTGAATGCAATAGCATTCACCCTGTTTTCGCATTCTTTCGCAATTTTCGTTTTTTTTCGCAATTCAAATTCAATTGGATGCCGAGGTATCCACCGTTTTCCGCATCATTTTCGTCGTGCTCTGTATAAAAGTTTTCGCATTCTTTCGCAATCCAAAATCTCATGGATGCCCTGGCATCCCCCAGTTTTCGTAATGCTTTCGTATTTTCGACTTTTTTCGTAATAAGAGCAGTAGACAAGTAGACAAGTAGACGAGTTGACAAGTAAACAAGTTGTTACCTTCACTATAAAAATTCACGATCAATTCACGATAATTCGCGTTAAAACCCCATGGATGCCCTGGCATCCATTCTGTTTCCGCATCATTTTCGTCGTGCTCAGTATAAAAGTTTTCGCATTATTTAGCGTTTTTCGCACATTTTCGCAATAAGAATAGTAGACGAGTTGACGAATTGCTGCCACCACTATTGAAATTCACGGCCAATTCACAGCCCATTCACGATAATTCACGTAAAAAAACAAGGATGCCCTGACATCCTGTATATGGTAATCCAAAAGTGTACCACTTAGTAATTGAAAAGTGTACCACTTT
>CAMIYC010000059.1 GCA_946402905.1 uncultured Prevotellaceae bacterium | reverse complement strand
GATGTCCTTGATGTCCAGCGAAGTATCGTCGATACCTACAAGAGCGACATGCTGAAGTATGCACGTCAGGAGGATAAGTCGCGTATTCGTGAGTGTTTTGATTCCATTCCTTCCCAACTTGCCAAGGAGAACAAGAAGTTTCAGTATGCCGTTATCCGCAAAGGTGGACGCTCCAACCAGTATGAAGGAAGTCTGCAATGGATAGAAGATGCCGGAATCATTCACCGCTGTCACAACACCTTGGCAACAGAACTGCCTTTAGACGGGAATGCTATTCCAGATGTTTTTAAGGTATATATGACTGACATCGGCCTGCTGGTGAGTATGCTTGAGGAAGGGACGGCGTGGAGCATCCTTCAAGGCAATCTGTTGGCATACAAAGGTGCAATCTTCGAGAATCTTGCAGCCGACTTCTTATGCAAGATGGGACGCAAGCTTTACTATTTTCAGAAAGAGGGCGGTCTGGAACTTGACTTCCTGATTCGTTACAAAGGCGAATGTTGCCCTTTGGAATGTAAGGCCCGTACAGGTAATGCAAAGTCCTTGCAGACCGTCCTCAAGCATCCTGAGCATTATCACGTCTATCATGCCTTAAAACTCGGCGACTACAATATCGGACGAAGCGGCCCGTTGCTTACCCTGCCTTTCTATATGGCGTTTCTGCTCAGAGAAGTATGAGCCCTTTCCTGTTCGCGTTGCTTCGCTGCTATCTCCATTTGGTGGCGGCGAAGTTACTCCGTCTCGGGATAAAAACAAATAAGTTTGTTTTGTTGTCCTCTCGACTTTTCGTAACTTTGCCGTTGCACGGCGAAGTTACTCCGTCTCGGCAATAAAAATGAATTAATTCATTTTGTATTGCTCTCGACTTTTTGTAACTTTGCCGTTGCACGGCGAAGTTACAGGCACTCGGAAACAGGAAATAAAAGCAAGCTTTTCCTTTCCTATTGCTCTCGACTTTTCGTAACTTTGCGCCCATGCAATGTGCGCATGACGAACAATCTGCGTTACATACATCGGCAAATGAGCCACCTCTTTACAACTTATCCGTTTTTATTGCCAAGTATGATGAAAGAAATGAAGAAGCATCTCATGATGTTCGCCGCCATCCTTGTTTGCGGCACCACGGTTGTCATGACAGCCTGTAAGCGAAACAACCCAAGTGAAGACAATCCTGTGCAACAGGTGCAGACGACCGAACTGGTACGCACCTCGCAGAGCTGGGATGGCGTGGAACTGCCCGACTATTTCCAGGGTCGTCCGGAACTGGTGGCCGTGAAATACGTCTTTCCCGCCGGGAAGAAGCTGGGCTGGCACCACCACCCCGTGATGAACTACGGCATACTGGTGCAGGGCGAGCTGACCATTATCGGCCAGGATGGCAAGGAGAAAGTGGTGCATGAGGGCGAGGCTGTCGTAGAGATGGTGAACACCATCCACCACGGCGAGAACCGAGGCACGAAGCCCGTCATCCTCTATATGTTCTACCTCTCGCAGAAAGGTCTGCCTCTGGCCGTGCCACACGACGAGATACCGCTGGAGGAATGACAATAAAAGGACTAAGCGTGGAGCTGATAATTGATCAGCTCTTCTGCTACGGTGCCTATGTCGTCGGTGAGCGTCAGCAACAGGTTCTTGTACATACCAGTGTTGGCCAGCTGTTGAAGCAGTGGGTAGATGGGAAGCTCTTTTGTCCAGAAATCCTCGCCCAAGAATATCATGGGGCTGGAGAAGCCAAAGGATAAATAATGATTTTGTACGGCCTCCTGGAAGATTTCCTGGATGGTGCCCGCACTGCCTGGTGTATAGACGATGCCTCCGTATGACAGGGTGAGAAGACGGTCTTCACGAAGACTGTTCTCAAACAACTTGGCGATGTGAGTGGCAAACACCGTGGAGGGTTCATGACCGTAAAGCCAGGTGGGTATGCTCAGACTGTGGTAGGTGGTCTGAGGGTATTTCTCCAATACACTGAAGGCGGTGGACATCCAGCCAGCCTCCCGGAATGATGGTGCCGGAGCCAGAATCGCTAGTGCGTCGTCGACAGCCGTCTCGTCTTGCCCCGCCAACCATGCCCCAAGATGAGTAGCTTCCATCGCACCCGGTCCGCCTCCGCTCAGCATGTAGCATCCTTTCTCGGTGAGACGCTTGCTAAGCAATACGATCTCGCGGTACATCCTGTCGGTTCTCAGCAGGGCATGTCCTCCCATGATCCCCACGCAGCACCGGCTGTCATGGGTCGCGAAAAACCGCTCCATGGCCGAATGGATAGCATGGTCGTGCAAAGTGCGGGCCATCGACTCCTCCATGCGTGTCGTCTGCTTGCCCAGGGACAGGTAGTGAGCATAGACGCGCTGGTCGTAGCACGAAGCGTAGCTCGTCTGGTCGTGAGGGTCGTAGCCTCCGTACAGCTCCTGGGCTGTATACAGTGTCTCTCTGTTCACGTCGTAGGGCACTTCTCTCAGGTAGTCAATGAGAGTGGTCACATGCTGGTATTCTGCTTGTCTGATCATCGTACTTTAAGTTTTCTGAGTTTTAATATTGAAGTCTCGGAAGTAAAAACCCTCGACACATTGTCTGGCGGCGATTTCTAATCGCTAAAGGCGTTTGTAGATTTAAAGTCATAATACCAAACCTTCCCATCTACAATGAAAGGCTCATACACCTCCTGCGAAAATGTAAGCATAGGGAAGAAAGAAGGTAAAAGCAAAATCAACTTGTTCATGATTATTATTCGACATTAAGAAATTTCACCATCGTTGGCTAAATAGATACTATAGGTTGCAAAAATAATATTTTATGATGAGAAAAGCAAATTCACCGCCTTTTTTCATACTACATCAAAGATGCCCCAGCCCCCAATTCTATCAATGCCTGAGACATGGCGTAGGGAATTCCCTACCCGACGATAGGGATTATAACTTGTTCTCTCCTCTGAAAAACACTACTTTTGCTGTAAAACTAAACAAGAACATTTAATGATGAAAAAAACCTACCTGACACTATTGGCACTTTTTGGTACATTTTCTATGACTTTCGGTGCTCAAATCGGAGTTTACTGCTTTATGGCAGCCACGGGAAAAGAAATTTATCAAGATAGAAACATAACGGCACACATATTGCTCACCAACAATGGGATTGCCCTGGTAGAAGTGGAAAACCATTCCGACAGTATAGTTTTCATAGACCGGGGACGCTCTTTTTCGTGGATCAATGGGGAGTCGGCTCCCATGTTTATGCCTCAGTCAAACACAGAGAGTCATACCTATGGCCACAGCACTATCGACAATGACACACCATATAGCATGGCAGTTATTAATAGTGAGAGTCACACCTACAGCCATACAGCCTATGACCAGCGCATCTTACCGATTGCCCCGCATGGCAAAGGAGTCGTATACGCTTGGAACAGTCTGAAGAATCTACTAAACAGACATATTATAGATATCGGTAACGACGGCGGATGGTTTCGATATCATTGTCGTGGACGTTTCCGCGATACGGGAGCAAGATTTGAGAAAGGCGACTTCCGCAACTACACCGATTATGACACGCCCCTTCGCATCAGCGCCGATCTTGAATACAGCTTCGATGAATCGGGCGCAGACCGTCATGATGCACATGTTGCCGATTACGTCTCACATATCAGTATCGGCCCTCGTGATGGCGTCAGCAAAAATGGAGTCCTCCTTTACAACGATACCTCCACTTCACCCTGTTTCGCATTCCGCAGCGGCAAGCCATTCGGACATAGCGTAGGAGAGTTTTTGTCTGTTGCCAGTATTGTGGGCTTGTACGTTGCCGTGAAAAATATGAATAAGACTCCTGAAGCCCTGAAGGATATGCATCTATACAATTATTGACCGCAACTCCAGAAGCATAATTCTTGCATGGATTATTTTGTGGCAAACTTTTTTTCCCCTATTTTTGTAACGGCAAATCTTGACCCCAGACTTGCACTTGCTTGTTGAATCTGCGAGCAAATAAATAAGGACCTGATAGTGAAAGCGTGAAAACATATCCTTTGACCTATTCACAACTGGGTATACTGATGACCTGTCTGCGTATGCCTGACTCGACAGGGTATCAACTGCCGTCTGCCGTGCCTTTCTCAAAGGCAGTGGATGCCAGACGGCTGGCCGTTGCTTTAGGCGAAGTGATCAAGGCCAGGCCTGTGCTTCGCACCCGATTGCTCATGTCAGCAGACGGGCAGCCACGCCAGTATGCTGATGATGTCATGCAAGTCGGCGTGCCGTGTAAGACGATGCCTGAGACGGCAGCGCTTGAGTATATCAACCATGGTTTCGTCAGGCCCTTTGCCTTGTTCGGACACTTGCCATTGTGCCGTTTTGAAGTTCTCGATACAGAGACGCATACGTGGCTTTTGATGGACTTCCATCATCTGATAGCCGATGGCATGACCATCGCCAACTGTCTGATGAAGCACGATCTGCCTGCCGCCTACGACGGGAGGTCGCTGACTGACGGTGATGTGGCCCTGTATCAGTTGGCTGAGGAAGAACAGCTCCAACTGGGCAATGGTGAATACCTTGCTGCCAAAGATTACTATCGACGTCTTTTCGCCGATACCACGTTTTCCTCATTACCTGTCATCCACGCGGCCTCCACTGGCAGAAACCTGACCTTCTGCCGTCATGTGCCTCGTAAGGACATTGACCGGTGGTGTGAATGCAATCATTTGAGTCCGAGCCAGTTGTTTATGGCTGCTTTCACTATTGTGCTGTCAAGATTGTGCCAAGAGCGACGTGTCGCATTTGCAACTCTCAGTCATGGCCGAAACCGACGCCAGTTGCGCAGTGCCTACGGCATGTTTGTCAAGACGGTGCCCATGGCCATCGATGTCGACCCGGAAGCCCATGTCGTCGATTACATGAGAAGCCTGCGGCCGTTAATGACAGCTTCTGTACGCCATGCCGCATATCCATATTTTCATTTTTGCAGAGACACCCAACAGACGGCTGAGATCAGCTTCGCCTTCCAGGGTCGTGATATCATGGAGCAAGTCTGCGTGGGTGGAGAACAGGTGGATGGACGGCAGTTGCCCCATGGCGATGCGTCCAACGACATGAGTTGTGTGATCTATGTCCATGATGAAACGTATGAGATACGGATGGACGCAAGCTCAGGCCGGAGAGCAGTATCCGAACTCCGGATGTTTGCGGAAGCGATGGATTGTTGCCTGCATGACCTGTTGAGACGCCCGACGTGTCGTGTCGGCGAAGTGGAATTGGTGGATGAGTCAGAAAGGCAAGCCATCGTCTTGCGCTCACGTGGCCAATCACGGGACTACGACCTGCAGACCACTTTCATCGGCATGTTTTCCAGGCAGGCCAGCCTCTCCCCGCAGGCGATGGCAGTATCGGATGGCCAGGAACATCTGACTTATGCCCAACTGTCACAACAGTCTGCCGCGCTGGCAGGCTGGTTGCAAAGCCAGGGGGTGACTCCCGGACACTTTGTGGCGATCCGTGCTGTGCCCTGTTGTGCCTTCCTCACCGCGGTCCTCGCCGTCATGCGATCGGGGGCGGCATACGTGCCAGTGGACACCGCCTGGCCGGCTTCTTATCGCCACGCGATGCTTTCGGATGTTAGTGTGAAAGTCCATATCGACCCCGCTCACCTGCCAGATGTCCCTTTGGATACAGATCGGCTGGCGACAGACCTCTCTACGGCCGGTGGCCTGGCCTATATGATGTTTACTTCAGGGACGACCGGCCGTCCCAAAGGTGTGATGATCCCTCATCGCGCACTGTCCAACCTGATTTATTCTATTGTACACCATTGGCACTTGCAGGAGGACAGCCGAGTCAGTTGCCATTCGTCGCTCGCTTTTGATGCCTCTGTCGAAGACCTGTATCCTGTGCTTACCGTGGGCGGCACGGTGTATATGATGCCTGAGGCAGTGAGGCACGACCTCGACCGGATACATGACTTCATCGACCGCCATCGCATCACGGGTGGATGCTACACCACCCAACTGGGCATGCTGATAGGCCGCCGGCATCATCCCACACTCAACTATCTTTGTCTTGGAGGAGAAAGGATGACCGAGGTCCCGCCTGTATCTTGCCGTGTCATCAATACCTATGGCCCCACTGAATGCTGTGTGGATGCCACGTATTATGAACTGGAGAAGGGTAGAACCTACCAGACGATACCCATTGGACGTCCGCTTGACAATACCGGAGCATTTGTGACCGACCAGTATGGACGGCTCCTGCCTTGGGGGGCTGTAGGCGAACTGTGCCTGTCGGGAGCGCAACTGGCTGATGGCTATTGGGGGGATCGCCAGTTGACAGAAAGGAAATTCACCCCCTGCGATTTTTCGGATGGCCGTATATATCATACGGGCGACCGCGTGAGGTGGAACGACGAGGGCTTGTTGGAATATGTAGGGAGAATGGGACAGCTGGTCAAGGTCAATGGATATCGGGTCAGCCTCGACGAAGTGGAACGGCTGATCGGGCAGTTGGCCTCGGTGAGGAGCGTCTGCGTGATACCCATTATACGGGGCGGCAGAACACAGTTATGTGCCTATTACACCTCCGATGTCATGGAGCAGCCGTCGAGACTGACAGCGCAGTTGCGTGAGATATGTCCCGCTTACATGATACCTGTTTATTGGAAAAGGATGGACGAGTTGCCTGTGCTTTCTAACGGGAAGACCGACCGACGCCGGTTGCCGCTCCCTGAACGAGAGCTTCAGGGAAATTATGCCGCTCCACAGACTGCCATGGAACGGCAGGTTTGTGAGGCATTCGCCAAAGTGCTTCAGACGGAACTTGTAGGAGTCGACGACGACTTCTTCCAGATGGGCGGGACGTCGCTCACCGCCATGTCTTTCATGGCAGAAATGCACCACAGGGGATTTGCCGTGGAATATGGGTCGCTGTTCAGGTATCCCTCTCCACGCCTGCTTGCTCGTTGCCTTGAGGGTGACAACGTCCGGCAGGGATATTGTCTGGATGGCAGTTTTCAGCACATACATGATTATCTGGCAGGAGCCTCCGTGCCCCCTTCGCCATTGTGCCAATCCGTACGAGGAAAAGTCTTATTGACAGGGGCGACGGGATACTTGGGAATCCATGTGCTGCATGAGCTTCTTGACACATGCAAGGAGGAAGTGTGCTGTGTCGTCAGGGCCTCGTCAGGGGAAGAAGCCATGGAGCGCATAAGCACCACTTACGCATATTATTACCATCTGCCGCTCACACGTGGGCAGAGGTCGCGCATCAGGGTGGTGGCTGCAGACCTGACCCATCAGGAATGTCTGTCAGCACTTGATGGCAGCGGCATCTCACAAGTCATCAACTGTGCCGCCAATGTGCGGCATTTTGCTATAGGACGGCAGCTACATGAGGTGAATACCGAAGTGGTGCGGCGTCTGGCAGATTTCTGCGATATGGTACATGCCCAACTGGTGCAAGTGTCTACCTTAAGCATCGCCGGACTCTATGACCCCTCTTGTGAGACGGAGCGTTGCCTGACGGAGCGGGATTTTTATATCGGGCAGCATTTGGGTGATGATTATACCTATTCGAAATGGATGGCCGAGCGGCTCCTTCTCGAAAGGATGGCCGGGGGGCAGACAGATGCCGTCATCGTGCGTGTAGGCAACTTGTCATCCCGTTCATACGATGGTCAGACGCAGCAACATCCGGAAGGCAACAGCCTGAGGATGACTTTGCGGCTGTTTGAACAATGGGGTATCATGCCACGCTCGGTGGCAGGGATGAGGGTCGATCTCTCGCCGGTCGATATCGTGGCCAAGGCCGTGTGCCGCCTGGCTCTCCTGAACGGTGGGCTTCACTTGTGGCATGTGGCTGATACATGCCGTCTAACGATGCAGGAAATCATGGCTTCGAGAGGCGTTCAGGTAGACGTGGTGGATGATGATATTTTTGAAAAGCAAGTGGAAAAAAACGTGGCCGGCCAGTCTGGGAACCAGGCGGTGCTCTCTGCTATGGTCTATCGGTCTATCGCAAAGAAGCTGATGCCTCATCGCTACGACAGCTCTGTCACTGCCCGCGTATTGCGAAAGTTGGGTGTCACGTGGCCCGCCCACCATCTATTTTAGAGCATCAACCCTTGTATTTGCAGGAATAATATTTTTTTCGTACTTTTGCGGCTGTTTTTTATATGTTAGCATCAATGAGAACGAAAATTACACTGATCTTAGCCTTGATGGTTATGGTTGGCAGAGCACAGAATGTGCAACTGCATTATGATTTAGGCCATAGCTTGTATGGAGAGTTGTCCAATCGTCCGAGTGTCACTACCACGATAGAGATGTTTAAACCCGATAAATGGGGTAGCACCTTTTTCTTTGCCGACATCGACTATTTCCATGACGGCGCCGCCGGAGCTTACTGGGAGATCGCACGCGAGCTGAATCTCTCTGCCGACAAACGCTGGGCCGCACATGTGGAATATAACGGCGGACTGGCCTCCAGCCAGCTCGACAATGGGTCGACCCGCTTCCAGCATGCCTTCCTTGCGGGACCGGCATGGAACTGGGCCAGCAGCGACTTCTCGCGCACCCTCTCCCTGCAGGCCATGTATAAATATTATTTCAAAGGACAGAATCCCTGGAACCGGCCCTTCAGTAGCTTTCAGGCCACTGCCGTGTGGGGCATTCATTTCTTCAGCGGATTATGCACCTTCTCCGGTTTTATCGACTGCTGGTACGACTCCAGTGTGCGTGGCAACTGGATCACGGTGAGTGAGCCGCAGTTGTGGTTCAACCTCAACAAGTTGCGGGGCATGGAGGGTGTCAACCTGAGCCTTGGCACAGAGGTGGAAGTGAGCAACGATTTCGTGTGGGACAAAAACGGTCGCAACGACCATTTCTATGCCATTCCCACAGTCGCTGCGAAATGGAGTTTCTGAGAAACTGTATATAAGCCTATGTCCATGTTTAAAACTCTTCTCCGTCAGGTGGGCCAATATAAGACCTCAGCCATCCTGACGCCGGTCTTCACCTCGTCGGAGGTGGTGATGGAGGTGCTCATCCCCTACGTCACCGCCCGGTTGATCGACGAGGGCATCACTGCCGGCGATATGCAAAATGTGTATCTCTACGGCGGCCTCATGCTGGGCATGGCATGCCTGAGCCTGCTTTTTGGCATCCTGGCAGGGCATTATTCTGCCTATGCCTCAACGGGTTTTGCGTGCAACATCAGAGAGGCCATGTATCGCAACATACAACGTTTCGCCTTCTCCGACATCGACAAGTTCAGCACGTCGGGACTGGTCACCCGTATGACCACCGACGTAAACAACCTGCAGAATGCCTTCCAGCAACTCCTGCGGGTGTCAGTGAGGGCACCCTTCCGCATGATTTGCAGCATCTGCATGTGCTTTGTCATTGATGCCCGCATGAGCATTATCTTCCTCGTGGCGATGGTGGTGCTCTCCGTGTTTCTCTATTTCCTCATCAGCAGGGTTTCGCGGCTCTTCGCACAAGTCTTCCAACAGTATGACCGGCTCAACAGCAGCGTACAGGAGAATGTGGCGGGCATCCGTGTGGTGAAAGCTTTCGTGCGCGAGGATCATGAGCGCACGTTGTTTGACAAGGCTGCCGAGGGGCTCTACCGCCTCTATGTGCGCACTGAGGGACTGATGGCCCTCAACCACCCGGTGATGAACCTGGTGGTCTATGGCTGTATCATCGCCATCTCCTGGTTTGGTGCGCAGTTTGTGGTGGGCGGCACGCTCACCACAGGCGAGATCACCTCGCTCTTCACTTATGTCATGAGCATCCTGATGTCGCTGATGATGCTGAGCATGATATTCGTCATGCTCACGCAAAGCGCAGCCAGTGGCCAGCGTGTGGCAGAGGTGATCAATGAGCAGCCCGACATCGACAACCCAGACCGGGCTGTGACAAGCGTGGCCGACGGCAGCATCGAGTTCGACCATGTCAGCTTCGCCTATCTCTCCGGCAAGGGAAGTGGCGAGTATGCCATCCACGACATCACGTTCAGTATACGCTCGGGTGAGACCATCGGAGTGATCGGTGGTACAGGCAGTGGAAAGTCTTCGCTGGTCAATCTGGTGAGCAGATTATACGATGTCTCCAAAGGTACGGTGAAAGTAGGAGGGACGGATGTGCGACGCTACGACCTCCAGGCCTTGCGCGACGCCGTGGCTGTGGTGCTGCAGAAAAACGTACTCTTCTCCGGCACCGTGCTCGACAACCTGCGCTGGGGCAATGAACATGCTTCGCTGGAGGAATGCCGTGAGGCTTGCCGTCTGGCCTGTGCCGACGAGTTCGTAGAGCAGATGCCCCAAGGCTATGATACGCGCATCGAGCAGGGCGGCACTAACGTGTCGGGCGGACAGAAGCAACGGCTCTGCATCGCCAGGGCTTTGCTGAAACACCCCAAGGTACTGGTGCTCGACGACAGTACCAGTGCGTGCGACACCGCCACCGACGCCAGGATACAGCGTGCCTTCAGGGAAGAGCTGCCCGATATCACCAAACTCATCATAGCCCAGCGTATCTCCAGTGTGAAAGACTGCGACCGTGTGCTGGTGCTCGACAATGGAAAGGTGAGTGGGTTTGACACCCACGAGCACCTGTTGCAGACCAATGCCATCTACCGTGAGATCAACTCCATACAGAATGAGGAAGGTGGCGATTTCGACGAACGTAAAACGAGAAAGCCATGAGAATGAGGATGCATAACCCTGGCGACCGCTTCCAGCCCAAGGAGCAAGCCAAGAACAAGAAAGCCACCTTGCTTCGTCTGCTCAGATACGTGATGGAGAATTATAAGTTCTCCTTCCTGGTGGTCTTCGCGTGTATCATCGTCTCGTCGGTCGCCACACTGACCTCTACGCTCTTCACGCAAAAACTCATCGACGACTATATAGTGCCACTGGCAGCGTCCGCCGCGCCCGACTATTCACCCCTGGCTATGGCCCTGCTCAAGCTGGCTGCCGTGCTCGTGGCGGGAGTAGCCTGTTCCTACGCCTACAACCGCATCATGATCAGTGTGAGTCAGGGCACCATGTTGCGTCTGCGAAAGGATATGTTCAGCCACATGGAGTCGTTGCCCATCAACTATTTCGACACACACTCACACGGACGTATCATGTCCAATTACACCAATGATGTCGACACGCTGCGGCAGGTCATCAGCTCAAGCCTGCCCTCGGCGTTCAGCTCGCTCATCACGCTCACGCTTACTTTTGTCAGCATGGTGGTGCTCAGCGTGCCCCTTACGATGGTGTCTGTAGTGATGGCCGTCGTGATGGCCTACGCCACCACACGCCTGGGCAAAATGTCGCGCAAGCATTTCGTCGAGCAACAAGACAACCTGGCCGCCGTCAACGGTTTTATCGAGGAGATGATGACCGGACAGAAGGTGGTGAAAGTGTTCTGCCATGAGCAGCAGGCCATCAGGCAGTTCTCTGCCATCAATTCGGCATTGCGCGAGAGCGCCTTCAACGCCAACAAGATAGCCAACATCGTGATGCCTGTCAATGGTAACCTGGGCAATCTCGCCTATGTGCTCATCGCTGTCGTCGGTGCCACCATCGCCCTCTCCACCGATGTCGGACTCAGCCTTGGCACTCTGGTGGCTTTCCTCACCCTCAACAAGAACTTCTCACAACCCATCTCGCACATCAGCCAGCAGATCAACAGCGTGATCTCTGCGTCGGCAGGAGCAGAGCGCGTCTTCCAGCTCCTCGACGAACAGCCGGAGGCCGACCAGGGCAGCGTGACCATCGTCAATGCCGTGGAGACCGCAGAAGGGCAACTCCGGCCTACGACGGAGCGTACGGGCATCTGGGCTTGGAAGACCGACGAGGATCAATATGTGAAAGTGGAGGGCGGCGTGCGTTTCGATATGGTCGACTTCAGTTATGTGCCTGAGAAACAGGTGCTCTACGATATCGTCATCGATGCCATGCCTGACCAGAAGATTGCCTTCGTGGGCGGCACGGGTGCCGGCAAGACCACCATCACCAATCTCATCAACCGTTTTTACGATATCCAGGACGGCAAGATACAATACGACGGCATCAACATCAACGATATCTCTAAGCGACACCTGCGCCGCAGTCTGGGCATGGTGCTGCAGGAGACACAGCTCTTCACGGGTACGGTACTCGACAATATCCGTTACGGACGACTCGACGCCACCGACCAGGAGTGTATCGAGGCCGCCAAACTGGTGGGTGCCGACGACTTCATCCGGCGTCTGGCCAATGGCTATCAGACCGTCATCAGCGGCAGTGCCTCCAACCTGAGCCAGGGCGAGCGGCAGCTGCTTTCCATCGCACGCACGGCCATCGCCGACCCGCCCGTGCTGATCCTCGACGAGGCCACTTCTTCGATCGACACGCGCACCGAAAGGCTCGTGCAGCAGGGCATGGACTCGCTGATGAAAGGTCGCACCACCTTCGTCATCGCCCACCGGTTGTCGACGGTGCGCAACGCCGACTGCATCATCGTCCTGGAGAAAGGACGTATCATCGAGCAGGGCACGCACGACCAACTGATAGCCCTGCATGGCAAGTATTACCAGCTCTATACGGGCAACGAAATATAACTCATCAGGAACAGACTATTATGACCGAGAAGGAAAGAATACTACAGCTGCGCAAAGAGTTGCACGAGCACAATTACAAATACTATGTGCTCAATGAGCCAACCATCAGCGACCAGGATTTCGATTTCATGATGCATGAGTTGCAGGATCTGGAAGCACGACATCCGGAGATGGCCGACCCCAACTCGCCCACACAGCGGGTGGGCAGCGACCTCAACCAGGAATTCACGCAGGTGACACACCGCTATCCGATGCTCTCGCTGGCCAACACTTACAACGAACAGGACGTGGCCGACTGGTACAACAGTGTGAGCAAAGGACTGGGCGGCGAACCGTTCGAGGTGTGCTGCGAGTTGAAATACGACGGACTGTCGATCTCTTTGACTTATGAGAACGGCCGGCTGGTAAGGGGCGTGACACGTGGCGACGGCGTGCAGGGCGATGACGTGACAGGCAATGTGAAAACCATACGTGCCATCCCCCTGGTGCTCCCCGGATGGGAGCAGCAGCAACAAGGGCTCGACCTCTTCTCCACCACACCGCCTATCCCACAGGAGTTTGAGATCCGGGGTGAGATACTGATGCCCTGGAAGGTGTTTCAACGCCTGAATGCGGAGCGAGAGGAAGCAGGCGAACCACTCTTCGCCAATCCGCGCAACGCCGCAAGCGGTACGCTCAAGAGCCAGAAGTCGGAGCTGGTGGCCAGCCGTCAGCTCGATGCCTATCTCTATTATCTCCTGGGCGAGAACCTGCCTTGCGACGGGCATTATGAAAATCTGATGACTGCCGCGCAGTGGGGGTTCAAGATCAGCCAGGGCATGAAGAAGGTGAAGACGCTGCGCGAGATCATGGACTTCATCGGCTATTGGGACGCGGAGCGGAAGAACCTGCCCGTGGCCACTGACGGCATCGTGCTGAAAGTGAACTCCCTGCGGCAGCAGCGACAACTCGGCTTCACCGCCAAGAGTCCGCGCTGGGCCATCGCCTACAAATACAAGGCCGAGCGTGTATGCACACGGCTCAACGAGGTGACCTTCCAGGTAGGGCGCACGGGGGCCGTCACCCCCGTGGCCAACATGGAACCGGTGCAGCTCGCCGGTACCACGGTGAAGCGTGCCACGCTCAACAACGAAGACTTCATCCGCTCTTTCGACCTGCACATCGGCGACTATGTGTACGTGGAGAAAGGGGGCGAGATCATTCCTAAAATCGTAGGTGTGGATGCCTCGCGCCGACCTTCCGAAGCACAGCCGGTGAGGTTTGCTACGCTTTGTCCGGAGTGTGGCACGCCGCTGGTGAGATATGAGGGCGAGGCCGCCTATTATTGTCCCAACGATGTGGGCTGTCCGCCACAGATCAAGGGCAGGATCGAGCATTTTATCGCACGAAAGGCGATGAATATCGACTCGTTGGGACCAGAGACCATCGACGACTACTACCGCCGCCGGCTGGTGCGCAATGTGGCAGACCTCTACCGCATCACTGTGCAGGACATCAATGGCGACGGCTCGCGGCAGAAGTCGGCCATGAAAATCGTACAAGGTATCGCCGACTCGCGCAAGGTGCCCTTTGAAAGGGTGGTTTTCGCACTCGGCATCCGTTTCGTGGGTGAGACATCTGCCAAACTGCTGGCCCGCCATTTCAAGAACATCGACGCTCTGGCCTCCGCCACTTCCGAGGATCTGCAACAGGTGGAGGGCGTGGGAGAGGTGATCGCCAACAGTGTGATCAGTTATTTTCACAACCCCGTCAATCAGGAAATCGTCGCCAGACTGCGCGAATACGGTGTGCAGATGAGTCTGAGCGAGCAGCAGATGCAGACCGTGGGCGATGCCCTGGCAGGCAAGAGCATCGTGATCAGCGGCGTGTTCGCCCATCATAGCCGCGACGAGTATAAGGCCCTTATCGAACAGCATGGAGGCAAGAATGTGGGCAGCATCAGTGGCAAGACCTCGTTTATCCTGGCAGGTGAGAATATGGGTCCGAGCAAACTGCAGAAAGCCGAAAAACTGGGCATCCCCCTGATGAGCGAAGACGAATTCCTCGCTCTCATCGCACCATAAGCGATGCTCCATCAACCATCAAACTTATGAGCTATGATCACTGTTATAGTATCCAATGAGATTGAGCGCGTGTGCCCGGGATTCGTGGGTGCCGCCGTAGAGGCATGGGTGCGCAACACACCCTATAGCGAAGAGTTGTGGCAGGAGATCCGCACCGTGGGTGAGGAATATAAGGCTACACTTACTACTGAAAGTCTGAAACTGATGCCCGGCATCGCCGCCACCCGGCGGGTATACAAGGCATGCGGCAAGGATCCGAGCCGCTACCGCCCGGCGGCAGAGGCGCTCATACGCCGGATGCTGCAAGGGAAAGAACTCTATCAGATCGACACCCTCGTCGACCTGATCAATCTGGCGAGCATCCGTTTCGGCTATAGTATCGGTGGCTTTGACGCCGACAAATTTCATGGAGAAACCCTCACACTGGGTGTCGGCAGGGCCGGAGAGCCTTATGAGGGCATAGGTCGTGGCATGATCAATATCGAGGGCCTGCCGGTATACCGCGACGACGACGGTGGCGTGGGCACACCCACGAGTGACCATGAGCGCACCAAAATAGACCTCAACACCACGCACCTGCTGGTGTTGATCAATGGCTACGACGGCGACGAGACACGCGTCAGACAGAATGCAGAATACATTCTGCGTCTGGTGAGGGAATACTGTGATGGCCACGACGCCGGCTATCAGCTATACAGATAGTAAGCTAAAACAAAGGGGTTGGTTCGTAACTCTGCGAAAACCGAGTTTTCCCGGACTACAGCAACTCCAGTAGTTTCCGGTCGCCCTCGGTCCACTTGAGGGTGCCAAGCTCCTCTTTGGGCAACCATTGGTAATCAAGGTGGTCGAGCAGTTTGAAGTCATCGTCGCCACCCTTGCACAGATAAGCCGTCAGGGTGATGCTGAAGTCGGGGTAGTCTTGTTCCACGGAGCCTAAGCACCTGCCTACATAGATATCCCAGTCCATCTCTTCACGGATTTCCCTGACGAGTGTCTCATGATGGCTCTCGCCTTCTTCTACCTTGCCGCCGGGAAACTCCCAGTGCTCGGAGATGTAGTCGTATTTCGAACGGCACCGCTGCATGCATAGGTATTTGCCGTCTCTCACGACGACAGCGGCCACGACATCGTAATGTTTTTTGTTTTCCATATCAAGGTTTTTATGGGGTTTTGTCTTTTTGCTGCTTGACGTTCAGTGGCAAATGGCGCCACACGCATCTCGGTATCCAATGCCAGAAGAAAGTGATGATGCGCCAGCGCCAGTCGATCACACGTACGTGCTGACGGCGGCGCAGCGCTTTCATGATCTCGCGGGCCACCTCTTCTTTTCGTAATGTCATGGGGTAGTGGCGGCCGTCGTCGATGAGGGCCGTGGCCACGAAACCGGGGCGGATGTCGGTGAAGCGGATGTGGAGCCGGCGCATGGTGGCCTGTTGTTCCAGCGCCTCGATGTAAGTAGACTGAAAGGCTTTGGTGGCGGAGTAGGAGGGAGCAGGACCCAGGCCCATCGTCCCGGCGATGGACGAGATGACGGCGATATGTCCGCCGCCGTGCTCTGCCATATATCTGTAGGCGGCACCCACCATGCGGGTGAACCCCATCGCATTGGTCTGCACCGTGTTGGTCTCAATGCCCGGCTCCAGGGTCATGTTCTGCTTGCCGATTCCCGGGGCATAGAAGAAGAGATCCATGCCGCCTGTCCTGGCGATGAGACTAAGCAGCTGCTTTTCAGCTTCTGCGCTGTTTACGTCGATGGTCTCCACCTCCACCATGTCGGGCGACAGACTTTTCAGCTCCATCAGCCGGTCGGTGCGACGGGAAGCGATGCCAGTCTTCCACCCGTCGGCCAGCAACAGTTTGCTGACTTCCATTCCGATACCGGATGAGGCTCCTAAGATAATCGCTTTTTTCATGTGTTCCGGGTTTTATCCTGCTAAGATAGGCAAAACATTCCATTCACGCAAGGATTTTCCTGTTTTTATGACGCACAAGTCCATTTGTGTGCGAAATGTCTGCTATCTTGTTAATCTTTCGTAATATAGTGTGGCGCATTCACAAAAAATCATTACTTTTGCAGATTAAAACATTTAACATCATACATTATGGCAAAAAAATACGCTTTTTTGATGGCACTTGTGCTGTCTTTAGTAAGTATGGGTGCGCAGGCACAGACCAAGGGATACTATCGGCTTCAGAATGTGGCCACCAATCATATCACTCACCTGGCCGGTATGACACAGTTTGCCCCCAACCTCACTCTCGACGAGGCTCGTGCGCTGCCCGGCTCCGTGGCATATCTCGATTTTGAGGACAACAAGATCACCGCACTCAGCTCGCAGAATGTCGATGTGGTCAATATGGTGATGCCGATGCTCAAGGCCATCTTGCTACAGACCATCGACGAACCTACTTATTATGCGCTGCGCGACTCGGCGGAATACTATGTGGTCAATTTCATGGCTGCGTCGATAGCCGACCTGGCCGTGCCCCTGATCCAAAAATACACTTACGAGGATTTTCAGAATTATATTTATAACACAGACACTTATATTTACAAGGAGGATGCTGGTAATAACAGCAGCTACCTATATGTCAACCTGCCCAAATTTCCCCTCAATGCGGGTATTGTCACCTCCTATCTCGCCGGCAAGGCCAACGAGTATCTGAAGTTGCTGCGAACGACCATGAAGAACATGGCCCTGGGCTATCTCACAGGCAGGGAGTATCTCATCCCTACGGTCAATAGTCTGATAGACCACTTCTATTTTGAAGACAAACTGTATCTCGCCGAAATCAATGATGCCTCTTACGGCCCGCAGTTCGGCTTTGTCAACACCGACGGCTATAAGGACGAGTCGGTGAGTGACAGATGGGCTTTCCTGCCCTTGGACGAGACAGAGAATTATCTCGGTGTGGAGAGTCAGGTCGTCGGTGCAGACGGCACCCATTATGCCGCCGTTTCGTGGGCATTCCCGGTCACACTGTCTTCCGGTATGAAGGCTTATTATCTGGAGGATGAGCTCGATCTTTCCAAGTCGCAGATCAAGCGCCATGAGATCACCGACGAGGTGATACCGGCCATGACACCGATGATCATACAACTGAACGGCGCCGGAGCTGCCGACAATAAGGTGACTCCCGTGCTTGCTGAGGGCACCAACGTGATCGACGGCAATGTGCTCAAGTGTGCCACCGACTCCCTCGGCTTCCTCTTCGGTTTCGAACTGCCGAGCACCGATCCCCATTTCTATGTGCTGGCAGAGAAAGACGGCATGATCGGCATGATGGAGACATCGCAAACCTCTTTTGCCGCCAATACAGCCTATTATTACCTCGACGAGAGCCGCAAACAGGCCAATCCCTCCGGTTTCCTCGAGTGGGCTGATGTCGTGAGCGGCATCAACAGTGTGGTCGCAGCACGGCAGGATGGCCAGGTATATAATTTACAGGGCCGCCGGGTGGAGCACCCCACTAAGGGTATTTACATCATCAACGGACGGAAAGTGGTGATGAATGTGAGATGACGGCTTAACAACTTCCTCCCGTCCGGGGGTAGTCATTGGCCATATCACCTGATGACTCCATAACCTTAATCAGGGATATTCAGGGGGCAGGTACTTGATTGAAGAATCAAGTACCTGCCCCCTGAATATCTGTCTCCCTGATTACAAGTAGATTTTTCTATAGGATAAGCGTCCTTTTAGTCCTTAGGTGATTTAGAACCTTTGATGAAAGATGACTCAGAGGTATATAAAGCATGTTTGACATCAGCATTCTTGGCTTCTAATTCCTTGATGCGCCCAAATAGCCGTTCACGTTCTATATACCACTCCTGATGTTGCACGGATTATATTATTGCACAATATGGTTATTATGTCTTAACCCACATTGCAGCGAAATCTCACGTAACCCCTTGGTTCTCAGGAGGC
>CAMIYC010000058.1 GCA_946402905.1 uncultured Prevotellaceae bacterium | reverse complement strand
GTCTTTATGATAGTTTCACGCTGGAGCCTACCACGGACAATCCCCGTTGGGCCAATATTTTAGTTCTTTGTGTTTGAAGACACTGCACAAGCATCGCCAGTGCAAATATATTGAAAAGATTTGAAACGGCCAAATTGGAAGACGGTTTTATGGTTTTCTGAAGGAGTGGCCTCATGAGTTTTGCCATGAACTTTGGCCTAAACTTCCTTACGTAGTATTTGATGCTCATTGAAGGCAGCTTTAACAGCCCAGTCATAGCTCGTTTTTTAGGGTCGCTCAAAATCTTTCAAAATCTTATTCAAAATCTTCCGCTCGGTCCAATGCGAAAAACACCTCGCTCGGACGCTCGGGCGGATTTGTAATCCGCCCGCACTGAGTATCAGCATTTGTAATGCGGAAATCCTTTTTTATCAATTAAAACTACGGATTTATTTTTCTGATATTAAATGAAATATTATTTGGAAGAAGAAACATACAAAATCAGCCAAATCAGCCAAATCAGCTAAATAAATCCGTAGTTAATCATATATCCTACAAGTATTGCAACGTTCAACAAATTGGACACGCATTCATAGGAGTATCAATCGCGAAAAGATGCGAAAAATTGTGAGATTTTGAATAAGATTTTGTGAGATTTTGAGGCCGACAGGCCGACCAGGCATCTGTTTGGGGGTCGCTTCTATATAACAAAATACTATTAAGCATATT
Source organism: uncultured Prevotellaceae bacterium (assembly GCA_946402905.1). Lineage (GTDB taxonomy): Bacteria > Bacteroidota > Bacteroidia > Bacteroidales > Bacteroidaceae > Prevotella. Next base: position 17,985 of record CAMIYC010000058.1, on the reverse strand, counting down.
TCGCAGACAAACAAATATTCTAACATCAAAAGTTCTATTCCATGCAGGAGGCGATAGTCGACGGCCATTTGTTATATCTCATTTTTGTTTGCCATTGGCAATGAGGACTAAGCTCAAAATCTTTCAAAATTGAATATAAAATCTTTCACATTGCTTCTATTTTGGTAGATTTTACTATAGATTTTGTTTGATTTTGAGGCCGACAGGCCGACCTTTGAAGGAAGACAGAGTAATTACAGGCAGCTATTCCTCACATTAAGAAAGTTTAACGACCTGCGGTGCATAATTATCGATTTACTGCGTTAAATCATACAGGGTATTACCAACACAAAATGACAATGGATATAATAACTAAAAAAGACAATAACAAAAAAATCATGAAATGAAAGAATTCACATTGTATTTGGCATTTGTATTATTTGCAGTTTACTGCCTCACCTCATGCGGCAGCGATGACATAGTGGAGAGACGGCTGACTTACGGACAAAAGGAGACATACGGGCAGAACATTTCCGGTGAATACCCGGGACAGTATATCATTATTTACAAGAACAAGGATTGCAAGGAATGGACAGACGAAGCAGGGCGACACATGGCAGAAGCTCATGAAGATATTGTCGACGAAGTGCAGCTTGATGTGTCCGACTATAAGATGCAGCATGCGTTCTTTCAAGACTTCCCTATATCGCTGATTTCAAAGGTGGTGGATGCAGACAAGGAACTGAGCGATGCGCTTGCCAAAGTCTCTCCAATGGCCATCACTGCTCGTTATGACTTCGGCTACGATACAGACTACGAGCACGTCATTTGGGCTTTCACACCAAATGTCATATCACTACATTTGAACTATGACGGTGCCGACCACCATATCCGCATAGAGTTCAACAACAACAGCCAATATTACATGTCTACTGCAGATGAACTGAAACAGCCAAGCTCTCTCATTTCACTCATAAAAACCAGCGTAGCCCTCCAGTTGATGGCCATATATGACGGTTCTAAGCTCATCCAGCGTTTCGGCTCGGAGAGCGATAACTACATGCACATTCTCTTTAAAATGAATTCTTCACCGAATTAAATGGGGGCAAAACAGACCGAAACAAACCATAAATCAATACTCGAAAATCGCTGTTAAACAGTTAAATTAGCTTTACTTCCTTCATTAAGCACTGTAACTTCAGTCATTACTCAAATAAAGCGTGTAGTGTCTGAGTACAGTGCTCGAGCGGATTTGCGCTCGGGCGGATTCATTATCTTTTTATATATTTGTACCACTCAATAATTCTTTTTCGAGTCAAAGTTGGGTTTTGTTTTTTTGACTCAGTTGAGCGTCTTTTGGGCCAAAAGTATGAAGGAAAGACTGTTTGGCTTTACATCTTTCCGTATCATATTCGGATTGGCGTTTACACCACAAAGGTACTACATCTTTTTCATTCTATTATTGTTTCTGTTAATAATTTAATTTCGCAAGCTCCAGTTATCAGCCAACGCGGCACGCCGCGTCCCTACATCTGTTGGCTGAGACAATACCATACGCTGGGACATACGGGAAAAGTAAAAAAAGGATGTGAAAAAAAGTAAGTTAAATGGACTGATTATTTGTTTGTTTAAAAAAAATGATTATTTTTGCTTCTGAAGGCCACAAAAGGCTAATAGCGATGTTTAATTGACTATGTAACAGGATCGAAAAGTATTGCAAAAAGATTATCAATATTCATGAAAGAGAGAATACGAATACTTCTCAGGGAGATAAACAAAGGAATCTATGAGAAAGAGACAGAGCTGTCTATGTCGTTGTTAGCGGCCCTGGCAGGTGAGAGTATCATTCTGCTCGGACCTCCGGGCGTAGCCAAATCGATGGTGGCACGTAGGCTGAAGTCTGTATTCAAATGTGGAAAGTCGTTTGAGTACTTAATGTCTCGCTTCAGCACGCCCGACGAAATTTTCGGCCCTGTGAGTATCAGCAAGTTGAAAGACCAGGACAAGTATGAACGCAACATTGACGACTATTTGCCTACTGCGGATGTGGTATTCCTTGATGAGATATGGAAAGCAGGGCCAGCCATACAGAACACGCTGCTGACCGTTATCAATGAGAAGAGGTTCCGCAATGGCGACACCGAGATTCGTATCCCACTGAAATTGTTGGTATCAGCCAGCAACGAGCTGCCTACGCAGGGCGAAGGCCTGGAAGCCCTTTGGGATCGCTTCATCATTCGTATGGAATGTACAAATATCAAGACCGAGAGCAATTTCAACGCCATGCTTCTGGACGACGATTCAGAAAAGGACGTTCAAGTGCCGGAAGCATTGCAAATCACCGACGATGAATACCAGACGTGGTCGCGTAGCATTGACGAGGTCACCGTGTCTGAGCAGGTGCTTAAGTGTGTCAATGTCATCCGAAGAGGGCTGGGCAATGTAGTAGTCAGCAATAGTGACGAGCGGCACAACGTCTATGTCAGCGACCGACGTTGGAAGAACATCGTGCGTTTGCTGAAGACATCGGCTTTTATGCACGACAGGACTGAGGTGGAAATGGCCGACATTTTGCCCATCTACCACTGTCTATGGCAGGAACCCGAGGAGACTGAGGGTATCAGGAACATCGTCATCGGGTCATTGTTCAGCGAGTTCTCCACAAAATATGCCCAATTGAAGAGGGACCTGGAATCAGACATCCGTGCCTGCCGCCAGCGTCGTGCCACTATGAAGGCATGCGAACAGATTCAGAAGAATGACGGTGACAAGAAGATCTTCGACTCGTTCTATTACCACCTGCTTGACCATGATACCGGAAATACCTATATTTTCCTGACAGACTACCAGTATATGCGTATCAAGACGAGGGAAAACAAAGGCCAGGCGGGAGTCATCTACAAAGACCCTTATGCCCCCAGGCGTTCCATCATCCGCTGTTATGACGGTGCTGACACACCACCAGGAGCGCGCACAGTATCGCTCACACGCGACCAAGATGGCATTTACATCGATGGGACGTATTTCTTGATAGAGAAACTGGGGGCAGGTGAGACACAACAGTTGCCTCGTCCGACGGGAATGGTGTCTGACCGTAATTATTTCCTTGAAATAGAATATTTAGGCGACTGTATAGGAAAACGTGTGGAGAAAGTGAACAACAACATGTTCGTCTCGCAGGCAGACAAAAAGTGCATGGAGGAGTTTGTCAGGTCCAGGTATCAAGAACTGGCAAGGATGCGCCATGATGTACTGAAACTGGAAGAGGATTAATCATTTCAACGCGCCATGATTACATTTAGCGACAACGACAGCACCGATGCCATTTACGAGAAGATCCGCCGGAAGCGTTTGTCCCTGAACGACTATCTCTACTATATTCGCCGATTCGTGGAGATCGGCGACGTGTTGGAGATAGAGAAAGATGTGGCCGTGGAATTTGCGTGGAAGCTATATGATGATCCTATACTTGGATACCTGAGAAAGTTGATGAACGATCCTGTCGTGCAGTCTGCCGTGTTGTCGAGCAAGCTGGTGGGTCAGATATTCTACGAGACCGTTGGTCGTTTTGTCGCCGAGTGCATTCATACAGAGGATTTCATCAGCCAGCGTTTCTTCACTGAGCGTCAGGAGACTGGGAAAATATTGGAATGGTCGTTGCAAAAGAAGGTAGACCATTGGCAGACTTTGCTCTCGGTGATTGACGAGAAGCATCGTGACGACGGTTTCGACTTCGACTTCATGAAAAGGAAATTCAGTCATGACGGTTGGAAAAATCCAGATAACTGGGAGATGCTTCAGCAAGAGTGGCTGGATGCCATTGATGAACGAGTACGTAAGGAGGTGACTAAGAAAATCGAGACCAAAATGCAAGGAGTCGGTGCCAGTTTCAACCGTCTTTCCTCCAGACTTGGCGAGAAAATCCGTAGTCAGGGAATGACAGAGACGGAAGCGCTTCAGGCATGGAACATGATGGACGGTCAATGGATAGAATCGGAGTTTGAGAAGAAACTGCATATTGTTCAGATCAAGAACAAATATCCACAGATTGGCGAGGTAGCTCACAGGATGGGCCGTCTGCCGGACGAGGACGGGAAATCGAGCATGACAGTGCAGACGGGTTTCACCCATCAACTCGATCACGCTACAGGCAGCGACATCGAAGGCGTGACCATAGGGCATGAGTTGAATGCCCTGATGCCGTCAGAACTCGCACAATATACAGACTCCGATCTCGAAAGCCTCTTTTTGAGGAAATGGGTCACCAGCCGACTGCAGGTGTTTCACTACAAGTCGGAAATTAGCAAGCCTTCACGGCGTTTGCGATCCGTCAAAGCCTCGCGGCGCGGACCTATGATTGTATGCGTGGATTCCTCGGCGAGTATGTACGGCGTGCCGCAGAAGATAGAAGCGTCGCTTCTGTCCCAATTGGAGCAGACAGCAGAACAGCTGAAACGCGACTGCTTCCTGATAGATTTCTCCGTTGGCATCCGTCCCATTGAACTACGCTCACGCCGTAAAAAGAAGGCGTTGGAGAGGATGGGCATCCGTTTTGAAGATAATGACAACTTCGAGAAAGGGTATTTCCCGTTCCTCAATGGAGGTACGGACGCACAGAAAATGCTCAAAATGGCTTTTGCTCTTTTGGACAACGGCGAAGACCGCTATATGAATGCTGACGTGCTTTGGATAACAGACTTTCTCATACCCAGGACTACAGAAGACTTGATGCGCCGTTTCAAAGAATATCAGAAAACCGGCACCCGGTTTTATGGCTTCAAAATAGGGGAGGGGAGGTCAAACTGGGAACAGTATTTCGACAAGATTTATGAAATCCGCTACCGGCCACCACGGATGTACTAAAGGTGTGTTCTATTAATTCTGTTTGATATATAGGCATTATTCTGCTCAATCTGTTTCGGTCGCTTTTTGTTTTTATTCGGTGCATAGTGTCAAGTCTCATCGGTCGTATAGCCCGCTATACTCCCTCTTCAACTTACACTCTGCACTCGACTAAAAATCAAAAATCGCCTCGACATAATTAATAGAACCCACCTAAAAGGAAAGCGATTTTTTTCGAGTCCAAGTTTAAAAGTCTGATTAGCCGAAAATAACGTGAGTAGCACCAAGAAAGAGAAAAAGCCCCAAAAGCAATGGCTTTTCAATTAATATTTCGTAATTTTGGGCCGTTTTTTTAATTAACAGGTAACAACTCAATATTATCAAATGAAAATTCACATTTTTTTACCTGTCGCATTGTGCTTGTTGCTTGCCTCGTGCATCAAAGACGAACTGGCAAACACAGAATGTGATATCATCAGCGCATGGGTGGAAGGCGACGAATACAGAAGCATGTTTTATCAACCCGAAACCGACATGCGGTTTGACCGTCTTTCATCTACAGAGACACATATTATTTTCACCGTGAGGTCTACGCTCTCACTGCCTCACATGCCTGTTTATTTCGACATTACACCAGGGGCTACGATAGAGCCTGCCAGCGGATCGGTGCAAGACTTCAGCCAGCCTGTCACTTATACCGTCACCTCAGAGGACGGACAGTGGCAGCGTAAATACCTGGTTGAGTTCAGAGAGCCCGATCTGCCAAAGCTGCACTATGACTTTGAGAACGTGGAAGAAAAGACCGAGCAGCTGAAATTTCTTTTCTTCAATATCGACGCCACTTTCTATCAGTGGTATGAGACGACTTCACAAAACGGTCAGGAGACACGGCAGGATATCTGGGCGACAGGTAATCCCGGATTCGGCATGGGCAATTCAGGTGCCCAGATCATGGACTATCCGACGCTGACCGACGCCGACGGCTTCGACGGGAAATGCGTGAAGATGGTGACCAGAGATGCCGGCCCGTTTGGCAGACCCCTGAAGAAACCGATCGCCGCCGGCAACCTCTACCTCGGTAAGTTTGATGTCGGCGAAGTGACCACCAATCCCCTGGCCTCTACGAAGATGGGTATCCGCGCTCCATTCGACGAAGAGCCAATCAAGGTGACCGGTTATTATAAATACCGTCCTGGAGCTGAATACATCAACGAAGAGGGTACCGTGCAGCCCGGCGTAGTGGACCAGGGACATATCTACTCCGTGATTTACCGTAATCAAGACGAGAACGGCAACGCCGTGATGCTCGATGGCAGCAACGTGCTCTCCAGCAAATACATCGTGAAGAAAGCGGAGATGCGACAACTCCCGCCCACCGATACCTGGACACCCTTTGAGATGTTCTTCGAGGGCGAACCGCTCGACCAGCAAATCCTTGATAACAGAGGCTACAACTTCACTCTTGTCTTCACTTCCAGCAAAGACGGGGCAAGATTCCTTGGGTCCATCGGCAGCACACTGTATGTCGACAAAGTGGCCATCACGCTCAAAAACGAAGAATAAAAAAGCTTATCCACCATGAAGAAGAAACTCACCATACTCACACTCATCACATGTCTGGCTACGGTAACAGCCATGGCCGGCAACTTCTCCGACGACCTCCAGATAAAAGTCCGTCTGGGCTACAATATCGGAGGTACGGCACCTCTGGGCATCCCCGCCACGATACGCAGTCTCGACTCCTATCGGCTCACCCCCTCGCTGATGGCAGGGGTTGATGTCATGAAGCCTTTCGACGCCCGCTGGGGGCTGCAGACGGGTCTGCGCTTTGAGAACAAAGGCATGGACATCGAAGCGACCACGAAAAACTACTACATGGAAATCGTGAAAGGCGGCAATTACCTGGCAGGTATGTACACCGGAGGCGTGAAGCAGAAGACGAAGGAATGGATGCTCACCTTGCCTGTCCTGGCCACCCTGCAGATCAGTGAGAAATGCACGCTGAAAGCGGGTCCATACGTATCTTTGCTGCTTAGCAAAGACTTCAGCGGTTATGTCTACGACGGTTATCTCAGGCAGAACGACCCTACAGGCCCGAAAATCCTGATGGGTCATGAGGAGAGCGAGCGCGCCACCTACGACTTCACCGACGACATGCGCAACTGCCAGGCAGGTATCCAGGCTGGCATCGACTGGCAGTTCTACCGTCAGTTTGGCCTTTCGGCGGATATCAACTGGGGGCTCACCGGCATTCACCACAGTGATTTCAAGACTATCGAGCAAACGCTCTATCCCATCTACGGCACCATCGGAGTGTATTACAGAATCAAATGACCCGCCGAGGCATGGGTCACTACCTTGGCAGCATGCGAAATATGAATAGAGTTTGTCCATTTCTGCTTCGATACTTCTGGACCTATTTGCTCTTAGGCCCACTGCATCTGGCATGGGCGCAGCAATCTTTTCTAGCAGAACAGTTGACCACCGATCAGGGACTTTCCGACAATTCCGTCAACTGCGCCCTGCGCGACAGTTATGGACTGTTGTGGATAGGTACCGACAATGGTTTGAACTGCTACGACGGCAAGCACATCCACATCTACCGCGACATGGTAGTGTCTAATCCCAACGAGACCAACATCATCCTCTCGCTATATGAGCACGATGGAAATATATGGTTTGGCGGCAACGCCGGACTGTATGTCTTCGACCGCCACCAGAACACGTCGCACCGTTTTGTGGAACGCACCCGTTACGGAGTCATGATTTCCTCGGCTGTCTCAAAAATGGTATCTACAGCCGACCAGCGGCTGGTCTGGATCGCCACGATGGGGCAGGGGATCTTCATCTACGACACACAGACCCGCCAACTGACCCAGGACAGCAGGCACGGCAGTTTTTTCTGCGACATCTTTATTGGCGACAACGGGTTGGTATATGCCGTCACCCTTTCAGGGCAGTTGTCTGTATTCAGGAGCGACGGCCACCATCTCTCGAGCTGTGAGGTGGGTGGATATCTCTCCAACAAGAATCCCATCAGCATCGTCATGACCGGTGGCGAGTTGTGGATGGCCTACAATACCCGGCTGCTGAGTCTCAGTTCCAGTCTCAAGTCTACCGACATGCAGTTCGACCTGCCTGAAGCCGGTTCCATCCATGCCCTCACTGCCGACCAGTCAGGGAGGCTCTACCTTGGTACCGACAATGGCATATACCGCTATACGCCCAGGCATCAACAGATGGAGCGCATCGACAACACCGACAATCAAGCCGAGAGACAGCTGACAGACAACATGGTGAACAACTTCGTGTGGGACCGCGACAGTACACTCTTGATCCTGACCCACTCGGGCGGACTCAACAGCCTCATCGTGCAGCAGTTGGGCATCACATTCGAGGCGCTGCCCGACAACGGTCACTTCCAGGACAACACCGTCAGGTCTATCTGCCAGGCTGCCGACGGCGACTTATGGATAGGCACCGACCACGGACTATACCTGTCCAGCCATGAGCACACACCAATTGTGAGATACGGCCTGGGAGGTATTCACTACGAGATCAACTCGCTCATGCTCGACGGCGACCATCTCTGGATAGGCACCCGGCATGACGGCATCCGTATCCTCAACATCCGCACCGGTGAGATACAGACAAAGGTTTTTTCCGACACCCAGCCCTATACGATACCCAGCAACGAAGTCAACAACATCTACCGCACCAGTGACGGCGACATCTATGTGCTCACCTCATGGGGGCTCTCACGCTACTCACGAGAAGCCGGCCATTTCCGCAGCTATGCCAGCATCAGCGCGATGACCTCGTTCACCTCCATGGCAGAAGCTGCCGGCGGATGGCTGTGGGCGTCGTCCAAGACGAGGGGACTGTTTCGCAAGTTGCCCAGCGAGGAGTCATTTTACGCTTTTCACTCCGAAACCATCGGCCGCGAGAGTGTCAACATCCTTTTCAGCGACCGTAAAGGAGTGCTCTGGGCTGCCACCAATAGCGGGGGATTATACCGCTATGAGCCTAAGGAATCTGATTTCGCACGCTATGACGCGGAAGGCACAATCCTACACAACCAGGCCGTAAAGTTCATTCAGGAAGACGCACAGGGTGCACTCTGGCTTGGCACCTCCTCAGGAATCATACGCATCAGCCCTTCGCGAGACATCCGCGACATACGGCATTATCACTTCGGCCGGAATGATCATTTTGGTCGCCTGCAGCAGTCCTCCTGCATCCTGAGCGACGGCCACATCGTACTGGGAGTGAGAAAAGGCATCTATCGGCTTGCCCCCCAACTCATGCGGCCCATTGACCAACAGCAGAAGGTGTATATACAGCGGCTGTCGCTGACCAATGCCGACGACAGCAAAGCCGAGCTGCGACGTCTTGGGCTCGACGTGCTCCTCTACACCCGCCGGCAAATAGAACTGCCATACGCCGACAATAGTTTCACACTGCATTTCTCCTCCACGCACTACAGTGGCATGCCGGATGTGAAATACCAGTACATGCTCGAGGGATTCGACCGTACTTGGACACATGGCAGCACGACCCCTGAAGCCTCATACACTAATCTGCCTCCCGGTGAATACGTGTTTCATCTCCGGCAGTTGGGACATACCGACGAGGCCCTTCTCCGCATCACAGTACTGCCTCCCTGGTATCGCACCTCCTGGGCCTATGCCATATATGCTCTGCTGGCCATTGCCGCCATGGCATACAGCTACCTACTGACACGACGCCGACTAAAGCAGCGGTATGAGCGACAGATGAACGAATTCAAACAGCGCCAAGAGAAAGAGACATTCCAGTCGAAAATACGGTTTTTTATCGACCTGGTGCATGAAATCCGAACGCCACTGACACTGATGAGCCTGCCACTTGAACAACTGGAGGACAACCAGCACACTTCGGCCATCCGGCGCAACATGAATTACCTGCTTGGCATCACCAACCAACTGCTCGATTTCCAGAAAGAAGAGAACGGTGGTATCGTGCTGCAACTCCGACAGGCGGACGTGAATGACATGCTTCACATGGTCTACGACCAGTTTCGCGACGCCGCAGAGGTTCAGGGCAAATTGCTGCAGTTGCAAATCCCGGAGCAAGCCACCTATGCCGTCATCGACCGTGAGAAGATGACCAAGGTGATGATGAACCTTGTGGGCAATGCCATGAAATACGCCAAGAGCCAGATTATCATCAGGCTCCAGCAGACCGACGACGAGCATCTCCGCATAGAAGTCATCGACGATGGACATGGGGTGCCCAAGGAAGAGCGCGACAAGATCTTCGACCGCTATTATCAGATAGGCCACGACCACACCGCGGCAAATATAGGTACTGGTCTCGGGCTTGCCTATGCCAAGATGCTGGCTCAAAGGCATAAAGGCAATCTCTGCTATGAAGAGGCCCCGGGCGGCGGCTCATGTTTCGCTATCACCATCCCCATCCGTTCTGCCGAGCCCGAAGCCAGCAGCCAGGCAATCCAGGCCGACACATCCACTACAGCCCCGACAGATACAGAGGACACCCGGCAAACGAATGTGACTTATACCATCCTCCTTGTGGAAGACAACCAGGAACTACTCTCTGCCACAGCACAGGCACTGCGTGAATGGTACAAGGTGCTCATGGCTCACGATGGGACTGAAGCCTTAGAAGTGCTCAGATACCATGACCCCGATGTGGTGGTGAGTGACATCATGATGCCGCGCATGGATGGCATCCAGCTCTGTAAGCGGCTCAAAGAAGACCTGGAGACCTCGCATCTGCCCGTCATACTACTCACGGCAAAAGTGTCTGTCGATGCCAAGGTGGAGGGAATGGAGAGCGGTGCAGACATCTACTTGGAGAAGCCTTTCTCTATCAGGCAGTTACATCTGCAAATAGAAAACATGCTGCGCCTGCGTCAACAATTCTACCAACGCATGCGAAGCATTGACGGATTCCAAGAGGTGGGCACCAGCCAGGACGACAAGCCCATGGGTATCAACCAACAGGACATGCTCTTCATCAGCAACCTGCAGAAATCAGTAAAAGACCACCTGGACGACGAGGATTTCTCCATCGATGCGCTTGCCGAGCAGCTGCATCTCAGCCGCAGCAGTTTTTACCGTAAGATCAAGGCGCTTACAGGAATGTCGCCCAACGACTATCTGAAGACAGCCAGGCTGAATGAGGCCGCGAGGTTGTTGCAATCCGGACTACGCAGCAGCGAGGTAGCCCTGCGGGTAGGATTCACCTCCAGCAGCTACTTCGCCAAATGTTTCAGGGCACAATTCGGATGTCTGCCCAAAGAGTATGTCAAATGAACACCGGGAGGCCTTCTTTGTCCCACTTGAGCTTCCGAAGCCGGATGCCGCGATGGGTCTGACCGTCGGCGTTCCATTTCGACTCATACAACAGATACTGACTCTTGCCGTCGGGTGAGGGCACGACAGATATATTAGATGCACCGAAGACAGCACTGTCGGGTACACAGGGGAAGACAGGCTCTTGAGATTTGGTCCACGACCCAGGGTCGAGCAGGTCGGCGTCTGTGCGGGCGTAGAGCATCCCCAGTGTGTTGTAAACCGTCCATATACCACTTGCAGAATAGCACACACAGACGTGGCGTCCGTCGGGTGTGACAAATGCCTCAGGATTCTCATTGACAAAAATGGGATAGTTGGAACGGTCGCCATTAGGATTGATCCACTGCCGTTCCCACTCCAGGTCTGGCTTGGAGAGCATCACACGCTCTGACGCCAGTGTCCATGGATTCTTCATCCTTGCGATGTAGATACACTGGGTCTCTGTCTCCGAACGACGTTGCTGCCATCCCGACCACAAGAGGTAGAGTTGCCCGCTGACCACGACGCAGGTGGGATGCAGACCGAAATTCCATTCCTCATTGGTCTTGATAGCCCCCTTCATCCTGAATGTTCCCTCCGTGGGGTTGTCCGACGTATTTTCCAGGACATAAAGCTGATGATCGTCAGTGTTTTCGTCATTGTCTGCCTCAAAATACAAATACCACTTCCCGGAAATGCGGTGCAACTCCGGCGACCAGATATGATGCAGCGTGTCGACTTTCCACACCGTCTTGCAATGCTCCTTTGACAGCTGCTCCAGCGTTTCCGCCTCGTAGATGTTGATACGGTCGCCCCCATTCTCCTGCATGGTATAATAGTAGCGCCCACGCCATAGCGTGGCATTGGGATAGGCACCCTCCTCGAAAACGACGAGTGGGGGAGTGGTATCCTGCTCGTTTCCAGACAAGCATGCGAGCATCGTAAACATCATGAATAGTATCAGGCAGCTCCCGATGGCGGTGAGTTTTTTCATGGCGACAAAATTACGAATAAACAGTCGGAAAGCCAAATATTATCATTTTTTTCCAAAGAATGCTTGTTACGGCACAAAAAGGAGAGAGGAATGACATGTGATTTTTGTGTTTTGAATAGTTTTTTTCTAAGAATATGAGTAATTTTTGCTTATTTTGCAACCAGATAAGTCATAGCTCCAGCCATGGCGTGCCTTGCACATGCCACCTGAAGAAACCGTGAAACACGAAAGAAAGAATTTATAAAAACGATAAACACCCATGAAGAAAAATGTGATTTTCTCCTTGCTCATTCTGCTTTCCTCCATGCATGTCTACGCACAGACAGCAGAAATGTTTGTTCCCTATCGCCAGACAGACCTCCGTGCTCCCTCAGTGCCACTGATTGTCAGCGACCCCTATTTTTCCATCTGGTCGCCCTACGACAAGCTCAATGAGGGCACGACACGACACTGGACCAACGACGAGAAACCGCTTCAAGGATGGCTGCGGGTAGATGGGCAGAGCTACTGCTTCTTGGGCGCAGACCGTGATGTGTTGGTGGCTATCGCACCGATGGCCGACGAGGAGCCCTGGACGGCACGCTACACCCGTGAAACCCCTCAGGCAGGGTGGCAACAGCCCCAGTTCAACGACCTGCAATGGAACGAAGGCGCAGCGGCTTTCGGATCCTCCGGTCTCAGTTTCGTGCGCACACATTGGAGCCAGGAGGGCAGCGATCTATATGTGCGCCGCACGGTGAATGTCACCGCCTCCGACCTGCAGGAGGACCTCACCCTCATCTATTCCCACGACGACGTTTTCGAACTGTATGTCAACGGCACCAAAGTGGCCGACACGGGCGAGACATGGCGAGAGGGAATCCGACTGCCCCTGGATGAGCAGCTCAAGCAACTGCTCAAGCCAGGCAAGAACATCATAGCTGCCCATTGCCATAACACCACAGGCGGTGCTTACACCGACTTCGGACTATTCAAGGCTTTGAAATCCAAGGTAAGCACCCTGCAAGCCCAGCAGAAATCGGTCGATGTGCTCGCCACCAATACCTATTATACCTTTACATGCGGCCCAGTGGAACTCGACGTGGTATTCACCGCCCCCATGCTCATCGACGACTACGACCTGCTATCCTCACCTGTGAATTACATCTCCTATCAGGTACGCTCTACCGATGGTCTGGCACATGACTGCCAGCTGCTGATCACTGCCTCGCCCCTGCTGGCTGTCAACAAAGCCGTCCAACCTACTGTGACCAGCACCGAAACACACCGAGGACTACGCTATCTGAAGACAGGCACCATCGAGCAACCCATCCTCGCCAAGACCGGCGACGGCATCTGCATCGACTGGGGATACCTGTATATGCCGGCCATCAACGGCGATGTGGCCATCGCTGGCAATGAGCAGATAAAAGCCACCTTCAGCAGCACGGGCCGGCTGCCACAGGGCGAAGACCGCGTGGTAGCCAAGCGCGCCAACGAAATGCCGGAGATGGCCTACCATCATGACTTCGGCAAGGTGAAGCAAGCTGCTTCTTATACCCTTATCGGCTACGACGAACTGGAAGACATCGAGTATTTTTACAAGCGCTACAAGGGATATTGGACACACGGCGGTGCCGTCAGCATCTTCGACATGTTTCAGAGGCTGAACCGCGAATACAGCAGCATCATGAAGCGCTGCAGACAGTTTGACAAGCAAATCTACGACGACGCCCTCAACGCCGGCAACAGACAGTATGCCGAAATCCTCTCAGCCAGCTACCGTCATGTCATCGCTGCCCACAAACTGTTTTGCGACGACGAGGGCAACCTGCTTTTCTTCTCCAAGGAAAACAACTCCAATGGCTGCGTCAACACCGTAGACCTGACCTATCCCGAGGCACCGTTATTCCTCATCTATAATCCCGAGCTTCAGAAAGCCATGATGACCTCCATCTTTGAGTACAGCCATTCCGGACGGTGGACGAAACCCTTTGCCGCCCACGACCTGGGACAGTATCCCAAAGCCAACGGCCAGGTTTATGGCGCTGACATGCCGCTGGAAGAAGCAGGCAACATGCTCACCCTGGCAGCCACACTGTGCCTCATGGATGGAAACACGAGCTATGTGGACAAGTACTGGGACATCATCACCACCTGGGCCGACTATCTCTCTGAAAATGGCCAGGATCCGACCAACCAGCTCTGCACCGACGACTTCGCCGGCCACTGGGCCCATAACACCAACCTCTCGGTGAAAGCCATCATGGGTGTGGCAGGCTACGCACTGATGGCACAGCTCAAGGGACTTGATGAGATCAGCGACCAATATATGCGCCGCGCCCGGGAGATGGCTACGAAATGGGAGAAAGACGCGCGCGAGGGCGACCACTACCGTCTGGCTTTCGACCGCGAGAACACCTGGAGTCAGAAATACAATATGGTATGGGATAAGCTGTGGAACCTCCACCTCTTCCCCGAGGGCACGATGGACCGGGAGGTGAAATACTACCTGACCCAACAGAACCAATACGGGCTTCCGCTCGACATCCGGCGCGACTATACCAAGAGCGACTGGATCATGTGGACAGCAGCCATGAGCAAGGACAAGAAAACATTCCTGAAATTCGTCGGCCCCCTCTACGACTACATGAACGAGACCAAGAGCCGTGTGCCCACAAGCGACTGGTATGACACCAAGACCGCCGATATGGTGGGATTCAAGGCCCGCAGCGTGATCGCCGGCCATTGGATGCGCGTTCTTGCCGACAAACTGGCCAATTGCGCAGAATGAAAAGCCCCCAAATAGTCATACCAATGAATGTCAAGCGTTTCTTTATTGCCATAGCGGCTCTGGCCGTCATCGGAGCCAGTGCCGCCACACCTGTCGATTATGTATCCACGCTGGTGGGAACACAGTCTAAGTATTCGCTGTCTACAGGCAACACTTATCCGGCTATTGCCCTGCCATGGGGCATGAATTTCTGGACCCCACAGACAGGAAAAATGGGCGACGGATGGACTTACACCTATGATGCCGACAAGATAAGGGGGCTGAAACAGACCCATCAGCCCTCGCCGTGGATCAACGACTACGGACAGTTCAGCATCCTGCCCACCACACGCACAGTCTTCAATGAGGACGAACGCGCTTCATGGTTCAGCCACAAGGCAGAGACAGCACGCCCATATTACTATAAGGTCTATCTCGCCGACTATGACATCACGACTGAGATCACGCCCACAGAGCGTGCTGCCGTGATGCGGTTTGTCTATCCGAAGAGCGACGAGGCGCGCATCGTGGTCGATGCCTTCGACCGCGGTTCGTATGTGAAGATTGTCGACGACTACCGCATTGTGGGCTATACGACCCGGAACAGTGGGGGAGTGCCGCCCAACTTCAGGAACTATTTTGTCATCGAGAGCAGCAAGCCTTTCACTTTCAAAGCCATAGTCAGCGACGCAAAGCCCGACCAGCAGTCGCTTGAGGCCGCGTCTGGCCATTCGGGGGCAATAGTGGGATTCTCGACCCGGCGGGGCGAGCCCGTGGAAGTGCGCGTGGCCTCTTCTTTCATCAGCGAGGAGCAAGCCATCCTTAACTTACAGGAAGTGAGTGGCAAGTCTTTTGAGATGGTCTGTCGGCAGGCCCGTGACCGATGGAATGAGATCTTAGGGCGTGTGGAAGTGGAAGACCCCGACACCGACCACCTGCGCACATTCTACAGCTGTCTATACCGCTCCGTGCTCTTCCCACGCACTTTCTATGAAATCGATGCCCGTGGCGAGGCACTGCACTTTAGTCCACACACCGGCGAGGTGTGCACGGGCTATTATTTCACCGACACAGGATTCTGGGACACGTTCCGTTCGCTCTTTCCACTGCTCAACCTGCTTTATCCGGAGATGAGCGCAAAGATGCAGGAAGGCCTTGTCAACTGCTACAAAGAGAGTGGTTTCCTGCCGGAATGGGCAAGTCCGGGACACCGCGACTGCATGGTGGGTAACAACTCCTCATCGGTCGTGGCAGACGCCTATCTCAAAGGAATTCGCGGATACGACATCGAACTTCTCTGGCAGGCAGTGGTGCACGGGGCCCATGCGGTGCATCCACAGGTATCGTCTACCGGACGCCGTGGATATGAGTATTACAACAGGCTGGGATATGTGCCCTATAATGTGGGCATCAACGAGAGCGTGGCCCGCACCCTGGAGTATGCCTATGACGACTGGTGTATCTACCAACTGGGAGTAGCCTTGAATAAAAAAGCCAAAGAGCTGAGACCATTCAAGGAGCGGGCGATGAACTACCAGAAAGTGTTCGACACAGAAACGCGGCTCATGCGTGGCCGCAATGAAGACGGCACCTTCCAGTCTCCATTCAGCCCCCTGAAATGGGGCGACGCCTTCACCGAGGGCAATGCCTGGCACTACACCTGGTCGGTATTTCATGACCCAGAGGGACTGATCAGACTGATGGGCGGCAAGCAAGTCTTCATCTCCATGCTCGACTCGGTGTTTCAGGTGCCGCCACTGTTCGATGACAGCTACTATGGTGGTGTGATCCATGAGATCCGTGAGATGCAAATCATGAACATGGGCAATTATGCTCATGGCAACCAACCCATCCAGCACATGATATATCTCTACGACTGGGCGTCACAGCCATGGAAGACTCAGTACTGGATCCGGGAGGTAATGGACCGCCTGTACAACGCCGGCCCTGACGGATATTGCGGAGATGAGGACAACGGTCAGACCTCCGCCTGGTATGTATTTTCGGCCATAGGTTTTTATCCAGTATGTCCGGGGAGTGGACAGTATGCGCTGGGCACGCCCTATTTCTCGAGGATGAGTCTGCATTTTCCCAACGGGAAGAAACTGACGATCCATGCCGCCAACAACAGCGGCTCCAACCGCTATATCGGGGCCATGACCCTCAATGGTACTCCCTATGACCTCAACTACGTGCTACATTCAGACCTCATACAGGGTGGCACCATCAGCTATGAGATGCAGTCGCAGCCCAATTACGAGCGTGGCACAGGTGAAGGCGCAGCACCTTACTCATTCTCTCGAATCAGATGACCTATGTGTATCTTGCAAAAATATATAATCTTCTTCAATTAGCGAAAAGATTTATAGTATTTAACCCAAAACGGTCATTAGCCCGAAATATCAATTTTGACATAGCCTGATATTGATGTATTTATATGAGGGAAAGATGGGGTAGGGGCTTTCAATCTGGCTACCTGAGAAACTGGAGTTTCAGAATGTTAAAAAGAATTCTTCAAATCAAAATATTCGTGATGAAAAAGAGGGGATACCGTAAAAAATCAGTAATTATGTCACCGGAATGGATTGCAGGAGAATTCTCAGTTGGCTGATGGCCATGACGTTCACAACATCATGGACTTTTGGACAAGTGGCTGAAGGCAGGGACTCGTCGGACGTGCAGACGCTCGACGGGAAGCAGTTGCAGGATGTTTTCGTCTCGGCATACGGAGCAGGACGCGTGAAGACCAAGGGCATCGGCAATACCGAACTGATCAGCAGCGGCGAACTGCTTCGCGCCGCTTGTTGCAATCTGGGCGAGAGTTTCACCACGAATCCTTCCGTCGATGTGAACTATGCCGATGCCGCCACTGGCGCTCAGCAGATCAAACTGCTCGGACTGAGCGGCACCTACGTGCAGATGCTGACAGAGAACATCCCCAATTATCGTGGTGCTGCAGCTCCCTGCTCATTGGGCTTCATCCCTGGTCCGTGGATGCAGAGCATACAGGTTTCGAAAGGTGCCTCGTCGGTGAAGAACGGCTACGAGAGCATCACAGGACAAATCAACGTGGAGTT
>CAMIYC010000057.1 GCA_946402905.1 uncultured Prevotellaceae bacterium | reverse complement strand
CCGGGAATGACAGAACCAAAACCTGTAGTGTTACCATTACACCATCGTCCAATCAGCGGTGCAAAGGTAGTGGTTTTTTAGGCCACTACCAAATTTTTCCTCTGTTTTTTCTATTTCACAGTGATAAGATAGTAATTCTTCTTTCCTTTCTGCACCAGCAGATACTTGCCGTCAAGAAGATCTTCCTCGCCGATGAGCTTGTCGAATGCAGGCAGTTTCTCTTTGTTGAGCGACACACCGCCTCCCTGCACCATCTTGCGCATCTCGCCACGGCTGGGGAACACGGGCAGCGCCTCGCTGGTAAGCAACTCCACGGCGGGCTTGCCCAGCTGATCTCTGTCGACGGTAAAATGCGGCACGCCGGCAAAGACATCGAGCAGCGTCTGCTCGTCGAGCTTGAGCAGGCTTTCCTTGGTCGACTTGCCGAAGAGGATACTGGCAGCCTCCAGGGCCATCTCATAGTCTTCGCGAGAGTGCACCATGACGGTCACCTCTTCAGCCAGCCGACGCTGCAACACCCGGCGTCCCGGGTCTTGTCTGTGCTCCTCTATCAGGGAGTCGATCTCCTCTTTCTCCAGGCTGGTGAAGATCTTGATATAGCGCTCTGCGTCGTCGTCGCTCACGTTGAGCCAGAACTGATAGAAGGCATAGGGTGTGGTGCGATTGCGGTCGAGCCATACGTTGCCGCTCTCGGTCTTGCCAAACTTCTTTCCGTCGGCTTTGGTGATAAGCGGACAGGTCAGTGCGAAAGCCTCTGCTTCCTGACCCAGCGTGCGGCGTATCAGCTCCGTGCCGGTGGTCATATTGCCCCACTGGTCGTTGCCGCCCAACTGCAGCTTGCATCCCATCGTCTTATATAGATGGAGGAAGTCGTAGCCCTGCAGCAGCTGATAGGTAAACTCGGTGAATGAGAGACCGTCGCGTGCAGTGCCGTTGAGACGCTGCTGCACACTGTCCTTGGCCATCATATAGTTGACCGTGATGTGCTTGCCCACCTCGCGTGCGAAATCGAGGAAAGTGAAATCCTTCATCCAGTCATAATTATTGACCATCTCAGCCTTGTTGGGCTCTGTGCCGTTGAAGTCGAGAAACTTTGCCACCTGTTTCTTGATACACTCCTGGTTGTGATAGAGCGTTGTGGAGTCGAGCAGGTTGCGCTCCTGGCTCTTTCCGGAAGGGTCGCCGATCATGCCCGTGGCACCTCCCACGAGAATGATGGGTTTATGGCCACAACGCTGCAGGTGACGCAGCATCATGATGCCACAGAGATGACCGATGTGCAGGCTGTCGGCAGTAGGGTCTGTACCCAGATAGGCCGTCACCATTTCCTTTTTCAGCAGTTCTTCGGTACCTGGCATAATCTGGGCCAGCATACCGCGCCATTTCAGTTCTTCTACAAAATTCTTTATCATTGTTGTTTTATTTTAGTTGACAAGTTGACGAGTTGACAAGTTGACAAGTTGTTGCTGTTGACGAGTTGACGAGTTGACAAGTTGTTTCTGTTGACAAGTTGACGAGTTGACAAGTTGACAAGTTGTTTCTGTTGACGAGTTGACAAGTTGACAAGTTGTTTCTGTTGACGAGTTGACAAGTTGATGAATTGTTGCTGTTGACGAAGCTATGGCACGGGGTCGTATCCGCTACCTCCCCAGGGGTTGCATCTGAGGATGCGCCAGATGGCCAGGGCGAGTCCTTTGAAAGGCCCATGCTTTTTCAACGCCTGCCTGGCATACTCAGAGCAAGTGGGGGTGAATCGGCATGAGGGCGGTGTCAGCGGACTGATACACGTCTGATAGAATGCGATCGGCAGCAGCAAGAGCGCCACTAATGCAGCCGAGAATGCCTGATATATCTTTCTGATCACTGACATAACTTCTCATTGATCCTCATGAGCAGACTTTGCACCTTGCGCTCCACTTCGTCAGAGTCGTGCAGCCGGTCGTCCATCCAGATGAAAGCCACCATGAGCGCCTGACCGGGCATCAGCGACATGCGCTGACCCATGAGCTGCTTGTTGTGGCGGTAGGCCTCTCTCACCTGTCGCTTCACCCTGTTGCGCTTCACCGCCCGCTTGAAACACCTCTTGGGCACACTGACCAGGATGCGCACAGGCGACTCGTCGACGGCACGTTCTTTCAGGGCATAAACGGCCCGCAAGGGGTATGAAGACATTGAGCGGCTTGCGCCGCCCTTGAAGAGCCATTCCACCAGCGTTCTGCCGGTGACTCGCTCTGATTTGTGAAAGCTATGAGCACGGGGCTCCATCACCGCAGTGTCATTGATTGTTTTTCAAGAAATCTTTCAGTGCTCCAGTCATGGAGGGGAACTCCGGCGTGGGAGCCTTGAGGTCGAGCCGCAGTCCGTTTTCTGTCACCTCCTTGGCAGTGGCCGGTCCGAAGGCACCTATCTTGATGCCTCCCTGCACGAAGTCAGGGAAATTCTTGGTGAGCGAATGCACTCCGGCTGGGCTGAAAAACAGCATCATGTCGTAGTCAAACTGCTGTATCTCCTCTGGTGTGAAGTCGTCGCTCACAGTGCGATACATCACGCACTCCGTGTGGAAGAGTTTTTTGGAGTCGAGCAGTTCCTTGACGCTGTTGCTATGCACGTCGCTCATCGGTACGAGATACTTTTCAGTCTTATGCTTCACCATGAGTGGCACAAGGTCGGCGATTTTTCCGGTAGAACCGAAGAACACCTTGCGCTTCCTGTACTGCACATATTTCTGTATATACAGTGCGATGGTCTCTGTCACGCAGAAATACTTCAAGTCCTCAGGTATGGTGACTCGCAACTCCTTGGCCAACGTAAAGAAATTGTCGATGGCATGCCTTGAGGTGAAGACGATGGCGGTATAGTTGGGTATACTCACCTTCTGCTGGCGGAATTCCTTGGCTGTCAATCCTTCCACTTTAATAAAGGGGCGGAACACCAATTCCACGTCAAACTCTTTGGCAATTTCAAAGTAAGGTGACTTTTCGCTTGTTGGCTTAGGCTGCGAAACGAGTATCTTCTTTATCATAAGTGTACTAAAAATTTATTATCAGATTTTTATTAAATGTCTCCAGGATCCCGACTAATCCAGCCAAGGGTATCAATTCAAGGGCACAAAAGTACAAAAATATTTGCAGAAATGCGCCAAATTGTCTGAAAAAGATTAAATAACACTTATAAAAAGCGAGTATTTTAGCCAGAAGGACAACCATTCCGATACAAATCAACGCAGGCAGCAACCTCATTTCTCCATAAACAGAGAGCAGAATGAAAGGTGTCAGAACCACTCCCTCCATAGCGGTGATGAAGAGCACTGCCTTATTCCATTGTTCGTTTTTTTTACTATCAAAAAACACCCAGTTGACAAACTGGTACAATCCCGTTTTGAGCAACAGGTAGGCAAAAATCATCAGGATATAAACGGCGAAGAGCCAATACCTGGACGACACGAAATACTCTCCCTCCGGCCAGCTGAGCGAGAAATGAAAGCAGAAGACGGCAAGTATCACACCCGTAAAGGCCACGAGCACCCCCTGCGCACGCAGTTCGCGGCTGGTGTCGGGCACGGTGGTAGTACGCTCATTCTCACGATAGAAAAAATTCTTTCCCTGCCTGACCACGAATTTCCATGATGCCGCAAGTGCCAGCAATGCCACCACGAGAGAGGCCACCACCACCAGCGACACATAGCTGTCGGCTCCCACCCTGTAGGGCGCCGGGTCGGCGTCTCGCCGCATGCCAGTGGCCCATTTCCTCAGCGGCAGGATGGTATCCTGCGTCTGTGCCGGGTCTTTAAACGCGCCGAAAGGCTTGCGCATATACTGCTGGTCGGCACGCTGCCCAGGCATCCCCAGCGTATCGGGGCGCTCACTATAGTGATTGTCCTGCCCAGGCTTAAAATAAGCCTGCACGGCAGAGTCCTGCTGCCAGGGCGTGGCACTGTCGGGCAGTTCACGGAGCACTTGCTCAGTAGTTTTCCTGAAAGCCTGGCGCGGTGTTTTCCTGACCGACGGCGCAGGCGCATGCCCGGTCTTGGGCTGTGGTATGGCCACAGTCGCCGCTTGCTGCTCATGCTCCGTCTGCCGTGACATTTGAGATGTGCTCGATTAATACTGTTTATAAAAGGCCGAACACCTTTTTGATTTCATCCACCCGGTCGAGTTTTTCCCAGGTGAACAGCTCCACGTCCATCACCTTCGTCTCATGATAATGGCTGGTGAAAGTCTTCTTCACCACTTCGTTCTTACGTCCCATGTGTCCGTAAGCAGCCGTCTCGAAGAAGATGGGCTGCCGCAGGCGCAGCATCCTCTCGATGGCCTTGGGGCGCAGGTCGAACATCTGCTGGATGCGGATAGCAATCTCTCCGTCGGTCATGCTCACGTGAGAGCGGCCATAGGTATTGACATAGATGCTCACCGGCTGGGCCACGCCGATGGCGTAGCTCACCTGCACCAGCATTTCGTCGGCCACGCCGGCTGCCACCATGTTCTTGGCGATATAGCGTGCGGCATAGGCGGCAGAGCGGTCCACCTTGCTGGAATCCTTGCCCGAGAAGGCGCCTCCGCCATGTGCACCCTTACCGCCATAGGTGTCGACGATGATCTTACGCCCGGTCAGTCCGGTGTCGCCGTGCGGACCGCCGATGACGAACTTGCCTGTAGGGTTGACATGATACTTGATGTCGTCGCCGAAGAGGTCGAGCACCTTCTGGCTGTGTATCTTCTGCTTCACCCGCGGTATGAGGATATGGATCACGTCGTCTCTGATGATGCGCAGCATCTCGTCGTCGTCGTCCAAGAACGGGTCGTGTTGTGTCGACACCACAATGGTGTCGATGCGCCGCGGGATGTTGTCATCGCCATATTCCACCGTGACCTGACTCTTGGCATCAGGGCGCAGATAGGTCATCACACGCCCCTCCTTGCGTATCTCGGCCAGGGTGCTCATGATGAGATGGGCCAGGTCGAGCGACACGGGCATCAAGCTCTCCGTCTCGTTGATGGCATAGCCGAACATCATGCCCTGGTCGCCGGCGCCCTGCTCATCCTCATCGGCACGGTCTACGCCCCGGTTGATGTCGGCGCTCTGCTCATGGATGGAGGTGAGGATACCGCAGGAGTCTCCGTCGAACTGATATTCCGACTTGGTGTATCCGATGCGCTTCACCGTCTTACGGGCGATGGTCTGCAGGTCGATATAGGCTTCGGAGCGCACCTCGCCCATGATGACCACCTGACCCGTGGTGACAAACGTCTCGATGGCACAACGTGCATTGTCGTCGTATGCGAGAAACTGGTCGAGCAACGCGTCGGAAATCTGGTCGGCCACTTTGTCGGGATGTCCTTCCGACACAGATTCAGAAGTGAAAAGATATGGCATATATTATAGTCTTTTTATTTTGGACTGCAAATTTACATGAATTTTTGCAATTAATCGCCTGCCGGGCCGTTTTTTTCAGCCGCATTCTCTATTTCATGGTGCCGCTGGTTTCTGGGATGATGCTGGAGAATCTCTTGCCTCAAAGTAGTCATGTCGATATGGGTATATATCTCTGTGGTAGCGATGCTCTCATGGCCGAGCATCGCCTGTATGGCCCTGAGGTCGGCACCACCCTCCAGCAGGGCTGTGGCGAATGAATGGCGCAAAGTATGGGGGCTGACCGTCTTTTCGATGCCTGCCTCAGCGGCCTGCTTCTTGATGATCATCAGTATCATCGTACGGGTGAGATGAGCGCCGCGGCGGTTGAGAAAGACATAGTCTTGCTCGCCGGGCTTGATATTCATCCGGCAGCGGTCGTCAAACCAGAATCGCAACTCGTCGATGGCACGTGATGAGATGGGCACCAGCCGTTCCTTGCTGCCCTTGCCCGTGACTCGCACGAACCCCTCGTCGAGATAGAGCGACGAGAGACGCAGGCTCACCAGTTCGCTCACGCGCAGTCCGCAACTGAAGAGCACCTCGATGATGGCCCTGTTGCGATGCCCCTCCCATTTGGTCAGGTCGACAGCGGCCTCCATACGGTCCACCTCGTCGAGTGAGAGCACCTCCGGCAGATGTTCGCCCAGGATGGGCGACTCCAGCAGTTCGGTGGGGTCGGAGTCGATATATCCGTCGAGCAACAGGAAACGATAGAACGACCTCACCCCGCTGAGGATACGGCACTGCGACCTGGGGCCTATGCCGATGTCGTGCAGCCCGGCGGCAAAATAGCGCAGGTCGTCGATGGTGGCACTAACGGCCTCGATGCCTTCGCTCTGGAGATAGCGCAGCAGTTTCTCCAGGTCGCGCATATATGCGTCGAGTGTATTGGGAGAGAGATTGCGCTGCAGCCTGAGGTAGCGTCTGTAAGCTCCGACAATGGTTTTTTCTTTTCCTGTCTCCGTCATACAAAAAGAATAGCGATTATGTCTCCATGACAGAGAAGCCGGCTATGCTAACAGCCGGCGGCTGAGGTGGCGCACAGGATACCACACGGCGACCCATCCCACAGCAAGCACTGTGAAAAACACGATGATGATATCCCAGAAGTGGACACTGACTGGATAGGCGTCGACGACGAAAGAGCCATCGCTGCCACCCAGACTTACGATGCCGAAAGTCTGTTGCAGCCAGCATAGCAGCAATCCGAGAAGTACGCCGATAAAAGCTCCCGCCGCGGCGATCATCCTGCCCTCGAAAAGAAAGATGGAGGATATCTGACGATTGGAGGCTCCGAGATTGCGCAGCGTGACCACATCATCTTTCTTGTCGATGATGAGCATGGAGAGTGAGCCTATGATATTGAAGCTGGCCACGATGAGAATAAAAGTGAGGAAAATATAAGCGATGAACTTCTCTATGCTCATGATCTTGAAGGTGTCGGCCTGCTGCTCATAGCGGTCGAGCACGCGGTATTTCTCACCGGCGATACTGATGAGCTGCTCCTTCACACGGTCAAAATCACTGCCGGGCTTGAGCCGCAGCTCCAGGGAGGAAAGCATGCCCTGCTGGCCGAAGAGGCTGCGCGCGAAGCCAATGGAGGTAAGGATATAGTCGCGGTCGTACTTGGCCTGGCTCACATTGAACACCACACCCGGCGAGAGCAGCGAGTCGCTCACGAAAGCGCTCTCCGGGTCGGTCATGTCGAGCTGGCCCTCACGCATCGGGGCGTAGACATGCAGGAATCCCTGCCACTGAGCCCCGGTGCCCAGGAGTTGTGCCAGGCGAATGCCGGGGATGCCATACTCCAGATTGGCGGCGTGGAGCTCGAAATAAGCCCCTGCCTCCGGATAAAGGATCTCCGTGATATGTGTGAGCTGGTCGAAATTGTCGTCCACGCCTTTGATACGCACCATGGCCTGACGGTCTCGATAGACGGCCAGGGCTTGGTCTTCGACACACTCGGTGGCGACATCCACTTGCGGCAACCGGCGCATCTGCTGCAAGACAGGATCGTCGGCAGGAGCAGTCTTGCCCTTGACCGGCACCACTTTCAGCTGTGGGTCGAAAGAGGTGAAGAACGACGCCACCAGGTCGTGAAACCCGTTGAACACGCTGAGCGTCACCACGAGGGCCATGGTGGCCACTGCCACGCCCACCACGCTGATGGCACTGATGAGGTTGATGGCATGGGTGCTCTTCTTGGAGAAGAGATACCGCCTTGCGATGTAAAACGGGAAATTCATGACGGCCGTATATTACTTTTTCAGCAGTTCGTCGATATGGTCGATATAGTCGAGCGAGTCGTCGATGAAGAACCTCAGCTCTGGTATGATGCGCAACTGATGCCTCACCCTGGTGCCCAGTTCGTAGCGGATGGTCTTCTCATTGGCATTGATGTTACGCAGCATCTCCTCGCCTCGCTCTGAGGGGAACACGCTCAGATAGGCGGTGCAGACACTCAGGTCGGGTGAGATGCGGCAGCGCGTGACGCTGACCATCACCCCGCGCATCATGCGGGTCTGCGACTGGAAAATCATGCTCAGCTCCTTCTGGAGCAGCCTGGCTATACGGTTTTGTCTTGTCTCTTGCATTCTTTTTCTTATTTAGTTCATGTTTTGCTTCCGCCACACCACCTCAGTATTCAGCAAGCGTGACATGGTGTGCGCACACGTCTTCGTGCAGGAAGAGCCGCGCGCTCTCGCTGAACCGCCCGGCGTTCTCTGTCGTATAATAAGCCACCGTGCCACCCTTCGTACATTTCGCCTCCATCTCCGGATGGCGCTGCAGATAGGCCCTCAGGCTCTCTGCCACATACTCTCCCTGCGGCACGATGCGTATGCCGGGATGGATATAGCGCACGATCTTGGGCATGAGCAGCGGATAATGGGTACAGCCCAGGATCACGGCATCGATATGAGGGTCGAGCATGGCCAGCTGGTCGAGCCGTTTCTTGACGAAATAGTCGGCTCCGGGACTGTCGGCCTCGTTGTACTCCACCAGAGGCACCCAGAACGGGCATGCCACTCCCGTGACTTGTATGTCGGGATATAGCTTGGCGATCTCCATGTTGTAGCTCTGGCTCTTGATGGTACCCTCAGTGGCCAGAATTCCCACATGGCGGGTCTGTGTGAGGCGTCCGATGACCTCGGCTGTGGGACGTATCACGCCCAGCACCCTGCGCGAGGGGTCGGTCTGGGGCAGGTCGACCTCCTGTATCGACCGCAGAGCCTTGGCCGATGCGGTGTTGCATCCCAGGATCACCAGATGGCATCCCATCTCAAACATTTTCATCACCGCCTGGCGTGTGAACTCATACACCACGTCGAACGACCTTGGCCCGTAAGGCGCGCGTGCATTGTCGCCCAGATAGACATAGTCATACTCAGGCATCAGCTGGCGGATGCCATGCAGGATGGTGAGTCCTCCGTATCCGGAGTCGAACACCCCGATAGGTCCTGGTTGTTGTGGCAGGCGGGTCATCTCAAGGCTTCATTCACGAGGTCGGTCACATCCTCGCCCATCTCCGGGTCGATATATGGACAGGCGTCGCCGTCGGTATTCAGGATGAAGGCATAGCCGTGCTCAGCGCCCACGCTCCGGATAGCCTCCTGCAGCTTGGCCCGGATGGGGGCGTATGTGTCGGCCTCGGCCTGTTTGAGCAGTCTCTCCGATTCAGCCTTGAATGCCACATTCTTGGTGAGGATCTCCTGCAGCTCGGTCTGGCGCTTCTGCAAGATAGTGGGAGCGAAGTCGGCCTGACCGTCGAGGAACTCTTCATACTTGCGGTTGAACTCCTCCTCTACACGTTTCAACTCTGCGGCGTACTTCGATTTCAGGTCTTCGAGGTTGGCTTGGGCAAGGGCATACTCGGGCATGGCCTTGAAAGCTTTCTCATAGCTCAGGTAGCCAAATTTCACCTGTGCGTCCGCCCATAGGGGCAGGAGCGTCATCATCAGCAAAAGCGCAATCTTTTTCATAAGGCTGGTATTGGAGTTTTTATGATGGCCATCAAGACAACAGCCACCGTGGATGCTATCGGTATAAATGATAAAATTACCAACAAGGGCAGACTCACCGGCCTGCCCTCATGGTATGATGAGATGATGATTATTTCATCTTGGCCAGCTGCGACTTCACCTCAGAGGTGATGTCCTTGCTGAGCGTGTCGTTGATATAGAGCACACTGCCCACTTCCATGATATAGACATAACCGCCGGCCTTGCCTACAGCCTCGATGGCCTGGCGCACCTTGGCAAAGATGGGCTGCAGCTTGTCCTGCTGTGCTTTCTGGAACTCCTGCTGGTTCTGAGCGGCCTGCTGCTGGATGCGCTGATACATCTCCTGAAGGCTGGCCTCAGTCTCCTGCTGCTTGGTGGCATTCATCGTGCTCTTGTTCTTGTCGTATTCCTCGGCCTTGCGCTGCAACTCGTCCTGAGAAGCTTTCAGGTCGTTCTCATACTGCTTGCCAAGAGCCTCTATCTCACCGTTGGCACGGCTGAACTCGGGCAGCGACTGGATGACCGACTGTGTATCTACATGTCCGAACTTCTGTGCGAATGTGGCCATAGGAGCCAACAGCATCAACATCAAGAAAATTTTTTTCATTTTTGTCTATTGTTTAATGTTAAATTTTTATTTGCTTGCAAAAGTACTCATTTTTTCCCAAATATCATGAATTTGCATTGATTATGAATCAGGAATTACGGAATCCATCAATTCGTGCTGTAGCCGAGCTTCTCCAGCACCTCGTTGCTGATATCGATCTTGGGAGAGCCGAAGATGATGGCGCCGTCGCTGGCACGGTCGAGCACCAACGAATAGCCACGGAGCTCGGAGATATCCTTGACCGCATTGTATATCTCGTCCTGGATGGGTGTCATCAGGCTCTCACGCTTCTTAAAGAGCTCGCCCTCGGGACCGAAATATTTCTTGCGCAGCTCACTGGCCTCTTTTTCCTTGCCCATGATGCTTTCCTGACGCTTCTTCTTCTGCTCCTCGGAGAGGAAGACCACCTCGTTCTGGTAGTTCTTATACATCGTGGCTGCTTCCGTGTTGAGGGCCTCCACCTCAGCCTGCCACTTTTTCGACACCTGGTTGAGCTGCTCATTGGCCCGCTCATAGGCGGGTATGTTCTTCAGGATATAATCCATATCTATCAGCGCAAACTTCTGTGCGCCAGCCGAGAGCACGGAGAGTGCCATCAGGCTCATCAAAATCAACTTCTTCATATTCTCAAATATTTTAGCTTCCGTATTTTTTCAGACGAATTGCCCGGCCTGCAGTTTCAAACCCATCATGCGATTTATCTTTTCTTAACGCATGCGTGCCGGGTTTTAATATATTTTTCGGGTTTAGAACTCCTGTCCGAGGATGAAGTGGAAATTAGACCCACCCTTGTTGCCATAGACCTTGTCGAAGCCGTAGGCCCAGTCGATACCCATCAGACCCACCATCGGGAGGAATATTCTCACGCCCACGCCTGCGGAGCGCTTCATATCAAACGGGTTGAAATTCTTGGGGTCATTCCAGGCGTTTCCGGCCTCGAGGAAAGTCAGTCCGTAGATGGTGGTGTTGCCCAGAAGGAATGGATAGCGGAGCTCGAGCGACAGACGGTCGTAGGCATAGCCTGGAGCACCCTGTGGGGTGAGCGATCCGTTCTCATATCCTCGCAGTCCGATGGTCTCCTCGGCATATCCGGTGGAGTATCCGCTCATGCCGTCGCCACCCATGTAATAGGTCTCAAAGGGCGACTTCTTGTATTTGTTGTAGTAGCCGAGCAGTCCCAGCTCCACACGCGTCATGAGCACGAGACACTTGGTGCCTCCGGTGAGAGCCGTATAGGTTTTGGACTTAAACTTCCACTTGTGATACTCGACCCAGCGGTATTTCTCCTGCTGCTCATCCACGTAGGTGGCCGACTGCCAGTCGGTGGCCAGGTTTTTGAAGTCTTTGTTCTCCCACTTCGACCATGGCGGGGTGAGAGAGAGCGAGAAGGTGAACTCCGAACCTGTACGTGGGAACAACTGGTTGTCGGTCGAGGTACGGTTGAGCGAGAGGTTCAGGTTGAGGTTGTTGGAGTTGCCTGTGGTGATGAGGAACCAGGTCCAGTTTTTCAGCATATAGCGTGTATAGGCCAGCGACACCGACAATGTGAAATAATCGTCGGGCCAGCGCAGTCGTTTTCCCCATCCGAGAGATGCTCCCATCAGCTTGACATACTTGTCGGGGTCGTAGAAGCTCTCATAGTTGGTATAATAGTTGCTGCCGTATCCTCCATACATGTAGTTGTAATAATTGTAGCGGTAGGCAGAATTATAATAGGTGCTGGAGATATCTGTCTGCTTGGAATAGTAGACACCCGCACTGAACTGGATAGGCCGCTTGCCTCCGAACCAGTTGGTGGAGTACGAAGCATTGTACGACTGATAATAGGTGCCGTTGGTCTGTGCTCCGATAGAGAGCACCTCGCCGTCGCCGATGGGCATGATGCCACGGTGCTCCTTATTCTTATTAAAGAGGTTGCGCATTGAGAAATTGTTGAGCTTCAGGCCCACGCGCCCGATGACACCGGTCTGTCCCCATCCGAGTGAGAATTCGATCTGGTCGTTTGACTTCTGCTCCAGGTTGTAGTTGATGTCCACGGAGCCGTCCTCATAGTTGGGCTCCACCTTGGGGTCTATTTTCTCCGGGTCGAAATGTCCCATCGATGCGAGCTCACGTGCCGATCGCATCAGGGCGTCCTTGGAGAAGAGGTCGCCGGGCTTGGTGCGGAGCTCCCGTCTCACCACATTTTCGTAAAGCCGGTTGTTGCCGTTGATGCGCACATGGTTGATATGGGCCTGCTGTCCCTCCATGATACGCATCTCTATGTCGATGGAGTCTCCCACGATATTCACCTCTGTGGGCTGGAGGTTGTAGAAGAGGTATCCGTTGTTCCAGTAGTTGTTGCCCACGGCATCGTCATCTTCCGAGAGGCGCTTGTTCATCAGTTTCTGGTTGTATACATCGCCCTTGTTCATGCCGAGCACCCTGCTCAGATAGTCGGTGGAATAGACGGTGTTGCCCACCCAGCTGATGTTGCGCAGATAATATTTCTTTCCCTCATCCACCTTGACGTAGATATTGACATGCTTGTCATCATAGTTCCACACGCTGTCTTCCAGGATGGTGGCATCGCGATAGCCATACTCATTGTATTTCTCTATCAGTTTCTGTTTGTCTTCTTTCCAGCGCTCCGGGGTGTATTTCTTCGACTTGAGGAAGGTAGAGAGCTTGCCGGCCTCATGAGTCTTGGAGAACGCGCCCTTGGTAAACAGCCGTCCTTTGATCTTGGCGTCGCTGAGCATCTCATTGCCGTCGATGATGATCTCGTGCACCTTCATCTTCTCCTTCTTGTCAACCTCCACGTCAAGGATCACCTGGTTTTTATTGGCCACGTCATCGCGCTGACGGATATTTACCTCTGCGTTTTTGTATCCCTTGTCGTCAAAGTATTTCTTGGCCAGGATTTTGGCCCTGTCGATGATGTTGGGTGTGAGCTGGCCTCCCTTGATGATGCCGAGTTTTGCCTCCATGTCGTCACGTTCCGACTTCTTCAATCCGATATAGTTGATGGTGGAGACCCTGGGTCGCACACTCAGTGAGATATGCAGGTAGATCTGGTCACCCACGATGGAGTCGGCAGAGATAGACACCGACGAGAAGAGCCCGTGGCGCCAGTATCTCTTCACGGCATCGGTCACGTCATTGCCCGGCACGGTGATGGTCTGTCCCACCGTCAGGCCGGAGATGCCGGTGAGCATGAAATCCTCGTAGCCATCGACTCCCGACACGGCGATTCCACCCACCTTGAGGGTGCGGGGTATACCAGCGTATGAGATTTCGGGATTGACGATTTTCTCCTGCCCATAAGCAGAGATGGCGCATGCCATGACTGTCCACAGCGTAAGGATTTTCCTTATTTTGTTCATTATATGATGAATTATTTTTTTGTTTTACAGGGAGCTGTCCGCCCCGGATGTCTCCACCTGTGCCTCGGTCTTGCCAAACCTGCGCTGTCGGCTCTGATAGCATGCGATGGCTTGGTGCAGGTCTTCCTCCATGAAGTCGGGCCAGTAGGTGTCGCAGAAATACAACTCTGAATAGGCGATCTGCCAGAGCAGATAATTGGATATGCGCACTTCGGCACCCGTCCTGATGAGCAGGTCGGGGTCGGGCATGAAATTGGTCACCATGCGGCTCGACATGAGGTCTTCGCTGATGTCGTCAAGTGCGAGCTTGCCATCACGCACATCCCGGGCTATCTCGCGGGTGGCTCGGGTGATCTCCCACCTCGAAGAATAGCTCAGAGCGACCACCATCTGCATGGCGGTATTCTGTGCGGTGTGGTCCATCGTCTCTTGCAGCTTGTCCTGCACGTCACGCGGCAGACGCTCTATCTCACCGATCACGCGGAAACGCACATTGTTCTTCATAAAGATCTCATCCTCCAGCGAGGAGAGCACGAGGCTCATCAGCGATGCTATCTCGTCGACAGGACGGTTCCAGTTCTCTGTTGAGAACGTGTAGAGGGTGAGAAACTTGACACCAAGACGTGTGCATTCAGAAGTGATGCGGCGCACTGCGTCGACACCAGCCTGATGTCCGAAGCTCCGGGGTTTTCCCTGCTCCAGTGCCCAGCGCCCATTACCGTCCATGATGATGGCGATGTGCTGGGGTATACGGTTCATATCCAGTTTATTCATCTTCGTTATGACATGTTCTACATTTGGCCATAAAACTATATGTGAGCGTCACTTGCAAGGCCGAATAGCAATCGGTGTTCTTGAAAGCGCCGCTACTCTTGATATCGTAAGGGTCGACCGATCCGTCGAGCTTGTCGCTCAGGGTGAAATGCACCCCCCACTCCACGCCGAGGTTCAGCCGGTCGGCCAGCTTGTATTTCACCCCGATGCCCAGAGGCAAGCCTCCCGTGAAGACATTGTCGGCACCGGCCTTCACATAGGCCAGCCCGATACCTCCATAGACGAAGGGACTCAGCCTCTTCGCACCGCGATAGTCGCGGCCGGTGCCGTAGGGCCAGAAATTATACTCATAGGTGGCACACAGGTCTACCATCGTATGGCTGAATGTGTATGGCGTCTCCTGCTTGCCGGGATAATACGTCTCCACGTCGGCCGACGACCCTTTCAGTTTGCCGTAGCCCGCGCGCAGCCGGAATCCGTGATAGGGGTTGATGAGGCGCCGGAGCACCAGGGATGCCGTCGGCTGCATGTTTTTTGTGATATTGCCGTTGTAGTCGCCTTCATACGACACCAGCCCCACGCCTGCCCCCACCTCCATCAGATACTCCACATCGCCCTGTGCACGCGTCAGCGCGGCAGGCAACAGGATGATGATGAGTGCAAGGGCTTTTCTCATATATTTATAATAGAGATGTACTACTTATTCGGTGAATGTTTTCGGATGCTTCTCCCACATGGTGTAAGGATAGTATCCTCTCCACACCTTTCCTTCGGCTGTGATGATCCAGAGGCGATGCAGACTGTCGACCGTCATGGCAAAGACATCCTGCCCCACAAAACCGTCGGGCAACTGATAATAAGCATTGTTCAGCCAGTAGACGCCGCCGTCCTGGCTGTAGTAAAGCCTTTTGAAGCCAGGTGTCTCACAAGCGCCGATACCTGCTGATCCCAAGGCGACAATGGCGCCGTCGCAGGAGGCGATGGTGAGATGCGACAGCCGTGGCAGGGCCACCGAATCGACATCACAAGCACTGGTGTATGTCCATCCGTCGTCGCGGCTTCCGGCAGCATACTCCTCCACCTTGCTCCACACCATGGCGAAACGGTCGCCGGGATAGCCTGTGAGGCTCCTGTTGCCTGCCATCACGACATACTCGGTAGAGTCATTGACACGGGAGGGCAATACGCAATACGAAATATCCTGCACAGGAAGCAGGGTGGATGAGTCGTCGAGCTTCTCCTCTCGCCATGTAGCCCCCTCGTCGTCAGAGCGAAGCAAAGCTCCGGAATGACTGATGGCATACAGCGAGCGCTCACTGGCTGCCGCCAGCCGCATAATGCCCGCACGGGCAGTCTCCTCCCATGTGTTGCCGTCGGCAGATTTCAGGATGCGCCCGTCGGCATAGAGGTATAGATAGCCGTCGCGTGTCACGACGTTCTGGTATGCATACGAGGGAAGGGTAGTATTGAGATTAGGAGTGGCCCACTGCCAGCCGTCCTCACTTTGCTCATCGCACGACACCAGGGTAGTCTGGCTGCCGTCGGAGATGAAGACAAAGACACGTCCGTTGCACGACAGGGCCTTCATGCCCTTCGGCTCCACCGGCAGTGAGATATCGCTGGAGTTCCAGACGAACTTGTCGCTGCTCTCTCCATGTACATTCAGGCTCACAGTATACTCCTGATGCGCAGAGCCGTCGACAGAATAGGCGATAAACTTACGTGGTGTGGTGAAGTCGATAGAGTCGGTGCTGCTATAGTATCTCAGCGTATCGCTTCCTACATTCTGAATGACAATCAGGCCGGAGTTTTTGCTCGTCACGGTGCACAACACCCTCGACACATCAGTGTTGTAGGGCAGAGAGTCGACATTGTAGATGAGATGATTCATCTGGTCGATATACATCTTATAATTGCTTCCTGTCACCGTCGCCTTGTACACACTGTCAGAACCGTCGGAGGCTTTTGTGGTGATATAGCTATTGAGATTGCCGAGGGTAAACGACACGATCGCGGCATCGTCGGAATATACCGTCTCCACCTCATCGTCTTTCAGACATGAGGCGAAAAAAAACATCACCGACAGGCATACAGCTAAAGGGAATATGATCTTATTCATCGATATCTTATGATTGAAATGACGAGCACAACCCTTGAATTCCACCTGGAAATAGAGCCTTTCAAGCGGAAAAAGAGGACTGCACCCACAATTTTTGGTTGCAAATTTACTCAGAATTCCTCAAATAAAACGTGTTTTCTCCTTTTTATTATGTAAATTATTGTTTATTAGGGTATTTTTAAGGTCTGTTTAGAGTTTTTAGGAATCGGAACGGCTCCAGTAGCCACTCAATAGCCCCAGCACTCATCGGGATTTGTAATCCAGATGCATAGGATATTAGGATTTTTAATCCGATCATCGCATTAAAAATGCTTATATTCTATGCGTGCGGATTGCAAATCCGCACGAGCGGCGCTTGCGGAGATTGCAAATCCGCACGAGCGGCGCTTGCGGAAGTTGAGTGAGGTAAGAATTACCAGTACCAAAGGGCGGAATAACCTGAAAGTCGGAATATCACGAAAACCGGGACAACCAAGAATATCGCTAAAACCGTCGAGCCGTCTGCCCCGTCGGATTGACCTAAATCAAAAAAGAGCCGTGATTGGCTAAAAAGCCCCGAAAATTCTTGTGTGTGCGCAAACAATCATGTATTTTTGCATCGTGTTCGTGAGAATACTTTTTTCATTAGGTTAGTAGTTTGATAGATTTAAGGTAAAGATTATGTTATTAGATTTTGAAACAACGATGATGTTGGTCATGGTCGTTATTACGACAATACTGAGTATCATTGCTTTGGTAAAGACCAACATTCGTTGAATTGTTTTCAGGAGGCCGGTATGAGTGATTCATGTCGTCCTCTTTTTTTTGTGAGAATAGACTAGATAGACTAGAATAGAATAGAATAGAATAGAATAGAATAGATAGACAGAAAAAGCCAGGCTCTTGAGCCTGGCTTTTCTGATGGGTGATATTTTCTGATTAGAGTTTCGGTCCGGCGGCTACGAGAGCTTTGCCAGCCTCATTGCCCTCATACTTCACGAAGTTCTTGATGAAGCGTGCGGCGAGGTCCTTTGCTTTCTCATCCCACTGTGAGGCGTCTGCATAGGTGTCGCGTGGGTCGAGGATGTTGGTGTCTACGCCTGGAAGGACTGTGGGCACCTCAAAGTCGAAGTAAGGTATCTTCTTTGTTGGAGCGGTATTGATGCTTCCGTCGAGGATTGCATCGATGATGCCACGTGTGTCTTTGATGGAGATACGCTTGCCAGTGCCATTCCAACCTGTGTTGACAAGATATGCCTTTGCGCCGTTGGCTTCCATTCTCTTCACCAGCTCCTCAGCATACTTTGTGGGGTGCAGCTCGAGGAAGGCCTGTCCGAAGCATGCGGAGAATGTGGGTGTGGGCTCTGTGATACCACGCTCAGTACCAGCCAGTTTGGCTGTGAATCCAGAGAGGAAGTAGTATTTGGTCTGCTCCGGGGTGAGGATGCTCACTGGAGGCAGCACACCGAATGCGTCGGCAGAGAGGAAGATCACCTGTTTGGCTGCGGGGCCGGCGCTGATAGGACGCACGTTTTTCACGATCTTCTCGATGTGCTCGATAGGATAGCTCACGCGGGTGTTCTCTGTCACGCTCTTGTCAGCGAAGTCGATCTTGCCATCTGCGTCGACAGTCACGTTCTCGAGAAGTGCATTGCGGCGGATAGCGTTGTAGATATCGGGCTCGCTCTCCTTGTCGAGGTTGATCACCTTGGCATAGCAGCCACCCTCGAAGTTGAACACGCCATTGTCATCCCATCCGTGCTCGTCGTCGCCGATGAGCAGACGCTTCGGGTCGGTAGAGAGCGTGGTCTTGCCGGTGCCGGAGAGACCGAAGAAGATAGCGGTGTTCTCACCGTTCATATCAGTGTTGGCAGAGCAGTGCATAGCGGCGATGCCTTTGAGCGGGAGATAGTAGTTCATCATCGAGAAGAGACCTTTCTTCATCTCGCCACCATACCAGGTGTTGATGATAACCTGCTCGCGGCTGGTCACATTGAACACCACTGCGGTCTCTGAGTTCAGGCCCAGCTCTTTGTAATTCTCCACCTTGGCTTTTGAGGCGTTATACACCACGAAGTCGGGCTCCTGCTCGAGCTCCTCGTCGTTGACAGGACGGATAAACATGTTGGTCACGAAATGTGCCTGCCATGCCACCTCCATGATGAAGCGCACCTTCATGCGGGTGTCCTTGTTGGCACCACAGAAACCGTCGACCACATAGAGCTTCTTGTCGGAAAGTTCTTCTTTGGCCAGTTTCAAGACAGCGTTCCAGGTCTCGATGCTTGCGGGATGGTTGTCATTCTTATACGCATCGCTTGTCCACCATACAGTGTCCTTAGAATTCTCATCCACCACGATGAATTTGTCTTTAGGAGAGCGTCCTGTATAAACGCCTGTCATCACGTTCACAGCTCCCAGCTCTGTAAGCTGTCCTTTGTCATAACCTGTGAGGTCTTCTTTCATCTCCTCTTCGAAGAGCAACTCATAAGAAGGATTGTAAATCACCTCTGTAGTACCATTGATACCGTACTTACTTAAAACTGACTGATCAAACTTTGCCATTTTAAAAATGTTTTTATTGTAATAACTTGTTTCTTACGCGTTTTTTTCGAGTGCAAAGTTAGGAAAAAACCATCTAACATCAAAAACATTGCACACAAAAATCGATGCGTGCAATTATTTTTTAGGTTAAAGTTTAGAAAATGCTTGGCGACACATCTTTTTGCCATTTAGAGTTTACAAATATTTGATGACATCTCCGCAACATGGTGCCGCTGGATAACTAAGAGGGGGAGCCGCTGGCTGAGACACACTCCCCCTGCCCCCCTCAACTTAGAGGCTGCTGAAAAAGTAGGTTAATCCAATTTTTCATATCTCGATTATTCGTACCCCTATCTTGGAGCATAGTCAAAAATTGAAATCTCAGAGGCCACTTTTGATAGAAACAGGACTTTTTCAGCAGCCTCAACTTAGAGGGGGAACTGATTACCACTGCAAATGGAGAGTGGTGTGCAGGAAACAAAAGGACACCCAAAATAGAAGCAAAGTGAAAGATTTTAACCCAAATCGGTTATTAGAGATTCAGTCAACATTGTTTTCTAATGACCGCCATT